>CAMHMN010000022.1 GCA_946186245.1 uncultured Clostridia bacterium
GCCGATGTGCTGGTCGATGATGACGTCCTTGTGAAACTGTGACGGAGCAATGATGATCATCTCGTTACCGTTTACAAGGTCATGAGGCACAAGCGGCTCAATCCATACGTTAAATAAAACGTCATTGACTTGCTGCCTGAGCTTGTCGCAGACATTTTTCCAAAGCTGTGTAATTTCCATGATTTGTGACGTAATCCTTTCTGAAATTGTCTTTTATAGTAAATTTTAACACTGTCTATTATAGCAGATTTAATGCTTCACGACAAGCAAATTTGATATAGGAATTTTGAGAAATGTATTTTAAAGTTTTGTGCAAAACATATAATATTTAACCGTCTGAAATAAGCGATATATTTAAAAAATGTAAAAAGATTTGTTTGATTTTTTGTTAAAAAAGCATATTTGACGTCATATTTTGTGGTTGTCCACCGTGTTTTCCACAACAGGTTGAAAACCTGAAGCCCCTGAATCCCCCTGAATCGGGAAAAAAACACGGTCTGACACAAAAATTTTTGTTGACATAGGGGGTGTCAATGCGTTATAATACATGAGTATAATTTTTTTAAAGGGGGGAAACGCAAATGGTAAGAACATATCAGCCCAAAAAGCGTCAGAGAAAGGTCGAGCACGGTTTCCGCAAGAGAATGGCGACAAAGAACGGCCGCAAGGTGCTCGCAAGGCGCAGAGCCAAAGGAAGAAAGACACTGACCTATTGATCAGGTTCCACTTTGAACGCTCGGCTTTTTTGCCACTGTCAGGCCGCAGCAGCGTTGATTCCGGCGCTGTCTGCGGCGTGATGACAGCGGCAGGGAAGGGGACATGCAGCAGAAGGGGACAGATACCGGCGGCAGGGGAGAAGCGTGTTTTTTCGCTGCGCCGTCTGTATATCGGGTTATCTTCACGCAGAGCCACTTATTGCAAAGTGGCTTTTGTTTTTAAAAAGGGAATTGTGAACTTATGGCAAAATATGCTGTGATAAAACAAAATTACGAATTTCGGCGTGCTTATGGCAGGGGAAAGAGCTTTGTTTCTCCTTATCTGATTACCTATTGCTTCAAAAAAAAATACGGCGGCATTCAGATCGGCGTTACGTCCGGCAAGAAAATCGGCAAGGCTGTGGTCAGAAACCGCTGTCGCAGGGTGATCCGCGAGGCCTTTCGTTCCATGTCTGCCGAAACGCGCGGAAGCTGGGATATTGTGTTTGTCGCCCGAACGGCCACCAGATATAAGAAAAGCACCGAAATTGCCGTGATTATGAAAAAGCAGCTCCGGGAGGCAGGGGTCATTTCATGAAGAAACTGTTTCTTTGGCTGATACGGTGGTATCAGAGGAATATTTCGTCCAGAACGCCGGCTCATTGCCGTTTTTATCCCACCTGTTCCAATTACACCTACACCGCGATCGAGCGGTTCGGCGCCTTCAGAGGCTCTCTCATGGGATGCTGGCGGATTCTCCGCTGCAATCCCTTCAGCCGGGGAGGATACGATCCGGTCCCGGAAAAAAAGGTTAAGATCAAACAAGACAAAACCGAAAAACCAGCAGATTGAATGACTGCTATATTTTTACTATGAATAAAATTATCTAAAAATTGTTTTTGAAAATTAAATATAAATAGTTTACAGCATATTTTCTTTCTGCTTTGAAATATTTTATATCATTGATTTTATTCAATGAATATTAATTATCCGAATGGAGGAATATGTAAAAAGATGGATACTTTATTTGATTTCATCGGTTCTATTTTCGGATATGTGCTGTACTTTTTTAACAGCATTTCCGGAAATTTCGGTGTTTCCATCATTCTGTTCACCCTGTTTACCAGATTGCTGATGTTTCCGCTCACCATCAAACAGCAGAAGAGCATGGCGGGTATGCAGAGATTGCAGCCTAAAATGAAGGAATTGCAGGACAAATACGGCAACGACAAGGCCAGGTACAACGAAGAAGTGCAGAAGCTCTACCAGAGAGAAGGCCAGAGCCCTGCCGGCGGCTGTCTGCCTATGTTGATCCAGCTGCCCATCTTCTACGGTCTTTACCGTGCCATCTGTAAGCCGCTGACCTGTACGCTTCATCTCGATTTATCCGAGTCAAATGAAGTTCTTTATTCTGCCATCTCCAGAATCAAGTCGCTCAGCGATGTCTACACCCAGGCGAGCAGCAGCTTTTATTCGCAGATCAATGTCATTGAGGCTGTCAGAAATATCGGGGGAGATTATGCGAAGTACGGCTTCACCGCATCGGAATCCGCGTCGCTGGAACCGATTTACCTGCTCAGCAAGCAGTTCAATTTCCTTGGAATCGACCTGCTCTCCATCGCGAAATTCTGGAATCCCGCCATCATTATGACATTCGTCGTGTTCGCGGCAAGTGCCGGCGGCATGCTGCTCACCAATAAGCTGACCGGCGCCGCCAATCAGTCCCAGATGAACGGCTGCAGTCCGAATATGATGGGCATCGGCATGGGCGTGATGTCGGCGTGGATTTCACTTTCCGTTCCTTCCGCGATGGCCCTCTACTGGACCTGCAGCAGCCTTTTTGCTCCCGCGCAGAGCTGGGTGGTCAATAAATATTACAATGCCGCCATTCTCAACGCAAAGGCGGAGGCGCAGCGGCTAGCCAAAATCCGGCTGGAAGAAGAACAGGTCGTTTCCACAACCTATTCCAAAAAAGGCATCAAGAAATTCGCTCCGATTTACGCAGTGACGCAGGCGGCTGCGCCCGAAGCTTCCCTTGAAGAAGAAGTCCGGCAGGAAGCGCCTGCTCAGTCAAAGCAAGGCGGCAGTCAGAACGGCGCAAAGAAGAACAGCGCATCCAAAAAGAAAAAAGGCGGCAAGGGAAATCAATCCTCTTCCGAATACCAGGGAAAAAAGAAAAAGTAATCTCTATTTATTTTACCTAATTGAAAGGACGTTTCTGAAATGAAGGAAATCATTGTTACAGGCAACACCGTAGTGGAAGCTCTTGAAGCCGGTTGTGCTCAGTTGGAAGCAGAGCAGTCTGAAGTTGAATATGAAATTCTGGAACAGCCCCAGCAGAAGATTCTCGGTCTTTTTGGCGGTTCGCCGGCAAAGCTTAGAGTGTATGTCAAGGAGACGCCTGCTTCGGTCGCGATCAAATATCTCACCGAGATTCTCACGCAGATGGGAGTCAAGGATCTGGAAATCACGGAAGAAGTTACCGAAGAACGCACCATCCTCAACATCAAAGGCGACGACGATGATCTCGGCGTTGTGATCGGGCATAGGGGAGACACGCTGACCGCGTTGCAGTACCTCGTCAGCCTGACCGCCAATAACGCCTGCGAAGGCTATTTCAAGGTGTCGCTCAATGTAAAGAATTTCAGAGAAAAGCGTGAGAAGACGCTTGAAACCGTCGCTTCCAAGACCGCCTATAAGGCCACAAAACTCCAGAAAAACATCGCCCTTGAACCCATGAGTCCCTATGAGCGGAGCATCATTCATTCCGCGGTGCAGAGCATCGAGGGCGTGACAAGCTGGTCGGTGGGCGAGAATGAAAGACGCCATGTCGTCATCGGCCCGGAGGGACTGGATGAAGGAGCCGACGGCATTCCGGTCAAATATGCCAAGCTCAGAGACAACCGCAGAGATCGCGGAGGACGCGGCTATGGCAAGAACGGCTACGGTCGCGGCGATCGGGGAGGCTACAATCGCGGAGGACGCGGCGGCTACGGTCGCGGCGACAGAAACGGCAGCGGACGCGGAGGACGCGGCGGCTACCGCGACAGAAATCATTATTCCAAGAGCTATTCTGCCGAAAACTCCGTGCCTTCCAAACCCAAGAGCGATTATGAAGGCGAATTTTCATACGGCAAGATCAGCTACGGCAGCGAGGAATAATGACTGTTCCTGCTGAATGATTCACTTGTACTGATATAAGAAAAATGATACTCCGGCTGGAAAACCATTCTCTGTGATGTGTTTCCCGGCCGGTTTTTTTGTTTCACGTGAAACACTTCCTTGGCTGTTGATCGTTTCCTGTGTTTCACGTGAAACAATAAAGTTGCCAGACAAAAGAATTCCTCGTTATAAACCATTGCAATTAAGAAATTATATGGTATAATATAGGGGATATCATTATGAAGTGCAGAAGGTGACGGAAAATGAGTGACACCATCGCTGCCATTGCGACGCCGCAGGCGGCAGGCGGAATCGGCATTGTACGTATTTCAGGCGACAGCGCCGTTGAAATTTCCGACAAGGTCTTCAAGGCAATGAATCAGATTCCATTGACACAATCCAACGGCTATACGGCGCATCTGGGTTTTGTTTCGGACGGCGAAGAAAAAATTGATCAGGCAATTGCCCTCGTCTTCAAAGCACCGAAAAGCTATACCGGCGAAGATGTCGTCGAGCTTTCATGCCACGGCGGATTGTATGTTATGAAGCGAGTGCTGCGGGCTGTGCTTGCAAATGGTGCAAGAATGGCGGAGCCGGGAGAATTTACCCGAAGGGCATTTGAAAACGGCAAAATTGACCTGACACAGGCGGAAGCCGTGATGGATATGATTTCAGCCAATGGAGAGCAGGCCGCCAGAGCCGCGATGACCGCCATGGAAGGAAAATTGGCCGGCAGAATCAATCGGGTCAAGGATCAGCTGACAGGCTACGCCGCGCATTTGGCCGCATGGGCGGATTATCCGGAAGAAGACCTCATTCCGGTGGACACGGAGAATCTTTCGATTCAGTTGGGCGAATGTGCCATGCAGCTGCGCAGGATGATTGCCGAAGGGGACGCGGGGAAGATCATTCGTGACGGCGTTGACACGGTCATCGTCGGTAAGCCGAATGTCGGCAAATCCACCTTGATGAATTGTCTTTCCGGCTGTGAACGCAGCATCGTCACGCATATTGCGGGCACGACACGGGATATTGTCGAAGAAAAAGTCCTTCTGGGCGATATTATTCTGAAATTGGCAGATACGGCTGGAATTCACGAGACACTTGACCCGGTGGAATGTATCGGCGTTGCCCGGGCGAAAAGCCGGATGAACAGCGCAAGCCTGGTCATTGCGGTATTCGACAATTCCTTGCCCTTGGATGAGGACGACAGGAAGCTGATAGAAGAAATCAAATCTCTTTCCTGTGTGGCTGTCATCAATAAGAACGATATGGAAAGCAGGCTGGACGTGGATGCCATCCGGCATGCTGTCTTGAAGGTCGTAACTATCTCAGCCAAAGAAGAAAACGGCATTGAAGAGCTTGGAAATGCCGTGGCGGAGGTGCTTGGCACAGCTTCCATCAATCCGGCAGACGGAATTCTTTCGGGAGAAAGGCAGATAGAATGCTGCAAAAACTGCCTGAAAATGGTCGAAGAAGCAAGGGAAGCCCTTGCGATCGGGATGACGCTTGACGCGGTCAATGTATCGCTGGACTGTGCCATCAATTCTCTGTTGGAATTGACGGGGGAGAGGGCAACCGATGTTGTGACGGACGCTGTTTTCCATCGTTTTTGCGTAGGAAAATAAGATCATTAGAAATTCAGGAGATTGTATGGAATATATTGCAGATAAGTATGATGTGGCCATCATCGGGGCAGGTCATGCCGGTACCGAGGCAGCGCTTGCTTCCGCGCGATTGGGCTGCGCTACGGTCATTTTTACCATTAATATGGACGCGGTGGGCAATCTGCCTTGTAATCCGTCTATCGGCGGTACCGCAAAGGGGCATCTCGTCCGTGAAGTTGATGCCCTCGGCGGGGAAATGGGCAGGGCAGCGGACGATACCTTCATTCAGAGTCGGATGCTCAATAGGGGAAAGGGTCCGGCGGTGCACAGCCTTCGTGCTCAGATAGACCGCAGAAAATATTCCGCCAGAATTAAACACGCGCTTGAATTGCAGCCGAATCTCGACCTCAAACAGGCGGAAATAATTGAAATCCGTCCGCAGGAATCCCCCTACCGCTGGGCCGTTGTGACGAAAATGGGGGCGGTTTATTCCGCGAAGTGCGTGGTCATTGCTACCGGAACCTATCTCGGGGGCAGAATTTACGTAGGAGATGTGACGTTTGAAGGCGGTCCTGACGGTATGTTCGCTGCCACCGCCCTCGGAAAATGCCTTCGTACGCTTGGCCTGCCCTGCAGACGCTTCAAAACGGGAACCCCCGCAAGAATTCACCGACATTCGATTGACTTCAGTCACCTTGAAGTGCAGGAAGGCGACAGGGAAATTACACCCTTTTCCTATGATACGCTGGATAATCCCGATTTTTCGCTGGAAAACAAGGTTGCCTGCCATGTCACCTGGACAAATGAGCGTACAAAGAAGATTATTTTAGACAATATCCACCGTTCTCCGCTGTACAGTGGAAAAATAGACGGCATTGGCCCGCGTTACTGTCCCAGTATTGAAGATAAAATCGTCCGATTTTCCGAAAAAGAACGACATCAGCTCTTTATCGAGCCTTGCGGATTGGATACAGAGGAAATGTACCTTCAGGGGGCTTCTTCTTCGCTTCCCGAAGACGTTCAGATTGCGCTGTATAAGTCCATTCCCGGCTTGGAAAACGTCAAAATCATGCGTACTGCCTACGCCATCGAATATGACTGTGTGGATCCTCTTGCATTGCGTCCGACGCTGGAATTCAAGGACTATTCCGGACTGTACGGCGCGGGGCAATTCAACGGCAGTTCGGGCTATGAAGAAGCCGCCGCCCAGGGAATTGTCGCCGGCATTAATGCGGCGTTAAGTGTTCTGGGCAGAAATCAACTGATTTTGCAGCGCTCAGGTAGCTATATTGGCACGCTGATTGATGATCTGGTGACAAAGGGCGTCGCGGATCCCTACAGAATGATGACCTCCCGCTCCGAATATCGTCTGATTCTGCGGCAGGACAACGCGGACGAACGTCTGATGCCGATTGGGCATGAGGTTGGGCTGGTTTCGGAGGAACGCTACGCGAAATTCCTCGATCGGATGGAGAAAAAGCGCCAGGAATTAAAAAGAGTGCGGAATACGACGATTCCTGCGTCAGAAGAAGTCAATCAGGTCCTTGTTTCACGTGAAACAACGCCGATTCAAAATCCGGTACGTCTGATTGAGCTGATCAAACGCCCTGAACTCAGCTATGAAGCCCTTGCCTCCGTTGATACAACCCGTCCAGACCTTCCGAAGTATATTTTTGAACAGGCCGAAGTGCAAATCAAGTATGAAGGCTATATCAAACGACAGCAGGCGATGATTGATGAAGCCAACAGACTGGAAGAAAAAAAGCTCCCCGCGAAGCTGGATTATTCCAAAATAGGCGGATTGAGGCTGGAAGCAATCGAGAAGCTAAGCAAAATCCGTCCGGAAAGCATAGGGCAGGCTTCCAGAATTTCCGGCGTAAGCCCCGCGGATATTTCAGTTCTGCTGATCTGGCTTGCCAAGAAGAACAGGCAGCACCTCGCGGCTGAAAAGGAGAGAGGTGAAACAAATGATTGATTTTGACCGCATGGCCATAAAAGCAGCCGGATTTGGCGTCCGGCTGTCGGATGCACAACTTCATCAGCTGGATCGCTATGCTGAAATACTGGTGGAATGGAATTCCCGCATAAACCTGACCGGAATTACGGACCCCGAAGGTATTATGACACGTCACTTCGAGGACAGTCTGGCAATGCTTCGTTTTATCGAGGTTCCGTCGAATGCTTCACTCATTGACGTCGGAACAGGGGCGGGTTTTCCCGGAATGGTGCTGAAAATAGCACGTCCGGATATCAGACTGACTCTTCTCGACAGCCTGAATAAACGAATTCTCTTCTTGCAGGAAGTTGCCAAGGCAATTCAAGCCGAAGTGCGGGCGGTTCACCTGCGTGCGGAGGAAGGCGGCAGAATGCCTTGCTTCAGGGAGAAGTACGACATCGCCTGTGCGAGAGCGGTATCCAATCTCAGAGAGCTTTCGGAATACTGCCTTCCTTACGTGCGACCGGGCGGTAAATTTGTTTCCATGAAAGGCCCGGATGCGGGCGAGGAATTGAATCTGGCGCGGCCGGCAATCGGCACTTTGGGCGGAAAGGTCAGCAAGGTAGAGGAATACCGGATTTCAGACAACAGCGGGAGAACGATTATTTTGGTGGAAAAGGTGAAAACAACGCCGCCTCAGTTTCCAAGACCATCCGCCAAAATCAGCAAGAAGCCTCTTTGACGGTTGAAAATGGTGGAATTTCAGTGGAAAGACACATGTTTCACGTGAAACATGCCTGATTCACACAAAATTAAAGAAAAAAGTCCGAAAAGGGATTGTAATTCAGAAAGTATATGCTATAATCTTATATATGATTATTAGAATCTGATGAAAGAAAGGTGCTTTACATAATGGGCAAAATAATCGCTGTGACCAACCAGAAGGGCGGCGTTGGCAAGACCACAACCGCAGTCAACCTCGCTTCTGCGCTTGGTACCATGAATAAAAAGGTGCTTTTGGTGGACATTGACCCGCAGGGCAACGCAACTTCCGGCTTTGGCATCGACAAACAGGATAACCAGCAGTCTTCCTATACGGTCATGACCGGCGAAGCAGCAGCAGACGCGATTGCCATCAAGACGGAATTCAAAAATGTCTGGATCGTTCCGTCTGACATCAAAATGGCGGGTGCGGATCTGGAAATTTCAGAAGTAGACAATCGTGAATCTATCCTGAAAAAGGGATTGGCAGCCGCGCGTGAGAAATTTGATTTTGTTCTGATAGACTGCCCGCCCTCGCTCAGCCTGATCACCATCAATGCGTTGAATGCGGCTGACAGCGTGCTTGTGCCGATTCAGTGCGAATACTACGCGCTGGAAGGTCTTGCACAGCTCACCAGCACGGTTTCCAGAATCAAGCGTACCTACAACGCACATCTGGAAATTGAAGGCGTTCTCTTTACGATGTACGACGGAAGGCTCAATCTTACGCAGGAAGTCGCCGAGCAGGTCAAAAAATACTTCCCGAAGCAGGTCTTCAAGACCGTCATTCCGCGTACGGTACGTCTTTCCGAAGCACCCAGCTATGGGCAGCCCATCAATTATTTTGATAAGAAGTCCAAAGGAACCGAGGCCTACGACAAGCTGGCGAAGGAAATTATCAAGAAAAATAAAAAATAAGCAACAGAGTGGAGGCTTTATAAAATATGGCAGGCAAGAGAGGCGGTCTTGGCAAAGGTTTGGATTCGCTATTTAATGACAATATCATCGAAGAAAGCGACAGCGTTCGCACGCTCCGCATTTCAGAAATTGAGCCTAACCGAAATCAGCCCAGAAAGGAATTTGATCCCGCTGCGTTGGCTGAGCTGGCGGATTCTATCGCAGCTGTCGGCGTGATTCAGCCGTTGATCGTACGCCCGATTCCCAGCGGAGGATATCAGATCGTTGCCGGGGAAAGACGGTGGAGAGCTGCCCAGAGCGCAGGACTCACTGAGGTTCCTGTCGTGATCCGCGAATTGAGCGACAAGGAAGTCGATGAAATCGCGTTGATCGAAAATCTCCAGCGTGAAGATCTCAATCCTGTGGAGGAAGCGGAAGGCTACAGACACCTGATGAATGAATACGGTATGACGCAGGAACAGGTCGCGGGAAGAGTTGGCAAATCCCGTCCCAGCGTTGCCAATTCCGTCCGTCTGTTGGAGCTGCCGGATTCGGTTCTCGGAATGCTGACCGCAGGCGATCTCACGGTCGGTCATGTCAGACCGCTTCTCGGACTGCATGATGAGGAAGCCATGATCCGGATTGCCTGCCAGGCTGTCAAGAGAAAAATGACGGTCCGCGATGTCGAAAAACAGGTGAAGAAGGAAAAGGGGGAGGAATCTCCCTCTAAAAAGGCACAGACAGAGCGCGATAATTACTTTGATGAAGTGGAAATTGCGCTTTCCATGGCCTTGGGGCGTAAGGTGAAGGTCGTGGGTTCATCCGAAAAAGGCACGCTGGAAGTGGATTTCTTCTCGAATGACGACCTTGCCGAGCTTGCCAACCGACTGGGCGGAAATACTCAAAACAACAATAATTATTAAGCAATCAATATTATTTATTAATAAAATATAGAACAAACCAGAAGGGGGCATTTTTTTTCATGAGCGACTCTGACGGTTCGCCGCGAAAACAGATCTCAGTTCTTTTTGAATTTCGATTCGGAGGGAAGACCAGATGAATAGTCCATTTACGCTGCTTCTCATTCTTCTTCTGACCTCCGTCACATTTCTGCTTCATCTCAGTGAATCGGCTGTCATTTCCGCAAACTTCAGCCGCATCCGGCAGCTGGAGGAGGAAAGGGATAAAAAGGCCATGAAGCTCGCCGCGCTGCGCTCCACATACAAGCCGTATTTTTACGCATGTGTCCGTTCGGTGAGTGCGGTCTGCGCCTTTGTCATTTCCGCGCTTTCCATTCAATTTCTTTATCCGCCGGTCTTCAGGATGATCAGTCATTGGGGCAGACTGAGCGTGGACGCGTCAAAAACCGTTTCCATGCTGTGTGTGGCTCTGGCGGTGCTCAGTTTTTACATCGTCAACGGAAAAATCATCCCGCGTAAAATCGGCATTCACCGTTGTGAAACCATTGCCTATTCCGTTTCCGGAATCATCATGTTTTTCATCAAGCTGCTCTATCCCTACATCATTCTGCTGCTGGGAATCAGCAATTTTGTGGTCAAGATTTTCGGCGTTCCGGCGCACGCGGACGAAAAACTTGCCACGGAGGACGAGATTCTCATGATGGTTGACGCGAGCGGGGAGAAGGGCGTCATTGAAGAATCCGAAGCCGATATGATCGCGAACATCTTTGAATTCGGAGATACCACCGCGAGCGAAGCCATGACCCACCGCACCGACGTTGAAGCGCTGGAATACACATCCACCGTCCGACAGGCCGTTGATTTTGCGCTGGAAAACGGATTTTCCCGTATTCCCGTCTACAAGGATGACCTGGACAACATTCAGGGCGTTCTCTATGTCAAAGACCTGCTCAAGTACGTCGGCAAATCGGAGGACTGCGATACGCAGATTTACATGCTGATGCGCCCGGCGTGTTATATTCCCGAAACAAAAAAGCTGAGCGAATTGTTCGGCGAAATGACGGAAACCAAGGTGCAGATGGCAGTGGTCGTGGATGAATACGGAGGCACGTCCGGCATTATTACCATGGAGGATCTCATCGAGTCGATTCTGGGAAATATTCAGGATGAATTTGACAATGAGGATGAGGAAATCAGCCAGGTCAGCGACAATACCTTTACCATAGACGGTACGACTTCGATTTATGAAGTGTCGGATTTGCTGGACATTGAATTGCCCGAAGGAGATTACGACACGCTGGCCGGCTATATTGTGAGCACGCTTGGCCGGATTCCCACCGAAAACGAGCATCCCACAGTGACCTATGAAAATGCGGAATTTACCGTGGAACAGGTGATCGACCGACGCATCACCAAGGTCAGAGTGGTCAAAAATACCGATGACCAACCTGTGACGGACCCGGATCATGACGCCGACAAGGCTGAAAGCAAGAAAATATCGGCTGAAGAAAGCAATAAAAATTCCAATGAGTAATAATCTTAATTTTTATAACAAGGTGTATGAGACAGTACGCCGTATTCCAAGGGGAAAGGTGGCAACCTACGGACAGATTGCCGCACTGTGCGGTTCACCGAAGGCGGCGAGGATCGTAGGCAGCGCTCTCCATCACAATCCCGAACCGGGCATCATTCCCTGCCACCGCGTGGTGAATCGGTTCGGCAGACTGGCGCCGGATTTTGCCTTCGGCGGAATGCAGGTGCAGAAGGAACTGCTGGAAAAGGAGCAGGTATCGGTCGGCGATGATAATTGCGTCGATCTGTCCGTCTTCCTCTGGAATGGAAGTATGACCCACAATGAATGGTAATATTTTAAACTTATATTACAGTTTGGAATAAATTTAGCTTATAATTCGCGGTATTTCGACATGAAACAGGCTGCCGCGTGATTATAAATAAGGTCAGTCGCAACCTCCTGACCTTGTCCGTCCTGAACGGACAACTAATCAAAATACGGAGTGATCTACAAATGAACAACAGAAGCAAACTGATTTTCCTCACGCAGGGCGGCTTGATTGCGGCCCTCTACACGGTCGCGACACTGGCGCTGGCGCCGTTTTCATTCGGCCCCATCCAGTTTCGTGCTTCGGAAGCCCTGACCGTCATGCCGATTTTCACATTTTCGGCTGTCCCCGGACTGACAGTGGGCTGCATCATTGCCAACGCCGTGGGCGTAGCGACCGGAGCGAATATCGCCGGATGGCTGGATGTCCTGCTGGGCAGCCTGGCTACACTGATGGCAGCCATCTGCACGCGCATGCTTCGCGATGTGAAGGTGATGGGAATCCCGCTTCTCGCCCTGCTCCCGCCGGTCATATTCAACGCACTGATTGTCGGTGCGGAGCTTTCCTTATTTATCCCCGAAGGCGATCCCTACTGGTTCTGCCTGCTGACCGTCGGCGCGGGAGAACTCGGTGTGGTTCTTCTCCTGGGAATTCCGCTGATCATCGCCCTGCGGAATTCCAAACTCTTTACGGAAGGAACCGGCAGACTGAAATAACAACCCCATTCACGGTCGATTCATAAAGAAAAAAGCCTTTGTACAGTCATCATCTGTCCTTCAGACTAAACAAAAGATAGGTTGCGTTTGTTTAGTCAAGTGGAACGGATATGACTGTCAAAGGCTTTTAATTATTCCAAATTGTAATTTATCTGTCAGGTTATACTATCCGACAACTGTAAAGGAACTTCTTGCCACGGTGACATTTTCAAGAGCTGCCAGCAGTTTGTAGCTGCCTTCCTTTTCCGGGGAGGTGAATT
The DNA here is from genome assembly GCA_946186245.1 of uncultured Clostridia bacterium. Lineage (GTDB taxonomy): Bacteria > Bacillota > Clostridia > Oscillospirales > Acutalibacteraceae > RUG762. The sequence goes on from CAMHMN010000022.1 coordinate 12,797, forward strand.
CGGTCATCAGCGATTGGTAGAGAATCTGGCCGGTGCCGATCTGATCGCGGATAATATTGGGCGTGAGGAATTCACTGATCAGATTGCCGTCCGAGTCGGTAATGTAAACCGTCAGCCCCACATCTTCAAAAGGATCAATGGTTCCGCTGAGAATCATCGAGGTTTTATAAGGCGAATTTGCTGCCAGTTGGTAGGCCACACGAACCATCACCTGGTTTCTGGATTGATTTTCACATGCTACAAATCGTATAATACTGACATTATTATACGATTCGGAATTTCTGAGCGTCGTAAAGTCTGATTTGGCAACGCCGGCATACTTGGTATCCGGCATCACACAGACCGTATAATGCAGCTCGGACAGCAGTCCGGTCAGCCTGCACTGCTTGGTCTCCGCGCCGGCGGGAACCGAAATGGGGGCGGAAGTGAGATGCCGTTTCCGGTTCTGGTCCAGGGCGTAGGCGATGACGGTGAAACCCGTGTCCCTGCCCTCGTAAGTCCAGGAAACGGTAGCGCTGCTGCCGTCAACTTCTTCCACATTGACGGACGTGACATTGCAGTAGGGAGAGGTGCGGCAGTCCAGTTCGTACGGTTCCTGCTCGCCGTTTTCATCAATGGGGATGATCGTCACCTTGTATTCCTTATCCGGCTCAAGGTCGTGAATGGCGGCAAAGGGATGACGCGTTCGTACCCCGGTGACCTCGGCACCGGTTTTTTCGGCGCATTTCACGTTGAATTCCAACGACGCGTCGGAACTGCTCCATGAAATAAGCAGCGATTTGTCGGTCTGGCCGATCTGCTGAGCACTGTAGACCGTTGCCTGCGTCGCATCGCCCCGGCGATGGAACAGCTCCACAAAGAAAAACACAAGACATACCGTTGTCACGACGCCGACCACCATCAGAATGAGGGAGATCTTATCAAGCTGTTTTTCCATTTTTGTATGGCTGGCATTACTTTTATCCATGTCTGAAAATTCCAATCCGTTATATTTGCAGATAAATCAACTTTCAGGAAAGTCAATTGGAGGCAGCATCGTCGGAGGAAGATTCTTCCGGCTGTTCGCTGGATGTGTCATCCAGGGTGGAGGATTCCTCCGGCACATCAATGGCAATGCCTGCCTCGACGGTGGAAGCGTCGGAAACGGCTTCCTCCTCGCTGCGGAAAACCTTGTCTTCCGTCAGATCCCAGCGGATGCAGGGGCTCTGGTCATCCTTGCTGACAATGAAGGCGATATAGGTTTCCAATTCCTCTCCCTTGCTGATGAGGCTGTACTTGTTGACGTAATCCAGGCTGCTCAGCGCGTTGTAATCGGAGGAAAACAGACTGACGGTGTTGGAAGGATAGGCGGCGGGATAGCTCATCGGCAGGGTGACAATGGCTTCCTTATCCTGGTTGGTGATTTTTACGGTGAATCGGGCGAGATAGATATCCTCCGCATCCGGGTCGTATTCGGGGAGAGTGGCTCCCTCGAGCATCTTCAGGGCGGCTTCACCGCGATAGACGCCCGTCATGGTCACTTCATATTCGGTCTGGACTTCCCCCTCGGAAAAGCTGTACAGCTCCTTCTTGAAGGAAATCGGCGTATTGAGTCCGGCGGGCGTTTCGGAGGTGTACTTGTTTTCGCCGCTGTAATAATCCTTGAAGAATTGGTCCAGGTCGTCGTCGTATTCATTGGAATCAAAATCGTCAACGGCGTCAATGCCGTATTGATCCGACGTTTTGACCGCCTGGTAGGCTGTAAAGGCGATCAGAATGACAAAAGCCGCTATAATGCTGAAGACTGACACAAGAATGGAAATGACAATGGCCGCTATTTCAGCGCCGCTTTTATTTCCCGTCTTTTTGGCAGCCGCGTACGACGGCTGATTCTGCGGGGCAGGCTGAAGGGTTCCGCACCGGGGACACTCCTGGAAGGAAACGGGGGACTCATATCCGCATCTGATACATTTCATAAGCATACTTCCTTTTCATTATTATCGTCAGAGATAACGGAATTACTCTATCATTAATATACACCAATCAAAATAAAAAAGCAATAAAATATAAATTTATTATTTATATTTTATATGTTGTATTGCATTTGCCGATTTTTTTTAGTATAATAACGATGAATGATTATCTTGATGTGATTCGAGGTCGTCATCCATCCGCAAACAGAGATCATAACAGGACGGAGAGAGTGCCATGAACGATATTTACAGCCCTTCGCAGAACACAGACGAAACCGGCGAACTGAATTTTGATCCCATTCCCATGCCGGCCGGGTCAGGCGATATGCCCGAACTGAATTTTGACATTCCTTCGCTGGACGACCCGATCAAGACAGAGGATTTTGATCCCGCCATCTTCGGATCCTACGGTGAGGAAACCAAGTCCGCTGATCCCGACGCGATACCTGATTTCAGCGTGCCGCAGTTCGATCTGCCTTCGGGCGATTCCCAATCCGACGGGAGCGACCCCTTCAGTCCGGTGCTGAATTTCACGGGGGATACGCCGGCCATTCCCGACGAGCCCTTTACCATGCCGGAGGAGGATCTGGTAATCCCTGATATTCCGACTCCCGCCGTGGATCACAGCCGGGTCAGCAAAAAGAGCCTGAGCTATGAAACCACCGTGAAGATCAAGAACGCTCGCCACGCCGAAAGAAACGAGAAGCTCATCAACGAGCCTGTCAAAAAGAATGCCCGTCCCGCTTACGTTCCCAAGCAGCGGGAATTCAACGGCATTGCCTCGGGAACGGCCCACGTCAGCGGCGGTCTGCCCGAGCTGAAAGACAATCAGATGTATGTCGCGGTCACTCCCAAGGAGCTGCGCCGGCTCAAGAGCCGCAAATTCAGAGGATTAGGCGTTTTCTTCACGCTTTGTCTTGCCGTGATCGCCGCTTTCTGCATATGGTACTACGTCAATTCCTTTGCCGATCCCATCGTGGGCAGATGGAGGGGCAATATCAGCTCGGTTTCACTGGGAATACAGGCTCTCAGCGAGCTTGACCAGGACGCCATGTCTTCCACATGGGAATTCAACAACAGCGGCTCGATGTACGTCAACCTGGTGCTGAATGACACGCCCGTCAGTCTGAGCGGCAGCTATGTGAAGATGACCGACGGAGACGGCGAACAATACCTTTCCATGACGCTGAAAAATCCCATGGACAATCAGGATTACAACGTAAAGATGTATTATACGATAACCGGTCAGATCCTGCAATTCAACGATATGGACGGAGCAGGAGCCGAAATAGATCTAGTCAGGGAATGATAGAATGTTGTATTGCAGCAAGTGCGGCCGCAAGCTGGGCGTGAATGATAAATTCTGCCCGAAATGCGGCGAAAAGAACACAGGCAACGTCACCGCGCCCAAGCAGAACGCCGCTGAACCCGGCGCGGCGGCAAACAGCAGCAAGCCTGTGCAGCATGAAATGAACACCGCTGATCCCAATGCCATTCAGTATGTGTATGTCAACAAGAAAACGGGCAAGATCACAAACAATCCCCATGTAAAAACCAAATCGGAGGGCTGCCTGCAGTTTTTTGCCATTGCCTTGGGCGCCGTGGCGCTGGTATTCGTCATGGTGGCGGGTTCGGTGTTTCTCACGGGATATCTGTCAGGGGGGTCCGCCGATGACGGGCATTCGGGAATCACGCAGGAAGAGGTCGAACCTCCGGAGGTAAGCTCCTGGGCCGTCTCCTCCGAAACAAGACCCACGCAGCCGGTTTCTTCGGAGCCGGTTTCTTCGGAGCCGTCCATTCCGGAGGAACTGACGGCGGAATACATGCAGAATAAGATTAAGGGTACGTGGAAAACCGACGTTCCCTACAAAAAAATGACGCTTCCCGGCACCTTTGAATTTGACGGAAAAGGCAAATGCAAATGCAGCATCAAGGCGTTCCTGTTCTCAAAAAAGTTTGAAGGAACCTACACCATCAAAGACGGCGGAGAATGCCGGCTGACGCTCGAGGGCATCAGAGAGTATACCGACGACGATACCATGGTGGGCGATCTGAAATTTGTCACAGACGACAGCATGGAATTCACCGTCGAGAATACGGTGTGGAAATTATCCAGGGTGGAATAATCACACCGGTCAGCAGGAGGAAATTTATTTCATGAGATGTCCCAAGTGCAATCAGGAATTGAATCCTCATTCCGAGAGATGTCCCAATTGCGGCACTTCGGCAAGGTATGCCGTACCCGACGGCGATACCATGACCAGGGTGCGCAGACAGATTTCGGTTATACAAAGAGAAAACGAGGTATCCGACGATCTTCTGTCGGACGCCTCTTTTTCACCTGTGCTGAAGTTTGACAAGCCCGTGAAACCCGGCGAGCCGACCCAGGAAGAAGCCATCGACCGGAATCCCGCGGATAATTTTCCCGACGAGAGCTTCCCGACGGTGGATCTTTCGGGAATGATAGGCAATTCCGACGACGATCAGGACCGCCACAGGAATCTCTCCGAAAGCATCCGCCGCATGGTGAGAAACAAAGAGGACGACCTGCTGGCGGAATACTATTTCAAGGATGGCATTACCGACCTGGAACGATACCAGCTCGACCGCAGCTATGCAAATCTGGAGAAGGAGGACGACCGTTCTGCCTCCGGCGACGGGCAGAAAGGCAGCCGGGAGGAGGACGGGGAAGGCCTGTCCGAGTCCGCCAGACGCCTGAGTGAATTTCCCGAGGAAAAGGGACTGGACAAGGTGCTGACTTCCCTATGGGAAAAGTACGACGGCATGGTGCTGGCGGTGAAGAAATTCTTCCGCAGAAATGTGGCGGACAGAAGCAGTCGGCTCTACAGGAATTTCGACCGGAAGACGGCGGGATTCATGAACGGCGTGCTGGACAGGGCGTATTACGGAAAGACCGGCACGATGAGACGCAAACGCGCCGATCAGGACGACGAAGACTACATTCTCCGCAAAAGAATCTGGTGCGCCGTAGGTCTTCTCGTCATTCTGGTGGTCTGCGGGGTGATCGCCTTCAATATTCTGATGTCATCCGACATCAACGGCAAGTGGATCATATCCGCCGATTCCGCCGGGAATCCCAATATCATCATGGAATTCAAACCGGGGGGCAAGGCGGTCATTTCGGTAAAATCCGAGGACGGCTGGCACGTCCACAAACAGGGCCGATATACGACCAACCGCAAGAACGGGCACGACATGCTGACCATCTTGTACGAAGACGGCGATGTCAAGCGGCTCTATTACATCATTGACGGGAAAAAAGGCACATTCATCAACGTGGACACCAATGTTCAGGTGGTCTATCACTTGAAATAGCCGGCAAATAAAGCAACAGGCGCAGCGGATCAGCCGTCCCTTTCAGATGGATTCCGGCTCCGGATGGAGAAATCCGGCTTATCTCGCGGCGGGAAAATCGGCAGGAGGCAATGAAAGGAAAATATGTCAGAGATTCAAGCATACAGGCTTATCAGGACGAAGCGGAAAAGCATTTCGCTGAGAATCGACGAGAATTGCGAGATCGTGGTGCGGGCGCCGATCAACGCTTCCAAAAAGGAGATCGACAGGATGGTGCAGGCGCACGCCGGGTGGATCGAAAAGCATATGCCGGAGGCACGCAGACGCATGGAAAACGCCAGGAACATCACGCCGGAGCTTCTCGCCGGGCTGAAGGTAAGGGCTGCCGATGAACTGCCCGGCAGAGTGGCATATTATGCGCAGAAAATGGGCGTCGAGCCCACGGGCATCAGAATCACCTCGGCGCGCAAACGGTTCGGAAGCTGCAGCGGCAAAAACAGCCTGTGCTTTTCCTGTCTGCTGATGCTTTATCCGCCCGAAGCCATCGACTGCGTGGTGGTACACGAGCTGGCACATATCAGACATCACGACCACAGTCCGGCCTTTTACGCATTCATAGACACCGTGATGCCGGATTACAGGCGCCGCGAATATCTTCTGAGGCATACGCCGGAAATAAAGTGACAATATTTTCATATTTTTTTTGCGTTAATTCTATTGACGCGGCGCGAATATTATTCTATTATATATAATGATACCAAGGCGGGAGTTGTATGACGCCGGTCTTTTTATCGTTTTGTTTCGATCAAAGAAATCTGTTTTTGAGGTGTTGGATTATGGACGCAAAAACCAAGAGCATTCTCATCGGTGTTGCCTGTTCCTTCGCGGCAGTAATGATAATAATTCTGCTGTTTTTTTCTATTTCAGGTTTAAGCGGAGGAGGCTCCGGCAATAAGGGCAAAAGCTCCCGAAAAGATTACACCCAGGTGGTGAGCGTCGATTCCGACGGCAATAAGGTCATCATCATCGAGGACGAGGACGACGAGGAGGATGACGATGGGAATTCCTCCGGGGCAGAGAGCAGCTCCGTTTCTTCCGAAGAATCCCCACAGGAGACGCTGAGCGTATTCGGACGGAGCGATATCGACGGCATCACCAAAGGCGTCGATTCCTTCGCGCAGTATGTCAAAGCGGTCAGTCCCGTGTCCTACGAGTGGAATACCGACATGATCAAGGCCACCGGCGAAGTGGAAGTCAAGCTGATTTCCGGCGACGGCAGCTATGCGGTGATAGGCGTGCCTTATGAAACCTCCGATTATACCGTGGACGGGGAGATCATCGGTTCCGGCAAGGATGTCACCGAGTGGCAGGTTTATGATAAATGCAAAAAGAGCGTCTGCCGCGCCAAGGAAATCGTCTGGTTCTCCAACAAGATGGGATTCAAGCTGCCCAGAGGGGTCAAGATCGGCACCGATTATCCCGACATCTCCGCGGCTTACTACAAAACGCCCAACCCCGATAAGACATATATCCTGTATGACGTCAAGGATGTGCTGACCGACAGCCGCAAGATGAAGCTGTACAACAAGGCGAAGGAAGCCTACATAGGCGGCAAGATCTACAAGACGACAACCATGCTGCAATACAACTACAAGGATAATCCCGACGCTTATCCGTTTGCAAACAACAGCAAGAATATCATCCGCTACGGATACAATTCCGTGGTGGACACGGACGAAGTGACGGGACAATGGTACATAGATTATGCCACCGCTAATTCCAGGGTGGTCGGCGTATACTATCACATGAAGGGCGAGAACGACTGACTTTTCTGATCAGTCCGCCCAGGTCGGAAGGATGGTGGATTTATATGATTTACAGCTTGCTGAAAGCAGGCAGACAGCATATTTGCAGAACGACCGGTCTTTGCCTGGCTGTTTCCATGATGACAGCGATAACGGCTTTTACAGTGTGCGGCAGCACAAGATGCGGCGGCAGATTTTTCACCGCGGATAACAGCGCAAAGCTGTGCAATCCTTCTGACTCATCCGTTACCGAAATATCCATCAGCGAGCCAACCATACCGACATATGTCGATTCCCGCAGGAACGAGAAAGCATATGAAAAGCTGATCCGGGAAAGCCGGAACAGGCGTCCGTCAAAAAACAGACCCTCCGGCCCGCAGGAAACGCAAAGCACGACCGCCGTGACCCAGAACGACGCGGCGGAATGGACCACGCTGATCACTACCACCACGGTTTCCACACAGACGACTTCCTCTGCCACAACCGCAGCCGACAGGGAGGAAGAGGACAATACCGCCAGCGTGTCAAACGGCATGAAGCCCTTCAATTACAACGATGTTTCTTCTGTCGCGTCAGATCTGAATACCCTCGGGGATTTTGCGGAGAAGCTCCGGCCTTCCCTCATCAGCTGGAACGCGGAGAAATATGCCGAAAACGGATGTGTGGAAATCACCATGGATTCGGCTGAAGGCAGCGTGGTGCTGGACGTCAAGCCGCTGGACAACACGGCGTTGGACGAGGAACCGTCCGGCAGCGTGAGCGGCAGCGACGCCATGAACTGGAGCTGGCTCAGAACCAACCAGACCGCCGGCTGCAATATTTCATCCGTTGTCTGGAAGGATGCCCGCTTCGGCATAAGTCCGGTGAGGGGCATCGCCATTGGCTCTACGCTTGCCCGTCTGACGGACCATTATCTCTGCGTCAACGGCGGCGCCAATACGCTCTACAAGGCATCCGACGTGATTGAGGACCAGAATAAGCTCAATGCGATACTGGCAGCCGAAAATCTATTCACCTTTGTGGGCGGCAGGGTGTACAGCATAGGCAGCTATCTCGACAAGTACTACAACGGCAGGGAACATACCTTCCTTTTTGAGGACTGCGATTATGTCGTCCAGTACGGCTGCAATTCCATCATGGATCACAATTACACCACCGGCAGCTGGATCATTGAATATGCTGTGAGAGAAGATCAGGTCATTGGCATCAGCTTCATGAACAAGAGCTACTACAAAAACGAACAGAAGACCGCCATCAGCGCCACGATTTCTTCATCTGGCACCGAACTGGCGGCGGCTACCACCCATACGGAATCGTTTCCCCCGGAGGATCATTCCGCGGGCGATGAGCCGGAGGACAATCCGTCGGAGCCTGAAACCGAGCCATCCTCTACAACCGCTGCGGATTAGGATTTGGCTGACAACGGCATCGCGTTTCACAGTAAGAAATCCCCTGATTTTATCCGTTCTTGGATAAAACCAGGGGATTTTTGTGTCGGTCTGTTATTTGTTTTTGCCGCAGCATTTTTTGTATTTCTTTCCGCTGCCGCAGGGACAGGGATCATTCCTGCCGATCTTTTCCTCTGCCCGCACAGGGGAAGGCTTTGCGCGGTCGATGCGGATCCGTGGAGCGACGGCGGGCTGCATTCCCTCGATTTCATCGGGCCTGTGACCCTTGAGGGACGGCTTGCGGGTGCGGTTGCTCAGTTCCGAAATCATGTCAAACAGGTAATTGAGCTGGTCGTCGGTCATGAGAAGTCCCGACTCATTGAGCTTTTCCACCACGGTCACGATGCGGCTGGCGTCGTCTGCACACAGGTCCGCGATTTCCCGCGTGAGAATCTTTGCCTTGTCGTATGGAATGCCGGCGTTGTTGAATATGAAATTCACAATCTGCCGGTAATAATAGTCGCTTGTGTCGGCTCCGTATGTGGCGTAGGATTTCAGCTCGGCCTGCGACGGGCAATAATATTCCGTCTCCGCCGCCTCCGCCCTGATTTCAAAGGAACGTGCGGAAGCCGCCATGCCGTCGTGATAGGTAAACAGCGGCGACTCTGTCGATGCAAGATACTCCTCCGCCTGCTGCGGGGTGATTTCGCCGCCGTATGCGTTGTTGGCTGCTTCGGCGAGCATCCGGGGGGTGAAGGCGCCGTACAGCGCGGTGCAGGCTGCGGCGCTTGCGGCAAGGGTATTTTCGTCGCGGTCAAAGCACTGGGTGACGCAGCGCATCATGAGTTTTCCGGCGAGTTCATGCGGAACGGCGGCATAAAGGACTTCCTTTCGGTCGATCACATAGACGGCGCCGTCCAGAAAGGGGGCGGAATGCATGACCGCGTCGGCGGTCTGTTCCGATATCGGCTGTTCCGTCAGGCAGTCCATGGCGAGCTTCAGCTCAGAGGCGTCGTACCGTTTTAATTTCGCACCGAAATTGGCTTCGATTGCGGGCAGAACGGCAGCTATCATCTGCTGCTTGGTGTTTTTATCGGTCAGTCTGACGCCGTAGCGTTCGCCGATGCTTTTGATCCGGTTCTTTTTGCTGCTGTCGAGCAGTTTCTCCAGTAAATTGATCTTTGTGTCGCCTGAAATGTATGTCTTTGCGGACAAACGTAAACATTCCTTTCAATTACAAATGAATTTATTTGGCATCTGAATGGCTGACTTTGTCTGCGTCTTCATAGGAAGTATCTCCGGGTTTGAGCAACGGTCGGGGATCTATGCCGGCATAGGTGTTGTAGGTAAAGGGATAGTAGAAGAGCACCGGCTGGGTGGAGAGGTTGCTTTCATCGTAGAAGGTCACGACCTTGTAGGCGAATTGCTCGCCGTCGGAAGTGGATACGTCCCACGGAAAAACCGTGGTTTTGGTCACCATATCCCTGCCGTCATCCTCGATTTCGCGGATGAATTTCGTGGGCCAGAAGTGGTTGTCGTACTGAGAAAATTCCTTTTTGAAGTCGTTGTACTCGTCCATGCTTTTAAACGAATAGCAGCCGTTGAAAAGTTCGGTATAGATGGCCGAGCAGATCAGCAGCAATCCGAGAATCGCGTATTTCAGAGGAGAAAAAGAGAGAATTCTTTTCCACCTGATCTTGGGATACACAATGATGAAGATGAAGATCGAAACAATCAGGATGACAATGCCGCAGCCGATGGCAATCGCCTTATTGCCCATGCAGATATAGACGATGCCGTCGATGACCACTGCCGGGAATTCAAAAACCGCCAGAACGATCTCTGCAGTCAGCATCAGCATAATCAAAAGCGTAATGATCGCTGAGATACGAGGCATTTCAATATTGACACAGTACATGAATAACCTTGCGCCGAAGAGCAATATGAAAAGCAGTATGATCAGCAGATTGAAAGTGCTCACGTCAGGTTACACCCTTTCCGAACTTTGAATTTATCTGTATGTCGGTTTTATGTTCTTTGCATCCGCGACAGCCTGGAAGGATGCAGGCATTTTTTTGTAATAATTCTTGTCGTTGGTGCAATAGATGATCTCCTCGCTGTTATAAAACAGCAGGTAAATATCCGCGTTTTCCGAGCAAATGAATATCATATCATATCCGTTGCTCAGATGAGCGTAATACTTCACCGCGTTGAGCTCGGCGTCAACATTGATCAGATTGCCGTTTTTATCGGTGGTACGCTCATAATCAATGGGGGATTTCAGCCCGTTTTCCATCATCTCTTTATACAATGCCAGATCTTTTTCCGAAAGCGTTTCGGAAAGCGCGGTTTTCACGGCCTCGGATTGATAGACATAGTAGTCGTAGGATGCGGTAACGGTGCTTTCTACCTCGTACTCCGGTTCGGTTTCGGTAAACTTGCCGTCGATGACGTATTTTGAACCGATCTTGAAATCGGAGTTTTTGCCCTTGTGGGTGATGGTTACATAATCGGCTCCTCGCTCGAAGAGAATGGCGACCTTCTTCTTGGGGGAATATTCCGCGTGCGTTTCGTCGGTGTAAAATGCCGTATCGCTGATGACGGCGCTCTGGCTGCCGTTCCAGATTTCCAGACGGAATTCAAAGCTGTCGTTATATTGCATGGACACCGAGAAAATTGCCTTCTGGGACGCGTCCACATCGGATTTGTACCATGTTCCGTCAAATCGCTGCACCGTCATTTTGGAGGAAACAGGCTCGTCCGTTATTTGCGCGTCACTGTTCGGCTCGTCCACGATGTCTTCCACTCTGATTTCCGTGTCAGACGCATTGGTGTCCTCGTAAGCCGATTTGTGCCGTTTTGATCTGCTGCTGTCGACGGAAACGGAAATGACCAGCGCAATGATGGCAATCACGGTCACGGCAATTCCGATGTAAAACATGACCGGCATTTTTTCATCGTCCCCTGATCGGGATAAGCCGCCCGAAACAGCCTGTCCCTGGCGTGTGCCGGGGTTCCTGTACCCGTTTGAAGGACGGGAATTGCCGCTGGGCCTTCGCTGCCCCGAAGGACGGGAATCGTCGGAGGTTCTCCGCTGCCCCGAAGGACGGGAATCACCGGAGGTTCTCCGCTGCCCCGAAGGATTGGAATTGCCGGAGGATCTCCGCTGCCCCGAAGGACGGGAATCGCCGGAGGTTCTCCGCTGCCCCGAAGGATTGGAATTGCCGGAGGATCTCCGCTGCCCCGAAGGATTGGAATTGCCGGAGGATCTCCGCTGCCCTGAAGGATTGGAATTGCCGGAGGATCTCCGCTGCCCCGAAGGATTGGAATTGCCGGAGGATCTCCGCTGCCCTGAAGGATTGGAATTGCCGGAGGATCTCCGCTGCCCCGAAGGATTGGAATTGCCCCCGCTGCTGTTTTTGTTGTTCTGGTTGTAGCTGTCGTAACTGCCGTTATTCAATGCAGATTCACCGTACCCTTTTCGAAATGATAAGAGGGATTATTTGTCATCCGTTGCATAAAATGCAACGCATATTATTTTATCGCAGAAGTCGCTCAATTGCAAGATGATGCGGTCAAAATCGTCGGAAAATCCGCTATTGACCGAGCTTTTCCGCCATGAGCTTGAGCACCAGCGTCTGGGTTTTGGCGTCGGGAAGCCTTCCCGCCAGCACCATTTTCACAGCCTCGTGCAGCGGAATATATTCCACCTCGAGGAATTCGCCCTCGTCGGGATGGCTTTCACCCGAAACGTCGATATCGCAGGCAAAGAGGCGGATGATTTCGCCGCAGTAACCGGGGGAAGGGTAGAGATTTCCCATGCTGCGCCAGTTGGTTCCGTGAGCGCCGACTTCCTCAGCAAGCTCACGCTTGACGGCCTCCAGCGGATCCTCGCCCTTTTCCAGCTTGCCGGCGGGCAGCTCGGTGACGATTTCCATATAGGGATAGCGGAATTGCCTGACAAAGGGCAGCCTGCCGTCGGGAGTGAGTGCCGCGACGCAGACGCCGCCGGGATGTTCGATGATCTCCCTGAAGGAAGTGCTGCCGTCGGACAGTTCCACGTCGTCCACCCGCAGGTTGATGACCTTTCCCTTGAAATGATAGGTCTGCGAGAGGGTTTTTTCCAGAAGTTTCTCGTCATTGGATTTATCCATTGAAAATCAGCCTCTTTTATTCCAGCATAAGTGATGTAGTCATTATAGCATATAATTTTTTAAAGAGCAATAAAATATTTGTGTGCAATTGTTTAATATTATTGAACCTGTGATAAATGTATGATATAATTCTAAGGTTAAAGGCAGAAGGTGAATCAATTGGAAGAAATCAGCACTATCGTATCCTGCCGGAGCGGCTTTTCGGCTGCCGATACGCTCATGAGCGGACAGTGCTTCAGATGGTCGGACTATGACGGCAGGCTTTGCGGCACGGCATTCGGAAGATATGTCGAGATGGAGCAGAAGGACGGCAGACTGATCCTTTACGGCGCGGACGAATCGGATTACCGGTCTGTCTGGCGGCCCTATCTGGATCTTGACAGGGATTATGACGCCATCAGGGAGACGGTTCTTCAGACCGAACCCCGGCTCTCCGACAGCGCGGCGTATGCCGGTGGCGTGCATATTCTCGCACAGGAACCCTGGGAAGCGCTCTGCTCCTTTGTCATTTCACAGAACAACAACATTCCGCGCATCCGCGGGATCATTTCGAGGCTGTGCCTGCATTACGGCGAAAAGGCGTTCAATGCCGGTGCCGCGCGGGAAGAGTCCGCCGGATACGCCTTTCCGACGCCCGAAGCGCTTGCCGGCGTGCCGGAGGAGACATTCCGGCAATTCGGCTGCGGATACAGGGCGGCTTACCTGACCGAGGTGTCCCGTCGGGTGGCGGCGGGGGAAATCGACTTTGCATACATCAAAAAAGCCCCGATAGACGAGGCTCGCAAAATGCTGCGGTCGCTGAAAGGCGTCGGGCCGAAGGTGGCGGAATGCGCGCTGCTCTACGGCTTCGGACGGCTGGAATGCTTTCCGGTGGACGTGTGGATCCGGCGTGCGCTGGAAACGGAATTCGCCGGCGGCACGGCTCTCATCGGCAGTCCCTATGCCGGCGTCGCCCAGCAGTACATTTTTGAATACATACGCCGGCACCCGGAATCAGGCGGAAAATAGGGGCTATCTTTTTTCAAAAATTTCCGCTTCTCCCTTGGGATTGGTAAGGGTGAGGAGCTTGTATTGCTTGTCGGCGGAGAGCTTGGCGACGATTTTGTATTTGATGCCGTTTTTGTCGGTGAGATGAAAGGTGATATTGTAATCGTCGTCGAGATCGTAGGTGCCGTCAATGCGGAAGTCGTCGTATGTAATTCTGACCTTTTCACCCGAAATGCGGATGCGCGTTTCCTCGTCGCTTCGTGACCGCCATGTGCCGTCAAGCTCCGAACCGCAGGAACTCAGCGGGAACACGATCAGCAGAACCAGGGCGGATAACAGCAGAATGACCGCTTTTTTTAGGGATGGCTTCATATGGCATTACCTTCCTCGCGTGAGATTGGATCTATTAATATATTAGTATGTGAGCCGGGTTTTGTCAATGACATAAAAGTGACAGAAATAATGACGTAAATACAAAAATATAGTTTGAAAACCTTTTGAGTGTATGATATAATTAAATGCATGACGCAGAACAGTAATTCAACCGTAATTTCTGACGCAGGGAGGACTACATAAGATGAAGAGAGAAAAACCACAGATCAACGTGAAGCTGAAAAAGGGCGAGTCGGCACTTGATGTGCTGGTGGACGCCGATGTCAAGAGAACGGTCGTCTACGGCTATTATTTCGACGATGAAACGGTGCAGCATCTGACAATCAACGGCGTAGAGGTTTCGGGATGCATGTTTATCAACTGCCGTTTTCAGGACTGTCTGTTTGAAGGGGTGAGCTTTCTCAACTGCTACTTCAAAAACTGCGATTTTTCGTTTATGAATATGCACCAGGGCTCGTTTACCTGCTGCGAGATCGTGGAAAGTAAGCTCACAGGCCTTAATCTGTCGTTCGGTGTGCTCAACAACGTGCTGATCCGGACAACCAGCTGCCGGTATGTCAATTTTTCCGAGGTGAAGATGACCGTCGTCAAATTCGTCAGCTGTGACATGACATCCGCCGATGTGGACAAAGTCCGGCTGAAAGAATCGGAATTCGTGCAGTGCAATATGACGGAGATGAACATCTGCGGCACGTCGTTTGAGGGAATGAACCTCCGGGGCAACCGTCTGGACAAGCTGATTTTTATGGGCGGTGAACTCCAGGGCGCGACGGTGGATTCCGCACAGGCGATAGGGCTGATTCGTCTGATGGGCATTCTTGTGGACGACAACGGCTCTCCCGCGTACGGGCAGGGAGCCAACAGAAAGAGATTTGAATAATACAGATTGTATTATCTGTCGAAAATATGATAATACGTAATATTTCAGTCCTGTGCGATGCAATAAATCTTCATCACACAGGACTGACTTTATCAATAACGGTCATGCAAATTCAAAACGGCATACGAAGGCCTGCTTGCCGGTCTGGTCGTTGATGCCGTCGACGAACAATTCACCGTGCTGAATTTCCGGCGCGCTTCGCCTGACGGTGAACCATTCGCCCGGCCTCAGCTCCGATCTGAAGAATACGTCCATGCGGCGCAGGCTGCCGAGTGAGGCGATTTCTCCCTCGGTCAGGGCATCGTAGGCGAATTCCGGATAGCGGCAGTTGTTGGTATGTCCCAGGCGGTCAATGCAGCTGTTGTAGACCTTCCGTCTGTCGCAGGGCTGCATTTCACCCCTGAAACGGAGCCTGGGGGAGGCGTCTATGACAAATTCGCTGTGGGGCTGCCCGATCTCAAAACCGAGGGTGTCGGGACGGAGAATCCGGCGCTCCTTCAGATCCATCAGCACGGAAAAGGTCGAGGCGTTGAAAAGCGGCGTTCCGTCGGCGTCGGTAAAGCAGAGTTCACGGCGGAAGGTCAGCCTGTCCTGCTCGGAGTGCCATGTACGGGCGGTGAGAGTGAGTTCCTCCCGGACAGGGGAGAGGATTTCCACCGAGGAGGAAATCAGCACCCACGACATTCCACGCGGCAGCAGGTCATCCACTCCCAGCTGAAACTGTCTGAGATGTCGCGCCGCCACATCCATGACCAGCGTCTGGTAGCCGGATGGCTTCAGATAGCCGCTCCCGTTGAGAAATTCCATACCGACCGTGCAGCGGTAGGTGCATTGCGATTCGTTCATGAGAGTCATTTTTCATCAGTCCTTGGGTGAAATAGTGTGCTGTATGATACTATACAGCAATCCTACCGCATAAAAATGAACGCAATGTAAATGAACAGGGAAAATATGCAAGTCAGACGCTCGTGGAGAGATACTGAACAGGCTCTCATGAAGAATGCCCTTATTTGTAACAATAATTCTATTTTTTTATTGAAATTCAGAATTTATTGATGTATAATGTATAATGAGTCAAAATAAGTAGATCAAATTGGAGGCTGGATTTATGGTTGAAACCATACAGGCTTTTTTTCAGGATCATTTTCCTCCTGAGCTTGCCGTGTTTTTCATTTCAATGATACCCCTGATAGAGTGCCGAGGCGCGATCCCGTTCGGCATTCTGGTGCTGAATATGCCTCTCTGGG
Source organism: uncultured Clostridia bacterium (assembly GCA_946186245.1). Taxonomy (GTDB): domain Bacteria; phylum Bacillota; class Clostridia; order Oscillospirales; family Acutalibacteraceae; genus RUG762. The sequence goes on from CAMHMN010000022.1 coordinate 28,918, forward strand.
AGGTTCTTCCCATTGCGATTGCGGGCAATATTCTGCCGGTGCCCTTTATCTTGCTTTTGATCAGACCTGTCATCAACTGGCTCAAGACAACCCGCCTTCTGCACCCGCTGGCGCATTGGATCGAGGCCAAAGCCGAAAAGAAAAAGGACAAGGTGCTCAAGTACAGCAAGTGGGGACTCTTCCTCTTTGTGGCCATTCCCATTCCCGGCACCGGAGCGTGGACAGGAGCGCTGGTGGCCGCACTGCTTGACCTGCGGGTGAAAAGCGCCTTTATCACCATCCTGTTCGGCATGATCACGGCGGCTCTCATCATGACGGTGGGTTCCTCTCTGGTCACAGCCGCCATGACGGGCGAAATGCCGCAGGAGCTCAAAATGATCATCGACTATTTCAATTCGCTCAATTGCACGGCGGCTTGAATAGCGTATTAAACCCTCGCAGGGGTCGGATGATGACATATATTCAAAAGCGTGGTGATTAACCTTATGAAGATTATCAAAAAAATGATCAGAGCCATTCTGGGATTTTTTGCACGGTTTGCCGTCATGTTCGGAAAGATATTCAACAAGGATGACGCTTCGGCCAATCCCGCCGGCAGAGGCACGGGCAATGAAGCACGTCCCCGCAAAAGACTGGTGGACGGCGTAGACCCCGACAGATTCACCCGACTTTGCGTGGTCGTCGTGATAGGCTTTGTCAGCCTGCTCGGGGCGGTGCTGGTGGCGGCTTCGGTAAGGTCAGGCAGCCACGAGATACCGGTGGACGATGCGGAGGAGCAGGAGAGCAGACCTTCCGGCAGCTTTACCCTGACGGTGGCCGGCAATGTCATGCCGACGCAGGATATGCTGGATTCCGCCCTGGTGGACGGCAAATACGATTTCCACAACGGCATGTCGGAGCTTGCCGGCGTGCTGTCGGGCGATATGTCCGTCGCCGGACTTTGCGGTCAGGTCAACGCCTACGGAGAAAACAGTCAGCTCAGCGGCTTTGACACAGGCAAGAATTATCCCTCCGCCATGGCGTCAACCCTTTCCGGGCTGGGAGTGAGCTACATATTCGGGGCCAACCAGCATGCGCTTGCCAACGGTTACGACGGAATGTGTGCCACGATATCCAATCTTCACGTCAGATCAATAGGGGTGATCGGAATAACCGACAGCGACCCCGGCAATCTCAACACCCGCGTTGCCAGAATCAACGGCGTGAATGTCGGCATAGCCGGATTCAACTGCATCGAAGGCGGGGAATACGTCGGTCTGACGGCGGAACAGAAGGGACATATCGCGACGGTGGCCAAGGACGCTCTGGCGGACAGTGCGGTCAGCGACATTGCCAGGCTGAAAAAGAAGGGCGCGGAATTCATCGTGATCTGCGTCAACTGGGGAGGCCTGGGCAGTTTCAAGGAAACCGACTTCATGAAGGAAACCGCCAGAACCATCGCCGAAGCGGGCGCGGACGTCATTGTCGGCTACGGACCCTGCGTGACTCTGGGTGCGGAAGTCATCAGCTGCAAGAGCGGTGAAGCCGAAAGGGAATGCTTTGTCTTTTACTCGCTGGGCTGCATTTACGGCAACAACGTCTATCCCGGCCAGCCCAAGATCATGGGACTGAAGGGCAAACTGACCGACGCGCAGAAAAAAGCGCTGGAGAACGAAAAGAAGCTCATTGAAAAATCCAAGACCGCCATGGCGCGCAGCATGACCGTGACGATGCTTGTTTCCAGGGGGAACGACGGCACGGTATCGGTTGAGCAGGCGAGCTATAACCCGGTTTTCATGATACGCAATCCCGGGCAGGAAGAGGGAAATTCCCATATGAAGTACATTGCCGTGCCCTGCGCGAAGTATGTCGCGGCGGAGCAGAGGCCCGAAATATTTGCCGACGACAAGCAGTGGAACGCCTGCAAGTCGGCATTCAAGGCGATATCCGCCATCGCGGACAAAACGGGCGGCAGGCTGGTGCTCAACGATCTCGGCAATGCCGATGAGGAATCGGATGTAAGCGACGGAAAAATCTGATCGGGCAGCGTCAACTGCCGGTAGCCTTCCTTCCGCCATGCGCAGAGCAAAACCGTGTTATCATCACAAAGTGAGAAAGATTTCAATACCGGAGGTATTTATTTTATGAATATTATTTTTATCTCGCCCAATTACCCGGAAGATCGCTGGAGATACATTCACGCGCTCAGAGGTCTGGGAGTAAATGTTCTCGGAATAGGCGACGCCGACGAGAGCTATTTTCCGCACGGATTAAAGGGCTGTCTGACCGATTACTTCAAGGTGGACGATCTTCACGATTACGACGCGGTCTATCGCGCGGTGTCCTATCTTTCCTATAAGTACGGCAGACCCGACGGTATAGAATCACTCAATGATTACTGGGCGACACTGGAAGCAAGCCTTCGCAGGGACTTCAATGTGGTGGGCTTCGATGTGGATTACGCCCGCAGGGTGTTTGACAAGAACGCCGTGTTTGACATTGCGGCCGGCGTAGGCGTCAAGGTCATGAAGCGGGACGCGGACGGCGACCCCATTATTCCGGAGGATTGCAGGATCATCCGCTGCTGCGGCATGGTCAACCGTTACGGCAAGGTCACCGGCGCGGCTGCCTATGAATTTTCCGACCTGCCGGAGCTTATCGTCAAAAAGAAGGAGCTGCTCTCCTTCTTCAGTCTGCCCGACAGAGAGAGCGACACGCCCAACGCCAAGTTCATGGAATCGGCGTTGAAGGTGGTTGACGCCGTGCGGCTCAGAGGCGGCTTTTTCAACCTGACTTTTGCCGTGGGCAGTGAGATCATTCTCTGCGATGCCTCCTTCCTGCCTCCGGAGGGATATTTTGCCGACGTGCTTGCCTGCACAGGCAGCAGCGACGTCTGCCATCTGTGGGCAGCCGACAAGGTGGGCATGAACATGGATTACCACATTCTGCCCGAAACCACCGTGTTTGTCACACGGCGTTTCGACCGCAGCTACCGTTATTCCCACGACCGCATCATGAGCAAGCTCGATCCGGTGATCAGACGGCAGGGCAGGTGCTACACCGGCACGGATATCACCGGCGACTATTTCTACATCTTCAAGGCGGACAACGCAGCCAGGGCGCGCGAGCTGATCAGATTCATCCAGGTGGATTATTCCGACAATTCCCCGATAGCGCAGTTCCCGCCTTTGAAGGCGCTGGATCGCAGCCAGCTCAGGCAGACCGCGATTCGCGAACAGTCCTCCTATGAGGCGAGACGGCTTCTCAGCCGCAAGGTGCAGGAAAAGCTCCATCAGAGCAGCGCCTACGAGGAAGCCAAGAACAACGCCGGGCTTTCGTCGGGAGTTCTGAACGCGAAGAATGAACCGTCAGCCGTTAAAAAGTGAAAAACAACAGAAATTCAACCGACCGGACTGGAAAAAATCCAAGCCGGTCGGTTTTTCTAATGTCAATTGTTTAAAATCCTCTGGGGTGAAATGGTAAACCTTGTCGTAATCGCGGTCAATGGTAATGTCCACGCTGTACTGATTGAGATTGTATACGGCTGACCACTGTGTCGGATATTCCTTGCCCGACTGCGAAACCGATTCCAGAACGTCCATGGCCTGTTCCGAGGTGGCGATCCGGCCGTAGAGAATCACAAAGCCGGCAATCAACGGGATGAGAAGGATGATCAGAATGATCAGCAATACCTTGGGTCATTTCTTCTTCCTGCTGACGGAATCGGTGGATTGAATGCGGTTGCTCATGGTGGTTTCCTCCCTGTTTGGTTGAATTCTTTGCTTGTTGATTCTATGATAACACCGTCATCTGAGGTTTATCTGAAGAAATGCGGTCTTTTTTGCGGATTCTGAAAAAAAACGAAAAACGCCTGCCAGTCCGTGTGAATGCAGCGGACTGCGCAGACGTTGGATAGCGGCAGCAGCATTATTCTTCATTTTCCTGCGGAGATGAAAAGGTCAGAAAATCCGCCAGGGATGTGTCGCTCATGAAGGTATCGGCATTGTAGAGATAAAGCAGGTCGGTCACTTCGTATTCATTGAGCACCATGTCAACGGTGTCGTAGCAGTAACGGGGATCAATGATGATGATCTGGTCGAAATACGGCGTGAGGAACTGCACAAAGCAATTGGCGTAGGAATCCTTGATCAGCATGAGCGTGCGGTTCGTGTCGGCTGTGGTGGTGACGGTGACCGTCGGGTGATTGCCGCCGAGGAACAGCGCATATTTGTCCTTGGTGTCCAGGAATTCCTTCTGATAGAGGGTGCCCTTTGCCTCGTCGCCGTCGGAATACTTCACCGACAGCGGGTGATCGCCCTTGGGAACGTATATCTCCATGGTGTCGTAATAGCCGTGGCTTCCGCTTTTGGAAGCCAGCGTTCCCTGAAAGCTGTCCGATACCGTGTATACGTCGAATTCCACGCTGTCGGGATCAATTCCAAGGGATGGCGCGATGCTTCGGAAGGCGGTGTAGGCGCCCAGGCTCGTCCAATGGTGGTCGGTGTGATAGAATAACGCCTCATATCGCTTTGAACGCATGGCTTTGGTCACGTCACAGAAGCTGATTCCCTTGAGCTTTTTGGAAAGGGCGGTGAGCTGCTTTGTCTGGTTTGCGTCCGGCGCGTAATCCGGCAGCTTGCTGGTCATGACGGTCACCGCGTTGGGAATGACCGCGATGCAGTGGTTGATATTCCCGTATTTTTCGGTCACGGCGTTGATGGCGTCGGCCTTCTGCTGAACGGAATCGGGCTGCGGCTCGGACGGAACCAGCATGAGATAGTCGTCCTTGCCCAGATATACGCCGTTCATCTCATTCTGTCCCATCAGCTTGCTGCGTGTGAAGAAGGAAATGCCTGCCCACACGTCGCGGAAGGCAAACTGATCGGAGAGATATTTTTCCACATTTTCGCCCGTGCTTCCGTCGGAAAGTCCCTGCGCGCTGAATGATGGGAATGCAGCCAGCATGCGGTTTTCCGTCTCGGAAAATTTCCTGTCGGGGGTGAAAATGGCGATTACGTCAAAGCAGATGACCATGCACAGAAGCAGGCATGTGATCCACAGCTTGGGCGGTTTCTTTTGGTTCTGTTTCATCAGGCTGCTTCTCCTTCCGTCAGAATTGGGCATAGAGGAACGACGATACAGTGTCGCTGATCATGAAGGCCGTGCTGCCCAGCAGCAGCAGCGCAAAGAACACGGTGGTACAGATCTGCACCAATGTGTTGTCTTTTTCACCGATTTTATTGCCGAGCTTTGCGAGCAGCGGCGTGGCGCCGAACAGGGCAGCCGCCAGCAGGATTCCGCCGCCGGAGAGATAGAACAGGCCGGTGCGGTCGGCCAATCCGCTGCCGCCGATGCCGATCATCCGCAGCAGATAACGCCCGGCGTATGCAATATTGTCCGAGAAGAAGATGGTCCACCCGATGACCGCCAGCAGGAATGTCATCACTCCGCGGCAGAGGGCGGGAATTTTTTTGAGGAGATTTTTAAAGGCGAATTTTTCCAGAAGCAGCAGCGCCAGGTGATAGAGTCCCCAGACGACGAAGGTCCAGTTGGCGCCGTGCCAGAGTCCCGTCAGCACCCAGACCGCCGACAGGTTGAAGATAATGCGCCCCTTGCTGACCCGGCTGCCTCCCAGCGGAATGTAGACGTAATCGCGGAACCACGCGCCGAGCGAAATATGCCAGCGCCTCCAGAAATCCGTCATGCTGACCGAGGTGTAGGGGTGATCGAAATTCTTTGCGAAGTCAAAGCCGAAGATCCTTCCCAGCCCGATCGCCATGTCGGAATACCCGCTGAAATCGTAATAGAGCATGAGGGAATAAAACAGCGCGCCCAGCCATGCGGTGAGGGCGGACATAGAGACGAGCTGTTCCGCCCTCACGGCGTTGAAGAGCTTGCCCAGACTGCCGGCGATGATGAGCTTTTTGCTCAGACCGATGAGGAAGAGCTTGAGTCCGGCTTCCACCGACTCGGCCGTCATGGAACGCTGCCGGATCTGCCCCGCCATCTCGCGGAACTTTACGATGGGACCCGACGTGATCTTGGCAAAGAAGGAGATGTAGAGGGCGAAGTCCAGCGGATTGCGCAGCGCGGGCTCGTCCCCCTTCGACACGTCGCAGAGGCAGGAGATCGCCGAGAAGGTGAAGAAGGAGATTCCTATCGGCGCCGGCGGAACGGTGAAATGGAATTCCGTACCCAGCACGCCGCCTATGCTGTTCATGAAGAACAGGAAGTATTTATAAAAAATCAGCAGCGCGACGTTGGCAGCCACACCGGTTGTCAGCACGACCTTCTTGAATGCGTCATTTTGTGAACGCCGCAGCTCGTCCAGCTCCAGCGCGGTAAAATAATTGAAGACAATGCTCAGTGCGATAAGGAGGATATCCGCGGGACTGCCCCAGGCGATAAAGAAGACGCTCAGCGCGAGCAGCAGCAGATTGCGGAATCTGTCGGGCGTCAGCCGGTAGAGAATGATAACCGCCGGAAGAAATAAAAAAACAAAAAACACACCTGTCAGCGACAATTTCTATTTCCCCCTTACCGCGTCCGTAAAGGCGGCCTGCGCCTTGTCGGCATTTTGATTGATAATGAAGAAGGCAAAGCCGGAATCCGACCTGTAAGCCGAATGGTTGGTGAGCAGCTCCATCTGTCCTACACCGTAGCTTTCAAAGACGTTTTTCTGCGCGTCAAGCCGGGACTGAACCGCTTCGCGGAGGCTCTGTTCCTGTGAACTGTCGGTCAGTCTGACGAGAAGCAGCTCGTCCACGTCCATATTGGTCTTGGGATAATACAGCGCGCAGAATTCGTATTCCGAAGGGTCGATGCCGTAGAATCTCTTGACGGTCTGGTTGGGAGCGGGCTGCATATTGGTCATATCGGCGCTTTGGCAGACCGCCTCCAGCACGTCCTGCGGATTGGCGCTGCTGACGGCGGAACTGCCTCCCGCCGCCGTCGCGATGATGAAGATGACCGCCGCCACCGCAGCCCATCTGCCGATTTCATAAAAGAATGCTTTCACTGTCTGTCAGTCCTCCAGAGTTGCAAGATAAAGGTTCTTTCCCCACAGCTTATAAAACGGTTCCACCACATGCACTCCGTCAGACGACCACCATTTGTTCTTTTTGAGCACCTTGCAGATTTCGTCGTTATCAATATACGGTATGCCGTTTTCCTCGCACATCTTGCGGCAGGCGCTGCTGTAGTCGTAAATCTGCGCCCAAGGGGCGTAGGTCGCCGCCCCGTCGGAAATCCAGATGATGGAATTGTAGTAGATCTTAGCGTTGGGCAGGGCTTCGTGAAGCTCTTTGATGACTTCCAGCACCTCGTCGGCATACGCCTCGGGCGTTTTCCAGAAGCCGATGCCGGCGTCATTCAGACCGTAGCAGAGATAGATGTAGGAAGGGTCGAGATTCTTGAGCCGGTTCATGCGGTCCTTCACCGTCCGGATGGTATCGCCTCCGCCGGCCAATACCCTTGAAAAGCTGAGAAATTTGAAATATCCGAACCCGTATGCCCTTGAATCGCCCAGTATCGCGTAATCCTTGAAGAGTGTAAAGACGTCCACCCGGTCGTGATGGATGTCGTCAATGAGCTTTTCCTTTTCGAGCCTTCTTTTCTCGGACTCCCGGTATTCCTTTGTCCGTGTGCGGCGGAATTCCTCCGCCACCGCGGGATCGGATTTTTCGGCGGCGTCGAGATATTCCAGCCCCGTGAGAATTTCGGGAGACGGAGCGGAACGGCGGCTGATGCCCGCGATTGCCATCGCCGTGACAATGCACAGGGGAATCGCCAACGTACATATCGCAAAACTAATTCGTTTCATTCGGGACACCCTCTTTTCTGCCGGAATTGTCGGATGGAGCCATTAATGCCGTGAGAATCAGATTCTTTGCCCAGTATTTATAGAACTTGCTGCTCAGATGCATGCCGTCCGGCGCCCAGAGCTTGTCCATATAAAGGCGGCACAATTCGTCGTTGTCCGCGTAGGGAATGCCGTTCAGTTCACAGGCCTGTTTGCAGGCGTCGTTGAAGGATTGGAGCCTTTTGAGCCTGGGATGCGCGGCCACCACTTCATCGGTGCACCAGAGGATCGAGCTGACCACGATTTTCGCGTCGGGAAGCTCCTTGCGGATCAGCTCGACTTTTTTGAGCATTTTTTCGGCGTATTCCTCGCCGGTGAATTTGGATGTATTGGCCACGTCGTTCAATCCGTAGCAGATAAAGACATACGCCGGCTGGAAGTATTTCAGTTTGCCCAGGTGGGAATTGATGTTGTCGAGGGTGTTTCCGTTTTCCGCAAGCACCCGGGTGTAGGAGAGAAAGCAGTAATGGCAGTAATCCAGCGCCCGAGAATCCCCCAGCATGACATAATCGGTAAAATACGACCAGATGTCCACCCTGTCGTTTTCGATGTCCTCGATGGTCTGCCGGAATTCGGAATTTCTCATTGCCTTGCTGCGGTTTTCCTTTTTCTTGGTCTGAAAGAATTCATCGGCCTCGGAGGGAGATCTGCCGTCGGAAGCGGAGAGATAATCCAGTCCGTTGACACGGCTGTCGTTCCGGCGGGCGAAAAGTCCCGGCATGGCGGCGATCTCAAACAGGACCAGTGCCACAATGCACAGAGAGCAGAACAAAGGAAGCTTTTGCGAAGCAAATGCGTGGAGGGCGTTTTTCAAGTCAATCACCTTACTTACTGTCACATGGGATCTATCCGTACATACAAATATAATAGCACAACAGCAGACTTGAAATACAGTATAACATTGATTGATTTGTATGTCAATACTCGTTTGTTTTCCCAAAAGAATGAGCCGCGCCGCCATTTTCAGGCAGGAAAGCATGGGTGGTTTCATGAGAATTCCGTGATGTCGGTTGACGGATTGAAAAATAAAGCTATAATACAATAAAAAGTTGAAATCTTTTATACAATTGGTGGAAAAAGAAGCTGCAATCCTACTGCCTGCCGACAAAGACGGCCAGGCAGTACAGCGAACTGCCGCCCAAGCTCAGCCCGATCTTCCTTGACAGGGACAGCATGAAGCCGGGCGAGCTGGGCAACCAGGAGCGGGAAGAAGTGCAGGCTTCCAAGTACCTTGTGGTCATCTGATCCCGCAGGGCCTGCCAGAATTCCAAAAACATCGACGGCGAGATACAGTTCTTTCTCGACGGCGGCGCCGACCCTCCGAGAATCATTCCCTTTATCGTGGACGATTCCGAGCGTCCGGAGCAGGAATGATTCCCGCAGCGGCTCCGGGAAATCTGCAAGGAAACCAATCGAAAAAAATATTTGAAAAAAATGAAAAAAACACTTGACAAATGAATTTACCTGTGATAGAATAGTCAAGCTGTCGCGAAGCGGAGCCGAGTCAAAGACTTAAAAACCTAAAAATTTCTTAAAGAAATTTGAAAAAAGTACTTGACAAAGGGAAGCGGATGTGATAGAATAAAAAGGCTCGCGAACGAAAGGGAAGCGAGCGCAGAACCTTGAAAATTAAACAACGAAACGACAAAGAAACCTGTAATTCCTTGAGTTGCGTTATCGAAAGATGACGTACTCAAAAGAAAACGAACAACACGGTAATTTCTTTAAAGAAAAAGCCGGTGTAAATTTTGAGCGACAAATTGCTCTAAGGTTTGATTTTAAGGCGAGAGCCTTGAGATACAATATTTTAGAGAGTTTGATCCTGGCTCAGGACGAACGCTGGCGGCGTG
>CAMHMN010000023.1 GCA_946186245.1 uncultured Clostridia bacterium
ATGGGCGTCAAGAATGACGTTGCGGATTACTTCCGCCGTTCCTTTGAGGAATCGGGCGTTCTCAGCCGCGTGACCATGTTCCTGAACCTCGCCAACGACCCGATCATCGAGAGAATTCTCACGCCGAGATGCGCATTAACCGCCGCGGAATATCTCGCGTTTGAACACGATATGCACGTTCTGGTCATCATGACCGATATGACATCCTACGCCGAAGCCTGCCGTGAATTTTCTTCTTCCAAGGGTGAAATCCCCGGTAGAAAGGGCTATCCGGGCTATCTCTATTCCGACCTCGCTTCGCTCTATGAACGCGCCGGCATGATCAAGGGGCATAAAGGCTCGGTGACGCAGATTCCGATTCTCACCATGCCGAATGACGATATTACGCACCCGGTGCCCGACCTGACGGGCTACATCACCGAGGGACAGATCGTTCTCGACCGTGCGCTGGACGGATCGGGCATTTATCCGCCTGTATCCATCCTGCCTTCCTTGTCGCGTCTGATGAAGGACGGCATCGGCGAAGGCTTTACCCGTGCCGATCACGCCGCTTTGTCCAACCAGCTCTTTGCTTCCTACGCGAAGGTGCAGGACGCGCGTTCGCTGGCTTCGGTTATCGGTGAGGAAGAGCTTTCGGAGAGCGATAAGAAGCTGCTGGAATTCGGCAAGAAGTTTGAGAATATTTTTATCCGGCAGAGCGAGAACGAAGCGCGCTCGATGGAGCAGAGTCTGACGTTAGGCTGGGAGCTGCTGAGCGAGCTGCCCAGGGAAGAGCTTGACAGAGTGGATAACGAGACGCTGGAGAAGTTCTATCATGCCCCGGAGAGCAAGTAAAAACAATAAAAAAGAAAAAAGGAAAGCGCGCAGCGCCAATAATGGGGTGCAGGGGCCCACTGGTCCCTGCCGGGTGCAGGGCAGAGCCCTGCTGGGAGCGTGAGGGCAAAGCCTTCACGAGGGAGGCGAAGCCGACCGAGCAAGACGAGCCAAGAAAAGCAAAAAGGTCAGGCGAATCCCGACACAGCAAGGGGAGCGAAGCGAGCATACCAAGCAGCAGCACAACAGCCGCTTGCGGCGAATTGTGCGGATGATTGCGTGGCAGTGACGCAAGAGCGCAGCACCCTGACCCGCAGCAAGACCAGCTAGGATTATTTGTAAAGAGTCAGGCGAATCCCGACACAGCAAGGGGAGCGAAGCGAGCATACCAAGCAGCAGCACAACAGCCGCTTGCGGCGAATTGTGCGGATGATTGCGTGGCAGTGACGCAAGAGCGCAGCACCCTGACCCGCAGCAAGACCAGCTAGGATTATTTGTAAAGAGTCAGGCGAATCCCGACACAGCAAGGGGAGCGAAGCGAGCATACCAAGCAGCAGCACAACAGCCGCTTGCGGCGAATTGTGCGGATGATTGCGTGGCAGTGACGCAAGAGCGCAGCACCCGGATCCGCAGCAAGACCAGCTAGGATTATTTGTAAAGAGTCAGGCGAATCCAAACGGAGCCGCGATTCCCAATCCCGATGCGCGTTTTTTAAAGAATAAAGAATAAAGAATAAAGAATAAAGAATAGTTACTTACGTTCTGTCCCATTGAGGGAACCGAATCGTGGAAAGGAGTGAGGTCAATGGCTGTGAACGCAGTCCCCACAAAAGGCAATCTGATTGCCACAAAGAAGTCGCTGGAGCTTGCCAGAGTGGGTTATGACCTGCTCGACCGCAAGCGCAACATACTGGTGCGCGAAATGATGACCATGATGGATCGCGCGGCCACCATTCAGAGCGAGATCGACACCAATTATTCCGAGGCTTACATCGCGCTGCAAAGGGCGAATATCGTGTTCGGTCTTTGCGAACCGCTGGCGGAAGCGGTGCCGGTGGACGACGGGCTGACGATCGACTACCGTTCGGTCATGGGCGTGGAAATTCCAACCGTCCGATTGGAGGAACGCCCGCTGACCATTCCCTTTGGTATGTATACCTCCAACTCTATGATCGACCTGGCCTACCTGAAATTCCAGGAGGTCAAGCGTCTGACCGCCGTGCTGGCGGAAGTGGAAAATTGCGTCTACCGCCTGGCCGACGCCATCAAAAAGACCCAGAAGCGCGCCAACGCACTGAAGAACATCATGATACCCAAGTTTGAAACCACGGTGAAATACATCACCGACGCGCTGGACGAAAAGGACAGAGAGGAATTCAGCCGCCTGAAGGTCATCAAGGCGCAGAAGAATGCCAAGCAGCAACAATGAAAAAAAGCAATCCGGGGATTATTTCATCATTCCGGATTGCTTTTTTTGACAGGTCAACGCGCGGGATCAGGCTTCGGGTTTTTTTTTTTTGAAATATAATATCTTTTTAAAAAGACGAAAATCAAAGAAAACGAAAAAGTGATAAAGACATTAAGCAAAACAATTTCATAACACTTGGATATCATACCACGTTTAATCATATACTCGCATATCAGATATCCTATCCCCTGAGTGAGATATATCGGGAAACTTAATTCCCCTAAAAAGGCGAAAAAATTATGAGAAAAGAATTTGGAAAGTACTGTTTTGTCAGAAAAAGTAATTGATACGGATAGTGCAACCAAAAATGCGACATGCACAGCTTCACTTTCTGTAGTGGGGATGGAACTGTAAACCAATAAGGATACATATCCAAGTAGCTCAAGGAGAGCTACCAGAATTTTTTGTCTTCTTGACAGGGATATTTTCCCGAAGTAAAGGAATAATTCGTAGGCCAAGCAACCAAGCAAAATACCTGCGATGGATCTCAAAACTCCATGATATGTCAATCCTGTCCAAAATCCGTTGTGTTTGATATAGTTGTGTTCAGCCAACATGTATCCGTATAGCAACAGAGGAGCTAACAGAAAGTATGATCTGATAAAATCATAGCATTTGATAAGAATAGGATAAACAATTGCAATCGCAATCATCACGCAGGAAAGATACCACTCGTTTGGAACAATTTCAATATATTTAAGTCCTGTGTAGTATATAAGCAAAAGAGTTGGAATGCTATTTCGAAAAAGCAGAAAAGAATTATAAAATGACACTTTTTCAAGCAGGACTTTTAGTGCAAAGCATATTACAAACGTGTAAATGTGGCAAGGCAGTATTTTTATAAATTTTACCTTTAGCATATGATAGCTTGCCTTGCTTATGCTTTTATCGCTGATAATATCCTTTTTAGCTTGCCGTGCGAGGAAGAATCCCGTTAAAATGAAAAAAAAATCCACGCCAATCCAACCGTGAGCAAAAGGTTGCAGATGTAATCCAAAAACATTTATGGGTCTTAATTCTATCAGATGACGATGAATATGAAAGAAAAGGATAATAATGGCAGATACAAACCTAAAAAATTCAATATAATTATTCTTTTTCGTAATGATCACCCTGAATAAAAAAACAAAAACATAGACTAACACTACCATAAGACTCTTAATATAAAATGAATAATAATTGTATATTTTATTAATATCTCTCATTCATCCTATTCTTGAATGTTATTTCCCGAAAAGGACAGAGAGGAATTCAGCCGCCTGAAGGTCATCAAGGCGCAGAAGAACGTGAAGGAATAAATACTTCATCAAAATAAGCCGCAGACTTCCGAAAAAAGGAGCCTGCGGCTTTTCTGTCAGTATGTAGGGAAGATAGGGGGCATATGAAGGAAGCCCGAAACAGCGGATAAATCAGCGAAATGGCAATCAGCATGCACGGGGGGAACCACTCCAAGGAAATAATTTCCTTAAATTTCAGTCCGGAAAAATGCATCAGCAGCAGATTCGGGAGGCCGTGGCGAAAAAAATAGTAGGCTGAGATGAATCTGAAAAGTTCAATAAATTGATTTATTTTCATAGGGTAAGCTCCTGTAATTCGCTTTTTCATTTACTTAATGGTAAATACCCTGTCGAACACCTCGGCAATGAATTTCCGGTCGTGCGATACGCTGATGACCGTGCCGCCGTATTCCCGCAGCGCATTGCGGATGACCGGGCCGGACAGCGGAGAGAAATTCCGTGTGGGTTCGTCGAGAAGCAGCACGTCGCAGCGGTTGAGATTCATGGCGATGAAGTAGAGCTTCGCCTTCTGCCCGCCGGAAAGCTCCGCGATGGCGTGCTCGGTTTCGGCGGCGGTGTAGCGCATGCTGCCGAGATAGGTGCGAATGGCGGTCAGCTCGTCCTTGTCACCTGTGCGGGAGAGAAATTCCACCGGCGTGAGGGACATGTCCATGCGATCGGCGTAATTCTGCGGCATGTAGGCGGCCTGGATGTCTGTCCGCGGAAGCAGCTGCTCCGCGATCAGCCGGAGCAGGGTGGTTTTTCCCGCTCCGTTGCGTCCCACAATGCAGACCTTCTCGCCGCCGTTTATGTGCAAATGGATGTTCCTCGCCAGCTCGCCGCCTTCATTGGCGAGGGTGTCCAGGTGCAGGTCAAGGATGGTCTTGCCCCTGCTGGATGTAATTTCGGGTGAAAACCGGACGAAGATTTCGTCCTCCGTTTCGGGGAGCTGGGTCATTTCGCTGTGTTCCCGCTCAAAGCGGCGTTCCATCGACTTGACGGCAGCCATCTTTTTCTTTAGCAGCCGTCCGCCGTGCGGATCCTGGCGGCTGATGGCGTTCTGCTCGTGTTCCACGCGGGACTGAATGCGGCGGAATTTCTCCTGCTGCTTTTCGTATTCCGCCTGTTCCTTTCGTGCGACCTGCGTCTGATGGGAACGGGCAGCCTCGCGGCGGTTGACATATTCGAGGTAGCCGCAGCGGGACACCGTGCAGACCGGAATGGTCTTGCGGTGTACCTGTTCCATATGAATGATGACGTTCGCCGTGTTTTCCAGCAGCGTTTCATCGTGCGAAATGTACAAAACAGGAATTTCGGAGTCCGCAATAAATCCTTCCAGCCATTGAAGCGTCGGAATGTCGAGGTCATTGGAAGGCTCGTCGAGCAGCAGCAGGTCGGGCTGTCCGATGATCAGGGAGAGCAGCCGGAGCTTGACCTTCTCGCCGCCGGAGAATGTGTCGAGCGCTCTGTCGGAGTAGTAGATGTCCGTAGGCATTCCCAATTTCTGCGCCGAACGGCTCAGCTCTGCCGGCGTGCGGTCGAAGAATCCCGGCGCGGCGCAGAATATTTCATATAATGTCATTTTAGTTTTGTAACCGGGTAGCTCCTGTTCCAGATAGCCGATTCGCCCGGGTCGGATGATCTCGCCGGAGAATTCGCAGTAGTTTTCGATGAGCGAAGGGTCGTAAATCAGCTTGAGCAGGGTGGATTTGCCGTTGCCTTCCTCGCCGATAATTGCCGCCTTGTCCTGTTCCCTCAGCGTGAAGGACAGATCGCGTATCAGGCAGCGAAGGTCTTTGGTGTGACTGACTGTAAGATTTTTTATCTGAATTGCCGTCATTCTCTCCCTTCCTTTTTTCTTCATTATGACATTCTTTTATGGGCCTTGTCAAGTGCGGCTCCGAATCTTAATCATTTCTTTATTCCTTTGCTTGCAATCACCGTGCCTTTATGCTATCATGTAAAAAAAGGGAAGGATGAAAGACAAATGGAAAAAATCATTTGGCTGCTGATGATGATTCCGACTTCGGCACTTTTTACGGGCATAGGGATATTCGCGTGGAGAAGAAAGAAGCCGATGTGGTTCTGGGCGGGAAGCACGGTCAAGGAAAGCGAAATCCGCGATGTGCCTGCCTACAACAGGGCAAACGGCGTCATGTGGCTTGCCTATTCCGCATTGTTCTGGGCATGCACCTTTCTGGGATTATACGGCATGGCGCTGGCGGGCATCGTACTGATGGCGGCTTGTACCGTCGGAATCGTCCTGCTGGTAATCGTCTATCAGAAAATATACGATTTCTACAAAAACAGGGACGGTAACTGACGATTTGTCTGTTTGACATCATCCCCGCAAGGGTGATATAATAATCCTTAATCTATCATGCATTTGAATTGAGGTCAGACCAATGAACCAAGCAAGAAAATTCTTTGATATTGACGACAGGCTGCTGGAGCTTGCCGCCCAGACCGAACAGGATATCCGTCCGGCGTTCGAGCGCATTGAAAGCAACGCCTTTATCAACCAGCAGAAGGTGCTCGCCGCCTTCATTCACAACGGAGTGGGGGAGAGCTGCTTCACTTCCTCCACCGGCTACGGCTACGGCGACGTCGGCAGGGAGAAGCTGGAACGCGTCTTTGCCGACGCGATGGAATGTGAGGACGCGCTGCTCCGGCACAATTTCATGTGCGGTACGCATGCTCTGACGGTTGCCCTTTTCGGCGTTCTGCGTCCGGGGGACAAGATGCTCTGCGTTACGGGAATGCCCTACGACACCATCCAGTCGGTCATCGGCATCAGCAAGCAGGCTGCCAGCGGTTCGCTGAAGGATTTTGGCATTGATTTCGAGAAGGTTGATTTGCTTCACGACGGAAGCGTTGACATTGAGGAAACACAGAAGAAGCTCCGCGCCGACCATTCGGTTAAAATGGTCTATATCCAGCGTTCCAGAGGATATTCCCTCCGCCCGTCGCTCACGGTGGAACAGATTGAGGAAATCTGCCAAGCCGTGCGGGAGGTCAGGCCGGAAGTCATCATCATGGTGGACAACTGCTACGGCGAATTCGTGCAGCTCACCGAACCCTGTGTCCACGGCGCCGACCTGATGGCGGGTTCTCTCATCAAGAATCCCGGCGGCGGCATTGCCGCAACCGGCGGTTACATCGCGGGACGTTCGGATTTGGTGGAATTATGCTCCTACCGCCTTTCCACGCCCGGCACGGGAAGGGAAGTCGGCTGCACGCTGGGTCATTCCAGAGAAATGTATATGGGCCTTTTCTCCGCCCCTCATGTGGTGGGAGAAGCCCTGAAAACCGCTGCGTTCTGCGCGGGTCTTTTCTCCCGGCTGGGCTACGGCGTGACGCCGGAGCCGAATGAAGCCCGCGCCGACATCATTCAGTCGGTGCTGCTGCGAAATCCCGAATCGCTGATTGCCTTCTGCCAGGGCATACAGAGCGGCTCCCCGGTGGATTCCATGGCGCTGCCGGAGCCTTGGGACATGCCGGGCTATGACAACAAGATCATCATGGCGTCCGGCTCCTTCACTCTCGGCTCGTCCATCGAGCTTTCCGCCGACGCTCCCCTCCGCGAACCCTACGCGGTCTGGATGCAGGGCGGTCTGAATTACGCCGCCGGCAAAACAGGAATCCTCATCGCCGCACAAAGAATGCTGGAAAAGGGACAAATAAAGGCGCTCGCTGTCGCTCGCTAATTTAAAACTGAAAACTTAAGACTGAAAAATGAATAATAAATGAGCGCAAAGCGCTGGAAAATATATTCCAAAGCGCTTTGCGCTTTCCTATATGATTCATTCTTCAATTTTCAATCTTCAGTCTTAAGTTAGCGAGCGAACGCGAGCGCATATTACCATCTGACGATGACGACGCCGTTGGGATGGAGCCAGCCGTTGTCGTAGAGGTTGGCGAAGAAGATTTCCTTGCCTTCCATGTAGGGGGTCTGCACGGTTTCGTCGGAGCAGTTGATAATGATTTTCAGCTGATGGTTTTCGCAGTCGAGCTTGAGATATTCGATCACGCGGTCGTTGGGAATCTCGTTGGGAAAGTGGAAATTGCGGCTGCGGAAGAGCGGTTCGTTTTTGCGCAGCCAGATCAGCCGCTTGACCATGTTGATGCGGTCGTTGAACTGCCCGGCGTCGATCTTATCCCAAGGCATGCAGCGGCGGCAATCGGGATCTCCTCCGCCGTCCATGCCGATCTCGGTGCCGTAATAAATGCAGGGGCTTCCCGGCATGGTGAAGATGACGGCGAGCTGCTGGTAAACGAGGTCCATGTTGCAGTGATTGCGGCGGAAGACGCGGTCGGTGTCGTGCGAATCCAGCAGATTGAACAGCACGTCGTTGGTGTGCTGCATATACATGGTGTAGCAGCGGTTGACCATGTATTCAAAGTCGCGTTTTTTGCGGGAACGGTCGATCCAGAAATCGGTGATGCTGTGGGAGAGGGGATAATTCATGACCGAATCGAATTCGTCGCCCCGCAGCCAGGGCATCGCGTTGTGCCAGATCTCTCCGAGAATGTAGAATTCCGGGTCGATTTTCTTGAGGGTGTAGCGCAGGGTCTTGCAGAACTGATGGGAAATTTCGTTGGCTACGTCGAGGCGGATGCCGTCGATGTGGAATTCCTTCGCCCAGTATTCGATCACGCCGACAAGGTATTCCACCAGCTCGGGATTGTTGGTGTTGAGCTTGGGCATGTTGGCAAAGAAGCCGAAGGAATAGAATTTGCCGTCGCGGGTGTCCCAGCGGTCCTTGTCAATGGGCCACTGATTGATCATGAACCAGTTGTAGTATTTGGATTCCGGACCTTTTTCCAGCACGTCCTGCCAGGGTCCGAAGTGCTGGCCGCAGTGGTTGAAAACACCGTCCAGCATGATGCGGATGCCGCGGTCGTGTGCCTTCTCGACCAGCTCCAGGAAGGTTTCCTCGTCGCCGAAATTGTGGTCGATCTTCATGTAGTCGGTGGTGTTGTATTTGTGGGTGGAAGGCGCCTCGAAAATAGGCGTGACGTAAATGCCCGTGATGCCTAAGTCGGCAAGGTAATCCAGCCGGTTGATAATGCCCTGCAGGTCGCCGCCGTAGAACTGTTCATTGGTGACATAGGTGGTGTCGTCCGCCCAGGGAAGGGTATTCTCGGGATTGATTGCCGGATTGCCGTTGCAGAAGCGTTCGGGAAAGATCTGGTACCAGACGGCGTTGTTGACCCATTTGGGGGTGTAGCTGATGTCGGAGGGGTTCATCCACGGGAAGGTGAAGCACTGCATCATTCTGCCCTCGAGATTGACCTGCTGCTCGCTGAGCACGCCGTCCTCGAAGTAATACCATGTTTCCCGTTCCCCGCCGTATTCTTCCCGGCTGACCAGCTCAAAGAAGTAACGGCAGCGCTTGTACTGCGGCACGATGGTGGTGGTCCACCAGAGCTGATGCGCGAGCCGCTTTTTGAAGGGCACCGGCAGACGCACGCCCTCCCAGTTGTTCTGTGCGCCGAGAATGCCCGTCGCGAAGGGATCGCCGTAGTGGATATAGACTTCTTCCACGTCGTAGCCCGTTTTGAGGTTGACGATAAGCTCATTGAAATTATTCATGTAGCAATAATTGTCGCTGGCGATGTGGTAGACCGCTTCAAATTTCATATCGGGCACTGTCCTTTCTTTTTTGGCTGATGGAGGGTGAACATACCTACATTATACAGGACGCAGGGCAAAAAATCAACCCATATACGCCCCGCGAAGGGCAATATATGGGTAAATTTTCGTGATGAAACGGAAGGGATTATTTAACGATTACCTCGACGCTTGCGTCGTCAGCCGGGGTGCCTGCGGCATCCTGACCTGCCGATTCCAGCAGGGCGATCCGCTTTTTCAGCTCGTCGATCTCGTGCTTCTGGAGCGATACCACCGAGCCCAGCTCCACGACCTTTGACATGATGGCCGAGATCTGGCACATCTGCTTGAAGGCGAGGTAATAAAGCAGCGCAATGAAGGGCACCGTGACCACCAGCGCGTAACCGAAGGCGAGGTGCGTCTTGTCCGCGACATAATAGGTCAGCTCCGGCCACATGCCGTAGACAAAGAGCAGGAAGGCGGGCAGCGTCCAGAGCAAAAACGCCGATTCCTTGATCTGGCTTTTGAGCATACGCTTGAAGAGAAACCAGATTACCAGAATGCTGATGGTCACCATCGCGATTCTGACGGCGGAATTCATGCCGATGGGCGTGTGGCTGAGATTGCGAAGTACGCTAGTAAGCCATTCGCTGATGGAGTCAAGTGTTTTTATAATAAAATTGTTAGAGCTATTCATAATCATCACCGCGTTTAACTGTTTGTTATCTTACATTATACCATGTACTTTTGAGAAAGACAATATGATTTCAGAAAAAAGCGACGGGTTTTTTTACCAAAATATGACGCTTGGATTTTATAAAGTGGAAAAGGAGAAAAAATTTATAAAAAGTTTACAAGCAACATTTCACAATTATGGTGAAAAGGACTTGAATTGACTATGGAAATAATGTATAATAAAACTGGAGTTATGTCAGAATTGTGTTGAGTGTATTGTTCTGACGCTTATTGCAGTCACATCATGCGGGAGGTGATCTGATGAATATGACCGGATTTGTTTCGACAAATGAAAACTGCGGCTTTTTCGACTTATATTCCACCGACAGCTTTGAGATCGTCAATCCCGGCCGACAGCTTGCGCGCGTGCTGGGGCTGGGTTTCGGAGACGATCCGGAGGGGATGAGCTATATAGAGCTGGTCTGCCCCGAGGACAGGGAGCCGGTGGCGGAGAATCTGCGGGAGGTTATGGAGGAAGGCCTGCGCTGCGATGAAGTCAAGCGCCCCGGACGGTGTATCCGCCACCGGCTGATGCTGCCTGACGAAAATGCCGTTATGGTGTCGCTGACCTTCGGCTTCGACCCCAAGGGATATCTGATCTGTTCAGTTATACGGCTCTATGACGAAATCAGCGGCGAATCCGAGAACCGATACCGTTCCAACGGCGTGCTGGAAGCCTTCGCGGTCAGCATGGCAGTGGTATTCATCAATTCCGAGGGACAGATCGCCGTCCGATACGCCAACGATGATTTCTACAGGATGATCGGCTGGAACAGGCTGGAATTCAAGGACTTTTTCAATGAATGTCTGTGGGACGGCATCATTCACCCCGACGATCTGGAGCTTTTCCGGGAGACGCTGACCTCTTTGGACGGGGAACAACGCGAGGCGGTGTTTGAAGCCCGCGTGCTGCATATGAACGGTCAGGTAAGCGTCAATAATGTCCACGCGCGATTTGTGAACCGTGAAAACGAGCGTGCGCTGATCACCTTGGTGTTCGGCGATATCACCGAGCGCAAGCGGCTGCGCAGGGAGCTGCTGATACAGAATGAGCGTTACAATATCATCCAGCAGAACTCGGAGCAGACGATATTCGACTATGACACCGAAAAGGACGTCTGCGTTTTTTCTGGCAACAAGGCGAGAATGGAGAAATATCTCTCGGTGTACCGATATGACGACCGTACCAACGAGGTGACAGTGGAGGATTTCTTCCAGGGACAGTATGCTCTGAATATCATGAGCAGGGACGATTACCGCAGGCTGTACGAGGCGATTGCCAACTCCATCATTGACGGTGAGAACGGAGAAGTGGATTTTGAAGTCTGTCCGGTGGGATTCACCTCCGGCAAGTGGTTCAGATGCACCTACAGCGCGGTGAAGGCCGACGACGGCAATGTCCTGCGTATCGTCGGCCGGCTCAAGAATATCGACAAGCAGAAGAAAAACAAATTGATGATGGAGCGGCGCATGGAGTGCGACTCGCTGACCGGACTGCTCAATAAGGAAACCGGCAAGGAGCGGATACGGCGGTTTCTCGCCGACAGGGGCGACCCTTCCGGCGCGGGTGAGAAATACCATGTGCTGATGATCCTCGATCTGGATAATTTCCACCGGATCAACGAATGCTTCGGGCATACCTTCGGCGACAACGTGCTGAAGGAATTTGCCTCCGACATCAAGTCCTCCTTCCGCGATACCGATATCGTGGCGCGGCTGGTGGGCGACCGATTCATGGTGCTGATGAAGGACGTGACCCAGAAATTCGCCGTCAAAAAGGCGGGCCGGCTTTGCCGCAGCCTAGTCAAGGTCTACGGCGTGCAGAAAAAGGTGACCGTGAGCTGTAGCATCGGCGTGGCATTCTTCGGTAGAGATGGCTTTGATTTCGACGAGCTCTATCAGTGCGCCGACCGCGCGGCTTATGAAGCCAAACGAAACGGAAAGAATGCCTATTTCATCTACGACGGCGAGCTTCAGGCCGATTACAGCCTTGTCAAGGAAATAGGCGGCACGACAGACCCAGACAGCCTCAAGACGAAGAACGATCTGAGCGAGATTGACATCAATATGGTGGATATTGCCTTCTCGCTGCTGACCGCGTCGGATGATATTTACGGTTCATTGGATATCCTGCTTCGCACGGTGGGGCGGAAGTATAATCTCAGCGCGGTTTCGGTGTATATCAAGGGATACGGCAAAGGAGAAAAGCTCAAAAAGGTCTGCCGCTGGATCAGCAACCGCAACCTTCCGACACGCGACGACCGCTCTCCTCTGGTTACCCATCATGTGAATCTCGACGCGGAGCTTGGCGCGGAAGGCGTCCGATGCGTTTCGGATGTTGGCACGAGCAATCTGAAGCCCGCACTGAAAAATCTGCTGAAAAACGACGGCATGATTGCCCTTGTGATCTGTGCCTTGGAAGGGCGTTCCGGAGAAAATTTCGGATATATGGTGTTCACCCAGTTTGAGCGCAGACGCAAGTGGAGCCACAAGGAAGCCAACACCTTCCGGTATCTTGCCAAGATTCTCTCGGTAGCGCTGGCGGAGAAATACGCGGAGCATTCCGTCGTCGCGCAGGGAATAGAGGATCTTCCGTCCAAAAGCGAATAGAGTGCGAATCATACAAGGCGTGCTGCCTTGCCTGCGGAAAATTGCAGGCGAGGCAACGCGCCGTTTTTGTTTTTTTTTGCAAATTGTAAACCTAATTTAAAAATAATGGTTGACAATTCGAAAAACAAGGCGTACAATAGCAGGGAAAACAAAGCGAATCAATTGATCGCAAAACCGGAGGTAATTATTACAATGGACAAACAAACGTCTTCCGCACGCACAAAGCCCTTCCTGTCCACATACGATATCGCCGTTATCGCACTGTCTGCGGCGATGATCACGGTCTGCGCATGGATCTCCATCCCGACCGTTGTTCCGTTTACCCTGCAAACCTTTGCCATTTTTACGGTCGCGGGACTGTTCGGCATGAAGCGTGCCTCTTTCTCGATGGGGGTATATCTCCTGCTTGCGGCCATCGGACTGCCTGTTCTGGCCGGAATGAAGGGCGGCTTTGACAAGATCGTCGGAACCACCGGCGGCTATATCGTGGGATTTGTGTTCATAGCGTTTATCGTGGGCTTTGCCTCTGACCGATTCGGCAGGAAGGTCATCCCGCTGATCCTTTCCATGCTGATCGGGCTTGCCGTGTGCTACGCTTTCGGCACGGCGTGGTTCATGCTGGTCTATGCCCGTACAACCGGAGCCGTAGGACTCGGCACCGTGCTGGGCTGGTGTGTGCTGCCCTTTATCATTCCCGACTGCGTCAAGATCCTGTGTGCCGTTGCGGTGTCCAACCGCGTGGGAAAGTATGTGAAATGATATGAATTACATCTTGCCTTTTGATCTGCAATGACGTATAATGATTAGCGGGGGCGATCATTTTGATTTATGTCATGTCAGATTTGCACGGGGGATACGACAAGTATCTCGCCATGCTCAAAAAGATCAATTTCAGCGATGATGACGAGCTGTATATTCTGGGCGACGTGGTGGACAGAGGCAGCAAACCGGTTGAAATCCTGCAGGATATGAGCATGCGGCCCAATGTGTTTCCCATCATGGGCAATCATGACAAGATGGCCATCGACGTGCTGGAGTGGCTGCTGGACGAGATCAACGAGGAGACTCTGTACAAACATATCAATGAGGAATCCATGTATCGCCTGATGGTCTGGCAGATGAACGGCTCACAGACCACCATCGACGGATTCCAGCGGCTGCCGCGGGAGGAACGTGTCGCTCTGCTGGATTACATGAAGGAATTCGCGCCCTATGAGGTGGTAGAGGCGGGTGGAAAGACCTTCATCCTGGTGCATGCCGGACTGGGAGAGTCCGGCAAATTCGACAAAGACAAACCCCTCGATGCGTACACCATCCGGGAGCTTGCCTTTGTGAGATTCAATTACGAGAAGGAGTACTTCGGCGGCGACACATACATTGTCACAGGGCATACGCCGACGATTTCCTTCACCTATTGCCCGGAGATTTACTACAGCCACAACAATTTCTGCATCGACTGCGGAGCGGTATTCGCCAGCGGCGCGCTGGCCTGCCTTTGCCTTGACAATCTGAAGGAATACTATGTGTATTGAAAAAAATCGGCTATATACGCGGGATGAATGGATTCCTGCGTATATAGCCTGTTTTTTTGCCTGAGAAATACTATTTGTTTTTGGCCCCGAAGAATATCCTGATCTTGAAGCGGTGGTCGCACCGGGGACAGCGGACGGTGTGCTTGCCCTTCTGACGCGGCACGCGGAGGGTTGCCTTGCACTTCGGGCATTTGACGTATTTCTTGTCGGGTTCCGGCTTTTGAAAATTCCCAAAGCCCGCGCTTCCCATATTCTCAAAGGGATTGGTGACATTGACGCTTCCCGCTCTCCCGAGCAGACGAAGGAAGGCGTCGTTTTCACGCCTGCGCTTTTCGAGGTTGGTGGAGAATACCCTGTAAAAGGCGAAAAACAGCACCGCCCAGGCAATCAATACGAGTATTCTGTGGACAAGGGTAATGCGGATGAACGCGATGCGCAGCACCAGCAGAACGAGATAAAGCAGCATCAGCGCGTAATAAAGATGATCCGCGCCGTACCGGTTCTGCATCAAAAGTCTGAGTCTGAATAGCATTTTACCCATTTGAAATGTCTCCTTTCGGTTGAACTTGTCAGCCGATTGCAAAACTTGAAAGCAACGAAAATACGGGGCTATGGAGGCTTGAGGAGGGGGCAATTTTCTCCACCTGAAACAAAGAAAAAACCGTATTTGCTGCGCCAAGCCCCGAATTCAATCCCAGTGCGTTGCAGCGAGGGGCTCTGCATTGAACCCGGCAGGGAGCCTTGCACCGGCTGTCGCTTGTCGACCGCCAGAACCCACACGCTCGCTGATTTCCGGCTTCGCTATGCTTTTCTTTATTACTTTTACAATCGCCTGTTAAAAATGACTACATGCCGCAGCAATTGGTAAGGCAGTAGCAGAGCATCATGCCGCCGAAGAGGGTGGAACAGTACTGGGACAGCCCGTTGATTTCCACTCCTCTGGCTCTCTGCCAGTCGCCGTATTCCACACCGCCGGAGGATATCTCGGAATAGGCGGCGCGGTACTCCGGGTTGGAAGGCTCCAGCATGACCGCCTGCCGCGCGTATCTCACGGCAGTGACGGAATTTCCCAGGCCGTAATTGGCCACTGCGCTGAGGTAATACCACTGCGCGCTTCTCACATTCACCCGGCTCAGAAGGCCCAGCGCTTCGGCGTACAGCCCGCGTTCTATGTAGGTTCGCGCGTCGGTCATTCTGTCCAGATCCTCGCGGGAATGATAACTGCCCGCCTGTCCCGGAGAAGAAGTGAAATCAGATGACACATTGCCGCTTTTGATTGCTTCATAGGCGGCGTTGATTTCGCTCATTTTTTTCTCGGCGGCTTTGTTGCCGGGGTTGAGATCGGGGTGGTATTTTTTTGCGAGTTTCCGGTAAGCCTTGGTCACTTCTTCCTTAGAGGCTCCGGGAGAGACGCCCAGCACCTCATACGGGCTTTTTGCCATCTTCCTTGTCATTCTCCTTTTTTGCCTGTTTCCTTTTCTGCGCAGCGTACTTCTGCCACACGCCTGCCGTCAGAATGTTGTCGGTGATTTCGATGTCGGCGGAAAGCGGCAGCTTTTTGTAGCAGCGCATGAAATCGCCCCCCATCACCTGCAGGATCTGATGAATTTCATCGGGCGATGTGCCTGTCAGGCAGTTGTACCGCTCGTGCTTTATGTCGCTGTGAAGGTCGGTCGCCGCGTCCATCACATAAATGAATCGTCCCAGCGTCCGTCCGAATGCCCGGAGTTCCTGCCCGGATTCAATACCGTCCTCCATGACGAAAAGCTCGCCCATCAGCCGTCCGAAGCAATTGGCAGGAAGATCGGGATTGCATTCGCCGTCCGCTTCCAGTTCGCTGAGGTTTTCCAGACAGGTGGAAATCGCCTGCGCCTGACGGGGATATTTCTGCTCCAGCTCGCGGCATTTGGAAGCAAAAGCCGAAGCCGCTGCCAGCGCGGCGGGATTCCTGTCGTCGTGCCAGTCGTCCATCAGCTTGTAGTAGCTGAGAATGACATTCATATCGGCGGAATAATCGCTGGCGGAAGTGCGGATTTCGATGTGTTTTTTGAGAGGATGGGCGGGACAGGCGCATTCGTCCGTGGTTTCGGGAAGCCTGTGCACCGACGAAAGAAGCATGGCGAGAAAAGCCATGTCGTAATTGAGCAGTAGTCGGCTGGACTGACCGCAGACCGCGCCGAGCGAACGGCAAAGCCCGCAGTACCAGCCGCGATAGCGTATTTTGTTTTCTTCGCTGAGAAGCTCTGACGCAGCCGTCACAAATCCGAACATCTTTTTCAATCAGTCCCTTCGTTACACAATCATCCTATGATAATATTATAAACGCAATATAAAATATTGTCAATTTCTATTTGTATGCCGTAACTGCCGTGATTATTGCGGCAGTTCAAGCACTCTCACGAAATATCCCACGGTGAGGTCAAGCGAAGGAATGGAGACAAGACGGGCGCGGTTTTCGGGCCTGACGTGCAGGGTGTGCGGCGTCATTTGCAGCAGGTTTTTCAATTCCCCGCCGTTCAGCGTCATGCGGAAATTTTTTTTTTCGCACCCGATTTCCTTCAGATGCCCGGTTACAGGCTTGGGCCGCTTGTGCTGCTCAAAGAGGTCGTCATAGATGATCCGCTTCAGCTCGATGAGGTGATCCGTTCCCGCCGTCACTTCAATCACCCTGCCGCCGGGACGCAGCACGCGGGCAAATTCCTCCTCGCAGACCAGCGAGAACATCGCCGTCACCGCGTCGGCGCAGCCTTCCGCGACGGGAAGGTGGGATGCGGTCGCGGTGATCCAGCTGATTTCCTTGGTGCGGGAAGCCGCCATTTTCACCGCGGCTTTGGAAATGTCCGCGCCGATCACCCTGGCGCTCTGAAAAAGCCGCAGAAATTGTTCCGTGTAATACCCTTCTCCGCAGCCCACGTCGATGATGGACGATACGCCGCCCGGAATTTCCTGCAATGCGTGAGCGACGTCGGCACAGATGGGGAAGTAATGCCCCTGATTCAGAAAAAGACGCCGTGCGGCGAGCATTTCCGGCGTGTCGCCGGGGGAGAGGGAATGCTTCTGCTGCACGGGAAGGAGATTGACATATCCCTGCCGCGCGATGTCGTAGGTATGACGAATGGGGCAGACCAGAGAGCTGCCGCTCTGTTCCAGCGGCTTGCCGCAGATAGGGCAGATGATATAAGCGCAGTTGAAATTGTTCATGTAGCACCGTTCCAGACAGGTAAAATAATTCTGCCTTCATTATACCACGGCAAACTGAAAAAAACAAGCCGCCTGTCACGGCTGCTCCGGTGTATGAATTTTAGGCAGGGAAGGCAGGATTGTCTATTGCATCCTCGCCTGTTTTCACATAGAATATTCCATGCAATCGCCGCATAGAGGTTGAATTGCCGCGGAAATTCAACAAAACCTCATAATTGTTTACAATAACTTTATTGATTTGCAGTGCCAAATCGTTTATAATAATTCGGATTAATCGGCATTTAGCGGGAAAGGAGGGTGAGTCGGTTGCTGAAACGGTTCGATGCGATTGACCCGACGGTCAGGAAGGAAAGCCTCTATATCGCCTCCGTCACCGGAATACTCAGCCTGCTGCTGCAAGCCGGATTCCTGGTGGCAAGGCACTGGGATTACACCGTGCTGCTGGGCAATCTCCTCGGAGGAGTGACGGCCGCGGGAAATTTCTTCCTCATGGGAATAACCGTGCAGAAGGCGGTCGCCAAGGAGAAGAAGCCTGCCGCCGACCTGATGAAATTCTCCCAGACCGTGCGTCTGCTGCTGCAATTGGTGGTGGCGGTGCTCGGCTTCGCGCTGCCCTGCTTCAACGGCTACGCCGTCATTATTCCCCTTTTCTTCCCGAGAATCGGAATTATGATAAGACCATTTATCAAGGGGAAGGAGTGAATATACATGGATATTGTAAGAAAATTAAAAGACAATACGAAGCTGATGGACGCGCTGCTGGTGGGCGGCATGATTCTGCCGATCGCGGTGGGCGCGCTGCTTAAAATCCTGCTGATTCCCGCGGCGGAAGGGGTGGAAATCACCGGCGCGCATATTTTCTTTACCATTCCGCTGCCGCTCGGGGGACTGCCCATTACCGAAACGCAGGTCAACCAATGGCTGGTGATGGCATCCATCTTCTTCCTGTGCCTGTATCTGACGCACGGGCTGAAGGCAATTCCCGACAGGAACCGCCAGCACCTCGCGGAATGGATCGTCGAACAGACCGAAAAGCTGGTCAAGGGCAATATGGGCGAATACTTTGCGGAATTCACCCCCTTCATCGGTGCGGTGCTGGGACTGTCGGCCTTCTCGAGCCTGCTGTCGCTGACGGGACTCTTCCCCCCGACATCCGACCTGAATGTCACCGCCGGCTGGGCGATACTGGTGTTCATCCTCATCACCTACTACAAGATGAAGTGCGGACCGGTGCGTTACTTAAAGAGCTTTGCCGAGCCGGTGCCCTTCCTGGCGCCGCTCAATGTGATCAGCGAATTCGCGACGCCGGTTTCCATGGCGTTCCGTCATTACGGCAACATTCTCTCCGGCACGGTCATTTCGGTGCTGCTGGCGACGGCGTTGCAGGGGCTTTCAAGGCTGATTCTGGGCTGGCTGCCGGGATTCCTGGGAGAAATACCCCTCTTCCGCATCGGACTGCCGGCAGTGTTCTCGGTTTACTTTGACATATTCAGCGGATGTCTGCAGGCCTTCATCTTCGCCATGCTGACGATGCTGTATGTTGCGGGCGGCTTCCCCGTAGAAGAATATATGAAAAGACAGAAGCTCAAAAGCAAGAAAAAACAGGCAAAACAATTAAAATCTCTGGAGGTAATCTAACATGTTGGAACTTGCAATCGGTATTATTCTCGGATGCTGCGCACTCGGCGCGGGAGCTGCTATGATCGCGGGTATCGGCCCCGGTATCGGTGAAGGCAACGCCGTTGCCGCCGCCTGTGAAGCCATCGGCAGACAGCCCGAATCCAAGGGCGACGTCACTTCGACCATGCTCATGGGCTGCGCCGTCGCGGAAACCACCGGTCTTTACGCGCTGGTTATCGCGATCCTGCTGATCTTTGTCGCACCCAGAATGCTTGTCAACATTCTGATGGATGCAGTCGGCAAATAAGCGTAAAAATACAATGAGGTGACGAAGTATGCAGTCATTGGATATCATTTCCATTAATATCTGGCATATCGTCATATCACTCTGCAACCTACTGATTCTCTATTTCATGCTCAAAAAATTCCTCTACAAGCCGGTTAAGAAGGTGCTTGCCGAGCGTCAGGCGGCGATCGAATCCCGCTATGACGAAGCCGACAGGGCCAAGGGCGAAGCGCTTGCCGCCGAGGCGGAATGGAATGAGAAGATGGCTGCCGCCGATGAAGAAGCAGCGGGCATCGTGAGCAGCGCGGTGGAGAGCGCGAACCGTCAGAGCAGCGCGATTCTGGACGAAACCAAGGAACGCGCCGACCGCATGATCAGCCGCGCCAGGGCGGAGGCGGAAGCCGAGCGCCGCAAAGCAGAGGACGATATCAAAGCCCAGATCGCCGACGTGTCGGTTATTCTTGCCGGCAAGATTCTCGACCGCGAAATCAACGCCGAGGATCACAGCGATCTGATCAATTCATTCATTTCTGAAATAGGTGAAATAGGTGACGATAATGAGGGCGACGAGTAAGGAATATGCCGCTGCCCTGTTTTCACTGGCGCGTGAAACCCGCAGCGAAGAGCAAACTCTGGAGGAACTCCGGTTCATCGAGAGCGTTTTTGAGGACGCTCCCGAATACGCCGCCTTTCTCGGCGCGCCTGCCATTCCCAAGTCGGAACGTCTGGGGAGTCTGCAAACCGCGTTTGAAGGCTCGCTGTCGGAATACACCATGTCCTTTCTCTCGCTGCTGTGCGAACAGGGAGGCGCGTCCATTCTGGGCGAGTGTGCAGCCGAGTACGAACGTCTGTACAACGAAAGGGCAGGCCTTGCCCGTGCGGAGGTTGTCAGCGCGGTAGCTCTCACCGACGACCAGAAGACGAGAATGCGTGCCAAACTGGAGAAGCTCAGCGGTCGCAGGCTCAATATCCGCTGGCGGATCGATGCGGAACTGCTGGGCGGCGTGACAGTGGACATAGAAGGGCTGCGGATCGACGGGAGCCTGAGAACCAAGCTGAAAAACGTAAGGAAAGTGATAGGCGAATGAACAGAAAACCCGAGGAAATCAGCAATATTCTGAAGGAACAGATCAGAAACTACAAATCGAAAATAGAGATGACCGAGACCGGCACCGTCGTCATGGTGGGCGACGGCATCGCGTCGGTCTACGGACTTCGCAGCTGTATGGCGGGCGAACTGCTGGAATTCAGTGACGGCAGCGTGGGTCTTGCGCAGAACCTGGAGGAAGAAACCGTTTCGGTCGCCATTCTCGCCAACACCAACAACATCTGCGAAGGCACCACCGTCAGACGCACCGGACAGGTGCTTTCGGTGCCGGTAGGCGAGCAGATGCTGGGACGCGTGGTGAATGCGCTTGGCGTGCCGATCGACGGCAAGGGCGACATTCACACCACCCAAATGCGTCCCATCGAATCGGAAGCGCCCGGCATCATCGAGCGCAAGAGCGTTTCGGTTCCGCTGCAGACCGGCATCAAGGCGATCGACAGCATGATTCCGATCGGCAGAGGTCAGCGTGAGCTGCTCATCGGCGACCGCCAGACCGGTAAGACGGAGATTGCCTCCGACACCATCATCAACCAGAAGAACACCGGCGTACTCTGCATCTATGTCGCCATCGGCAAGAAGAATTCGTCGGTGGTGCAGCTGGCGCAGAAGCTCATTGACGAAGGCGCGATGGAGTATTCCATCATCGTATCGGCATCCGCTTCCGAGAGCGCGCCGCTGCAATATATCGCCCCCTACGCGGGCTGCGCCATGGCGGAATACTTCCGCGAGCAGGGCAAGGACGTGCTGATCATTTACGACGATCTTTCCAAGCACGCCGTGGCATACCGCGCAATTTCCCTGCTGATCCGCAGACCTCCCGGACGTGAAGCCTACCCCGGCGACGTATTCTATCTGCATTCCCGTCTGCTGGAAAGGGCTGCCTGTGTCGCTCCGGAATACGGCGGCGGTTCGATAACCGCCCTTCCGATCATCGAAACGCAGGAAGGCGACGTTTCGGCCTACATTCCGACCAACGTCATTTCCATCACCGACGGACAGATATTCCTGGAAACCGAGCTCTTCCACGCGGGCGTTATTCCGGCCATCAACCCGGGTATTTCGGTCAGCCGTGTCGGCGGTTCGGCACAGCTCAAGGGCATGAAGAAGGTCGCCGGCGAGCTCAAGCTGCTCTATTCGCAGTACCGTGAGCTTCAGTCCTTCGCGCAGTTCGGCAGCGATCTCGACCCGGATACCAAGGCGCGTCTTGCCCTCGGCGAGAGAATCGTCGAGGTGCTCAAGCAGAAGCAGAATTCGCCCATCCGCACGGGCTGTCAGGTGGCCATCGTCTACGCTGTCATCAACGGCTATCTCAACGAATACGCGGTCAGCGAAGTGCGCGATTATGAGCAGCGGCTTTTCAGGCTGCTGGAGGATAAGCACGCCGACTGGCTTGACAGAATCGAACACAATCACTTTGACGAATCCGATATAACCGAGCTGAAATCCGCTCTTGACGATATGCGGAGGTGACCTGAATGAGCGCCGATATCAAAAGCCTTCGTTCCAGCATCCGCAGCGTTGATTCCATGCTCCACCTGACCACGGCGATGGGGCTTGTGGCTTCGTCCAAGATCTACCGCGCCAGCGAGGAAATGATTAAGGCGCGTCAGTACGTGGATGCTCTGAAGATCATGACCGCGACGCTCGCTTCCTGCCCCGAATGCCAGCGCAGTCCCTATATGCGCACAGAAGGCAGCGACAGAACCCTTTTGATCGTCATAGCGGGGGACAGAGGGCTTTGCGGCGGCTACAATTCCAACGTATTCCGCGCCGCCGAATTAATTCCGGATGCGGAGAAGATCTGCATAGGCAAGCGTGCCTGCGAGCACTTCGGCGGAGAGATGACCCTTTGCGGAGGCTATACCTGCGAGCAGGGACACGAGCTGGCGGTGAAGCTGTGTGAGGATTTTGCCCGGGAAAAATTCGATCGCCTCGGCATGATCAGCACGGATTATGTTTCCATGATGACGCAGGAGGCTTCCATCAAATGGCTGCTCCCCTTTGAAAAGACCGGGAGCGAACGGGCCGGGGGCATTGAATTCGAGCCGGACGAGGTGAGCGTCATGAATGCAGCCGTCGTGGAATACGTCTACGGCATGCTGATGTGGGGCGTGCGGGAGAGCTTCGCCAGCGAGAATGCCGCGCGGAGAATGGCGATGGACAGCGCCGGACGCAACGCCCGCGAGATGCTGGACGATCTGCGCCTGACCTACAACCGAGCACGTCAGGGAGCCATCACGCAGGAAATTACCGAAATCGTCGCGGGCAGTGGACGGTAAAGCGGAAATCCAAAAAGAAAAAAGCAAAGCGCGCAGCGCCAATAAAGCGAGCGTTTTTTGTCCAGGCGAGCGCGGGGTGCAGGGCAATGTCGTCAACTTAAGACTTATGGCACTGGCACGGTTCCCGATTCAGAATAAAGCTCGATTTGCACAAACTCATCCGGCACTTCGTGCCACTTTCCCTTTCAGGGAAGGGAAATAGCGCGTGGCAGTTCATCAGCCCTCTATGAAAGAGAGGGGGGACCGCTTGCGGTGGGTGAGTTCGCCCCGGGCGCAGCCGAACAGGTAACGATTTGCAAAATTCCCTTTTCCCGTTTATATAAATACGATTTCCTTGTATAAGAGGAGTGTAATACAAAAATGGCAGAAAAAAACACAGGTGTTGTGGTGCAGGTAATGGGACCTGTCGTGGACGTCAGGTTCAGGGAAGGACACCTTCCCGCCATTAACAACGCCCTCACCATTCCGATAGGAGAAAAAAAGCTCACCGTCGAGGTGGCGCAGCACATAGGCGACGGCGTGGTACGCTGCATCGCCATGTCTTCCACGGACGGACTGCAGAGAGGCGTGACCGTCACCGATACCGGCAGCAGCATCAGCGTTCCGGTCGGCCGCGAGACGCTGGGCAGAATCTTCAACGTGCTGGGCGATACGGTGGACAACAAGCCGGCTCCCCAGACCGAGGAACGCTGGAATATTCACCGTCCGGCACCGGGCTATCAGGAGCTTGCCTCCTCCACTGAGATTCTCGAAACAGGCATCAAGGTCATCGACCTGATCTGCCCCTATTCCAAGGGCGGCAAGATCGGACTCTTCGGCGGCGCGGGCGTCGGCAAGACGGTTCTCATCATGGAGCTGATCAACAACGTCGCCAAGGAGCACGGCGGCCTGTCGGTCTTCACCGGCGTCGGAGAACGCACCCGCGAGGGCAACGACCTTTATTACGAAATGATGGAATCCGGGGTTATCGACAAGACAACGCTGGTCTACGGCCAGATGAACGAGCCGCCGGGAGCCAGAATGCGCGTGGCGCTTTCGGGTCTGACCATGGCGGAATACTTCCGCGACAAGGAAAACCAGGACGTTCTGCTCTTCATCGACAATATCTTCCGATTCACCCAGGCGGGCAGCGAAGTGTCGGCTCTGCTGGGACGTATGCCTTCCGCCGTCGGCTATCAGCCGACGCTGGCCACTGAAATGGGCGCGCTGCAGGAGCGCATCACTTCCACCAAGAAGGGCTCCATCACATCGGTCCAGGCGGTTTATGTTCCTGCCGACGACCTGACCGACCCGGCTCCGGCCACGACCTTCGCCCATCTGGACGCGACCACCGTTCTATCCAGAAGCATCGCTTCGCAGGGCATCTATCCGGCTGTCGATCCTCTGGAATCCACCAGCCGCATCCTCTCCCCCGAGAAGGTGGGCGAGGAGCATTACGCCGTCGCCAAGGAAGTACAGCGAATCCTCCAGCGTTACAAGGAACTGATGGACATTATCGCCATCATGGGTATGGACGAACTCTCCGACGAGGACAAGAAGCTCGTCCAGCGCGCCAGAAAGATTCAGCGTTTCCTGTCGCAGCCCTTCCATGTGTCTGAGAAATTCACCGGCATCGAGGGAACCTATGTTCCGCTGAGCGAAACGGTGAAGGGCTTCAAGGCGATCATCGACGGCGAATGTGACGACCTGCCCGAATCGGCGTTCCTCTTTGCGGGAACCATCGACGAGGTCAGGGCAAAGGCGGAGAGGGCTGCGAAATGAGCGAACTGAACAACATCAACGCCCTGAGCAGCATTACCACCTTCCACCTGAAGATATCCTCCCCCGACGGGGACGCCTTCAACGGTGA
Source organism: uncultured Clostridia bacterium (assembly GCA_946186245.1). Lineage (GTDB taxonomy): Bacteria > Bacillota > Clostridia > Oscillospirales > Acutalibacteraceae > RUG762. The sequence continues at coordinate 24,392 of CAMHMN010000023.1, forward strand.
AGTGAGCGCCTTTTATGTGCGCACCACCGAGGGCGATATGGCAGTGCTTCCGGGACACGCTCCGCTGATTGCGGTGACGGTGCCCTGTTCCGCCCGTTACGTCACCCACGACCACGACGGCAATCCGCAGGAGCACGTTGTCAAGGTGACAGGCGGCTTGCTTTCGGTGGACAACGACAAGGTTGCCCTGCTGGCAGGCAAGAGAAAATAGAGGATCATATTTTTAACATAAACAGATAACAGCGTGTTTTTTTGGCACTGTTATCTGTTTTGTTTTTATTTGTTTTGTTGACTTTTTCTTTTGATAATGGTAAGATATAAGTATAAAGCTCAGCAAGGAGACGCGAAATATATGAAGCGAGTTATCACATACGGCACATTTGACCTGCTGCATTACGGGCATATCAATCTGCTCAAAAGAGCCAAGGCGCTGGGGGATTATCTGGTGGTGTGCCTTTCCACCGATGAATTCAACTGGAACGAGAAGCACAAGAAGTGTTATTTCACCTACGAACAGCGCAAGTCGCTGCTGGAAGCCATCCGCTATGTCGATCTGGTCATTCCGGAGGAAAACTGGGACCAGAAGCGCAGCGACGTGCACGAGTACCACATTGACACCTTCGTGATCGGCGACGACTGGGAAGGCAAATTCGACTTCCTGCGGGACGAAGGCTGCGAAGTGGTCTATCTTGCCCGCACGCCGGAAATCAGCACCACCCAGATCAAGCACGACCTGGGCGACAAGAAATAATCAGATGGGTCACAGAAAGGGCATTTCCGTATACCGTTGCGGAAACGCCCTTTTATTCTGCGTTTTAGAGAATATTCGCGACGGTGGGCAGCTCGGTTTTTCTGAGGTGCTCCAGCGCGTCGTGTGTTTCGTGCAGGGTAAGGAAAAGCTCCCCGAACTTCCCGCTGTCGTACAGCGGACGCAGCCGCTGCACCGCCGAGGAAACCCGTTCCAGCTCATCGTGACGGGAATAGGTGGAAACGACCGGCTCGTATTTCTGCCAGAATTGGGAAAGCTCGTCGATTTTCGCGTCCAGCTTTTCAATGCTTTTGGCGTCCGTCCTGCCCATGTCGCTCATGGAAATGGCTTGATTGGTAATGTCGGTCATTCTGCGGCTGACACGAACCGTGCCGAGCAGCGCCGATGTGCAGAATATGATCAGCAGCAGAAACAGTACCACGCTTATCCTTTCGCGGTTCATTTTGCATTCCCCACCTTTTTGATGATTTTGAATTTTCCTCCGCTGTCGCCGTACATGATGAATACGTCGCTCAGCCTGACGCTCTGGGATTTGAGCGTCTTTTTTATTCTATCGGCCGTCCAGCCTGTGAGCTTTGCGGCTTCGGTTTCGATTTCGCCGTCGCTGACGATCAGGGCGTTGAGGCAATCCTTCCCGTCGTCCTTTCCCGCCTGGGAAGCGGTCAGAGGAAGCTCGCCGCTTTTGAGCAGCACGCTCATGACCCCGTCAGTCTCAAAAATCGCGTATTCCACTTTGGAGGGGTCAAATATGTCCTTCTTGCGCAGCTCCTCAAACAAATCCTCATTGCTCAGCCGCAGTGAACGCATGGCAGCCTGGTTGACCTTCCCCTTTTCGATGACCACCACCGGCATTCCGGAAATCAGCTGGCGGAAGGGGCGGTATTTGAGCATGATATACGACATGGCGATTTCGGTTACCACCAGCGTCAGTATGGGAATAATGCCGGTGAAGATGGAGATGCCTACTTCCTGCATGGGCATGGCGGCGATGTTGGAAATCATCAGCGTTACCACAATCTCGGAGGCCTGCATTTCCTTGATCTGCCGTTTGCCCATCACCCGCACGGCAAATATGACAATGGCATAGAGTATCACGGTGCGAATCAGAGAGACGAACATGTCCGGTCACTTCCTTCCGGAATTAGTTTAGCCGGAAATGTGACAGATATTACAAAGAACCCTACCGGATTTTGTTTTTCCGGCAGGGCTGCTGTCTGTTATTTAGGATTGTATTCCACGAGATAGTGGTCATAATCGATTTTATAGGGGGTGCAGAGGACTCCCCACAGAATATTCCCGCGTTCGGAATCGGTCTGAAAATAGGCGTAACGCGGCTCCCCGGACTGTGGGGTCAGCTCAAAGAAATACCCGTATTCCGTGCTGTCCGGGTTCTTGATGACAAGGTTTGGCTCCCCGATATTCAAAATCAGAAGCGGGTCGTCCAGCCGGTTGGTTTTTTCGAGCAGATGGCGCAGCTGTTCCTCGGAAATCTTCGGTGCGTCGGTGGATGTCCAGAGGTAAGGCCTGCCGCCGACCAGACGGGCGTTGATCCGGCTGTTGCTTCTGATGTCGCATACCGGAAATTCATCGGGTGTGTTGGCGTCTTCATTTTCGAAATACACCGCGGCGGCTTCCAGATTCATCACCCGGAAACCCGTAACGCCCACTTTGTTGGGCTCGTCCTGATTCCAGTAGCAGTACTCGAGATTGACGAAATACCAGTTTTCGTCGGTGCCGCACCGGAAGGACAGGGAGTCTGTCCTGACAGCCGCTTCACTGTCGGAGGGAGCCGACTCGGGACGGGTCTTGTCGTAGATTTTATAATGCGAAAGTCCGGAGGGATATGCCTCGAAAAAACGGACAACCGCTTTTTCAAATCCCTTTTTCTTCTGCATTTCCGGGGTGAAATTCTTGGCGAATGCTTCTCTGTTGTTCTTGTCGGCGGAATTGAGCAGCGCTTGAATGATCTCCTGTTCCGCTCTCGTCTGCGAAACACTCTCGTATCTCCATACGTCGGGGACACATTCGTAATGCGCCCGGTTATAGAGTGTATTGGCCGATGAAGTAATGCCCCAGATGGAAACCGCCGCGATCGCAATAAACGGAAGCGAAATCATGACGGTACCGACGCGTATCAGCTTCTTTGGATATTGACTGCCGGCGTATTCCGCGAGGGGTTTCTTTAAAAAGCCGCGGATGAGCAGAATCAACCCGATGAAAAACGATAATACCAGCCCAAAGATTGCCAGAATAATGAAGAAAAGAGATTTAATGGCAGTTAGCATTGCATATCACATCCCAATCCGTTAATTGAGTGGTTCAATAATATAATAGCTTATGCGGGGGGAAAAATCAACCCTTTTCTTCGCTGCTTCCGTTGTCAAAGAGCGTGTAGTCGAAATCATATTCCGTCGTCGTGCAGAGGTAAGCGCTGAATATCTCGCCAAAAGGCGAATCGGTTTCAATAAGGGCATAGCAAGGCGCACCGTTTCTGTCGGTCAGCTCGAAATAATACTCGTAGCCGTTGGAGTTGAAGAATTTCCGGAAGGCGTTGGGTTCACCGAGTTTCTCCGTTAAGGCGGGAGAATCCAGCCGTTTGTTTTCCTTCAATAAATCCCGCAGCTCGTCAGCCGTGAGCTTCGGTGTGTCGGAAGGCGTCCATAGGAAGGGCATGCCCGCAATCAGGCGTGCGTCCACTTCGCTGCTGCTTCTGATGCCGCACAGCAGGTAGACGTCGCTGCCGTAATCCGAGTCCCTGCTGTATTGGTCAAAGAATAGAGCAGCGGCTTCCAGATTCATGATTTTGAAATCCGTCACTCCCACCTTGTCCGGCTCGTCGGTGTTTTCGTAGCAGAAATGTATGCTGACGTAGTACCAATTCCCGTCGATCGTGGTGTTGAAGTGTACCGAATCGGTCTTGACGTTATGTCCGGCGTTGTAGGAACCGGAGCCGCCGCTGTTTTCGTCCTTTCTCTCGCAGTTGGCAAATCCCTTGGGATAGGCAGCGAAAAAGGCATTGACGGCGTCGTCGAATCCCTCTTTGCTTTGCAGCTCGGGCGTGAAATTCCTGCTGAATGCCTCGCGGTTGCCGCTGTCTGCCGAAGTGAGCAGCGCGTCGATGATTTCATCCTCCGCCTGCGAATCGGAACACCATTCGTTTCGCCAGCGGTCGGGGACACATTCGTACTCTGTGCGATTAATGGCTGTCTTTACAGTGGAGGAAATGCCCCATACGGCGAGAACCGCCGATGTGACAACCGGCAGCACCAGCAGCACCGCACCGAGGACGATGCAGACCACGGGCGATTTCTTGCCGGCGTTTTTCGCCCTGCTTTTGCCCACAATGCCGACAATGAGCAGCACAAGTCCCGCAATCAGCAGCGCGCCGAGAATCAGAACCGCTATCAGAATCAATACAATCATCATGGAAACAAATGCCATTTCGATACCTCCTGATGTCATTTTTACTATAGAATGTATTTATGATTTGGCTGTTTTGCCTTCTTTTTCTGCGTTGTACAGTGCTTGTCCGTACTCAAAGAAGCACATATCTATCATTCTCGCCGCAGGATATTTTTCGTCGATGTCTTTGTCTTCGAAGAAATCTTCAAACTGTGACTCCATGTGCTTTTTGTAAAACTTCCCCAGTGCCATAAGGGATTCTTTGCAGCATTTCTGCTTGGTGATGCCGGTGAGCGACATGGCTTTTTTGAAATTGGTATCAAAGGCAGGCGTGCAGCAGACCGTGGCCAGCAGCACTTTGGTGAGCAGGGTATCGGTCGGCGTTGTGCCTGCGACTTCTCTGTATGTATCCCGGATGGCACCGTACAGATCCATGATGGATTCCGCTTTTGTTTCCTCCGCCATCTTGTCCGCAGAAATTTCCCAAAGATCATCCCGATTACTGTCAAGCAGTATGCGAACCACATCCGCGTGAATCTTGTAATCATTCCCCATCAGGAAGGAATTGCGGTACATTCCCCAGCTTGCCAGATAAACCGCCAGATGAAGGCACAGTTCATCCACTTCCTTGTCGTTCGGCTCGCGGGATTCCTGCCTGCATGTTTCGCGACAATACAGGCAGGCCTTGTGGCAATGCTCCAACGAGCGATCCCTGTGATGGAAATTTGCGACTAGGGTTTGATAGGCTTTTTTTCCGTATGCAATTGCTTCATCAATGACGGATTGGTTTTCCATCTTTTCCATATGGTTTGTCACTGCTTCTTTTGCCGTTACAGTTGCTTCATGGCAACCGTTACGTTGTAGGTTTCCGTGTCGTAGGAAAGGCCGGTTTCCTGAAATCCGTTCTTGTGCCAGAAGTTCGCCGCCTGCGGGTTGTCGCTCACCCATCCGAGCCGGATTTCCTTGATACCGAGGCTTTTCAGATAACGGCACAGCTCGTCGATGAGGCCGCTGCCGACGCCCTTTCGCTGTATCGAATTTTCCACCATAAAGAACCCGATGAAGGCGGTTTCTTCGTCGGGATAGGCCATAATGAAATCCATCACCGCGATCAGCCTTTCCCCGTCGAAATAGCCGACGTAGTATTTGTCGGAAGAATCCTTCCTTGGCGGCAGGGCCTTCATGTCATCCCGAATGCTCCGCTCCGTGACGAAGGGCGGGCAGTATCGGTAATACTGCGGATTTCCGCAGCACAGGGAATAGACGTCCGGAATGTCGGCATCATGCAGGCAGCGGACATGATAACGGCATGAAAACTCCGATATATCAATTCTCATCACACTGTCTGCATTCGCTTCAAAATCTTCCACGTCCATCACGCGGAATCCTTTCTCCGCCAGCAGCGACGCGAACACACCGGAGCCTTCCGTGAGCCGGCGGGAGAAGGTGCCGTCGTAAATCTGCCGGATGCCGCAGGAAGGGCTGCGGGATTGCAATATCGCAAGGTCGATATGTTCCATTTCCGCAATCGCTAGGCATTTTTCCGCCCCCTCACGGAATTCCCGGTCCCTGCTTTCGCCGGATTGGTCGATGACCTCGCCGCGGACAATCTCGCAGGGAATGCGCGGAATCGGCAATCCGCCTGCCGCTTCGGGACAGACGGGAATGACTTCATGTTCCGCTTGCAACGCGGCTACCTTCTCATTGAAATTGTGTCCGCCGTTGTATTTGCATGGCTGCCCGAGAAGGCAGGCACTGACTAAGATTTTCATTTCACTTGTTCCTTTACAGATTTTCATCAGCTTTCTTGTCGTCAATGTACTCTCCGTCAATGACAGTCCGGAATCCTCCTCCGAAATACCAGCCGTTAGCCTCGATAAATGCAATCAATTTGTCGCACACTTCGTCCTGAGAGACTTCAGGTGGGATTTCAATGCATCCCTGCATCTCGATTTCTTTTGTCATGCGATTCTGCTCCTTATCTGGACAAAATTTTTCTGATAATCCAGAACCTCGCCCTCTTTGGCAGCATATCCAGTAAAATCAACAAACTGTTGCGGTTGATGGAATAGGCGAATTTCGGCTTCCTGCGGGTGAAGATGCGGTGCAGTTTCGCGGCGATTTTAGCGGGCGGAATCCTGCGGGCTTCCACGCTGTCCACAATTTCCCTGAATCGCTTGGCGTTGACGGCATAGAGCTTTGTGTGATGGCAGAATGCGTCCAATGCCTTTGTCGAAGCGCCGATCATACCGGTGTCCACCGCGCCGGCACGCAGCACCGATACGCTGATTCCCATGAGCTGCAGCTCCATGCGCAGCGAATAGGCGTACTGATCGAGGGCGGTTTTGGTAATGCCGTAAAGACCCGTAAAGGGGAGAGGATCGCGCACCGCCAGTTCGCTGGTCAGCAGAATGATCTTCGCACCCTTTTGCAGCAGCGGCAGGAAGGTGCGGTTGATGAGAAAGGCCCCGCCGAGATTGACCCGGAAGGCACGTTCGAATTCGGAAGGCGGCATTTCCACGAGCGAATCGAGCATATAGATTCCCGCCAGATGAATAATGCCGCACAGCTCCCGCGTTCTGGCTGACACGGCGGAAAAAGCCGCCGATACGCTGTCTTCGTTTGTCACATCCGCCTGAACGGGAATGACGTTATCGCGCGGCTCGCATGCTTCCCTGTCGAGGGCGAACACGCGGTAGCCGTTCTTTACGAACAAATCGACGGTCGCCCTTCCCATGCCGCCGTTTGCGCCTGTAATCAGAATGTCTTTCATATCTTTGTTCCTTTACCGTACCGTCTTTTCTATCATTATATATCCAAATAATGAACAATTCAATCATCAAAATAAAAACCTCTCCTGTCATGATGACAAAAGAGGCTTTCGGATGAAAAAACAGATCGGTGATTTTGGGTTACTTCTGCGACACGGTGAAGAGCGAATAGAAGTAGCCCTTTCTGTCCATCAGTTCGTTGAAGGTGCCCTGTTCGGAAAGCTCGCCCTTCTTGAGGGTGAAGATGCCGGTGCAGCGGCGCAGGATATTTTCGTCGAGGTCGTGGGTGACGATAATTCTGGTGTAGCCGTCGAGATTCAGAATCGCGTCCAGCACTTCAAAGGAAGTTTCATTGTCAAGGGAAGCGGTGGCTTCGTCGATCAGCAGCACGGGTGTATTCCGCAGCAGCGCGCGAGCGATGGAGATTCTCTGGCGTTCGCCGCCGGAAAGCCCCGAGCCATTCTCACCGCAGAGATAGTCTTCGCCCTTTTCCTCAATGAGTTTTTGAAGGCCAGACATCCGCACGGCACGGTCCACGTCCTCCGCAGGGAACTGGGAGAACATCGTGATATTGTTACGGATGGTGCTGTTGAAGACAAAGACATTCTGCTGAATGATGGAAACCAGGTCGTAAAGGGAGCTGGGAGAGACGGTTTTCAGCTCCTTGCCGTCATAGAGAATTTCTCCGCCGTAATCGCGGGAGCTTGCCATGAGAAGGTTCAGAATGGTAGACTTTCCGCTTCCGGAGCCGCCGACCAGCGCATAGCAGCCGCCCGCAGCGATATCCATGTCAATGCCGCTGAGCACCGGTTTGTTTTCCTCATAGGCAAAATGCAGGTCGCGGATGGAAATGCCCTCGGTGAGCTTGGGCTGAATGTGTTCGCCCTCGTCGGGAATGTTCTGACTCAGAGCGACCACCAGTTTTTCCATGAGCCGGAGCGCCGACTGTCTGCCCGCGAAGAAATTCGGGAAGAGCTGGATGGGAGCTAACAGGTAATTCATGAGCTGCGCGAATACCAGAACGGTACCGACCGTGATGCCCTTGCCGGAGAGCGCAAACGCCGCCGCGACAAAGAACACACCGAACTGCACAACGACAGAGGAAAGTGTGGAAGAGTAGGTGACAAGTACCGATGCCTTGTAGCGTTTATTGGAAGCGTTTGCGACATCCTCGTTTTTCTGTCCATGGAGGCTTGAGATGCTTTTCTCCGCCTTGAAGCTCTTGATCACCTTGAAGCCGGTGAGCGCGTCCTTCTGCACGTCGGTGTAGCTTTCCTTCCTGTCGGAGACATTCTTTTCCGCCATGGCCGCCTTATTGCCGAAGATCACCGAGAAAATGATGGGCAGCAGCGAAAAGCCGATGGAAATGAGGGTCAGCAGGGGGCTGTACCACAGCATGAGCGCGAGTGCGCCGATAAAGGACAGTCCCGCTTCGATGTTGGTTTGCAGGGGCCTGAGATACTCCTGCTCGATGGTGTTCACGTCGTTGGAAAGGGCGGAAATATAGAGCGATGTGTTCTCTTTGGAAAAAGCCTGAATGCCCTTTTGCAGGATTTTGTCAAAGACGAAGGCGCGGTACTGCTTCATGGCTTTGGCGCGGAACCTTGAAAGGAAGCAATAGTCGATGATACCGCCCAGCAGAAGCAGCAAGGCACAGAAGACAGCGAGTATCAGCAGTGTGTTCAGATCGAAGCGGCTGTTCCCCGCAGTCAGATCCAAAACCTCCTTGAGCAGCCACGAACTTACGATAGCCGCCGCGGAACACAGCACCGCGGCGCACAGGGTCATGAAAAGGTTGAAATGATTTTTGTGAAACATCGTGTGCTTGAACTGGCGGCGCAGTTTTTTCAGTTCTTTTTTGGTCAATGCCTGTTCGGTTGTTTTGGTTTCCTTGTCTGTTTTCCTGCTCATGATTGTTCCTCCCGCACGGAAATGGATTCCCAGAGAGCGGTCAGCTCCCGGTTCTGAAATTCATCGAGTAAATTCCGAATGACGTCCCCGGCGGTCGCGCCGATGTCGTCGTGAATGCTGGCGCCTTCAATGCGTTCGATGAAGCAGATATCGCTCTCGTCATAGCTCGGCGCGTTGTCAAAGAATTCTGCCAGCTCCTTGGCTTTTTTCAAGGAAGCGCGCGCTTCTGTCTGCTGCCCTGTCATGCACTGCGACCAGGCAAGACAGGAGAGTAATGCACAGCTCACCTTGTCGAGGTAGTTGGGCTTGTTTTCCTTTCGCAGTCCGGAAAAGCAGTCAAGCCCGAAGCGCAGGACTGCCTGACAGGAAGCGAAGTCGCCGCGGTTGGCGTAGACATTCATGTATCCGGTGACCGTATAGATCAGTTGGCTGACGATCTGCGACATGGCTTCCGACAGAAAGGGGGCGGCTTCCTCGCCGCGTTCCCGCATGGCGAGAATCTGCCCGATCTTGTGGTTGTAAAGACCGCCTGCATTATTGGCTTTCAACAGTTCGATGGCTTTGTTGGTTTCGTCCAGTCCCAGATAGATATTTGCCATTTTGCCATAGAGTGTCTGCTGGCTGATTTCCGGGTCGGTGTTCTGCCCGAGCAGCGGAAGGCTCTGCTCCGTCAGTTCCAGCGCCCGGAGAAGATAATCCCGGTTCCCGCTTTCAAGCCCGAAACCGCCGTACAGCGAGGCGCACTCTTGGACGATTTTGAAGGAATGAGGGTATTTCTTCAGCGCCTTTTCCGCCTTGGCAAGCCCTTCCCGGTCCTTGCTCCTGCGGTACTCCCGGAGCCGCCTCGCGGTTGCTTCCAGGCGGTTGTCCTTCATTTCATAGCCGAGCAGCACGTCCACGGAGGTGTCGAACAAGTCCGCCATCTCCACGATCAGTTCCAGATCGGGAACCGACATCTTCGCTTCCCACTTGTGAACGGCCCCGGCGGTGACGCCCAGCACTTCGGCAATCTGTTCCTGTGTCAGCGACCTTTCCTTCCGGAACGCACGAATATTTTCCGCGAGCTTCATTTCCATGATTTTCACCGTCCTTGCTCTTATGGTACTATTATACCATATCCGGCGGGAAAGGGAAGGCACTAGCCATACTAATTGTAAATTAATTTATATACCGCCGGTATAAAATCAGGCATAATAAGCGCTTTGCTCATCATGCCTGATTGAAAAATTATTATGCCTTGGCTAGCAGACGTGCTTTTTCCCGCTCCGCGTCTTTGAGGGCGGTTTCTTCCGTCATGCCCCATTCATCCCGCAGGAGCGTGATAATTCTGTCCCAGGTGGCAGCCGCGTTCGCATAATCGCCCATGATCTCGTAGATTTCGGCGATTCCGTGCAGTTCGTCCTGAAATCTCGGCCTGCGCGGTTCCTTGTCGAAGGAACGCTCGTAAAGCTCGATGGCTTTGGAATAGTTGCATTTTCTCGCGTGATACTGCGCTGCTTCAAACAGGCATGCGAAGCTGTCGGGATGGGTTTCCGTCAACTGCTCCATGATGCGATCCGCGGCGGGTTCGTCAAAACGGGCGAGGGCGATATAGGCGCGGTAGACCTGCGTGGTAACGGGATTGGCGCCTTCCAGCCCGCAAAGCCTGTCGAGATATCGCTCGGCTTCGACCGCGCGGTGATCGGCAATCAGATTGTCGAGCAGGTAGGCATAGGACAGCGTGCTGTCGGGATTTGCTTCCACAAGCCCGCGGTAAAATTCGATGGCCTTGGAGTGGTTGGACAGATTCCAGTCCCAGATATAATGGTTCTCCGCCATATTCAGCATCCACTGACATTCCTTTTCCCCCGGTGAGAGACGGATCGCGTCCTTGGCATAACGGCGGACCTTCTGCGCGGCGGCGTTCATGCGGTGCCAGTAGAGATAGGCAATCAATGCGGTGGCGCGTTTTTTGTACGGCTCGTTGCCAAGCTGCAATTTCAGATAATCCTCATATTCACGGAACACGTCGGGCGGGAGTTCCTCTTCCACGTCCATGCGGTTTTCTATGCGGTTGAGCCGCTGTTCGGTCGAAAGGTCGAAGAGATCGTCAATGCTCACGCCGAAAATCTCCGCGAGAAGCGGAAGCAAAGTGATATCCGGCATGGACACGGCGTTTTCCCACTTGGACACCGACTGCGCGCCGATGCCCATTCTTTCCGCGAGCTGTTCCTGCGTCAGACCTGCCTTGAAGCGAAGCTGTCTGATTTTCTTTCCTAATTCCATATCTTGAATCCTCCTGAAAATGTTGTCCTGTTTGCCGCTTGCAATATGATTGTAGCATTGGAAGGACGGATTTGCAATAACGCAGATTTCGAGCCGGCTCGCCTGTCGGGAGAATTTTTCATATATTCCGAAAAAAACCTCTCCTGCCATCGCTGACAAAAGAGGTTTATGGAATGATTGAAATGATTCCATGAAAAACTAAATCTTGGATACGTCACCCAAAGCGTGCCTGACGTTTTCCACATCGTAAGATTTGATCTTTCCGGGGGTTTCCTGCGGAAGGCTGTCAAGCTCTTCCCAAGGAACGAGGCAGGCATGGCGTTTTTCCAGCTTGCGCTTGGTGATGAAATTGGCCCGTTCCTGCTCGGTGAGCTCGCTCGCAGGCAACGGCATCCAGCCGTGGGCGAAGCTGAAAGCCATCCAGCGGTTGTGCTCATATCTGGCAAGGAATTCGAGGGTCTGCGTCTGTGACGCCCTGGACATCTTAAAGAGCCTCTGCTTGATGGGAATATCAAGCGCAAGCGCGCGGTTGGATGCCTCCAGGAATGTCCCCAGATTGTTCCAGTAAGTTCCGCGGTTGCTGACCTGATTGTAATGCCTGTTAGCGTCTATGGCGATGAGGTCGGTGCTTCTGTCGACAAGCGTTTTATAATTGATCAACCGGCTTTCGACGTCCACGACCTTGACATTGGGGGATTTATCCAGCAGGCTTTTTGCGCCCGCAAAGCTGTCGTGGAAAACAACCGTTATCTGGGGTCTGGATTCAATCATGCCGAGCCCGTCATAAATGCGGCAGAGCTTCATGGCAATGTCGATATTCGCCTTGGTGTCGTCGGTTGAAACAACGATCTGCTTCCAGTCGGTGGCATATTTTTTTACAGCCTCGAAGTACAGATCGGAATTGTACTCCGCCTTTACGAATGCAATCTCTTTGCTGTCGGCAAAATGAGGGGCTTCGGTCAGAAAAGCCGCCTTCTTTGAATCCAGTTTATCGTCTATCACAAGCGCCTTGAAGAAGCCGCTGTCGCCGTTTCTGGTGGGAAACGCGGAGTTCTCATACGAAAGCAGAAGGAATTCCTGGCCGATGCTGCCAAATCCGATCACGCACATTTTGAAGGGATCTGTCAGATAGGGCAGTCCGTTTTGTTCAAAGGAGTTTGTTTTCTCCAGAATTTCGATGGGCGGACACTCCTCAAAAAAGCTTCTGACCGCGATTTCCTCCTTAGAAATCACGCATGTGTCAAGATTGTCGGCCCTGAAGTCGTGGAATCTTTCCAGATTGTTGTCCAGGAAAACGGACACTCTGACCGACCCAACCTTCTTTTTATTCTTGCCGACCCATTCGTTGAGGGAGTGAACCCTTTCAAGATTGACGTATTCGTCGTCGGGAAGCAGAACCACGGTGTAATTCTTGCGGCGTTTGAGATGGTTCAGATAGGATTCTTTTTCTATGCGGCAGATTTTGTAAAGCTCGCTGCCGACGGGCAGAGTCTCTGTGGGAATATAGATAATGCGCGGTTTAATGATGCTTTTTGTAGTGTCAGCCACCAGCTCCTGCGCGTCGCTGATCTTTCCCACGAAAATAGACTGATTCTTGGAAAGTCTGACTTTCACTCTGAGGTTGGCTTGCGCAAAGAACCGGTAGAAGAAGGTCAGCAGCACAGACCGCACATTGAAGAAACCGGCCAGAAAGACAACCAGCCAGATCTGTGCCTTCAGCCATTCGGTGGGAGCCTGGTCAGCCCAGTCCATATCGCCGTCAAATGTCAGATCCTGCACGGTATTGTACAGACTTTTGCCGATCGAAGTAACGAATGTGTCGCTTGCCATCACACGAACGATATATTGCGCGACCAGCACGAACAGGAAATTGTAGCCCAGTATCAGGATCGTTCTGTGCTTTGCCTTCCACCTACGGGAAATCAGAAAAACCAATGCCAGCAAAATGAAGTAACCCAAAAGTAACATAAAATCGTACCCCTAATGAGAAAAGAATTTGTGAAAACTAGAATAATTATACTACTGACAAGACAATAAGTCAATGCTTTCCTTCGACATTGTGGAGGATGAAAGGTGCAATTCACACAATCCTCATTGAATAATCAAAAAC
>CAMHMN010000024.1 GCA_946186245.1 uncultured Clostridia bacterium
TCAATTTTAAGTCTTCAGTTTTCAGTTAGCGAACGAACGTGAGCGCCTACTCGCACTTCTCCAATCCGACGCGTAACCTGCGCATGCTTTCCTCACGTCCGAGAATGCCGAGAACTTCCACCGCTCCACCGGGTGTGACCGTTCTGCCGGAAGCGGCAATTCTGACCGGCCACATGAGCAGGCCGTTCTTGACCTCCATACTCTGCGCCAACCCGATCAGGCAGTCATGAATGGCTTCCTGCGACCATTCAGGCAAGGCTTCCAGCGCGGGAATGACTGCTTCGAGCATGGTCTTGCTGCTCTCGAGCGTGGACTTGGATTTTTTGTTGATGAACAGTTCCGGAGAATAATCGTCCAGTGTGTCGATAAAGTCGATCTGTGCGCCGATTTCTCCCAGAACCTCGGTGCGCTGGTGCAGGCACTTGGCAATGAGTTCGGTGTCGGCGGTCTCGGATTTGACGGTCTGCTGAATGAAGGGCAGCACCGCTTGGTGGAATTCCTCGTCGCTCATGGCGCGGATGTATTCGGCGTTGAGCCAGCGCAGCTTTTCAGGGTCGAAGATAGCGGGGGACTTGGAAATACCGCCGATGTCGAACACCTGCGTCATCTCGCTGAGGGTGAATTTTTCTTCCTCCCCCTTGGGGCTCCAGCCGAGCAGGGCAATGTAATTGAGAACCGCCTCGGAGACATATCCCTTGGCAATCAGATCCTGATAGCTGGCGTCGCCGTTTCGCTTGGAGAGCTTTGCGTGCGCGTCCTTCATGACGGGAGCACAGTGCACATAGACCGGGCGTTCCCAGCCGAACGCGTCGTAGAGCAGGTTGTACTTCGGTGTGGAAGAAAGATATTCGTTGCCTCGCACGACGTGGGTGATCTTCATCAGGTGATCGTCGATGACATTGGCGAAATTGTAGGTGGGATAGCCGTCGGATTTGATGAGAATCTGATCTTCCAGCTCGGCGTTGTCGATTTCCACCTGTCCGAACACCGCGTCTTCAAAGGAAGATGTGCCTTCGCGAGGCATCTTCTGACGTATGACAAACGGCTCTCCCGCAGCAATGCGCCTGTCAGCTTCCTCCAGCGGAATATTGCGGCAGTGTCCGTCGTATTTGGCGATTCCGCCGGCTTCGGTGTGAAGCGACTCCAGCCTCTCCTTGGTGCAGAAGCAGTAGTAGGCATGTCCCATTTCCACCAGTTTGCGGGCGTATTCCATATAGATCGGCTTTCGCTCCGACTGAATATAGGGACCGTATTCACCGCCCACGTCGGGACCTTCGTCCCAGAGAAGGCCGGTTTCCCGCAGGGTGTCATAGATGATGTCCATAGCGCCGTCCTTGAGACGTTCACGGTCGGTGTCCTCAATGCGCAGAATGAAGTCGCCGTCCTCCTTCTTGGCAATAAGATAGGCGTAAAGCGCGGTGCGCAGGTTGCCGACGTGCATATAGCCGGTCGGAGACGGCGCGAAGCGCGTTCTGATTTTAGTCATATGAATGATTCCTTTCCAGCAATGCAATTCCGGTTTATTCGGGGCTGCATATTATGATGAATGTATAATACATTATATTTTAACTCTTTGACACATGAATGTCAACTAATTTTATTTCAGACAATTCGACGTAAATACGAAGAATTCGACAAAAAATAAGTGCATATTGCAAATATTAACAAAAATTACTTGTAATTTATAGTGCAAATGTGGTATTATTAATTTGTTACATAACAGAAGTAAAGGGTGAGAAGATTGGATGATTCCGAGCTTAACCTTCATAAAAGAATAAATGACGATTTGGATATATGTGTCGGACAATCCGTTGAATACGGCAAGATCAATATGACCGACGGCGCTCACGGCGCGGCTTATTCTTTCGCAGAGGAGGACAACAATGAAATCCGCGGAGTCTGTATGCCGTCGCCCTGCGCGCTGGGCTGTTCCTTTGACAGGGAGCTTGTGCGTGAGGTAGGCAGGGCCGTAGGAAGCATTGCCGCAGAAGGCGGCTATAACGCGCTGCTTTCTCCCGACGCGGGGGTGGTGCGCAGTCCGCTCTACGGATCGATGGCTGACCGATTCGGCGAGGATCCTTATCTGTGCGGCGTTCTTGCGGCGGAATGGGTGAGCGGCGTACAGTCGGAAGGAGTCGCCGCGGTGCTGGATTCCTTCGCCGGGAGCAATCAGGCGACCGGCAAATTCACCTGCGACAGTATGATTGATAAAAAGGCACTGCACGAGATTTACCTCAAACCGTTTGAAACCGCCGTGAAGCTTTCGCAGCCCAAGGCCGTGCGGTGCGGCATCAATAAGATCAACGGTCTGGCAAGCTGCGAAAACCATGTGCTGCTGACCGATATTCTCAAAAGACAGTGGAATTTTGAGGGCGCCGTGCTTACCGATATGCGCATCACCGATCCGGCGGAAGCTATGGCGTGCGGAGTGGATCAGTGCTGTCCGGCAGGAGGCTTCAGACAAAAGCGAAGGCTGAAAAAAGCGCTGCGCGACGAGAAAATTCCACGACACTATCCGAGAACGGCAGCAGGACGCGTCAAATCGGTTACTTCCTTTGAAGCAAGCGAAATATCCGAGCCGGTCAGTGAGGAAGATTATCGCGAACTGGCAGTCAGAGCGGCGGAAGCTTCCGCCGTACTGCTCAAAAATCACAAAGGAACCCTTCCGCTGCCGTTGGGAGGCTCCATAGCGCTGATAGGCCGTCAGGCCAAACAAATGCGGATTCAGCGCGGGGGACTGGGATTCATTGATGGCATTACGGCGCGGAATATGCTGCATGTGTTTGACGACAATCAGATCCGATACAGATACTGCGAGGGATACGGCGAAGACTCGGCGCAGGACGGTGAGCTGCTTGCCGAAGCGGTGAAATGCGCTTCGGAGTCGGAATTCGCGGTAATTTTCGTCGGCTTTGACGACGTTTACGACAACGCGGCTGCCGACCGTTTCACCAATCAGCTTCCCAAGTCGCAAACCAAGCTGATCAGCGCGGTGGCCAAGGTAAATCCCAACACGGTGGCGGTCATCGGAGGCAGCGCTCTGCCTAAAATGAACTGGATCGGCAAGGTCAAGGCGGCACTGTATCTGCCGCTGGGCGGTGAGGGAACCGCAGACGCGCTCTACCATCTTCTCTTCGGCTTGACAGATCCCTGCGGCAGACTGTCTGTCAGCTATTCGCTGAATGAGACCGACCTTCCCTGCGGAGATACCTTCGGCCAGGATGCCGCCGTTTCACAGCACCGCGAGAGCATTTACGTCGGATACCGATATTTCAACAAGGCGGGAATATTCGCCGCCTTTCCGTTCGGCTACGGTCTGAGCTACACAAAATTCGAATATTCGCGCATGAGAGTGAACGCCTGCTCCGAGGGCTGGGAAGTCACGGTGGACATTAAAAACATCGGCATGAGGGACGGCAGTGAAATCGTGCAATTCTATCTCGAACCGCCGAAGGGAGATAAATTCCGACCTGTGAGGGAGCTGAAGCAGTTCCGCAAGATATATTTGGCCAAAGGCGAAAAGCGTACCGTTTCGGTGGTGATACCTCACAGCGCATTTGAATATTACAGCGTTGAATTCGGACGTTGGCGTACAGCGGGAGGAAGATACCGGATATACGCCGCTGCTTCTTCGGTGGACGTAAGAGCGGAGGCCTGGGTCACAGTGAAAGGGGAACCAATTGAAAAATACAACGTTCCCCAATGGTATCTCAGGCCGTCCGGAAGACCCGTGGAGAGTGATTTTCTGGGATTGTTCGGTGAACCGACCACCAAAAAGCCGCTTCCCACCGAGCGGAAGTATTCTGTGGATGACACCTTGCTTCAGCTTTGTACGATTGGAATCTTCCGGAGCGCGGTAAAAGTAATCAGGTTCATCGCCGATAAGGTCATCGGTGCCAAAAACCGCAGAGATCCGGAATACGCTGAGCGCATGGACATTGTGCTGAATATGCCGGTCAGGAGGCTGGCAGGGCTTTGCAAGGGATTCTATCCCATGAAGCTGACGCGGCTGATCATTGCCATTGCCAACCGGCGAGGGAGGAAATCATCATGATCATCAGCGATGTTTACAGGTACAAAAACAGCCGTCTTTACGTGGGAAAAATGTATTCCGAGCTTTCCGGCCAATACATCGACGCCGTGCTTCACGGCAACAGCGAGGAATTCCTGCAATACGCCGACAAATGCGCGGAATATTTCAACCACCTGCCTGGGGAATTGCTTTCCTTTCTCAGGGAGTGTTCCCTCAGGTACTGTGAGGATATGAGAATCAGCTTCAGCACCGCCTCGCCGGAGGTCCCGGAGAACGTCACCCAGAACACGATCCTGCATTACGCCCGTGTGAATTCCATCATTATCGAGCCGCCGAAAGACTTCAATGCAATAGGCTTCTCGGTGGAATTCAGCTGCGACTGGGAACCGGAGCACGGCATGGAATGGACAATTCGGGACGGCCGGGCGCTGTATGTGGGAGATTTCATGGGTATCAGCCCGTGGTACGCCGACAGCGTCTATGAAACGCAGTGCCGCAGCTATGTGTACGATGATTTTTCGTTGTAGTCTGTTTCATGTATAAATAAAGACACAGACCGTGCCGGAAAAGCCGTGTCTGTGTCTTTTTGTATGTCGGAAATCAGTTGACTGACGCCGATTATCAGCCCTTGGAAGGAATGTAAGGGATGATGGACTGTGCGAGGCTGCTGACAGGCATGGACTGGAGATAGACCTTACCGGGACCTGTAACGACCGTGTTGAAAAGACCTTCGCCGCCGAAGAGCACATTCTTGACGCCCTGTATACGCTGAATGGAAATCTGGCAGGTTTCGGTCATGGCGGCGAGGTAGCCGGTGTCGACGATGATCTGCTGACCGGGCTGGAGAGTGTACTCGACGACAGAGCCGTCGATCTCGGCAAATGCCATACCCTGTCCGCTGAGCTTCTGCATGATGAAGCCTTCACCGCCGAAGAAGCCTGCGCCTATCCTCTGCTGGAAGAATACGGAGAGCTGCACGCCCGCCTCGGCAGCGAGGAAGCCCTTCTTCTGGACAACGATGCTGTTTCCGGGACTAATATTGAAAGGAATGATAGAACCGGGGAAACTGGAAGCAAACGCGATAATACCCTGACCGCCCTGTGCGGTGTAGATGTTCTGGAACATGGACTCGCCGCTGAACATTCTGCCGAAGGCCTTGCCGATGCCGCCGTTGGTGCTGGTTTCCATAAGCATATTGGGGCTCATCCAGCACATCGCGCCGCTTTCGGTGATCATCTTTTCGCCTGCCTGAAGAGTACAGGTGACGACCGGTAACGGAGTTCCTACAATTTCATAGGTCATAAAATTACCTCACTTTATAGTATTTTTGAATGTATCCGCTCTTTCCGGGGCGAATACTTCCGAAAATATTATACCTCACTTCATTTAAAAAATCAATATTTTATTCAAAATCACCTGATTATTTTATTGACATCAGGCAATCATGGGTTATAATAGGTATATACTAGCAGGCGATTGTAAAAAGAAAAGAAAAAAGCATAGCGCAGCGCCCTAACCAGCGAGCGGATGCGAGCGTGGGGTCCAGGTGGCAAGGCTCCCTGGCGGGTCAAGGGCAGCGCCCTTGCGGGGGCGGTGGGGCAGAGCCACCACGAGCGAAGCGAAGCTGAGCGAGTAAAATGCACTAAGATTAAAACGGGGTCGGGCGAATACCGAAAAGGCAAAAATTTAAAAAAATTCTTCCCCGGACTGGAGAAAAATCACTTTCATCAAAAAAGCCTAAGCCCCATATTACTGGCTTTTTCTACTTTTGCAATCGGCTAATCCCATAAAGACAGGAGACAAGTACATGAGTCATCTTCACCAGAATGATTCCGGATATGCCGTATGCGACATCTGCGGCGAAACACTTCCCGCAACCGCCACTTTCTGCACTAACTGCGGAGGCAGGAAAATTTCAAGGCACGATCAGCCGGAAAGGGAACTTCCCCTGCAGGAATACACGGAATATCACACCCATGCGCAGAACAGACGTGTCGTGTCGGCACATCATTATACCTCTTACTCGGCGAATGACCAGGGCTTTCTGGTCAATATCCCGCCCGAAGAATACGAAGAAGATTATTCGGAAGAATACAGCGAACCATACGAGAATGAATACGAAGAAGACGGGTACGACGAGGACGAATACATTCCCGCTCCCGCGCCAACCCCTTCATCTGTCAGAATCATGGCTGTGACAGGCTTTCTGACGGCAGTCTTTGCAGTGGCGCTTGTAGGACTTGTCATTTCGTTGTTTCCCGCCTCAGACGAGGTTTCATCCGAAACGCAGACGCCGGTTTCTTCTGTCGCAGACGTTTCTTCGGCGGTTTCTTCCGAAAAGACTGTCGTTCACAAACTGCCGGAAGAGATTCAGGACGGAAGCTATGAGGTCTTCACCGTCGAAGGCAACACATTCGGCGCTGTAGCGGCTTCATCGTACATTGACGAAAATCTGACCCACGGCTCGACGGAACAGGCGTTTGACGGCGAAGTGATAACCTGCTGGCAGGACGGCGTCAAAGGCTACGGAGAGGGAGAATGGCTGATTGCTTTCAATCCTGACAAATCCGCCGTTACGGTCAGCAGTATAACGGTTTATAACGGCTATCAGAATACCAAGTACAACAGCAAGTCCAAGGATATGTTCAAAATCAACTCCAGAGTGAGTGACTTTACGCTGGAATTCGACGACGGTACCACCGAGAGCTTCACGCTTGCCGATAATAAAGATGCGCAGACATTCCAATTCAGCCAGCGTGAAACCTGCTATGTCCGTTTCATCATAGACGGCGCATACAAAGGAAAAAAATACAAGGACACCTGTATTAGCGAGATCATTTACAAATAATCTTTATTGAAAGCGCCGGTACTTTGGGCCGCAAAAGCTGAAAGTGCCTGCGCTTTTCTTCTTTTTGGCTTCTGCCAAAAAACTTTTCTGCAGGTGCTTTACTTTTTTACGTCAATCATGTATAATATTTTTTATATGAATCATGTAACGAAAGGCTGAACGAAGTATTATGCTGCAATTTGAAGAACTGATGCTGACGCTGAGAAATCTGAAACCCGATATGGATGACCTCAAGGAGGCACTGGGCTATGACAAGCTCTCCTCCGAGGTTGCCGAACTGGAACAGAAGGCTGCCGCTCCCGATTTCTGGGATGATATGGAAAATTCACAGAAAATACTCAAACGCACGGCAAGCCTCAAAGGTAAACTGGCTGCTTTTGACGCTATCGCCAACAAATACGACGACACCATGACCCTCATTGAACTCGGCGATGAGGAAGAAGAGCTGGAACTTCTGGAAGAAGCGCAGACAGAGGTGGACGCCATCAAAAAATCCATTGAAGAACTTCGCCTGACTACGCTGCTCACCGGCGAATACGACGCCAACAACGCCATTCTCACCTTCCACGCGGGCGCAGGCGGCACGGAGGCACAGGACTGGGCGGAGATGCTGTTTCGTATGTACAACCGCTGGGGTGAACGCCACGGATTCAAGGTCAAGACCATCGATTATCTTGACGGCGACGAGGCAGGTCTGAAAAGTGCTTCCATCCTCATCGAAGGCAACAACGCATACGGCTACCTCAAGTGCGAAATGGGCGTTCACCGTCTGGTGCGCATTTCCCCCTTTGATTCGTCCGGACGAAGACACACTTCCTTCGCTTCACTGGAGGTAATGCCCGAAATCGACGATGATGTGGATGTGGAAATCCGTCCGGAAGATCTGCACATAGACACCTACCGTTCCAGCGGCGCCGGCGGTCAGCACATCAATAAGACCGATTCCGCCGTCAGAATCACTCACATTCCCACCGGCATCGTCTGCGCCTGCCAGAATGAACGCAGTCAGGTGCAGAACAAGGCGATGGCGATGAAGATGCTCAAATCCAAGCTCATGGAAATCAAGGAGCGCGAAAATCTCGAGAAGATCGAGGACATCAAGGGCGTTCAGAAGGAGATTGCATGGGGCAGCCAGATACGCTCCTATGTTTTCATGCCTTATACCCTGGCCAAGGATCACCGCACAGGATATGAGATGGGCAACATCAACGCGGTTATGGACGGCGACATTGACGGCTTTATCAACGCCTATCTCAAGGCACAGAGTCTCAACGCACTCGGAAACTTCGAATAATCACCACAAGGAAGTGGCTAATCTATGTTTTACATCGGAGAGCTGGCCGCGCTGCTTATCTGCTGGCTGTTCTACTGCGAATTCTATTGGACAATCGAGCAAAAAGTGCTGAAAGCATGCAGCAGACAATTGATCGACAAGCGGTGCAAGTCGCTGACCGACCGTTTGTTTTTCTCACCTGTCAGCGGAAAGGCAAGGCTGGGATTTCTTTATTATTTTAACCGGCTGCTTGTGTATTATCTGACCATTCTGACGCTGGTCCACATCGTTTTCGGCTGGGCGGAGCATCTGCAGGGCACCGTCAGGATTCTCACCACATTCACTCTGCTCGGTCTGGGAATAACGGCCGCCGTCAAATCACCGTCCAGCACGGATTATATCTGTTCCAATATCGGTGTGTCCTCCAAACGGAACATATTTTTATTCAAAATACTCTCTTTTGTTTCGATCATCCTGCTCATCATTGTATATCTGTATTTTACATGGGTGTACATGGGTTGATGAATGAATAAATATGACCTATTTTTGCTTAAATTTCCATAAAAGTCTTTACTTTCTTCATCGGAATGTGTATAATATAATAAAATCATGCTGTGGAGGTTTTTGAATTGAGTATAATAAAAAAGCCAATCAAGTCCTTTAAGGGCGACGGCAAGTTTGTTTATGTCTGCTACTCACTCGAGGACAGCGAAACCGTATTTCCCATTCTGACCAAGTTTGATAAACGCAGATTCCGCGTCAGATATGATGAATGCAATCAGGAAGAAATCAAGGTTGATGCCCTTCGCAAGCACAACATCAAAAACTGCGAGGTATTTCTGGCCTTTCTTTCCCAAAAGGCGTTGGAATCACCTTATGTGGTAAATCAGCTTGAAATGGCCCAGACTTTTGAAGCAAATATCTTTCTGGTTTACATCGACGGTCAGGAAACCGCTGACAACGCTTCCCGTATTTTCGGCCCGGATGTCAAGGGCATTCTGCTTCCGGAAACCGATGACGACACCATGACGCAAGTGCTCGATCAGCTGCTCAAGGATTGCCAGGAGCCTGAAAAAATCGAGGAGCGCGTTCTCACATACGAGGAATTGCTCGACGAAGTATATCCCGATCAGGAAAACGCCAATAAAGAGGTGTTTGTCAATAACACAGACCAGGAAAATGATAAGATCAAGAAATCCGCAGCTTCCGCCACAAAGGCAGCCGGTATCGCCAAGACACAGAAGCGTCAGAAGAACGGCCGATCCCTCTTCAATGCCATTCTTGTGGTGGGCGTAATGGCTCTTATCGCTTTTCTGATTTACCTTCTGTTCGGTGACCAGATCAGTCAGATGCTGAGTGAGGAAAACAGAGTGGTCAATTTCATTTCCGCTCCCAATGTGTTTTCATTCATTCCGGGACTGAAACTCTGAAGATAACTTTTCACTGAATTAAACATGCGCACCGGTTTATTCCCGCTGCGCATGTTTTTGTATTTATAAAACACCCCTCTTCATGTAATTTTCAGCATGAAGAGGGGTGTTTTACGATATCAGACTGTTTGCTTTTCCAGGGAATTATTCATCGTCGTCCACTTCGACGGTAACCTTGCGCACCTTGACCTTGACCTTCTGTACGCGGCGTGTGTATTCACCGAGCATGCCGAGTGCATCAAAATCCTTGATCATGTCGTCATCCGTGTATTCAACCGGCGTGGTGCGTTCCACAGGCTCGACAACCGGAAGTTTTTCCAAAACAGGCGGATGATATTCCGGTTCAGGATCCTTTTCGGCAAATTCGTCGGTCGGATAATACTTTTCAGGATAGCTGATAACAGGATCCATATCCGGCACAGCAGGCATCGGAATCGGAATGGGCTCCGGCTCCGGTTCGGGTTCCGGTTCCGGTTCAGGTTCCGGCTCCGGTTCCGGCTCGGGTTCGGGTTCCGGCTCGGAAAGAAGACTGAAATCAAACGGAACAAATTCTTCCTCCGGCTCAAATTCCGCCGTAAGATCACGCGGCTCGGGTTCCGGCTCGGGTTCTTCGTAGTACGGCTCCGGTTCGGGAAGCGGCATCGGCTGGGTGGGTACAGGTATCGGAATGTAAATCGGCTGCTGCGGAGGCACAGGTTCGGGCTGCTTTCTCTTGAAGCGGTCGGGGATATCTATTCTGCCGGTCTTGTAGAGATACAGCAGAACCGCCATGACCACCAGCAGTATGAGCAGAAGGATCAGAAGGACAATGAAGAATATCGCCCAGCCGTTGAAATAGCTTCCGTCAATGGTGATGGTCTGAATGCCGTTGCTGAGACCGAAGCCCACCACTTCCTCCTGATTTTCCATTTCTTTGGAAGTCTGCTCGCCCTGCACGGTACAGGTAACGCGGGAAATGCTGTTGCCCTCACAACTGTAAGTATAGATGTAGCTCTTGACATTCATCAGCGTAATCAGTGATGTGATGTCATAGCTGTCAATCAGCTTGGTAGCAGGACGAATCTTGAATATGCCCCAGTTGCTGTCATAGCCCAGTGCCCGCGCGCCGACTCCGCCAAACAGATCCGATTCCGCAGCAACGACCTTACGGGCACTGCCTTCGATATAGATCTTTACCGTGGGAACAGACTCATTCTCCACCTTGACTTCAGTACTGGGAACGCCCTTTGCTTTGTAGTATTCGGAAATATTGTCGAGAATGATCGGATCGGTATCTTTTTCAAGATAAATCACGACTTCGCGGATAAAGCTGTTGCTGCCCTTTTGGATAAGATTGTAATCTATCTCGTCAACCCGTGCCATCCTGCGCAGCACGGTTTTGAATCGGATGTCCGAAAAACTGCCGCTTGCCGTGAGCTTGCCGCCATCGGCAACGGTTTCGGCGGTTTTCTCCTGCTCGCCGTCGTCAATGTTGATCTGATAGGGCGCCCCTACCTCCGAACTCACAGTATAGGTGACGCTGACATTGCTCTCGCCCCCGAAGTAGGAAAAATCCAGCGCTTCGGCCAATTCCGTGCTGAGTGCAAGGGGCTGTGAAGCTTCATTCACACTTCCGAACGTAATGGTGCTGCCTCTGTTGGTGAGATCCGCCATATAGGACTGAAGCTGCGATACATTGGAGGCCTTGAATTCCACTGTATATGTCAGCACACCGCCGCGCTTTCTCTTGGACCATCTGCCTGTGTCGGGCACATTATCATTGAAGAAGCTGTCTATCAGACCGACCTGCTTTTCCTCTGTGGATGAAGGCATGGTCACCTGCATCACACGCTCCATCTCACCCGATCCCCTGATCGCTGTGATCAGATTGACGCCTGTCACCACTGACTGACCGCCCGATTCAATATCGACCTTGCCGCCTTCGGATTTGAATTCCTCGCCGTCAAGGATGACCTTGACGCCGGTCTGACTCCAGAATTTTTCCGAAGAATATGCCTGAGAAGCCGTGGTCAGACCGTTCTCGGTAATCACCCTGTCAAGCCAGCCGAACAGCTCACGGCTCTCGAAGTTTTCCTTATAGACGATGCCTCTGGTAAATACGCCGGTGGAATAGGAAAAAGTCACCTCAGGCGCCTTGCTCAGAAGATTCTTGAGCTTGTCAATATAATCCTGTTTCGACTCGAAATCCAGCGTGAAGTCATAAGCCGCTTCATTGTCGTTGACATTGTACTTGTAGGTCAACTCTCTCGGAATGGCGTCATTGATAAGCGTATTCAGATCATCCACTCCGCCGGGAAGCTTGGTGTTAAGTTCGTCCACATCAAATGTGACCGACATAACGCGGCTGCCGCTGAAATTACTGCCATCCAGCTTGATCTCGGTTCCCATTTTGGCGCAGCCGCTCAGCAAAAGCAGCATGAAAACACCGGATAAGAGAACAAACAGCTTGACCCTGCAGGTTCCATGCGTTTTATTTTTCATAAAGCAAAGAACTCCCCTCATAAAGATCATTTTTTGCCTCCGCCCAAAGGCTTCGGATCGTGTCAAAAACCGCCGCATACGACGCTCAACACAGATTTATACAATTACAACTTAAATTATAATTCAATTTCTCAAAAAAATCAACAATTTTTAACTATTTCCGTAACAATTAATATTTTTTTTGTGTTTTTTATTACGGGATCAGGTGTCCGCGCTGTAATTGTATCTGATGGCATAATAGATGGCTTTCTGCACCATAATGTCAGTGAACTGTTCCCCGATATCTCCGTCATCGGGAATGAGCGTCTGATGACGGATGATGGATTCAATGACCTTTTCGGCTCTTGCCGGATTGATTCCCGAATAACCGGTCAGATTGATCTCGGTGTACTGCCCGTTGACCACCGTCACCTCGACGCCGGCGTACATATGCCCCGATGAATAAGAACCGGTGAAGGTTTTCTCGCTGAATGCGCTCACATCAACATCTTCCACCGTCGCGTCCTGCTCCACCAGTCCTTCGTTGATGCGATAGATCATCTTGGGAATGATCAGCGCCGCGGCAGCAATCGAAATGAGCAGAATAATCAGGATATTTCGTATTCTCTTCTTGTCGGGAGCCTTTTTCCCCTGTTGCTTTTTCTTCAAATAGATTTCTCCTTCCGTTATGACCCTTCAATTAATTTCATATTATACCACACATTCTGAGAAAATAAATGAAAATAAATAAAAAAACAAAAATTTCAGCTCCCGACGCAATAATTGCGGATCGGGAGCTGAAATTTTAAGAGGGATTATAATGAAAAAAAGAAAAAAGGGGATGTCGTGTTGAATCGCCCAAGGCACAGCTCGAGCATGTATTGAATATATCTATGCCTCAAAACCGGATGGCATTGACGGCAGGAACAATCATGCGGTAAGTGGTGATTATGCCCGACTGACGGGCAAGACATTGCCTGTCTGCCCCGGGCGGCAGCGATACAGCTTGAAGCCGCCCGGCACAAATTATTTACTGCGAATTACTACCGCACAGAAGTGCAATCTGAACTAACGGTATTGCAATTAGTCCTCGATGACTTTGTAGAGTTTATACTTGACAAGAATCTCCTCGTCCTTGATGTTGTCGCAAACCAGAGTGGCGTTGGAGATGATGCCGCCTTCGATGAGCTTCTGGAGACCGACCAGCTGGCAAAGCTTGCTCTTGAGGTTGAGCTTGTCGCCCTCATCTGTTACCAGGTAAATGTTGCCCTGGCATTTGTCAATGATCGCAAGGAATTCGTTGACGTCTACATTGCTAAGTGACCATACTGTACTCATGATAAATCATCCTTTCAAATAAATGACCTTTGAATAATGCTGATTACAGGTTAAGTCTGCGGGTCGCAGGGCCAGTGTTTAATTCTTCACTGTGCTTGCTCCCTTCGCAATCACCGTAGTCATTATACCACACTCTCCGTCAATGTCAATAGTTTTGAAGTATTTTTTTCGTCAGTTAGAACAAAAAAAGTGACTGCCGTAAAAGAAAAACGAGTTTTTTTGTGCATTTTGCACTTCGTTTTATCATTTTCCCTCTTACATCAAGCCCCAAAGCCCCGCCTTGCTTGTGACTAATCTCCCAAAACCAAAATCAATCTTATTCGATTTTGTGCAACCGGACTTTTTGGCAGATTTTATTTTTTACATGCCAGACGAACGAAAAAATACAATTAAATCCAAGAAATCATCAATAACTCTTGAACAGACGGCAATTTTGTGCTATCATACTAATAACGGAGGAACGTATTCCGCAGCCTGCAATACAACACAACATCCCGCTTCCGTATATATTATAATCCAAAATATCCCAATAGTACATCCCCTTATTTAAATTCGGCATTACCGCCAAACCAATCCGTTCCGAAGTGTGCGTATTGCCGTATTCGGCGTATTGTCGACAGTGTTTTTACCTGTTATCACTCCATTCACCCACAAATAGCATCTGAAAGGAACGACCGACATTGAACAAACTCAGAAAACTCCTGAAATTTAACCTCAGCCACATGGCTTGCTTCTTTATCAGCGTGATCATGCTGGTAGTCGCCGTCATTTATGTCGCACTGCCATGGCTCATTGATTTTTACATTGAAAATACAGCCGTTGAGATTTCGCCTAATTCCCAGAAGGTGATGATTTCCATGCTTTACAGCATAGGCGTTCCCACATTCATCACGCTGGCCATGGCTTGGCTGCTCACCATGAACATCAGTCGCGGGAAGTCATTTATTATGAAAAATGTGACATATCTCAGAGTCGTCAGCATTTGCAGTGTGGTCATCGCTGTAATGGTGCTGTTCTTTTCCACATTTCTCACATCGTTCTTTCCGGTTATCATAACCGTCATATTCCTGCTGCTGGCTCTGCTTTCGGCGGTTTTTGCCAATCTGTTCCAGACAGCAGTCAAGTATAAAGAAGAAAATGACCTTACGGTCTGAGTAAGGAGGAAACACCTTGCCTATCATTGTGAATCTCGACGTGATGATGGCAAAGAGGAAGGTCGGAGCTTCCGAGCTTGCCTCGCGAGTCGGCATCACGCTGTCAAACCTTTCCATATTAAAAAACAACAGGGCAAAAGCGATTCGGTTTTCCACCCTGCTCGCCATCTGTAAGGAGCTCAACTGTCAGCCCGGCGATATTCTGGAGTACGTCCCCGGCGATGAGGACGACGAGCCGGCCGATGAATGATTCTGTGGGAGGCGTGAATTTATGATGCAGTTTTCACCCTATTTCATTATAATTGCCATCGGATGCTTTGGAGGCGCGCTGCTGATGTTCACACGGTTCCGCGATCAGGCTGCCGTAACCTACCCGACAGGCGTTCTGCTGATTCTGGGCGGCGTCTACCTGCTCTGCCGCGAATTCATCAGGGGCTTTGCCGAAAGTCCCGTCAGTTCCTGGGCAGCCAGAGGGGTGCTGGTGGTGTTTCTCATTTATCTGCTGCTGAGCTGGAACAACCTCAAGGCGGAACGCAACGCGGAATTCGATGCACCGCAGGACAGTGAAGAAAAAATCCATTCACCGCAGGAAGAAATCGACAACAGGGAGTAACCGGACGATTGCCATGATGAATTGGTCGGAAAACCCATTCCGACGCGCAGACAATCAAGAAAGCAGTACAACAAAATGTACATCAGAAAATCAACTATTAACATCGGAAGTTCCTGCGACACAAACAGGCACTTCCGATTATTTGACTCAACACCGTGAACCGGAGGTATGTAATATAATGCTTCACAGTTTTTTGATCGTATTCGGGCAGACGCTTTCGCTCTTTATTATGATCGGCGTCGGATTCGGTATGTACAAGGCCAAGAGGATCACCGACACGGGAGCGGCTCAGATGACCGACCTGCTGCTTTACGCGGTCACTCCCTGCGTGGTCATCAATGCCTTCAACCGCCCGTTTGACCCCCAGACGGCGCGTTCCATCGGCATCTTTGCTGCCGTCGGTGGGATATTCATGGCGATCAGCATCCTCATCGGCAGGCTGGTCTACCGCAAGGGAGAAGAAAATTCCCGCACCGTGCAGCGGTTCGCGGCGACATTCTCCAACTGCGGATTCATGGGAATTCCGCTTGCCGGAGCGGTCTGCGGAGAAATGGGAACGCTCTACGCTTCCATATTCGTAGTACTGTTCAACCTGTTCCAGTGGACATACGGATTCGCCATGATGTCCGGCGAGAAGCTCTCGCTCCGGAAAGCAATCATCAATCCTTGCGTGCTGGGCCTTATCGTTGGACTGCCTGTCTTCCTGCTGTCGGTAAACATTCCTTCCCCGGTCGAAAACGCAGTTTCCATGCTTGCCGCTCTCAATTCACCGCTGGCAATGATTGTAATCGGCGTACATCTGGCCAAGGCTGATTTGGTCAGCACACTGAAGGATACAAGATGCTATTTCAATTCGGCGCTCAGACTGATTCTGATGCCCGCCGTCATTATGCCGATGATCATCGCCATTCCGTGGCTGGACAGCACCCAGACCGTCACCCTTGCCGTCATGTTCGGCGCCCCTGTCGCGGCCTCCTGCGCACTCTTTGCCACCAAATTCAGGCGGGATTCCACCCTTGCCAGCCGCATGGTTGCCATGTCTACATTATTTTCAATCGCAACGCTGCCCATTCTCGTGTCCATTGTCAAGACTGTCATTGAATGAAAAAAGGCTCTCCGTACATCACGCATTGTACAGAGAGCCTTTTTGAATTTTCAAGCCCGAAGGACTTTCTCAATTATTCAATCATCATTCAGCGCAGCTGCGATACGCACTCACAGTATTCCCACGGCCTTCATGATATCAAGGGCAACGAAGCCGCGAGGCTGATCGCCGTTGACCGTGTGATCGGCGGCTTCACGGTAGATGGAATCACGGCGTGCGTAAAGGTCGCGGATGGCTGCCATCTTGTCTTCGCACTGGAGAAGAGGACGGGTGGTATCGTATTGAAGGCGCTGATAGATCACTTCGGGAGAAACGTCGATCAGCACTAGTTCGCAGCCCTTCCGGAGCGCGTCGATATTTCGACGGAAGGTGAGTGCTCCGCCGCCGGCTGAAATGATCAGCCGCTCACGTCCGGCCAGTTCGCAGCAAATTCTGTGTTCCACGTCGCGAAAATACGGTTCCCCCCGTTCGGCAAAAATCTCGCTGACTGTCATTCCTTCGGTCTGCTCGATCAGCTTGTCGGTATCCACCAGTTCACGTCCGGTGTTGAGTGAAAGCTCTGCGCCGACCGTGCTCTTACCGCAACCCATAAAGCCGAAGAGGACAATATTCCTGTTCATCATATGTCATCAATCCCCGCTGTTTATTGTTTGTCGGTGAAATGCTCATTCATATACCCGGTTGCGGCGGTGATGACGCGTTCCACATCCGACTGATTGAAACTGACGCCCAGCCAGATTTCCTGCGCGGCGGCAGCCTGCCAGACAAGCATCGGCATTCCGCCCTGCGCCTTGCAGCCGCATTCGCGTGCGGTTGTGATCAGCGCCGTGTGTTCCGGATTGTAAACTGCGTCGAATACGGCCTTGCAGCCCTTCAGCAGATCCTTCTGCACGGGCATATTCCCCACCTTCGGGTACATGCCGACGGGCGTCGCGTTGACAAGCAGATCGAATTCGCCCGAAAGCTCGCTGATTTTCACAATATCGGCGCGGAAATCGGGGTGGAATTCTTTGATATCCGAAATAATCGCCTGTGCGGACGGAATATCGCTCTCCAGCACGCCGAAGGTCACTTCGCAGCCCGCTCTGGCAGCTTCTCCGGCGAAAACGCGGCAGACACCTCCCGCCCCGAGAACGGCGACCTTGCCTTCCAATGCGATATCCGCCGCGGCGAGGGCACGGACAAAGCCGATCGGGTCGGTTGTCCTTCCCGATTTGTCGGAACACCTGACGGTGTTGACCGACCCGTATTCCTCCGCCAAGCCTTCCACGCTTGTCAGGAAGGGAATGACCGCCGACTTGAAGGGAATGGTGACATTGAAGCCGTCCAGCTCATTCATCAGGCGCGGAATTTCCGTATCGAGCGAATCCGGCGAAATATCCGCCACGGAATATTCTCCGTCAATACCGTTCAGCCTGAAAAGTTCCGTGTGAATAAAGGGCGACATGGTGTGACCAATCGGATGTCCGATGACTGCGAAATGCTTTGTGCTCATTATTTTTTCTCCCATCTTGATTGAATCATTCTATTTTTGTGAAGCTTCAGAATTATTTTAGAATAAATCCTGAAAAAATAAAAAAAATTACAATAAAAATATTGACAAATGCGCATTATGCTAATAATATCTTAATAGTGGCTTTTATCTGTGATCAGGATTTCCTCTGCGCTTTTATATGATAACACATCGCAGCGCAAAATTCAACAGATTTTATTTGCTGCCGGGCTAATTCTATTATTCGCCCGAATTATCCTCAAAGGAGGTGCTTTTTGTGGTTTTTGAAAAGGTTAAGAACATCCTTGCCGCACAGTTCGACGTCGATGAGGATTCCATCACTATGGAAACTGACATTCTGGAGGATCTCGAAGCGGATTCACTCGACGTAATGGATCTGATGATGACGCTGGGTGACGAATTCGACATGCAGGTCGACGAGTCCGAGATCGAAAACATCACCACTGTCGGCGCGCTGGTCAATTTCATTGAAGCCAATTCATAATGAGTTGACTGCTGCCTGAAAATAATAAACAACGGATACTGCCGGCTGCTGTTTGGAGAGCTTTTCGGAAGTATCCGTTATTTATTTGGAAGAGGGTTTATTCCAGAGACAAATTTTTTCATTAAGACAAGAACTGCCAATCCACATCAAATGAAATGTTGACCCACTGGCCGTTCTCATCGCGTCTGAAAGCACTGTACGGAGGAGCATCCAGCAGCGAAAGTGCGTCGGGGCAGTAATTGACAACTGTATTGAGATCATACACACCGTTGTAGCGGGAATTGGCGAGATATTCGTCACTTTCCGTGCCGGTAAAGAAGCGCCAGCCGCTGTCATACAGAGAGGATGGCATCACGCGGTATACCAATGAAACAGGCATTCCGTCCACCAGAACCGTGTCAGGTGCAATGCACAGGCCTTTGTTGCGCACATAGGTTTTAAGCTCTTCCCGCGGAATCTTGAAGTTTTTGAACATCACCATGCTGACACGACCCCTTTCACCGATTTTATTTTAAGGATACTTCAAATAGTTATCTATTTCTGCGTGTTTTTGTAAACTTAATATAAACAATGAAACAACTGCTCAGGCGGCGCCGTACCGTTGGCAATGATGGCATGGTCTGAAAAACTATCTCTGAAGAATGCCGATTCCTATCAGCCCGGGACCAGTGTGTATTCCCATGGCAACGCCGATCTGACCGGTGACGGTTACCCTGCTGTTGGGAATCACGGCTTCCGCCTTCTTACGGGTTTTCATACCTTCCTCCGGTGCACAGCCGTTCATGACAGCCAGCTCGCTTTTTTCCGCCTGCATGGCGAATTCCTTTGCCAGATCTATGACCTTCTGAATGGAACGGGCTCTGCCGATGGCCTTTGCCGCGGTATAATATATTCCGTCCTCATTACATGAAATAATGGGCTTGATGCTCAGCGACATTCCCAGCATGGCAGAAACCAATCCTATTCTGCCGCCCTTTTGCAGATACTTGAGCGTATCCAGACAGAAGAACACCTTTGCTTTGGGCACTTCCAGCATTATTTTTTCAGTCAGCTCGTCCCATGGCATGTTTTCATCATTGATCATCTGTGCGGCGCGAATCGCAATCAGCCCCGCGCCGATGGAAATATTCCTGGTATCTACCACAAAGATATCCAGCCCTTCGTATTCCTCCGCCGTCACACGGATCATGTTGTTCGTACCGCTGAGTCCGGAGGATATGGTCACCGCCAGCACCTTCTCATAACCGTCGGCTTTGATCCTGTCAAACATTTCACTTACCATGCTGTGGTTGGGCAGTGAAGTCTTTGGGATCTCTGTCGGAAGCCTGTCGTACATTTCAGATGGCTCAAGATCCACTCCGTCCAGATACTGTCTGTCCGAATAATTGATAAGAAGCGGAAGCCAGTAAATGTTGTACTTTGTCCTGTATTCCATCGGCACATCTGTCCCGGAATCCACCATCAGCGCTATTTTATTCTTATTCATAAATCATAACCTCACTCTTCATAACTCACAAATAACCTATCGTCAATAACCTGTCTTCCCGTATTCTATTACGTGTCTGCCTTGTCTTTTGTCGATTCTTCCCGAATGATCGACAGCATCTTTGATGTGAATATTTTGGTGGCAAACGAACACACTGCCATCGTTATCATGGTGTGATTCGCATTGTAGCTGAAATGGATTTGGGTGTCTTCACCGTCCTGGCCGGAAGAAAGCACGCTCTGTGCGACAATTTTGACGGAACGTTCCACATAATCGCAAAAGCTGTCATAGCATACGTCTTTTTCGTTGGTTGTCAACACCGTGTCAATTCCCAGTCGGATGTCCCCGATGGAAGCTGCCTGCTTTAAAATGGTAAATACAATCAGGCTGGCAATGTGTTCGCGGCTATACTTTTTCTTGTCCGGCTTTTTCACCATGCCCAGCTTGACATAATTGTTGATCATTGACGGCGTGATGATCGCCTCACCGTTGATCCCGATGAGAGGCATCAGCATATCCTCAATGACCGTCACCACCTGATCCATATACAGTCCCAGCGTCGGGATCTGTTCCCATCGCGGCAGTCTGAAATTGGAGACGCTCTCCGCGTATTCAATCATGCTGCTGTTTTTGACAAAATTCATGTTATCCAAATAATCACCTCCTTCAAATGAAAAAACGATATAATCTGGTTCTTACAATTAGATTATATCGTTTATCGACTTTGTTGTCAACCGTATTGAATTAATTTAGAAAAAATCACATACTCATCAAATATTGTATAGTCCTGTGTGTCATGAGAAAAGCACGCTTTGTGTGATCACACACAATTAATACAGGGTCGCATAAATACGTTTGGTGCGTTCGACTTTCTTGACATAATGATCGGTATCTGAAAAAGGAATGGTGTGAAGCGATTTGCCGTCGCTGGAAAAAGCCACATCGTTCAGCCATGAGCTGACTCTCCCCATTCCGGCGTGATATGCGGCAATCACCAGTCTTTCTTCTCCGAACCGCTCCTTGATGAGTGATAAGAAAAACACGCCGTATCGGATATTGGTTTCAGGATCAAATACATCGTCATACTTGTCTGCACCCTCGGCGTCCTTCGAACGAAGCCAGTCAAAGGTTTCCGGCATGAGCTGCATGAGTCCGCAGGCTCCCAAATGAGAGACAGCGTCACTGTCAAACCTGCTTTCGGTGTGGATCACTGCATAGGCAAGATTCTCGTCCACACCGTACATGCGGCAATATTTTTCAACAAATGAAGCGTAACTTCTCGGATAAAACCGTGTTTTCAGCGTCAGTATTCCCGCATATGCACTTCCCAGCAGCATGGCCGCCACCAGCAGCATGGCTATCGGTCTTTTCGTTTTGCGCATACTTATCACCATAGAGACGTATCACCTCAAAGCAATTATTCAGAAGCAAACCGTTTCAGTATCTTTTCGGCAACGGCGGCGGAATCACGCTCCAACACAGCAAGATTCCCGTCGTTTACTATCACAAATTCGCAGTGTGAAATATAATAATCATCATCATGCTGGCGGCTGAGCCTGCTGCGTATTTCCTGTTCTGTCAGGTTGTCGCGCAGCATCAGCCTTTTTACGCGGATTTCCGGAGGAGCAACCACGGCGACACACACATCACACAGGAAATCAAGCTCCGCCTCAATCAGCAGAGGGGCGTCAAACAGACAGTTTTTCCCTTCGGAAGCACATTGCCTTGCCTGCTGGAGCATACGGCGTTTTATCTCGGTATGCATGATGCCGTTAAGAATCGCTGTATTCTT
Source organism: uncultured Clostridia bacterium (assembly GCA_946186245.1). Lineage (GTDB taxonomy): Bacteria > Bacillota > Clostridia > Oscillospirales > Acutalibacteraceae > RUG762. The sequence goes on from CAMHMN010000024.1 coordinate 21,530, forward strand.
TTCCGATGAAAAAGCGCGCGCGCCCAGCAGTCTTCGATCCAGACTGCCGTCGGGCAGAATGATATCTCCCCCGAAGGTGTCAGCCAGTACAGACAGAAGGGGTTCACCGGGCATCACCACCTGACGCGCAATCAGATCGGCATCTATCACCACAAAGCCACGCTCCGCAAAGACTCTCGTGACGCACCCTTTGCCCGCGCCGCTCGGACCCGTAATCCCGACCAACAATGCCATAACCTCCCCTTTTTAATAAATAATATTATTCAAACGCAGTGAAGTCAACCTGCTATTTGTAAACAATTCTGAAGAAATATTATGATTGTAATAAATCGGCAAAAAAAAACAAACGATTTTGTACATATCATCGTTGACAATTTGAAGAAAATATGGTTAAATAATATATGAATTATTCAACAGATCAAATGGAGGAATCATAATGAATGTTCAGTTAAACGATAGCGGCGTTCCTATACTCAAGCAGAAAACCTTTGTTCAGAAAGTAAAGACTTTTCTTCTTTGGGCAATTCTTGTCGTTTTGACACTCGCCGCAGCACTTCTGGTATATCTGTGCTTTGCCGGAGCAAGTGAAATGGCGGCTCTGACCACCCTTAAGCAGGTCAGCGATCATCCCTATTATACCATGACATACGAAAATTTCGATTATTCCGACATGGTGACGCAGGAACTGGGCAACAATGACGCTGTCATCAAGTATTACAAAACCAAATTTTTCAAAGGACTTTCCGGTCTGATCCCCGGTGAAAACAAAAACGATTATGCCACCAAAGGTTCAATGGCCTTTTACGGAAGAACCTTTACAAACACCTATATGAAGGGACGTATCTATAATTCATACGATGTGCCGATTATGATGGTTACCGCCAAGCCGGAAAACGGCTATAAGTCATGGAACATCATCGATATGACCGATCTGGGACTGAAATCCCAGCAGGAAATCGACCCGTGGTTCAATAATTCCTTCCAAACGGTTGCCGCTACTTATTGCGTATCAGAGGGAATCAATTCCGAACTGTTTTCCGTTTCGCTCATTTCTTGTCCCGTCGCAGAATGTGACGATACGCCGCTTGTCAACATCACCCCCTTCATGGCGGTCAGACTTATGCTGGATCGCGCTGCCACAGTGGACAGCGCCATAGAGCTTCTCACCGGGTATGATATTGATTTCAGCAGCGGCGCCTATCATTTCTTGATTTCGGAAAAATACGGCAACAGCGCAATCATCGAGTATGTTGACGGAAAGATGTCCGTCACTTTCTGTGACCCGACCATTCATCACCAGATCTGCACCAATAAGATGGAGGACAAGAACGTCAGAGCTGCCGACAAGGATTACAGCGACCGTTACCAGGAGCTTTCTCTTTACAAGGATTTCAACAACGTTCTCACCAGTTCTTACGATTCCGGCCTCGGTCAGGCTCCTGCCTATATGGATCTGATGATGGCTGACAAATCCAAGCCCCTGAAGGAAACCGGCGAGGAGCATTTCAACACCACCATGTACGGCACGCAGTACACCGTCTTATATGACTATTTCAAGATGAAAATGCATATAGTGATCGGAGGAGACACCAAAGCACAGTCCTACACATACGATCTGGATGCGTAACACGCTTTGCGTCATTCCATACAAACACAATAGCCAAGAGCCGATGCGACATTCCAGCCGCATCGGCTCTTATTGTTCAAGTATCATTTCAGCGCATTTCATTCCGTCTACCGCAGCCGACATAATTCCGCCGGCATATCCCGCGCCTTCACCGCAGGGATAAAGTCCTGACGCCGCCGGAGACTGCATATTTTCTCCCCGAAGAATGCGTACAGGCGAACTGCTACGCGTTTCCGGTGCGGTCAGAATCGCGTCGTGACAGGCAAAGCCCTTCAGCTTTCTGTCCATCAGCAAAATGCCGCTTTTCATGGAATCGGTGATGAACCCCGGCAGACAGCAGCTGATTTCTCCCAGTGCAACGGAGGGTCGGTAGGTCGGCAGTGTTTCGCCAAAGCTCGCCGAAGGCTTCCCTGCCAGAAAATCCCCCACCAGCTGCGCCGGCGCACGGCTGCTGCCAGTATAAGCATACGCGGCACGCTCGATCCGACGCTGGAATTCCACGCCCGCCAAAGGATGCTCGCTCCCGAAATCGGAGGTATTCACTCCCACAAGAAGTGCGCTGTTGGCGTTGGCACCGTCGCGGGCAAAAAGGCTCATGCCGTTGGTGACCACGCTCTCCGGTTCGCTTGCCGCCGCCACCACATAGCCTCCCGGACACATGCAGAAGGTATAGACGCCTCTGCCGTCGGGAAGGTGGACCGCCAGCTTGTAATCCGCCGCTCCCAGTTCGGTGCGGTTTGCTGATTCGCCATACTGTGAGGCGTTGATCAGATTCTGGGAGTGTTCTATTCTTGCGCCAACCGCAAAGGGCTTCTGGATCATAGGGATGCCCCTGCGGTAAAGCATTTCGAAGGTATCGCGAGCGGAATGTCCCGTAGCGAGAATCACATTGTCTGCCGCAAGGATTTCTTCGCCTTCCGATGAGGAAACGACGATCGACTTGAGTCTGCCGTCGCTGACCGCAATATCATGGAGCTTGGTAAAGAATCTGTATTCCCCGCCCAGCGATGTAATGCGTGAACGCATATTGACCAGCACATTCATCAGCACGTCGGTGCCGACATGCGGCTTTGCGCTGTAGAGTATCTCTTCGCTCGCACCTGCGCGGACAAACTGCTCCAGCACAAAACGGATTCTTTTGTCCTTGGTGCCGGTGGTGAGCTTCCCGTCCGAAAAGGTGCCGGCGCCGCCTTCTCCGAACTGAATATTGCTCACAGGATCAAGCTCTCCGCCGCCGAAATATCGCTCTACCGAAGCGCGGCGGCTTTTTACGTCTCCCCCGCGTTCCAGAATGATCGGATTCTGTCCTCCCATCGCCAGAATCAGCGCCGCAAAGAGTCCCGCAGGACCGCTCCCCACTACAACAGGGCGCTGCTCCCGCATTGGCCTTTTTTCCACGCTGTAGACATAGGGGACAGCTCGGGAAATGTTTTTTATTTTCCGCGACAGAATGAGTTTTTCGGTCGCGGGATTTTTTATTTCGCACTCAACCGAACAGACAAAATGAATATCGTTCTTCTTCCTCGCATCAATGGATTTTTTGGTCAGTCTTAACGCTCTGATTTCCGAGGGAGCAATCTTCATCAGTCCTGCGGCGGCTGATGTGACATAGGAAATATCCATGTGCTCTGCGGGAACTTTGATGTCAGTTATCTGGATCATGATCAGCTGCGTCCTTTTTCGTTGTTTTTCAGACGGGCGGCAGCGCTTCTGCCTGCCAGAATGCCGCTGCTCCACGCCCATTGCAAATTATAGCCTCCACAGATGCCGTCGACATTCAGCACTTCACCCGCCGCGAACAAACCCTTGCACAGCCGCGACTGCATGGTAAGCCCGTCGAATTCCGACAGTCTCACCCCTCCGGAGGTGACCTGCGCGCTGTTCCACTGCGCCTTGCCATTCACCGGGAACCGCCAGCACTTGATCACCGAGGAAATCCGGCGAATGTCGCTGTCGCTCAACTCCGAAACAGATCGTGAAAGCGGCGTCATTCCCGCCTGCTTCAACAGGCACATGCCAATCCTCTTGTTGAATACGCCTGTAAGGTAGTTTTCCAGCGTCAGATGGGGCAGAATGGCACGCCTGTGGGTCAGCAGGGCAACAAGCTCCTGCTCGCTGCGCTCCGGCAGCATGTCAAGCTCCACACACAATTCATCGCTTCTGGCGTTGGCTGCCGCCGACGACAGCTGGAATATCACGATGCCGGAAAGCGCCTTATCTCCGAACTGCACCTCGCCGGAATCGGAATGAATCACGCCGCGTCCGTCGCAGATCGAAGCCTTCGCGTGGGCGCGTATTCCTTTCAGCGAGCTGAGATGAGGGGATTCCACAGGTATCGGACAGAGCGACGGATTGAGCCGCGTCGCACTGTGTCCCATCGAGCAGAGCAGATTGTAGCCCCAGTCCACTCCGCCGAGATTGGGAGCGGCTTTTCCGCCGCAGGCAATAATCACATTTTTGGATCTGATGATTCCGAGAGGGCTGCTCATGACAAAGAGATCGCCTTCACGGCGTATTTTCTCCACACGGCAGCCACAAATCTCCGAGATGTGCAGCCTTGCAAGCTCCAGCCTTAGCAGATCCAGCACAGCCGAAGCCTGACCGCAGGAGGGATAGATTCTTCCTTCCTCCTCTTCGCGGCAGACCAGTCCCAGATTATCAAAAAAGCCGAGGGTGTCCTCCACATTCACTCCGCTGAAAACCCTCCGGAGCGCCTGTATGTCGTCGGTGTGATAACAGGAGGACTTAGCGGCAGCGTAACGGTTGGTAAGATTGCAGCGTCCGTTGCCTGTGGCAAGCAGCTTTTTGCCGCATCTCGGCTGCGCGTCAAAGACAGCCGCGCTGAAGTCTTCCCCCAGTTCCCGTCCGGCCGCGACAGCGGCGGCAAGTCCCGACGCTCCACCGCCTATGACCGCCAGATCAAGCCCGTATGCCGTATTGATTGCAGTCATCCCGGTTTATTCCTCGCTCTCCGCACGCGTCAAAGGCGTACGTCTGAGATAGGGCAGCACATCCTCGGTATAGGCACGGAGCATCTCTCCGACGCTCCATGCCTGTGTGAAGCATCCGCGTGACGTGCAGGTGAAGTCTCCGTCGAAGATTTCCGCAACGCCGTTGATACAGCCGTCGTTCATATGATCGAGGAAACGCGAGCATATTTCCTTGCAGCGTCTCACGGCGTAGGGTGAATGATCGTGCACTTTGCAGAAGGCCGAAATGTAACCGCCCATCAGGAAGCCCCAACTGGTGCCCATATGATAGGCCGCATCGCGGTTGATAAGTCTGCCTATATACTGCGGCTTGTATTCGGCATCGGTATAGGAAAGGGAACGCAGACCGTAGACCGTCAGCAGATGCCGGCTCACGCAATCCACAATGGCCAGTTCCTTATGACGGTCGAGCATGGTGTAAGGCAGCGACACGGCATAAATCTGATTGGGACGGATTCTGTCCTCACACGGGTCGGCAACATCGTAGAGATAGCCGCCCCTTTCATTCCAGAACTTGCGGACAAAGGAGTCCTTGACCCGTTCGGAAAGCTCGGTGTAATGCGAGCCGTCGCGGTCGAATTTTTCGCAGAGCATTTCCATGACTTTGAGCGCGTTGTACCATAGGGCGTTGATTTCCACCGGCTTGCCGTGTCTGGGAGTTACCACCCAATCGCCCACGCGGACGTCCATCCATGTGATCTGATCCTTCTCGCTGCCGCCGTAGACAAGCCCGTCGGAATCCATGCCTATGGAAAAATCCGTGCCGTTTTCATAGGCGTAGATGATCTTTTTGAGTACAGGGAATATTTCGTCCCTGATGAAGTTGAAGTTTTCCTCTTTGCCGGTGTAATGCAGGTAGCGTTCCACGGCGTAGAAGTACCACAGCGATCCGTCCATTGTGTTGTACATCGGCTGGTCGGCTGCGGAATTGTGGAAAACGTTGGGGATCAGCCCGTTCTTTTCGTACATGGCGAAGGATTTGAGAATCTTTTCGCAGTCGTCGAAGCGATGGGTGCAAAGCGTCAGTCCGGTGAGGGCGATCATGGTATCCCTTCCCCAGTCGGCAAACCAAGGATATCCCGCCATGATGGTTTTAAGCCCCGTGGAGGCGCGGTCAACGATAAACGCGTCGGCAGCCCATGTGAAGTGCGCGGAGAAAATATCTTTTGCGGGATTGCGCCGGATGAGATCGTACATCCGGTCGGTGTAGTCCTTGACGATAGCAAATCCGTTTTTCGCGGTAATGTCCTCATCCTCCGTCGAGCAAATCACAAAGAATTTCTTTGTCTCGCCGGGATACACTTTGATCACAGCGTCGTAGGGCGTGAATTGTGAATCAAGCCCCCTGAATCCCGTCCTCGCGTCGATAGCAAGCAGCTGGTTTTCCTCCGCCGTGAATGTCGGCGCCGCCATGCTGGTGGGCAGCTGCGAACGGTCGAAGTATTCGCCTTCGCTGATGTAGAATTTGGCGTTGAAGCGGCTGTCGTCGTTCCGGCCGACAAGCATGGTCCTTCCGAACGCCGACGCTTTGAAATTGGAAATATCCGAGGGGGAATTGACCCTGTCAATGGGTCGCATGGCAAAAAGGGGCGTAAGATTGACCGTGACAGGCTCGGTCGCTCCGCTCACTGTATAGCACACCGCAACGGTGTTTTTGCCGTGCTCCATGGCGACGGTCTTCTCAATGGAAATCTCGTCGGTCTGGTAGCAATAAGTCGGCACGATGTCCATGCGGAACTGTTCCAGATATTTGTATCCCTCTGTGCAATCGCCGCTGTACTGCTGACATGCCAGATCAAATGTGCGTCTGCCGCAGGTGATCTTCTCCTGTATCTTGGAAAGGACATTCACCCTGTCAACCGGAGGATTCAGCGACGCGACAAGATAACCCGTGTGAATGCGGGCAGTATCGCCCGTGACCGTACAGCCGGAAAAGCCGCCCAGACCGTTGGTCAACAGCCATTCCTTCTCGTAGCCCTGCTCGAATGTACGCCAGTTGCTTCTGCCGAATGTGTATTTTGTATGCATTTTGTCTATACCGCCCTTGCTGCTCTTTATTTCATTCTCCTGAATACTCAGGATTTCTTCGTTGTTTTGGTGCTTTCAGTCTGCTTATTGTCGCTTTCAGCTGTGCTGCTTGTTTTCTCTTTACTCTCGGACTTCTCTTTGGTTATAAAGCGATAGATATGCTTGTAATAGTCTTTATCGAGTATCTGCTTGGAGTAGGTGGTCTTGCCTCTGACGATTGTGTTCATGCGCTTGATATAAGCGGATTTTTCCGATTCAGAAAGGGTGCAATCCTCGCTTGGCGTGAATTTCTTGGCCGCCGAATTGTACTCGCCCTGTGTGCTGATCCATGACCAGCCGTTGACTTTGAGAAGTGCGAAGTGATCGCCCTCCGCCAGAATATCGCTTCCCATGAGCAGTCTGGAGTCGTATTCCAGGCCGAACAGGTTGGAGAGCGTGGGCAGGATGTCAATGGTCGAGCAGGGCTTGTCTACCACTACAGGCTGCTCCATTGACGAGCACCACAGGATAAACCGGTTGCGGTAAAGATCGAAATTGTTGCGGATATCGGATTTCGGAATGCCATACAGATCGGCCAGATCGCCGTCGCTCAGTGCGTAGGGATAATGGTCGGCTGCCATCGCAAACACCGTGTCATCCAGTTTGCCTGCCGCCTCCAGTTCGTCCACCAATGCCTTGAGCATAAGCTCGACTTCATACTGACAGGCGTAGAATGCCTGCACTCCCTCGGACTTGTTCTGCAGACGCTCCGGCAGATCCTTTCTGTGGCGGCTTGACATCATATTGCCGGAGAAGGTGTAATTGGCGTGTCCGCTCACACTCATATAATATGCGTGGAACGGAACATCAAGACCTATGTAATCTTTCAGCGTTTCTTCCGCCAGTTCCTTGTCGGAACGCGGCCAGCAGTTGCTTTTGAGCTTGAGCCCGTTTCCTATCGCCTTCCACTTGTAGCCGAAATTGGGATGGGACTTGTTTCTGCCGTAATAGGTATATGTATTATTGTGATAGGCAAATGTCTTGTAGCCGATCTTCTTGAACTGGTTGCCCAGAACCAACGGTTCGTACTTGGAGCCGCTGGCCTTCAGGCAGTTGGCAGTGGTGTAGAAATTGCCCGTCATGTTGGAATATTCACCGCTGGCGGTACTTCCTCCCCAGACCGAGTTGTAGGAATTACTGAACACAAATCCTTCGGTGTACATCTTGTAGAGAGTCGGCGTAAATTCGGGGTCAATGATCTTGTCCGAAAAACCTTCCAGCGTCAGGAAGATCAGATTTTTGCCCTTGAACATGCCGGTGTATTCATTCTGGCGGGTAGGCTGAACGGATTTGAAGTATTTGTCCATGCTCTTGAGCTGGCTGTTCTTGGTGGATTTGGCGGCTTTGTCAAAATCAATATTCATCGTGTTCCAGCCGTACTCCACCTTCTTCTCTTCCTCCGGAATAATGGGGTCTTCTTCCGCCGGCGGGTCAATATTCATCTCCTCCACCGGAGCACCGAACATCAGCTGCTTGATATCCAGACGTGTGGTGTTGAAGATGCCGTAATACTGAAAGCTGGTGTCGAGATCGCTTTGCAGGTAGGTGTAGTAGTAATAGGGCGTGTATTCACCGGTATTGGATTTAGATTTGCCGATAGAAACGAGAATCGGGAAATAACAGACGGCAAATGCCACCACCGCCACGCCGGCAAAAGGAAGATTTCTTTTCATATCGTCATAAATCAGATATTTTCCGGCAAAGCACATCAGTGCAAAGGGAACAAAGTAGGCGATGATCATATACCATACGCCGACAGTGGCAACGATCGCTTCTTTCCAGAATTGCGTGACGTCAGCCGCCTGTCCCAATGTCTGCCACGAAAAAAACGTGTGGAAGTTACTCTGATAAATAGTGTGGAACGAGAACCACACGGCCAGCACACACAGCAGCACCTTGCAGAAAATCCTGCGCACCTTGCCGTTAAGCAGCATTGTCACCGTGCTCAGCAGCAAGCCCATTCCCAGCGACAGAAACACCAGGTATCTGAACTTCTCGTCAAATACGCCTCCGAATATCTTCTGCTTTGCCAACATTTCCATATACACCAGTGAAATCGGCAGATACAGCACACAGATAATATCCCTGATATAGTCGTTACTGTCCAATGAATCCAATAAACCGTAAATCCTGTCTCTCATCATGTCACCCTTTGCTTTTATAAAAAATAGTTGTTATAATTGGTTACTTTTTCCCGAATATATGACCGTAGTAATCTTTGTCGAGCATCAGCTTGGAATAAGTCGTCTTGGCTCTGACAATGGCGTTCATGCGTTTCACATATTTTTTCTGCTCGTCAGCCGAGAGCTTGCAGTCCGCATTTGGTACAAATAACTTCTTGCTGGCGTAGTATTCTCCCTGGGTGCTGATCCACGACCAGCCGTTGATCTTCAGCAGCGCGAAATGATCGCCTTCCGCCAGAATATCGCTTCCCATCATCAGCCTGGAATCATATTCCAGATTGAACAGGTTGGATAGCGTCGGCAAAATATCTATTGTGGAACATGGCTTGTCCACCACAATGGGCTGCGTCATGGAGGGACTCCAGAGAATAAAGCTGTTGCGATAGAGATCGCTGTTATTCCTTATCCCCGAAGCAGGCAGATCATATAGCTCCGAAAGAAGGTCGTTGCCGAGCGGATAGGGGTAATGGTCCGCCGTCAGAGCAAACACCGTGTCGTTGAGCTTGCCGGCTTTATCGAGCTTATCGACTATTTCCTGCAGCATCAGCTCAACCTCGTACTGACAAGCCAGATAAGCCTGATTGGTGCTGGATAACGATTTGTGCTTGGGCAGAAGATCCTTCTTGTGTCGCTTTGACATGATATTTCCCGAAAATGTGTACCCGGCGTGCCCGCTGAAACTCATGTAGTAGGCATGAAAGGGCTGATCCAGACTGGCATAATCTCCGACGCTCGCCTCCGCCATTTCCAGGTCGGAATTCGGCCAGCACAGCTTTTTCAGGGTAAGCCCATGGCCTACGGCCTTCCACTTGTATCCGAAATTGGGGTGCGATTTGTGCCTGTTGTAATAGGTATAGTCGTTGTTGTGATAGGCAATGGTCTTGTATCCCTTGGATTTTAACTGATTGCCGAGAACAAACGGCTGATAGGTTTTGGCACTGAGTTCCAGACAATTGGCCGTCGTGTAGAAGTTGCCCGTCATATTGGAATATTCGCCCGAAGCCGTACTTCCGCCCCACATTGTCACATAAAAATTATTGAAGACAAAGCCCTCGGTAGACATCTTGTAGAGCAAAGGGGTAAATTCCGGATCAATCACTCTGTAAGAAAAGCCTTCCAGCGTGAACATGACCAGGTTTTTGCCCTCGAACAGACCGGTATACTGGTTTTTCCTCGTAGGAGAAAGCGACTTGAAATATTGATCCATGGTTTTCAGCTGTTCTGAATTTGTCGAGGCGGCAGCCTTGTCAAAATCAATGTCCATCATGTTCCAGTCGTATTCCTGCGTTTTCTGGGAGTCGTCGGAGTGGGATTCCTCAACCACCGACGGCTCAATACTGTCAAGATCCAGCTTTTCAACCGGCGCCCCGAAGATAAGCTGCTTGATGTCAAGGCGGGATGTGTTGAATATTCCATAATACCGATAGCTCTGATCCAGATCATTCTGTATGTAGGTGTAATAATAAAACGGCGTATATTCATCGGTGCGTACCTTGGAACTTCCTATGTCAGAAAGCGTCAGGAAAAACAAAAGCATAAAGACAAATAATGACACGCCCACTAAAGGGAAGCTCTTTTTCACGCCGTCAGGAACAATGAATATTTCCAAAGAGCAGAAAACGATCAACGGTACGAAAAAAGCCAGAATGATGTACCATACGCCCGCAGCCGCAGCTAATGCCTCTCTCCAGAATTCCGTCACGTCCTTCGCCTGACCCAATGTCTGCCACGAAAAAAACGTGTTGAAATTGCTGAAATAGGTGATATGAAAGGAGTACCACACCGCCAGTAGGGCCAATGTAATGATGTAAAACAATCTCCGCGGCTTCCCTGAGAGAAGCATTGACACCCCGCTGAGCAAAAAGCCCATTGCCAACGACAAAAAGAAAAGGTAATGGAAGCTGCCGTCAAACAATTCCCCGAAAGCTCTGAGCTTTGCCAATATCTCCATGTAAACGAGCGCTGTCGGGAAAAACAAAACGTCGACGGCGTTCCTGACAGCGGTGTGTCTGTCAAGCGAATCTATCGGCTTACTTAATTTTGGTATCATAGAATCACTCCCGTGTTATCTGAGAGAAATGCCCTGTTGCGGTCTTAGATGTCATTGATTAAAAATATGCCTGTAATAATCATTGGTAAGCATCCGTTTGGAAAACGACACCTTTAACTTGACGATACTGTTCATTTTGTCTACGTAGCTCTTCCGCTCGTCTTCCGATAATGTGCAGCTCTCGCTCGGGGTAAAGGACTGGTAAATGCCTTTATAGGTTCCTTGCGAACTGATCCACGACCAGCCAGCTACCTTCAGCAGAGCAAAATGCTCGCAGTCGGACATGATATCGCTGCCTAAAATAATCCTGGAATCATACGTGAGACCAAACATATTGGACAGAGTCGGCATGATATCAATTGCGGAGCAGGGAGCGTCCACTGTAACCGGTTTCGTCATGGAGGGAGTCCACACAATGAAGGAATTGCGGTAAAGCTCAAATTCATAGCGATTGCGCGTTACGTTAATTCCGTACAGCTCGGCCAACGCTTCGTCGCTGAGTGCATAGGGATAATGATCCGCCGTCATGGCAAACACCGTATCCTGCAACTTGCCTGTTTTATCCAGCTCTTCCACCAATGTCTGCAGCATCAGCTCCACTTCATACTGGCACGCCAGATACGCCCGGACTTCCGATGAATAGCTGTTGAATTTTTCCGGCAGATCGTTGCGATGACGTTCGGCCATTCTGTTGCTCGCAAAGGAATAGCCGCAGTGTCCGCTTACCGTGATATAATACACATGAAACGGCACATCGAGATTGGAAAAATCGCCCACTGTAGCCGTTGCCATTTCTCTGTCGGAATTCGGCCAGTTTTTGCTTTCCAGAACCAGCCCGTTTCCTATGGCAACCCATTTATATCCGAAATTGGGATGGGAAAGATGCCGGTCATAATAGGTGTATGTGTTGTTGTGATAGCCGAATGTCTTGTACCCCAACGCCGAAAACTGATTGCCCAGTGCAAACGGCTGATAGGTTTCGGCGCTGGTTGGCAGACAGCTTGAATTCTGATAGATATTGCCTGTCAGGTTGGCATATTCCCCCGAAGCCGTGCTTCCGCCCCAGACAGTGTTGTAATAATTCTTGAAAACAAAGCCTTCCGTTGACATCTTATACAGAAGCGGCGTAAATTCAGGGTCAATCACCTTATGGGAAAAACCTTCAAGGGTGAGGAAAATCAGATTTTTGCCTTTAAAGATTCCCGTGTATTCGTTTTTGCGTGTGGGAGGAACATTTTTGAAGTATTCGTCCAGTGTTTTAAGCGTCTGCGAATCGGTGGACGCAGAAGCCTTGTCAAAGTCCAGATCCATGATATTATAGCCGTATTCTTTTTCTTTGTCCGAACCGGAAACGGTTTCCGAAGAATAACTTTCCTTGGAATGATCCAAAAACGAAAAATCCAGTTTTTCATCCGGTGCGCCGAAAATCAGCTGCTTCACATCGAGCCGGGTGGCACTCAGGACGCCGTAATACTTGTAACTCATATCCAGATCATTCTGGAGATAGGTGTAGTAATAATACGGAGAATAGTATTCGCCGCTGTCCTTGGTTGAATGGATAAAGTACAGCGTCGGCAAATAACACGCCGCGAACAGGGCCAATGACACTGCGGCTGTCGGAACGCTTCTGCGGTGGCTGTCAGGAATGATCCGTCTGGAAAAAACGCACATCAGGATAAAGGGAACAAAAAGTATCAGTATAACATACCACACGCCGATCACCGCGTTGATGGCTTCTCTCCAGAATTCCGTCACATCTTTCGCCTGTCCCAGAGACTGCCACGAAAAGAAGGTGTGGAAGATACTGTAGTAGGTAACGTGGAACGAAAACCAGAATCCCAGTACCCCCAGTAAGATTTTTGAACAAATCCTCCGCGGCTTGCCGGGAAGGAGCATGACGATAAAATTCATCAGGAAAGCCAGCGATGACGACAGCAGCAATACATAATACACTGTGCCCTCAAAAATACTGCCAAAAAGCACCAGCTTTGACATAAGTTCCATGAACAGAACCGAAACAGGAAGATAAAGAAATCCGATGATCGGATTCAGACCCTTCCTGTCTGCCGATATGCCTTTTTTTGAAATATCTCTTTTTTTCAACTTGCGTACCCTCCCGCTTTGGTCGATGATTTTCTGTGATAATACCACCACCTGCACATTTTTTTATTATAGCAGATTTATAATAAAAATGCAACGAAAAATTCAAGGCTCCTGGCGCTTTTATACCCTTTCCGTGCTGATTTTAAGCGCCTGCAAGCCTTGAATTTTGTTATTTTTGTTATTCATCCTGTTCACGAAATATACCGTTTCACAAAATGTGCTTCGTCCGTCTCCAGCATCTTTCTCGCCATCTCGTCGGCGCGCGTGATAAGGATGCGCTGGTAGGCACACTGTTCTCCGCTCACCTGTGCCATGTCGCCGCACTGCTGGAAATTCAGGCAGGCGCAGTCGTTGACACATCTTTTTTTCATGGCGCAGTCTTCGCAAAAGGACGGGCTTTTCAGACTGCTGCGGTAGACGGCTTCTCTCCGCGACACATCAACGCCCTCCGCAACACTTCCCATTTGATATTCCGGAATTCCTCCGAACTGAATGCAGGGGTATATCTTTCCGTCCCAGTCGACGTAGGGCTTTCTCATTCCCAGCTTACAGACGTGACACGGCCTGTCCTTCGTCACGGACAGTATTTTTTCCTCAAAGGGATTGAAATAAACGTCCTCTCCCCTGCAAAATTTTTCCAGTATCAGATCGCCCAGCATTCCGAGCTGCCGTGATAATTCTTCCATGCTGTCTTCGTCCCAGCCGGCACAGGGACGGGAATCGACGGCTAAATTGAAGCGCTTTACCCCTACGTCAATCAGGTGTTTCAGAGAATCGTACACCGTTCCCGCCGTTTCGGGCGTGGTGGTCGCCATGATGAAGGCGCCGGGAAGGTATTGCAGCAGCAGCCGGAGCTTTTCGTCCAGCGCGGAAAGGCATTCCTTCCCTCCCGCGTCAAGCCGGTTGACCCGGCTCATCAGTCCGTCGTGGGACATGGCGATTTCGATTTTTTCATTGACGGCAAACCGGAGGAATTCGTCGTCCAGCAGCAAGCCGTTGGTGGTCATGTTCCAGCTGAACTGTATTTCCGAAAACCGCTTGGAATACTCCACACATTTGTAAATGAGCGGCTTGCAGAGCAGCGGTTCCCCTCCGAAGAAGGAAACGCCCACTTGCTTCCCGCCGTCGCTCACCGCCATGTCAAGGGCTTTCAGCGCCGTTGCCTCAGTCATATAAACATTCTCGTGCATTTCAAAGCAGTAACGGCAGCGCAGGTTGCACTGTTTGGTGAGAATTAAAGAGATATTCATGATTCATCCCTGCACCGACGACACATACGCCACATCGCCGTCGAGCGTGAGCGTTCCGTCTTCCGATGAACAGGCGGAAGGATCGCTTGCCAAATCCGAATCGGATACGCCTTCCACCACCATATAACCGTCGTACTCAGGCGGCCGGTATTCCATATTGCCGGAAATCGAATTCTGGAAGCAGCCGGTCAGACCCCCGACCACCGCAGCCGCGGCAGCGGCTGCGACAACCGCCTTTCTGACGGTGCCGGACTCGGATATTTCGCCGTAACCCGCGTCGTACTTTTCAACCTTGTGTAGTTTCATGTTATTCACCTCTTTTTTGTATTTCAATTATATAACCTGGAAATTGCGAAAATGGTTGGCGGCCAATCTCCTTTATTCATACTAATTCTCAATCAAAAGCAGACAATTAGTATAAAAAATTCCCCGATATTCTTCTTGCGAAAAAACATCGGGGAACGGTTTCTTAACCAGCGGATGGAAAAAATTATACGGGATGGACCTTCTCCACCGTGTCGAAGTGTGCGCTGTCGATGCCGTACTTGGCGTCTCTGCGGTTCTGGAAGAACTTGGTGGCAACCTGTCCGAAGCAGGCATAGGAGAGCACGTCCTCTTCCTGCTCAAGATATTCGGTCATCTCGTCGCGCAGGGTGTCAAGCTCGGGCTTGATGAGGTCTGCGGGACGGCAGTCGATGGGTTCGAGATCGCCTATGATCTTCTTGCGGAATTCGGGATCGATGGGCATCGGCGTTCTGCCGTAGGTTCCCTGGACAAGTCCCTTGAATTCCTTGGTGGTCATCTTGTAGCGTTCGCCCATGATCACATTCAGCAC
>CAMHMN010000025.1 GCA_946186245.1 uncultured Clostridia bacterium
TTTACAGCATTTTTTTCGACGATTGCATCGTCATGTTTCCGAGAATCGAGGATTTAAAAACGGCCCTGGCGAACGATACCTTCGGCCGAAACGTCACACAGAAGACCTCCGGCATTGCCAGTGCGCATAATGCCATTCTCGCCGTCAACGGGGATTATTACGGCGCGAACAGCCAGGGCTACGTCATCAAGAACGGCGTGATCTACCGCGACACCACCCGCCGCAGTACCGGATATGACGATCTGGTGATCTACAAAGACGGTTCATTCGGCATCGTCAACGAATCCGAAGTGACGGCGCAGGAACTGCTGGACAGCGGGGCGGTGAATCTCTTTGCCTTCGGTCCGACGCTGGTTTCCGACGGCAAGGTGGTGATCTCGCAGAATGAGGAGGTCGGCAGAGCCATGGCAAACAATCCCAGAACAGCCATAGGCATCATCGATGACCTGCATTATGTGCTGGTGGTATCGGACGGCAGAACCAACACAAGCCAGGGTCTGTCGCTCTACGAACTGGCGCAGGTGATGCAGCAGTACGGCTGCAAAACCGCCTACAACCTCGACGGCGGCGGTTCATCCACCATGTATTTCAACGGTCAGGTGGTCAACAATCCCACCACAAACGGCAACAGAATTTCAGAAAGGTCGGTGAGCGACATTGTATACATCGGATATTGACGGCAGAAGGAGCTATGACAGAATGCCCACCAACAACAGACAACCCGGGAGATTCACCCAATACCAGACCTATCAGAGGAAAGCGTCAGAACACGCCGCGCTGGCGATTCACGGCAGATACGCCAAGATCGCGCTGGTCTACGCAGGAATCACCGCCTTCTGCCTCGTGTTCTGCGCAATTTATGAAAAATTCAGCTTCGGCGAGCATTCGCTCTGGATGCGCATGATGTTCATGATCCCGCTGCTCGGGGGCGCGGCGCCCTTCGGACTGATAGCGGTCTCGGAAAATCCCCCTTCCGTCTCCCGCGCAGCCTTCAATCTGTGGAATTCCGGACTTGCGGTGCACATCAGCGGCTGTCTGGTACACGGCATCATCGAGATTTCCGGCAGAGTCCCGGATTACGACGTTTTCTACTGGGCGATCAGCGGAATATTCCTCGCCCTTGCCTTCATCATTCAACTCGCGGCCTGGCGCAAAGCCGGAGCACGCAGAAGATGATTCTTTTCAATTCAACACACAGCAGCACGGCGTGCAGCCTTGGGAGTATTCTCAGGACTGTACGCCTTCTTTTGCGTAAATCTCACTTATGAGAAAATATTTTAAAAATTTTTCCATTTTCTCTTGCAATAGTCGCATTTATGTGATACAATAAAATTGTAAGTCGCAGAATTGACACATTTCAGCAAGGCGGTGAACCATAAATGGACGGCATGGACGAAAATTTCAGCAAAAAACAGTACATTGCCATCGACCTCAAATCCTTCTATGCCTCGGTGGAGGCTGCCGAGCGAGGGCTTGACCCGCTGGACGTGAATCTCGTGGTCGCCGACGAGAGCCGCACCGACAAGACCATCTGTCTGGCCGTTTCCCCCTCGCTCAAGGCGATCGGCGTACCGGGAAGGGCACGGCTCTTCGAGGCAAAACAGCGCATCAGAGAGGCGAACTGCGACAGGCTGGCATGCGCTCCGGGGAATTCCTTCACTGGGCGTTCCGTCTTTGCGTCCCGTCTTGCGGAAGACCCATCGCTGGAGCTGGACATGATCATCGCGCCGCCGCGGATGAGGCTTTATATGGATTACTCCCGCCGCATCGTGGAAATATACATGGGCTATGTATCGCCGGAGGATATTCTGGTCTATTCGGTAGACGAGGTTTTTATCGACGCGACTCCTTACCTCCGCTATTACGGCCTGAATTCCCGCGAGCTTGCCATGAAAATGATACGCGACGTGCTCAGCGCCACCCGCATTACCGCCACCGTCGGGATAGGCACCAATATGTATCTGGCCAAGGTGGCAATGGACATCGTCGCCAAGAAAATGCCGCCCGACAGCGACGGCGTCCGTATTGCCGAGCTTGACGAACTGAGCTACCGCCAAAGGCTGTGGTGCCACCGTCCCCTCACCGACTTCTGGCGGATAGGCGGCGGCATTGCCCGCAAGCTGGAAAGGAACGGCATCTTCACCATGGGTGACATCGCGCGATGCTCCGAAGGCGCGCCGAATTGCCTGCACAACGAAGACCTTTTGTACCGGCTCTTCGGCATCAACGCGGAACTTCTGATCGACCACGCGTGGGGCTGGGAACCTGCCGAAATTTCCGACTGCAAGGACTACGCCCCCCAGACCAAAAGCCTGAACAGCGGACAGGTGCTCTGCCGTCCCTATACCGCCGCCCAGGGAAGAACCGTGGTGCGGGAAATGGCGGATCAGCTTTCCATGAAGCTTGTTCGCAAGGGGCTATTCACCGATCATACCACGCTCGACGTGTGCTACGACGTGGACAACCTGCTCGATTCCCGCAGAGCCGCATTGTACAGCGGCCCCGTCGATATCGACGGGTACGGCAGACGAGTTCCCAAAAGGGTGCACGGTTCCCGCAATCTCGGCAGACACACATCTTCCACATCCGTGATTGTGGACGCGGTGAGCGAAATATACGACAGAATCGTCAATGACGATCTGCTGGTGCGGCGATTCAACATTTCGGTCTGCCACCTTCTCACCCAGACGGAACTCGACGCGGCGACGCCGCAGGGAATTCAGCTGGATTTCTTCGACCTCTTTGCGGAGAACGACGCCAGGAAAGCCGAACAGGCGCTTCTGGAAAAGGAACGCCGCGTACAGGAAGCGCTTCTCGCCATTCGCGGCCGGTACGGCAAGAATTCCGTCGTCCGGGGGCTGAACATGCGCAATGAAGCCACGGGCATGGAACGCAACGCGCAGGTCGGAGGACACAAAGCATAGGCGCGCAGCAGAGCTGCGCTAAATGAATAATGAATAATGGAGGAAGGGCTTCGCCCTTGGAATACAGAAATGGAGGTTGGAGCATGAATACGCAATTGACCTATGGAGATATCTTATTTCACCGTCATCATGTATCGCAAAGCAGGCCGCACATGCCGGTACACAGCCGGGCGGCGCAGTTCGCCCCTTTCGCAGCGCTGACGGGATACGACGACATCATCAGCGAATCGGCGCGATTCACGGAGGATTCACCCGATCTCGGCGAAAGTCTGATTTCGGATCTGAACGACCGGCTGGTCTTTCTGCTAAGCCGTGACAGGCCTCCGGCGACAACGGTAACCTATTTCATCCCTGACGCAAAGAAATCGGGCGGCAGATACCTGACATTCACCGACAGACTTGCGAAATACGACCCGCACAGGCGCAGGCTGGTATTCGCAAGCGGACTTGCGCTGCCGGTGGAAAGCGTCACCGATGTGGAAAGCGACGAGCTGGACCTGCTGCAATTCTGAATTTTTCCTGACAGCGCTTTTCCTGACAGAACAGCAAAAACGGCGTACCTGCGCAATCTTCCCTGCAAGTACGTCGTTTTTTGTTATGCGATCTTTTTCATATCATCATTGTCGTTCCATCAGTGGCCTCTGTGCATTCCTCTGCCGCCCATCTGGCTGTTCTGATTGGTATATTCCATGCCGAGAGCGTTGGCGACGGCTTCAATAATACCGTTGCTGCTCATGGTGGCGCCGCTGACCGTCTGCACGTTGAGCGACTGCGCCTCGAGAATTTCACCGATGACGGTGTCCTTTGCCCTGTTCATATACTGCGCGTCCTCGCGGGAGCTTTCAACCGTAAGGGATGTGACCTTGCCCTTCTTGACCTTGACAGTGACCTCTATGCTGCCGTTCCTGCTCTGACCGGTGCCGCTGTAGGTGCCGTCCTTGAGGTTAGCGAAGTCGAGATTGGCGTTCTGCGCGGTGTTCTTGTCTGTGTTTTTATCCGCGGTGTTGTCACTGCTCTTGTCTTTGCTCTTATCGGAGCCGGAATTTCCTTCGTCGCTGCCGCCGGGACGGTTTCTCTTATTGCGTCCGCCGTGGTCGCCGCCGGGGCCTCTTCTCTCGCCGCCGTTCTGTCCTTCGCCTCCGAAGCCGTGATGTCCGCCGCGGTGCTCGCCGTTTTCACCGCCGAAGCCGTGTTCATTGGGGAGGGTTTGGTAATCGTCCGATTGCTGGGTTGTAACGCCCAGAGCATTCGCAACTGCCTGCATGATGCCCCGGCTGCTGAAGGTCGCGCCGCTGACGGTCTGCACGTCTGTCGTCTGTCCCGAAATGATCTCATTGATGACCGTATTCTTCGCGCGGCTGAAGAACTGTTCGTCGTCGCTGTAGCTTTCCACGTCAATGGAAGTAATGCTGCCGCCGGAAACCTTGACCTTGACCTTGATTTCTCCGCGATAGCCCTGCGCGCTGCCTTCATAGGTGCCGTCCACATACTGTCCCTGAGAAACCGCCGTCATGCCTGAGATACTTGTCAAAGGCGAGCTGACGGTGATGGAGCCGATCTGATAGATACCTGTAATGGCAAGAGCCGCGGCGCTGCCCGCCACCGCTTCACGCGGAGAGGTGTACAACGCCTTGGCGCCGCATTTTTCCACACAGCGGAAGCAGTCGATGCATTCGGAAGAAGTGACGCTGCCGCCGGGAATCGCGCCGCCCGATTCAGCCGCAACATTCACGCCCATCGGGCACGCGGCATCGCACTGGCCGCAGCCCACGCATTTTCCGTTGCCCTTGACCCTGAAGAGTCTGCCGCGGGAAATCAGGCTGAATACGCCGCCCAGAGGGCAGAAATACCGGCAAAATCCACGCTCCACAAAGAGCGAGAATATGATAATTGCGATGAGGAACTGGCCGCCGATACTGAACCATCCGGAGAGGTCGCTCCAGCCCTTGTAGCTGGAATACTGTCCGAATGCGTTCCACGGGCTGATAAAGTCATAGGAAATGCTGAATGTCCACAGCACGAACAGCACCGCAAGCACGCCGTACTTTACCTTTCTGAGAATGCGGTCGGCTTCGGGGGTGATTCTGAGCCGGGGAATCCCGAGTTTTTTGCCGATGAAGCCCATAAGCTCCTGCATTCCGCCGAAGGCACAGAGGTAGCCGCAGAAGAATCTGCCCCAGAGCGCCGTGATCGGGATGATTGCCAGCAGAATCAGCAGCGGCGCGCCCATGGCCGCCCATGTGAATTGTCCGCCGAGAATCGCCTGCCACAACCCCTTGAACGCGCCGAGTCCCAGAATGAAAAGCCCCGGCATGAGCAGGAATCCTGCGATCTGAAACGCATGCCTTACCGCCTGCGTCACGCTGATGCTTTTGAATAATGTCCTTTCCTTCTTATTGATAACAGCAATCTGTCTTGTTTCCATACAAAACACTCCTTTGTGATATTTCATTGAAGCCGATTGAAAAACTCGAAAGGCATCGGAAACGGGGGGTTAGAGATAGAGGGGGCTTTTTCTCCACTCGGGGCAAAGGATTTCTTTGATTAACGCCGTATCGGTTGCGCCCTACCCTATTTTCATTCGCAACGTGTTGCAGCGAGGGTCGCTGCCCCTCGTTGTCAGCTCCGCTGACAACATACCCCGCAAGGGCTCTGCCCTTGACCCGGCAGGGAGCAGTGGCCCCCTGCACTCCACGCCGCTATCGCGGTTAATTACGAGCTTCGCTATTCTAATTTTCTTTTTCTTTTACAATCGCCTGACTATTTTCATTCAAGCCGATTTGACGCGTTCCGTGATGCGTTCAGTGGCGAATATCCCGCCGTCGCTGAGAATGAAAATTCCTTCCAGACCCAGCAGATCAAGCAACGGCAATCCCCGCTTCGAGCCCAGCACCATGCAGGCTGTTGCAGCCGCGTCGGCGGCGGCGCCGTCCTTCCCCACCACGGTGACTGAAGCAAGATCGCTCACGGCGGGCTTGCCTGAAACCGGGTCGAAAATGTGGCAGCCCCGTTCGTAAAGCCCGGAAGTGACCACCGCTTCGTCCACGCTTTCAATAGATACGGCGATTCTTTCAGGATTGAATGGATTCCGGATGCCTACCCTTCCGAATTGGCCGATATTACGGACCGTGCCGCCGAGATTGATCACGGCGTTTTTGATTCCATGATGCGCAAGGATCTTTGCGATCCTGTCCACCGCGTAGCCCTTGGCGATGCCGCCTAGATGAATTCCCTGACCGACACTTCGCATACGCGCCGAAAGCAGCTTTTCGTTGAGCAGAATGTCGCGGTAATCCACTTTCGCTCCGGCACTATCCCTGTCGGTCAGCGGCTTGGTGGTAATGTCGAATACGCCGCCTGTCACTTCCCCGTATTTCACACACAGCCGCAACAGGTCGAAGGTATCCCTGCCGATCAGCGTGTCGCGCACACCGGCGTTTGCGTTGATCCGGGAAATCTCGCTGTCCGGCTTGAAGACCGAAAGGCGGTCGTCCATGTCGCTGATATATTCCTCGGCCCGGTCGAGAGCCTTCTGCGCCGATTCCCGCTGCGGTTCGTCAAACCGTGCGGTTATGCAATTCACCGTGCCAAGCGCGATGAACATTTTTTCTATGGTTCCCATCTGTGATCCCTCCTGTTTGCTTTCTGACATGATTATATCCCGCTTAACTTAAAGATACTTAAAATGAATTCAAATTTATTGCGAAACCATTTTTTCACACAATGCAAAAAACTCACCCCGCATGTGAGTGAGTTTTTGATCTGTCAACGTAATGTCTTTTCAATGAATCGCGCAGTCATTGGCCGGACCTGTTCTTTCGGGCAACGGTGATATACCCGACCGTCATTCCGATCACGATTGGCAGGCAAATATCGTTAATCACCGAAAAGCTGTAAGCTCCGCCCTTTATCAGTACGGTATAAATGAAGTCAGTCAGATTCCAGAAGACCACGCAGAACAACGCAAGCAATCCGATCGAAATCCAATCGGCTTTTTTCATAAACACACGTCCCTTTCTAAAATAATGGATGTATGTTTATTATAGCAATTCGCACTGTAAAAGTCAATCCGATGTGCATATTTTTCCGAGAACGGTTCCGATCGTCACCGTAATGTCGTCGTCGTCCCCTTCCGGTCTGCGTGCCACGGCGTTTTGCAGAAGAAGCCTGGCGAATTCCTCGGCATTCTGACCGCCGCAGTTCCTGAGCATATCCTCAAACCACATGCTGTCGTCGGTCGGCACGCCGTCGGAAATCATCACAATCCGATCGCCCGGCTCGGCAGTAAAGGTATACTTTGCCGTGTCGGTTTCGCAGAGAATCCCCAACGGCAGCGAGGGAAGATCAATCCGGGTCACAAATCCGTCCCTGATGTGATAGCTCTGGGCGGCTCCCGCCTTGCTGATCACAGCGCGTCCGTTGTACAGATTGACATGCAGACAGTCGGCGGTGGAAAGCGTTTCGTCGTCCGATTTGATCATGAGCGCGGAATTCACTATTTTCACCGCGCTGTCAAAATCAAAGCCGCCTTCCAGCAGGCGATGGAACAGCTCGCATGTCAGCGCGCCTTCCACAGCGGCCCGTCCTCCGCTGCCCATGCCGTCGCTGAGCAGCAGGTACCCGCCGCCCAGTCCGTCCTCAAAGCTCTGATACGAATCTCCGCACAGCTTCTGGTCACCGCAGCAATGCTGCGCTCCGGTACACACCAGGCTGTATTTTTTTCGCTGCGCAAGGGAAAGCTCCAACATATCTCCCGTATTGACGGCTGAATCCACTTCAAAGCCGCAGTCAAAGCATTCTCCCGCGCATCCGGCAATTTCCGGAGCCTCCGATTCACCGTCGCTGCATCTGACCGTCAGCCTGACGTTTCTCCTGCCGCGTGCACTCACGGAGCAGGAACAGCTGATGACATCGTAGCCGCAGAACGTCAGGTGTTCCGCCACCTCACGGGAGTAATATTCGTCCTGCCTGTCGGCGCACAGTTCCCCGCCGAGGCTGTCCAGCAGCATTCCGACCCCTTCCAGCTGCCCGTTCATCACCGAGCGTATGCTGGAAATGCGGCTATACGCGCTGCGGGAGGCGAGATAATAGCCGTAGCCCCTGTTGATCTCCCCCGCAAGTTCATCCTCACGAATGCATTTCTTCCCCAGAGCAGCGGAAATTTCACTGCCGCTCACCGATCTTCCTTTTTTCAGTTTTCCCGCAAGCTGTCTGATTCTGGCATCGTCCTTGCCTTCGTCCTCTCCGAAACACCTGCCGCAAAGGACGCATTTGCCGCAGACCTCGCCGAAAGCACGGCGGTATATACCGTCGTCATCCGGCAGGCTGCGCTTTTCCAGTCCGTCCGAAACCCTGCCAAGCACGGAGCATATGCCGGAAATGGACTGTGCCGCGTCATTCAGCCTTTGCGCGGCGGAATTGTCCGCAGGGCTTGAATGAACGTACGTCTGCCCGAAGCCCGCCGCCGCAATCGCCCTTTCGGCGTACGCGATCGGGACAAGACAGCTGATCACTCCTCCCGCCGCAGCCTCCGCCACAAGCATATAGTCAAAACTGCCGGCGGTCAGACAGCCCATGAAGCAGCAGGCCATGTAAGCCGACGCAGCGAATATTCTTCCGTAGAACGACGCGTATCCCGCCAGAAGAGCGGCAACGGGAATGACCGCTCCGTACGGCAGGCTGTACCGCGAAAGCGAAGCGACGCACCCCGCAGCAATGCCGGAAGTCGCGCCGCCGATATCCGACCGCGCCGCCGCAGCCAGCAGCACCGCCGCGTGAAGCAGCATCATTCCAGGAGAGAAGCCCCACACTCTCAGCCGGCACAGAGGAATGGCTGCGGCGCAAAGGGTAATAATCAGCGAAACCGATGCCATGCGGCTCAGTCTTTCGCCGCTGCCGAAACGGTCTGCCGCGCGGCAGGCTCCCGAGAAGAACATCGCGGCTATCCCGGCCATTGCCCCTTCCGCAAGAAAATACAGCGTGGAATAGGAGATCACCGAACCAGTCGTGCCGTTGATGACAGTATTGGTCATCAGCACGCCCGCCAGCGCAGCGAAAAACGGATAGAATCTGGCGCGGTTGACCGTTCTCAGCTCGGCTAATGCCCAGCGTATGCCGCAGACGGCAAGCAGCGACGCCACATGGCGCAATCCTTCCATGGAGGTGAGCGAACCGCCGTCGGTCAGGCAGCTCAAAACGCCACCCACCGCAGCGGCGGCCGCATATTTCTGCGGCACGGCAGCCATAAAGGCCGCACCCAGCGGAAAATATCCGCCGGGGAGCAAGGCGCGGTTCATCAATGCGGAAACCGCC
Organism: uncultured Clostridia bacterium; assembly: GCA_946186245.1. Classification (GTDB taxonomy): domain Bacteria; phylum Bacillota; class Clostridia; order Oscillospirales; family Acutalibacteraceae; genus RUG762. Next base: position 9,237 of record CAMHMN010000025.1, read on the forward strand.
GCCGCCGTCAGTCCGGGAATGTATTTCTTCAACGCGGGCAGAATGCTCTCGCCCGATTCGCCGCCAAAGCCTGCGGCTGTTTCCTGTACGTTCATTTTCGGAATAACCTCCTTTGCCGGCGCAGCGTCAGACAATGCGATAAACAACATGCCACATTTCACGCCGGCTTCATCATTTACCGCTGCCATATCCCGATGCGCAGCCACTATTATACTTGACCGATTTCATGAGAAATGTCGCAAGATGACGGGGCGGAAGTTTTTTTATTTGACATATCATGATGGATTCGGTATAATGTTCACAGGACTCAGAATAAAAGGGGCAATACATATGAATGAAAGAGAAAGACAACCGCAAAGACCCGTTCCTGGAAGGAGTTCCGGACAAAGCGCCGCGCCGAACCGTCGAGCAAATCAACGTCCGGTTCCGCGTCAGACAAGACAGGGACAGCGTCCCGGCAATCCCGGCAGAAACAACGGCAGCCAAAGAAAGCCGCCTCAGAAGGCTGAAAAAACCGATTATTCCGCATTCAGATTCCTTGGGATCATGCTCATCGCCGCGCTGCTGCTCTGCGGGTTGATTTATACCGTCATGGCGACAAAGGACAAGCTCGATTCACAGGACCAAAGCCCAACCGCTTCCGAACCCGCCACGGTAAACGTCACCTTTCCGGAAGGACGCACGGTACGGCAGTACGGCGCCTTGCTGGAAAGCCATGAGGTCTGCACGGCAGAGGCTTTTTACAACGAAATGAGAGCCACCGACTTTACCGCCGATTATCCCTTCCTGCCGTCAAACGATGTTTTGCAGCAGAGGGAATACCCGCTGGAAGGCTATCTTTACCCTGACACCTACACATTCTATGTGGATGAAAATCCCAGGTCCGTCATCAAGCGTTTTCTCAATAATTTCAAGGTCAGAGTATCGGAGGAAGCCATCCGTTATGCCAATTCAAACGGCGAGGGCTTCAAAAAGGTAGATATGACTTTCGACAAGGCGGTCACTCTCGCCGCTATCATAGAACGCGAATCTCCCGACGACACGGAACGCAACAAGATTGCCGCCGTATTCTGGAACCGTATGGAACGTCCGTCCGAAAGCGGTACAGGCGGCAAACTGCAATCCGACGCCACCCATTATTATCCCTATGTGGCCAGCGACGACCGCCCGAAGGGCTTCCGCAGCGAATACGACACATACGACATTGTGGGGCTGCCAAAGGGACCCATCTGCAGCCCTTCGGCAAGCTCCATCATGGCGGCAGTTTATCCCGACAAGGAATGCAAAGCGTATTACTTCTTCAATGACAAAAACGGCAAGCATTACTACGCCGACACTTACCAGCAGCACAGGAAAAACATTCAGTACTGCAAAGACAACGGATTGGTGTAAATCTGATATCGGTCTGTCATCCTTATGATTGACCGAAAAAACAGCTGATAATCATCAGTCTGCCGTAATCCCCGATTTAAAAAATTCAAGAGCCTGTTTACGATCCCGGAATTCATCCCAAGAGATCAAAAACAGGCTCTTATTCTATGTAAATTCAATGCGTACCTTCGTTGCCGTCAAAGATGAAATCCAGCCGGCCCTTGACCCAGTAATTGCTCATACTGAAATCGCGGACCTCGGTGACTTCCCTGCCGAGAAAAGCCGGCGGCACAAAGGCATTCGCTGCTTCCACCGAGTCAAATTCCACCTCGGCATACATGAATCCGTGGTCGGTGCCGGCGTCCACGGCGCTGCATTCCAGCCTGAGACCGTCCGGCAGCTGATAGACGTGATAATCCTTGTGAATCGGCGCACGGGTCAGCAGCCCTGCCATCTCCTCATACTGCGCGGCTTCTATGGGAATATTTACCTCGGCACGCACCAGCGTTCCTTTCCCCTTGACGGTCATCTCATACCTGTCGCAGCCGTCGGGAGGGGAAAACCTGCGGATCCGCACGACAGGCGCGGTGGAAAGGTATCCCTGCCACACCTGCGCCGAATAGACTTCCGGAAGATCGGGAAATCTTTCCATCAAAAACTGGCGTTCTATTTCCATATACATCAGTCCCTCTTTTTTGTCGAATTAATATTGAATTAACAAACGTGCAAGATAATTATAGCAAAAACTATTGCCATAATCAATATACTTCGACCAATCTTTGCGGAAATAATTATATTATGCGCAGAATTTTGCAATGGGAAATATTTTTCATCGAATTTTAGCTTTACTTTGACTTTGAAATGTGCTATTATTTCCTTTGTATAAAATAAAATTGGTGGATTGTATATTATGACCATATCGAAAGAATGGAGAATGAATCTTGAGAATTGGAATTGACGTCGGTTCAACTACTATCAAATATGTCGTGATGGACGAAAGCCACAATATAATCCATAAATCCTACGAACGGCATCTATCTCAGATCACTGAAAAGACCCTCGGCGTGCTGAAGACCGTGCGTGAGCTGACAGGCGAGACCCATGCGCTGCTCTCGATTTCCGGCTCGGCGGGTATGGGAATCTCCGAAGCCTGCGGCATTCCTCTGGTGCAGGAGGTTTTCGCTTCCCGCATCGCCCTGAAAAACCTGCTGCCCGACACCGATGTAGCCATTGAGCTTGGCGGCGAGGACGCAAAGATTCTCTTTGTCACCGGCGGCATGGAGTTCCGCATGAACGGCTCCTGCGCAGGCGGCACCGGCGCATTCATCGACCAGATGGCCACGCTGCTCAATATTTCCCCCACAGAGATGAACGAGGCGGCAAAGTCAGCCGAACGCAGATACACTATCGCCTCCCGCTGCGGCGTCTTTGCCAAGACCGATATCCAGCCGCTGCTCAATCAGGGTGCGCGTACCAGCGACGTTTCCTCCAGCATATTCTACGCGGTGGTCAACCAGACCATTGCCGGACTGGCCCAGGGCAGACCGATCAAGGGAAATGTGGTGTATCTCGGCGGACCGCTCACCTTCTTCTCGGAGCTTCGCAACGCGTTTGACGACACCCTGAAGCTGCACGGCACCTGCCCGGAAAATTCGCTCTATTACGTCGCTATCGGCGCGGCATTGGGAGCGGACACCGAAATAGACCTGGACAAGGCAATCGACACCCTCAGCAGTCTGAAAACCGTCGGCAATTACAACTCCATTGACCCTCTTTTCAGAAGCAAAGAGGAATATGAAGACTTTGTATGCCGACATTCCGAAAATTCAATCGAAAGGATCGATCCTGACACCTACGAAGGCGACGCTTATTACGGCGTGGACTCCGGTTCCACCACCATCAAAATGGTGGTCATCACACCCGACGGAAAAATCCTGCGCGACAAATACAGCTCCAACAAGGGCAATCCCGTACCGCAGGTCAAGGAATTTCTCGAGCATTTCTACTGGAAATACCCCAAAATCAGAATCGTCGGCGCAACCTCCACAGGCTACGGCGAAGAGCTGATCAAGAACGCCTTCAGCCTGGATTCAGGCATTGTGGAAACCACGGCTCATCTCACCGCCGCCAGAAAATTCATGCCGGATGTGGAATTCGTTATCGACATCGGCGGTCAGGATATCAAGTGCTTCAAAATAGGCAAGAAGGGCGAAGTGGACAGCATCTTCCTCAACGAAGCCTGTTCCTCCGGCTGCGGCTCCTTCCTTCAGACCTTCGCGGAGGCACTCGGCAAACCGATTGCGGAATTCGCCCGTCTGGGACTTTTCGCCGATAAGCCGGTCGACCTCGGCTCCCGCTGCACCGTCTTTATGAATTCCTCCGTCAAGCAGGCACAGAAGGACGGCGCTTCCATCGAGAACATCTCCGCCGGACTCTCCATCAGTGTCGTGAAAAACGCGCTCTACAAGGTCATCCGCGCCTCCAGCCCCGATGAACTGGGCAAGAAGATCGTAGTGCAGGGCGGTACCTTCCTCAATGACGCGGTGCTCAGGGCATTCGAGCAGGAAATGGGCGTGGAAGTCGTGCGTCCTGCCATCGCCGGACTCATGGGCGCATACGGCGCGGCATTGTATGCTTCCCGTCATTCCACCGGCAGCAGCAAGATTCTCAACGCCAAGCAGCTCGCCAATTTCTTCCATCAGGTCAAGGATGCGCGCTGCGGTCTTTGCAGCAACAACTGCCGCCTGACGGTCAATATTTTCGACAACAACCGCAAATTCATCAGCGGCAACCGCTGCGACCGTCCCATTACCCACCGAAAAGCGTACGATTCGCTCAATATCTACGACTACAAACTGAAACTCCTCAAGGAATATCAGCCTGTTCCGGGCGAACGAGGCAAAATCGGCATTCCGATGGGACTGAATATGTTTGAGCTGCTGCCCTTCTGGCACACGCTCTTCACGAAGCTCGGCTTCGAGGTGGTCACCTCTCCCCTTTCCAACCGCAAGATGTACCTGCTCGGACAGGCAACCATTCCCTCCGACACCGTCTGCTTCCCGGCAAAGCTGATGCACGGACATGTGCAGACGCTCATCAACGACGGCGTGCAGACCATATTCTACCCCTGCCTTTCCTACAACTTCGATGAGAAAATGGGCGACAATCACTACAACTGTCCCGTTGTGGCGTATTACCCTGAGGTCATTCACGCCAATATGCCCGACATTGAAAAGGTCGATTTCATCAACGATTATCTGGGCATTCACCGCCCGAAGGATTTCCCCAAGAAATTCCAGCAGGTGATGTCCAAATACTTTGACATCATTCCGCTGGACGATGTGAAGGCTGCCGCATCCGCTGCCTACGAGGAATATGACAGATACCTCGAAAAAATCCGTCAGCGCGGTGAGGCTATTATTGAAGAAGCACGCGCCAAGGGAATGCACATCATCGTGCTTTCGGGCAGACCTTATCACATTGACCCCGAAATCAACCACGGCATCGACAAGATCATCTCCGGCTGCGGTGCGGCGATTATTTCGGAAGACGTGGTCAGTGACAGAGTGGAAAAATTCCCGGTCAAGGTGCTCAATCAGTGGACCTATCACTCCCGCCTCTATTCCGCCGCCAAATATGTGCTCACCCAGCCCGACATGAATCTGGTGCAGCTGGTTTCCTTCGGCTGCGGCATCGACGCGATCACCACCGACGAAGTACGCTCCATTCTGGAAAGCGGCGGCAAGATATATACCCAGATCAAGATCGACGAGATCACCAATCTCGGCGCCGTCAAGATCAGGCTGCGCAGCCTCTTCGCGGCAATCGAGGAATAATACATACTCATCTTCGACTCGGATCAGACATTCTTTCGTTCGAAAATGAGTCTCTCAGAAAGGGTAACGCTACATGGCTGAATTAAAATACACCAAGGACGGCAGACTGCTCTTTACCAAGGAAATGCGCAAGGAATACAAGATTCTGGTTCCCAATATGCTTCCCGTGCATTTCAAGCTCTTTGAGAAGGTGCTGCAAAAGTCGGGATACGATATCGAAGTGCTCACCAACAGCAGTCACAGAGTGGTGGAGGAAGGGCTGAAGTACGTCCATAACGACACCTGCTACCCTGCGCTGCTGGTCATCGGACAGATGATCGACGCACTCGGCAGCGGCAAATACGACGTCAACAAGACCGCCCTCATGATCACCCAGACAGGCGGCGGCTGCCGTGCCTCCAATTACATACATCTCCTGCGCAAGGCACTCAAATCCGCCGGATACGAAAAGGTTCCGGTCATATCCGTCAATATGTCGGGGCTGGAAAGCAATCCCGGCTTCTCGATCACGCCTGCCCTGATCATGCAGTTCGTTTCGGGCATTGTCTACGGCGATATGCTCATGCTGCTCAACAACCAGGTCAAGGCCTACGAACTCAACAAGGGCGAATCCGAAGCGCTGGTCAACAGCTGGGTGGAACGTCTGCTGGAGCAGTTCTCTCACGGCAAGGGCATGATGGGGGAGGATTTCCGCAACAATCTCAGACAGATCGCCGACGAATTCGACGCCATTCCCGTCAGCCGCGTGCCGAAAGTGCGCGTCGGCGTGGTGGGCGAAATCTATGTAAAATATTCGCCGCTGGCCAACAACCGCCTGGAAGAATTTCTCGCTTCCCAGGACTGCGAGGTCATGGTGCCGGGTCTGATGGGCTTTGTGCTTTTCAAGCTGGACAACCGTCTCGACGACATCGTGCTCTACGGCGGCAGCAGCATTAAATACAAATTCGTCTCCTTCCTGAAGGATTTCTGCACCAGGATGGAGACCTCCATGCTGGATGCACTCAAGGATCATTCCAATTTCACCGTTCCGTCTCCCTACGCGCATCTGAGAACGCTGGTCAACGGCGTCATCGGCTACGGCAGCAAGATGGGCGAAGGCTGGCTGCTCACCGCCGAAATGCTGGAACTGTGCGAATCGGGCTACGAAAACATCGTATGCACGCAGCCCTTCGGCTGTCTGCCCAATCACATCAACGGCAAGGGCATGATCGGCAAAATCCGCAAGGTTTTCCCCAACTCCAACATCACGCCCATTGACTACGATCCCAGCGCTACCAAGGTCAATCAGGAGAACCGCATCAAGCTGATGCTGGCGGTTGCACGTGAAAATCTTATTGAACGCGTTTCCGCAGAAAACAACGGCAAATCCCATCCCGATAACAGCGCGGATAACTGAAAACCGGAGGCGGAAATATCAATGAGCAAAACCATAATCTATTCGGCCCGGCACGGTGAAACCGAATTCAATGTAAAATACTGCCTCTGCGGCAGGCTCGACATTCCCCTCACGGAAAAGGGCATACAGCAGGCGCATGTCCTCGCCCGGTCACTGGTCGGCAAGGGGATCGAAAAGATTTATTGCTCCGATCTGTCGCGTGCCGTGGTGACAGCCGAAATAGTGGGCGAAAAACTGGGACTGGTCCCCATTCCCGACGCAAGGCTGCGTGAAACCGACTTCGGCGGAATGGAGAAAAGACAGCGCGACGATCCCGAATACATCCGGCGAAGCAGAGCTTTCGCGGAGCGATTTCCCGGCGGCGAGTCGATCTTGCAGTCGGCTCACAGGGTGTACGGATTCCTCGACGAGATTCTCGGGAAGGAAAAAGGGAAAACCATTCTCCTTATCAGCCATGGCTGGACAAACAAAATGATTGCCTCCTACTTCCGCGACATGACAAACGAGGAGTTTGGCAAATTCGTGCTGCCGAACTGCGAATTTGCCCGGTATGAAATCTGATGATCTGTTTCATAAAAAAAAACTGACAGGAGCCTTTGAATTTCGTAAAAGGCTCCTGTTTTTTATTCTATATTTTTGCTGTGTTGCACAAAACCGCACAAAAAAATTAAATTTACATTTTAATTTCTTGACATAACATGAAAAAAGTAATAGAATATATAGGGTATGTTTATGATCGCTTGATATTTTTGTCAGGCTATCAGGCATTATAACCCGTTATTTAACCAAAAACACGGTTTCTGCATCTTTTCCCTCGGTTTAGGGGAATCGGTGCAGCAGGCGGCGCAGTTGAATTTCAAGCCGATTTTGTAAAACTCGGCTTATTAATTGTTTTTTGAATTATTTTATATACTTACACGATAAAATGACATTTAATGATTTTAATTGAATTTGCGCCGACCTAACTATTTTAAGGAGGTTGTGTGTAAAGCAATGGATTGGTTAAAAATTGTATTGCCTTTGGTGATCGGATTGCTGGCTGGCGGAGTGTCGATGTATTTCTTCGGCTTCAAAAAGGGCTACCTGAGCCGCAAGCAGACCGCCGAAGCTGCCATTTCCTCGGCGGAGGAAGAAGCCGAACGCATTGTGGACGAGGCGAAAAAGGACGCCGAATCCAAGCGCAAGGAGATCGTGCTCGAAGGCAAGGAAGAACTCCATCGCCTGAGATCCGAAAACGACAAAGAGATCCGCGATCGCCGCAATGAGATCAACAAGCAGGAAAAGCGGGTTCAGCAGCGCGAAGAGCATCTCAACAAGAAAATCGAGCAGGCGGAAAAGAAGCTCGAACAGTACAACGCACGCATGAAGCAGGCTGACGACAAATTTGAGGAAGCCGAAACTTTAAAGCGCAGCCAGATGGAAATTCTGGAAAAGATTTCCGGATTTACCGCAGAGCAGGCGAAAGATCAGCTCATGAAGAGCCTGGAAGAAGATCTGATTCACGAGAAAGCCATCAAGATAAAGGAATACGAACAGCAGACCAAGGACGAAGCCGAAAAGAAGGCGCAGAATATTATTTCTCTCGCCATTCAGCGCTGTGCGTCCGACTATGTCGCGGAATCCACCGTGTCGGTGGTTGCTCTGCCCAACGATGAGATGAAAGGCAGAATCATCGGCCGCGAGGGACGCAATATCCGTACGCTTGAAACCGTCACCGGCGTCGATATCATCATCGACGACACGCCCGAAGCTATCACCCTTTCGTCCTTCAATCCCATTCGCCGCGAGGTGGCAAGAATTGCCATGGAACGTCTGATTCAGGACGGCCGTATCCATCCCGCCCGCATTGAGGAAATGGTGGACAAGGCAAACCGCGAGATAGAAGCCACCATCAAGGAGGAAGGCGAACACGCCACCCTCGAAGCCAATGTCATGGGACTTCATCCCGAACTGATCAAGCTGCTGGGTCGTCTGCGTTTCCGCACCAGCTACGGTCAGAACGTGCTGAAGCATTCACTGGAGGTTTCCATGATTGCCGGAGCCATGGCTTCCGAACTCGGCATTGACCCCGCGCCGGCACGCAGGGCAGGACTTCTGCACGACATCGGCAAGGGCCTGGATTACGAAATGGAAGGCAGTCACGTCGATATCGGCGTTGACATGGCACGCAAATACCGCGAGCCGGAGAACATCATTCACGCCATTGCCGCGCATCACGGCGGCGTGGAAGCCACTTCCATCATCGACTGTCTCGTACAGGCGGCCGACGCCGTTTCGGCAGCCCGTCCCGGCGCACGCAGAGAGAATGTCGAGAGCTACATCAAGCGTTTGCAGCGTCTGGAAGAAATCGCGAAGGAATTCGAAGGCGTTTCCGAGAGCTTTGCAATTCAGGCCGGTCGAGAGGTTCGCGTACTGGTTAAGCCCGAAACCATTACCGACGACCAGATGCCCTTCCTCGCCCGCGAGATCTGCAAGAAGATCGAAAGCGAGCTGGATTATCCCGGACAGATCAAGGTCAACGTCATCCGCGAAAGCCGCGCTTCGGAATACGCGAAGTAAGACTTGAATCAAAAATATAATCATCATTTCCGCAGGAATGTGCCTGATTGCAGACGATATTCCTGCGGATTTTTTTGCCGGAATGTTCTTTTCCTGAGACTGAGAAAAAAATGCAGGAATCAGAAGATTGTTATTCATTTAACAGTTTTTTCAACCACAATTTTCTTGTATATTTCAGGCATTTTTGTACTACATATTAATTGAAAAGAACCGACCGTTATGATATAATAAACACTATTCAATAAATTGTAAAGGAAGGAACCCATGGACACTTCTAAAAACAATAATAAGAAGGCAGCTGAGGATAAAGATCTTCTTCTCCCCAAAAAGCCTTTCAGAACCCACGGCGGCGTTCACGTCGATCATATGAAGAACACCGCTGAGGTCGCATCGGAGGAAATTCCTACCCCCAAAAAGGTAATCATCTCCATGCAGCAGCATATCGGCGCCGCCTGTGAGCCTATCGTCAAAAAAGGCGACAAGGTCACCGTCGGTCAGCTCATCGCGGACAGCACTTCCTTCATGTGCGCGCCCATTCATTCCGGCGTTTCGGGCGAAGTCACCAATATCGGCACCATCATTATGCCCAACGGGGCAGAGATCAAGACCATCGAGATTGAAACGGATGGCAAGCAGACCGTATGCCCCGACATCGAGCCTCCTGTCGTGACCAACGCCGACGAGCTTTACGCCGCCGTCAGGAAGTCCGGTCTGGTAGGTCTGGGCGGTGCAGGATTCCCTGTGTCGATCAAACTCAACTTCTCCCCCGACAAGCAGGTGGACACCCTCGTCATCAACGGTGCGGAATGCGAGCCTTATCTCACAGCCGACTACCGCGAAATGATGGAATACCCGGAGGATATCATCGAAGGCACCCGCTTTGTCATGGAAACGCTCGGGCTCAAGCGCGCCATTATCGGCATCGAAGGCAACAAGCCTTTTGCCATCAGGCGGCTTGACGAAATCATCAAGGAGCGTTCTCTGGGTGACAGAATGTGCGTGCTCAAGCTCGGCACCTCCTACCCCCACGGAGCAGAGAAGGTGCTCATCAAGGCATGCACCAACCGCGCGGTTCCGGTAGGCAAAATTCCCGCCGACGCAGGCTGTGTGGTGCTGAACATCACTTCCGTTTCCTTCATTGCCAAATACGTCCGCACGGGTATGCCGCTGGTTTCCAAGAGAATCACCGTTGACGGCTCGGCCATCAGCCAGCCCAAGAACGTCATCGCTCCCATCGGCACCATGATTGCCGACATCGCCGAATTCTGCGGCGGCTTCAAGCAGGAGCCCAAGAAGGTGCTTATGGGCGGTCCCATGATGGGTACGGCATTATACACCCTCGACTACCCCATCATCAAGCAGAACAACGGACTTATCTTCATGGGTCAAAAGGAAGCCGACGACGTAAAGCCTTCCGACTGCATCCGCTGCGGCAGATGCGTCGCCGCCTGTCCCATGCTTCTCACGCCGGTCAATATTCAGCACCTTGTGGAAAAGCGTGACGTGCAGGGGCTGAACGATCTCTGCGTCATGAGCTGCATGGAATGCGGCTGCTGCGGCTTCTCATGCCCGGCCCGCCGTCCGCTGGTGCAGTACCTCCGCATGGGAAAGAGCATAGTCAAATCCGGCAGATAATTACCCGATTCTCCAATGAAAGGACTGCTTGAATAAATATGGAAAACAACACTCCCACGATGCTCTCGGTATCGTCCTCTCCCCACAGGCACAGCGGTGAGAACACCCCCTACATAATGCAGGACGTGCTGATTGCCCTCGTTCCCGCGGCAATTATGTCGGTCGTCTATTTCGGCTGGCGCTCGGCTATGCTGATCGGTCTTTGCACGGGCACCTGCGTACTGACGGAATATGTCTGCCGCCGCATCATGAAGCGCAGACAGACCATCAGCGATTTCTCGGCAGCCGTCACCGGCGTGCTGCTGGCCTTCAACCTTCCCCCGACGCTCAATCCGGTATTCGCGGTACTTGGCTCAATTTTCGCCATTGCCGTCGTCAAGCAGATGTTCGGCGGTATCGGAATGAATTTTGTCAATCCCGCGCTTGCCGCAAGAATCTTCCTGCTCATCAGCTTCCCCTCCCACATGAGCAAATGGTCGCTGCCCTTTTTTTATCTGAGCGACAATGCGACCACCGATGTGGTTTCCACCGCGACGCCCCTTGCGCAGATTGCTTCGGACAATATGACTACGCCGATGATCGATCTCTTCATAGGACTTCACGGCGGCTGTCTGGGCGAAACCTGCGCCCTTGCACTGCTGCTGGGCGGTATGTATCTGCTGCTGCGCAAGGTCATTACGCCCCATATTCCGATTGCCTTTATCGGAACGGTTGCTGTAATCGCCCTTATCGCCGGTCAGAATCCCATAACCCACGTGCTTTCCGGCGGCGTCATGCTCGGTGCGATCTTTATGGCCACCGACTACACCACCTGTCCCGTCAACAAGACCGGCAGAGTGATCTACGGCATAGGCTGCGGCATCATCACCATGACAATACGTCTTTTCGGTTCGCTGCCTGAAGGTGTGAGCTATTCCATCGTACTGATGAACATTCTCACTCCCCACATCGAAGCCCTCACACAGTCAAGTCCTTTTGGTTCGGAGGTAAAGAGCAGTGGAAAATAAAAAACAAAGCAGCTTTACTCTGATAGCAAAGCCGACCCTGATACTCACGGCGATCTGTACGATTGTCACGCTGCTGCTGGCCATGACCAATATGCTGACGGTCGACAAAATCGCAGCCAATGCCGCGCAGAAGGCTGCCGAAAGCCGCAAGAAGGTTCTTGCCGCACAGGAATACAAACCGCTCGACAAGGACGGCAATGTATACGGCGCTTATGACGAAAACGGTCAGATGATCGGCGTAGTCGTCACCACCGTTTCCAGCGGCTACGGCGGAAAGATAGAGGTCATGACCGGAATCAAAGCAGACGGCGAAATCTCCGGCGTCAATATCCTTTCGATGGAGGAAACACCCGGCCTCGGCGCAAGAGGCAAGGAAGACAGCTTCCTCAAACAGTACAAGGGTCATAACGATTCCCGCCTGGCGGTAAGCAAGGACGGCGGCGAAATCAACGCCCTTTCGGGTGCGACCATCACATCCAGAGCCATTACCAAGGCCGTCAACGAGGCCGTTGAAATATCAAAATCCTATCTCGGAACGGTTTCCGCTTCCGACATTTCCGCAGCGACAGGAGGTAACGAATAAGTGGCTAAGAAAACCATCTCAATGCGCAGTGCTTCACAAGAGAATTCCGCTGCGGTGATAGAAGAAACAGAAGAAGCAATGGAAGAAAAACAGGCTGTCGAACAGACTGAAGATGCCGTTATTTCAGAAGCTGCAACCGAGCAGCCTTCCGCCCCCGAAAAGAAGTCTTCTGTCGGCGGCACCTTCGGAAACGCTATGAAACGCGGCGTGATCCTCGAAAATCCCGTGCTGCGTCTGGTGCTGGGCACCTGTCCTACACTTGCCACCACCACCGCCGCTTCCAACGCCATCGGCATGGGAATCGCCGCAACGCTGGTGCTGATCTGTTCCAACACGGTAATTTCCCTTCTCCGGAACATCATTCCCGACAAGGTGCGAATTCCCGCGTACATCACCATTATCGCCAGCTTCGTTTCCATCGTGCAGATGCTGGTCAAGGCCTTCGCTCCCGCTCTGGATGAATCACTGGGAATTTACCTCCCGCTGATCGTCGTCAACTGCATCATTCTCGGGAGAGCCGAAATGTACGCCAGCAAGCACGCGCCTGCCCTTTCCGCGCTGGACGGACTGGCAATGGGCGTCGGCTTCACCACCGCCCTGCTCTGCATGGGCACCATCCGCGAGATGCTCGGCGCAGGCTCCCTCTTCGGCGCAAAGCTGCCGATTCTCTCGGGTCAGCCCATCCTCTTCTTCTCGCTCGCGCCCGGCGGATTCTTCGTCTTCGGAATGCTGATCGCCGCCGCCAACAAGCTCAGCAAAAAGAATAACCTGCCCGTGCGCAACGGCTGCGGAGACTGTCCCGCCGCCGCGACGTGCAGTCTGTCGGGTAAAGGAGGCTGCAAATAATGAATATGCTCCGAATGGTCGTTACGATTATTCTTGCCGGAATACTCACCAACAACTACGTTCTCTCCAAATTCCTCGGAATCTGCCCCTTCCTCGGCGTTTCCAAAAAGCTCGACACCGCCATGGGAATGAGCGCCGCCGTTATCTTCGTCATGGTGCTTTCCACCGCGGTCACCTATCCGATTCAGCGATTCGTGCTGGAAGCGCTGGGTCTGGAATACTTGCAGACCATCGTGTTCATTCTCATCATTGCCGCCCTTGTGCAGCTGGTTGAGATCGTACTGAAAAAATACATTCCCGCGCTTCACGCTTCATTAGGCGTATATCTTCCTCTCATCACCACCAACTGCGCCGTTCTCGGCTGTGCCATTCTCGTGACCGAGGATTACAGCAGCGCGGTCTACGGCTTTGGCGAAGGCTATCTCTACGCCCTTTCCTGCGCATTCGGCTCCGGACTCGGCTTCCTGGTGGCAATGGCAATCTTCGCCGGCGTGCGCAAGCGTATGGAATTCTGCGATATTCCCGAAACACTCAAGGGTCTGCCGATCACGCTGGTCGCGGCTTCTCTGGTGGCAATGTCCTTCCTGGGCTTTGCCGGCGTGGTTCACATGTGATTATATTAGCAAAGGCAGGGTAACAACATGATGAATATATTGATACCGGTGCTGATCGTCGCCGGAATAGGAATACTCGCCGGACTGGGACTTTCGGCGGCTTCGGTGATCATGGCGGTTCCGGTCGACGAAACCGCCGAGAAGCTGGCAGAAGTTCTGCCCGGTGCCAACTGCGGCGCCTGCGGATTCTCCGGGTGCTCGGGATACGCCGCCGCTCTGTCCAAGGGCGAAGCGAAGGTGGGACTGTGTCCCGTCGGCGGCAAGGCAGTTGCGGACGAATGCGCCGCGATTCTCGGTGTGGACGCGGGAGACATGACCCCCAAGGCGGCCATCGTTCGCTGTCTCGGCACCTGTGACAACACTTCCGTCAAAATGGATTACATAGGCGTGGATTCCTGCGCCGCTGCCGCCCAGCTTTACGGCGGAATGAATTCCTGCCGCTTCGGCTGCATCGGTCTCGGAGACTGCGCGAGGGAATGCGAATATCACGCCATCGAGCTTTGCAACGAATTGGCGATTGTTGACCGCAATCTCTGCGTCGGCTGCGGAAAATGCGCCAAGGTCTGTCCCAAGCAGCTGATCGAGATCACCGACCGCAAGTCTGCTGCCGTGGTAATGTGCTCCAATAAGGACAAGGGCGCGATTACCCGCAAGGTCTGCAAGGTGGGCTGCATCGGTTGTATGAAGTGTCAGAAGAACTGTCCGTCCGGCGCGATCACCGTCGAGAATTTCGTCGCGCACGTCGACCGTTCGCTCTGCACCAATTGCGGACTGTGCATCGAAAACTGTCCGACGCACGCGATTCAGGAAATTTTATAAGATTCATTCCATGCCGTCCGGTTTGACCGCAAAAGACATGCCGGACGGATTTTTGTTTTCTCCCGAAAAAATTTCATTTGACAAGCGCATAAAAATATTGTAGAATTAAAAAATGAGCAGAATAAACGGTCGCGTGCTTTGCTCCAAAGGGCATTGCATGAGGAAAGTCCGAGCATCGCAGGGCAGGATAACGGCTAACGGCCGCCGAGGGTGACCTCAGGAAAAGTGCAACAGAGATATACCGCCATTCCTTCGGGAGTGGTAAGGGTGGAAAGGCGAGGTAAGAGCTCACCGGTCATTTTGGAGACAAAAGGACCCTGTAAACTCTATCCGATGCAACATCGTGGAGGGACATATGCGGCTGCCCGTCGCGTCCCGTGGAGATGGCTGGAGCTGTGCAGCAATGTACAGTCGAGATAGATGACCGTTCACGACAGAACTCGGCTTACAGTTCTGCTCATTTTTTTACAATTCACAAGCGCTTTCATATTTTCACGCATGGCGGCATATACATGATACAGCGCTTATTCAAAAATATCCGGCATGGGTCTGTTCGGGAGGAGTGCCCGCGATGAGCAGTTTTATTTGTGACGATAAGCAGGTGTGGAAAAAGACGGTCGCCGTCAAAAGCCGACGGTTCGATTCCGACGCATGGCGAGGCGCCGAGCTTTGGGATTTGCTTGACGAGGACGGAATGCCTGTGGGCGCGACACACGTCCGCGGCGAAAAGATGCCGCACGGCGCCTATCACAGGGTGGTTGAAATCTTCACCGTCAATTCAAAAGGGGAATTGCTGGTGACGAAACGCGCTCTCGAAAAGAAACCCTACCCCAATATGTGGGAAACAACCGGCGGCGCAGTGGTCGCGGGCGAGGATTCGCTCGACGCCGCACGGCGTGAACTGAGGGAGGAGACCGGCATCGAAGTCGGCAGCGGCGAACTGCATCTGTTGCTGACACACAGAAGTCAATCCGCTTTTGTGGACATTTACCTGGCCCGAAAGGATGTTCCTGCAGAAAACCTGACCATGCAGCCAGGCGAAACCACAGAAGCCAGATGGGTGACATTTGCCGAATTCGACCGCATGATCGGCGACGGGCTGGTTCCGGCTCCGGTGTGCAGACGGTACGCTGTGATCAAATGCATTCTGATGAATGAAATATAATGCATGTCAAAAACCGCTCCGGACGGCAGTCTTTCACGACTGCGCATCCGGAGCGGAATCTATTATTTTGACGCAAAATGATTATAAAAAACCGTTATAATCATGCGCCGTTATCGCGTTTTTGTACCATCGCAACCCATCAACGGCAAACTGTTCCCTTTCGTCCATGACAAACCAGTGTCCTTCGACGTCAATCACGTCGATTCTAGGCTGGAGTTTTATTGGGTTTTCTCTGAGAAATAAAAGCGCTGTTTTAATGATCTTCTGCTTCTTTTCGGAGGTCACGGCGACAAAGCCCTTGTAGCGCGAGGCTTTGGTGCGGGTCTTGACCTCGACAAATACCAGAAATCTTTCGTTTTTGACGATCAGGTCGATCTCCCCGAACTTCGTCTGATAATTCCGTGCCACAAGCTCAAAGCCGTTTTTGAGAAGCATTTCCAGCGCCGCGTCCTCCCCTGCCCTACCTGTCGCGCCTATGTTCAATGCCGCCGCCTCCTTTATCTTGTTATTTCATCTTGTTTATTCTATCATACTTCTTTCTGTTTTTCCACTGTTTTAGGGAATTACGGAGCGATTTTGTCTTTGGGCGATACGGTGAAGGTGTTGTGAGATTTGAAATCTGTCCACGATTGCTTGAACTTCTTGACCTTTTTGAATTCTGCCTTCGTGAAACCGTATGCATTGCAGTATCTGGGATCGTAATAGGTGATTTTTTTACCGTGAAAACAGTACTGGAAATGGATCGGCACGACAGCGTCCAGATCGGAAGCATCTCCGATATTCATTTTCCAGTCATACGTTTCTATGCTGGCCGCGTAATTATAACAGTCGGTGGTACAGGCGACAACCTTCCCGTTTTTGAGAGCTGCAAATCGGCATTTAATGAACCAAGTTCCGTCAGCATAAGAATTTTCATCTATCAAATCATGATCACTGTTGATCAATAACTGTTTTCGGCCAAGTGATTCAACGGTTTGTAAATTGATCTGCCCGACTGTCAGCTTCATATCTCCTACTTCGGTGGCGTATTCGGGGGAAAGGATTTTGTCGGGAACGGCATTTTCGTCCTCCTCGTATTCTTCCCACCAATCATTTTTTTTGATACGCATCTCTTTAAACTTCTTTTTCTTAGCGGTGCTTTCCAGATCGATCCATGCGTCTTTGGCGCAGACAAGGCCGGAATACTCGCGTTGGTCATCGCAATTGATATACTTATACGACAGATTCATGACACAGAATTCATAATCCTTACCGATATGGTTCTTGACAAAACTGAAATACTGATCCATGTCTGAGTTGTCTAATCCATCAATCAAACCTTCATAATCGGTTCCGAAAAACATCTCGACGCCCAGACCTTCAAAATCCGTCAGGAAGAAGTAATATTTCCCATCCACTTCAAACACCTGATTGGAGCCTCCGTTGTCTGCATTGCCGTATGTGCCGGAGTAAGCGTGATGATCCAGCAGCATTAGATTGTCCGTTCCGGTTCCTGCCGGATAATTGAGGCACAATCTTGCTTCAACGCTGCCGCGACGCGGTTGATTGTCGTGCTGATACCCCTTGGGCTGCATGAAAGCATCCGCTTCGATATCCAGTCTGCCTTTTTTGTCCTTAAGATTGTATTTGGCCAGATCGTTCAGAGGAATGAGTTCCACCATGATGCTGCTTGAATGCTCAAAGACAGACAGCTTTTTAAAGTCAAATGTCATATCTCCCACTGTGTAGGAATAATCCAGCTTATATTCATCCAGCGCGATAGCGTCGCTTGTCAGCGTTATCGGGAATTCAAAATCCATTTCCGCCAGCTGTTCAGACTTGTATCTGTCACGGAACAGCTGCACGTCTATACTGACCTTGCAATAAATTTTCTTTTTATCCGAATTGATCACTTTTTCCATGTGGGGGATAAAAATCTGATATGTCCTGACATAATCGTTCAGCCGTTCATCACCGTATTCGGTGATGATATTCGGATAGGCCGCTCTGCCTGCCTCCGTCACAAGCACCGTATCGCCGTAATCCCCCGCTTTGGTATTGGCATCGAGAATATCACACGAATTACCTTTATTGTCATAAATCTTTCCGGACAAAAAGGTCATGATTTTAATATATGGTTCCTGTTTTTCCGATAGATCTGATTTTACCTTGTCAAAATTTTCCGCCGTCATCAGATATAAGAAATTGCCTGACACACGGGCCTCCACGATCTCGATGGTGCAGTCGTTTTCCGTCTGTTTCATGGTGACAGAAAAAGCCCCGTTCAGCCATGACTTGAAAGCGTGCAGCGCGCTTTCCGCTGCACTGACGACATAGCCGCCTGCAGGAGTTCCTGCCAGCACGATGATAATCAGCGCGGCCACGGCGGCGACACGCATCGTTATCTTCTTTTTCAGCGCTTTTCTGGCGGCGTTTTCCTGCTCTCGTTCCTTGGCAAGCTCGATGGTTTTCAGCATCAGTTCTTCCGGATTTTCGTAGCCCCGCATGATCACGTCGGCTGTGACGCGTTCCTCTGTTTCGCTTTGATTGCGGTTAAACAGCTTCAGTTCCGTCATGATTTCTCCTCTCCTTTCATCACAAGCTCTTTGTATTGCTTTTTCGCCCTGGCGAGCAGCGATTTCACACAGTCTACACTGTCGCCCGTCATTCTGGCGATCTCCTTCAGTGTGTACCCGCAGTCAAAATGCAGCATGAGCACCTCGCGGTGGCGGGGATTCAATTGCTCGATCCGCTCGATGAATACTGCGTTTCGCTCGAGCTGCGAGATGAATTCGCTGTCGGTCATATCGTCCTGGGCAATGGCTTCCTCAAAGTCGACACGCTTGGAATGCGCCGCCGATTTGTACATGTCCTTGGTGATATTGATGGTCACCCGGATGAACCACGCCTTGGCGTGCTGTTCGTCGCGGAATTTCGGCTGCTTGTCTATGTACCGCAAAAAGACCTCCTGATACACGTCGTCCGCGTCGGAGGGCTGATTCGTCCTCGCCAGCGCCAGCACATGTACCAGCTTTGAGTATTGTTGGATTATCTCGGTTGTTGTCATCACTTTTGACCTCCTTACACCATATAAACGATCCACACGGGTAAAAGGTGTCGCAAAAAAAATGATTTCATCAAAAAAACAGGCTCTCCAGCCTGACGCACAGGAGCCTGTTTTTCACGGTAAAACGAAATATGCTATCAAAAATTCAGATCTTGATGACCGGCTTCTTGGGCTTGGGGGCAATCTGCGGCGTGTCGGTGAGCTGCGCCATGACCACACGGTAGAGGGTTTCCGGATCATCAAGGAATCGGTCGCGCACCACGGTGGCGTAATTATAGGTCGGCACATACACCTTGACGCTCATGGTTTCCATGGTGCCGTCATTCACCGTGCAGGTGACATGATATCCCTTGTCGCAGACCTCGATGCGGGTCTTGTTCTGCTTGCTGACGTGACGGCGGTTGATAAGCTTGGACATAGCGTCCAGCGACTTTTCCCTTACGGTCATGGGAAGCGCGTCATAGAGCGTATCGGCAATGATCTTGCCGCTTTCGGTAATCACCAGCGCTCCGTCCTCGACATTCTCCGTGACATTTCCATGCTTGATGAGGGAAGATATCGCGTCGCTCGCTTCAAAATAATTGGCAAGTCCACGGTCGAGGAATATATCGGTCATTTCCTTGCGCGAAAGCGGCTGCGTGCTGTGACTGAGCAAAAAACAAACCAGCACCTTGATGTCGCTCTTGTTCTTGAGTCCGTCGGGTCTTACGCCCCCGGTGAATGCGTCAATATTGTCCTGCTGCATCTGCGCAAGCCTCCTTTTTTGAGTAGAATTACTTTTCCTTTTATATTTTACCCTGAATTTCACATGATTGCAATAGCTAATATTTTAAATCTTATTGACATCGCACAAATTCCTGTTAAAAATTTACTGAAAAAATTTTATAAACCTGTTCCATTTTTCACTCCTATATGGTATAATCATTCAGAAAGGATGTGTCGCATCAGCAATGGAGAACAAAAAGTACACAATCAAATGCCCTGAGTGCGGAGCCGATGTGGAGGTTTCACGCCCTGCAATAATCAACGTGCAAAACGATCCGGAATATAAAATCAAGGTGCTCACCGGCGAGCTTTTCAACGAGAAATGCCCGAAGTGCGGACAGGGACTCCAGGTCGTTTCCAGAATTACCTATCACGACATGGAAAAGCGTCTCATGGTTTACTTCCGTCCCGTCACTTCCCAGGATGAGCTTAAAACCTTTGACTACGAGGCCATCAGAAGCGCTATCGAGGACAATTTCAAGGCTCCCAATTACGCCATTCGTGTGGTCACTACCGTCAACGAACTCATGGAAAAGATCAAAATCGCCGAATTCGGACTCAATGACGGCGTGATCGAGATTGCCAAGTTCGTCTATTTTGATATATTCACCAAGCAGTTTGAGAACATCGGCGTGGTCAATATCTATTATGAACGCCGTGACGACAAGAATGCCCTGATCTTCTTCTGCAATGACGGGCAGACACGTTCCATATTCATTGATCCGGACGTCTATGCCTCCATCGAAAAGCGCTTTTCCGCCGTTTGCAAGGCAATTTACACTTCCCGCGTCTGTATGGTCGGCCGCGACTGGGCACTCCGCATGATCAAGGCGTACAGCAAGCTGGACGGCGACAAGCAGGAGCCTGTCACTGACATTAAGCCTGAATTGAAGCTGCTCAATTCCGACAACTGACGGATTTTGAACAGATTTTGACAACATAAACCGTTGCCCGGCAGATTCACCAGTTGATGAATCTGCCGGGCGGCTTTTTATTTGATGCAATTGTCATATTCCATTGGCGAAAATATTGCTCAACCGCGCTTCAAAATCCACGTCTGAACAGTAGCCGCTCTTGTTGAGCTTGTAGTATTCGTCAATGGCGAGCAGGTTCCAGTCGCCGTCGGAATAATCGGTCAGCCGATGCAGGAATCCGACGCACTGCGCCTTGTCTATCGCGCCGGAATAGTATTTGTCACGGATCACACCGATGAGCGAACGCTGCACAGCATTGCCTGCCTGACGGTCGGCGGTATAATTTCCCTGCATATTGTAGAAAATCACGTTGATTACCTCATCCTGTCCTTTGTCCAGCGAGAGGAATACGTCGGTGTAAATGTAAGGTACGTCCTTTTCCCGGAGAGCCGCGTTGAGAAATTCCCGCAGTTCATCCAGTGTCAGTAGTCCCATGTCAAGACCGATCTCAAATTTTGCCATTTGCTCGTATGCCGTCAATTTTTACTCACTCCATGCTATACTTTCTGAATTGAAGTATAGCACAGCCTGCGGAAAATGTAAATCATTTTTTGCATTCCGTTTGATAAATTCGAGGACGCAATGGGTTCCGACAGGCGGTGAATTTTTTCACCGCGATTTTCTCAGTCCTTTTTATCCGGATGCTCGCCGACTACATCCCGATAGCTTTTTCTCACGGCGGCGAGAATGATGAGGATGGCAACCCCCACCGCGATGAGACCGCCTAATACCAAGTCGCTTCCGGAAAGCTCCCTGGCAAAGGGTGACAGCACAAACATGCCTACCGCAAGACCCATGAGCCACGAACGTACTACGGCAAACTTTCTGTATGCTTCCACTCGTTCGGGAGAAGGAAGTACATTATACTCGGGCTTTTTCACTAATTCAAAATACTTTTCCCTTCCGACGACAGCCTTGACACACAGCATAACTCCCACGGCGATCATAGAGCCGAATACAAAATTCGTCATCGTTTCGCTGGCAAACAGTTGCTCATATGATGCATAGCCTAAAGGGGCAAAAATAAACAGTATCACTGCGACTGCGATCAAAACCGCCGCAAATATCCTGTATTTCTCATAGGCCATCTCCGTTTCCTTTGAAGCTGGAAGGGTCAATTTCGCCGGAGCAGGAGCCGCAGTGTTGACAGGTGCAGGCTGAAGCTCGCTGCGGATGTCCTCTATCGAGCCGAATTCTCCGACAATTCTGCCGAAAGCCGCATCCTCGCTTTCACCGGCCTCGACAAGTCCGTTATACTTATCCAGCATGGAGCAGTACATTTCCTCCTTCATGCGGGCTGCCTGTTCCGTCTTGGGAAGCGAAGCAAAAATATTGTCAAGATAGGTTCTGATTTTGCCATTGTTGGTTTCCATGTGTTCCATTATGATACTTTCCTTTCCATTATTAGTAAGCGAATAGATTAAGATTCACTGATAAACCGGTTGATAAACGAACCGATCACATCCTGAGCAAGCTGCCATTCCTGGCATTTTTCTTTGAGATAGCTCTTTCCCGTGTCGGTCACGGTGTAATACGTGCGCTGCCTGCCGTAGGTTTCGCTGCCGACATAAGAGCTGATGAATCCCAGACGTTCCAGCCGGGTAAACGTGGAATAAAGAGTGGTTTCCTTGATAGGGTATCTGCCGCCCGAGCGCTCATTGATACACCGCGAAATCTCATAGCCGTAGGAATCCCCATCCGCAAGGATACTAAGCACTATCACGTCATTGTAGCCTCTCATGACATCGCTGCTGAGTTCTGCCATCGCATCTCTTCCCCCTTTCACACCTCCCGGTAAAATCTGTCTTGGATAAAGCCAGACCAAGGTTATTACATCAGCCGTGGTAATTACTTTATCTGACGTTGTAATTATTATATCAGATGAAGTAATGTTTGTCAAGAGGTTTTCACACGGATTTCAAATATTTTTGCATTGAAATATGATGGGATCTATCTTATAATAATGTTATTGAACAAAAATAAAGGAGCGACATAATTAATATGGAAAAAATAACCCGCTGTGACTGTCATCTGCACACCGATAATTCCTTCGACAGCGAAACGCCCGCAGAACGCGTGGTGCAACGCGCGAGAGAACTGGGAATCGAGTACATCGCCATCACCGATCACTGCGACATTCTGGAATGGAGCGACGTCAATATCGCCCGTTCCAATGCGCAGGCTGCCGAACTGAATGAGAAATACCACGATATAACCGTGCTGCGCGGCATTGAGCTTGGGGAGCCGCTGCAGGCGCCCGAACAAACCGCCATTGCGCTGGGGCTGTGCGAATACGACTTCATTCTCTGCTCGCTGCACAACATCGCGGGCGAAGAGGATTTCTATTTTCTTCATCCCCACGCGCAACAGGCACAGGAATTGATCCGCCGGTATTTTGACGAGCTGCTGGAAACGGTAAAATGGAATGAATTCGACTCTCTTGCCCATTTCACCTATCCCCTTCGCTACATCACCGACCGTGACGGGGTTCAGGTGGACATGGAATGCTATCAGCCCATCATGAAAGAAATTCTCGCCACCCTTGCCGCAAACGGCAAGGCGCTGGAAATCAACACATCCGGGCTGCGCAGCCCCGGCGGATTCCTGCTGCCCACGGTGGAATACGTCAGGCAATTCCGCGAGCTGGGCGGAAAATACATCACTCTCGGCAGCGACGCACACCTTCCCGAACACATGGCCATCGGCATGAAGGAAGGCATTGCCGCCGCAAAGGAAGCCGGATTCAACGCTGCGACGGTCTACCTCAACCGGCAGCCTGTCGAGATCCCTTTTGAATAAGTGATTTTTTCTAAAAAAAACATCGGCACATACAGGATTCATCCATTGACCTGCATTTGACCGATGTTTTTTATGTATATCAGAAAAACAAACTCAATACTGCTCGTTGAATAATCTGGCGGTGACCTTTCTGCCCATGACACGCGTCTTGCAGAGGGTATTGATCACCAGTTCTGCGGCGTCCTGAGGCACGTCAAAGGTGGTATACCGCTCGGTAATCTCTATCCTGCCGATATACTTGCCGGGAAGTCCCGTTTCATTGGCAACCGTGCCCACAATGTGTTTGGGAAGCAATCCTACGCTGCTGCCGAGATTGATGAAAATTTTGGCGGTCGGCTGCTGGTTTCTGTCGCGCCGGAAGCTTTTGCCGCCCTCGCGGCGTTCCCTCCGTTCGCTTGCCTGTCTGCGCCGCTCGTGTCCCGCAAAAATGAGGTCGTCTGTTTCGGACGGCATGGCAGCCTTACCGCCGGAAGTCATTTCGGATTTCAACAGGGCTGCGGCAATCTCGATGGCGGTAATGCCTTCGTCGGCAAGCTGCTCCACCATTGCCATATATTCGGATAAATCCTCATTCTCCACCGCCGCGCAGACACTCCGCGCAAATCTGAGCCTGCGGCATTCCATTACCTGCGCGCTGGTGGGAATCGTGCCTTTGATGATTTCGGCGTGCGCGTAATTCATTATCCCGCGAAGTTCAGCCATTTCCCTCGTGCCTGTGACAAAGGTAAAAGCCAGTCCGGATTTTCCGGCGCGTCCGGTTCTGCCGATGCGATGGACGTAATATTCCACGTCCTGCGGAATGTCATAATTGAATACCGCGCCTATGCCGCATACGTCAATTCCTCTGGCTGCCACGTCGGTGGCAATCAGAATATCCACCTTGCCACCCCGGAAGGTATTCATCACATGGTCGCGGGCCTGCTGCTTCATATCGCCGTGAAGTCCCTCCGCGACATATCCGCGCTGCTGCATCGCACTCACAAGCTCGTCCACCTGCTTCTTCGTGTTGCAGAATACCATGGCAGGAACGGGCTGGTAAACGTCCATCAGACGGCTGAGGGCTTCTGTTTTGTGGCTGTGCGGTATGTTGTAATAGTACTGGTCGATTTCCTCGACGGTCAGTTCCTTCCTGACCACCCTCACAATCTCCGGATTTGTCAGATAGAGCTTGGTGATCTCCAGTATCTCGGGGGACATGGTAGCCGAAAAAAGCACGGTCTGCCGGTTCTTCGGCACGTCGGCAAATATGGTTTCTATATCGTCGCGAAAGCCCATGGAAAGCATCTCGTCGGCTTCATCGAGTATGGCGATCTTCACGCCGTCGAGTTTCAGCGTCCGGCGGCGCATGTGATCCATCACTCTGCCGGGAGTGCCTACCACGATCTGCACACCGGAACGAAGCTGCCTGATCTGTCGCTCGATATCCTGCCCGCCGTAAATAGCCACCGCGCGGATCCATGATGCATGGCTGGTCAGCTTGCGTATCTCGTCGCACGCCTGCATGGCAAGCTCACGTGTGGGGCAAAGGATCAGAACCTGCACGCCCTTCTCGCCGTCGGCAAGCAGCCTTTCAATAGCGGGCACGGCAAAAGCAGCGGTCTTTCCCGTGCCGGTCTGTGACTGGCCGATCACGTCTCTGCCGCTCATGAGCAGCGGAATGGCGGCGGTCTGTATAGGAGTGGCTTCTTCATAGCCAATGTCGTCTATCGCCTGCATGACAGGCGCGGAAAGTCCGAATTCGGAAAATGATACCGTATGCATAATAATTAATTGTCCCCCGATCCCGCTGACAAGCGCGCAATCACGCATAAAAGAAGAATTTCGCCTCAATTATACGATTCGTTAAAAAACTTGTCTTTCTTTTGTACACATTTATTATAAACTATGTTTCGTCACATTGCAATTTAAAATATCACACAGAACAAAAAAACCCGATTTTAACCAAAAGTTGGGAAAATTTACCGTGAAATATATGTATAATTTGAATATTTCACACCTCTTGACAAAATTGAATTTCTGATATAGCATATTCATAATGAATCAAGTTAAGGAAAGTGTTATCCCACATGAATTTTGCCGCACGATTTTTCGGACATCTTCACACAATCAACATGCACCGCCGAAAGGTGATCGTCAACTGCTTCCGCGCAGGTATTCCCATACGGGGACTTCTGCATGACCTGAGCAAGTACAGCCCCACCGAATTCTGGAACGGCGTCAAGTATTTTCAGGGCATGCGCAGCCCGAATGAAGCCGAGCGTGAGGACATCGGTTATTCCAGGGCGTGGATGCATCACAAGGGACGCAACCGCCATCATTTTGAATTCTGGACGGATTACGATCCCGTCACCAGGCTCTGTCAGCCTGTGAAAATGCCGGTGAAATTTGTCGCCGAAATGTTCTGCGACCGCATGGCGGCAAGCAAGACCTACATGAAAAAGAATTACACCGA
>CAMHMN010000026.1 GCA_946186245.1 uncultured Clostridia bacterium
AATCCAGACCCGCCACGCGGTCGTCGATTTCCGACTTGGCGGTGAGCATCAGCACAGGAATGTTGTTGCCCTTGGCGCGGAGCCTTCTGAGCACCGTCAGACCGTCCATCTTGGGCATCATGATATCCAGAATCAGGCCGTCGTACTGCCCGACCGCCAGATAATCCAGCGCTTCCTCTCCGTCATAGGCGGCGTCCACGGAATAGTTGTTTTTTTCTAGAATGACGGTCAGCGCCTTGGAGAGCGACCTTTCATCCTCGGCTATCAGCAGTCTCATTGTTCGTAACTCCTTATTTTCCCATATTTATCTGAAAAAGAAATATTGCACGGCTAAAAAGGCATCCATGATGCCGATCGCAAAGAATACCCATATTCTGAATCTCGTCCTGTCGCCGCGGTAGAGGAAATAATAATTCGCAAATTCCTCCACAAAGCAGGCCCACGAAAGAATCAGGATCGCCACAAGGCAGATTTTGTTGGCTGTTTCCATGGTGTGACGCACCTTCCATCATTCAATTATAAGCCGGTTGTAAAACTTGAAAAACATCTTAAAGACGGGGCAAGGCTTTTTGGATCGTATATTGTATCTGTATGCGCCTGACCGGCAACCGGATCACGGTTTTCAGCTTTTCGGGGGCGGTTTTCCGTGCGTCGCTGAGATAGATTTCATGGTGGAAGCGGCTGTCGGTGATGTCAATTTCACAGCCGTTTTGCGCCGCGAATTCATGCATGGACGCCACCGTGGCCGGCTCGTCATCATAGGAACCGATGTGCATGCACTGCACGCACAGCCCCTCGGCATAGGTCAGCATCTCCACCTTGGAGAAATAGGAAAAATCAGCCTTCTTCTTGCGGACCGCTTCTTCCACCGCCCAGTTGAAGTCCTCGCGGGTCACAAAATCCGGCAGGCGAAGCAGCGAAATCCAGCAGAAATTCTCCTTGTGGGCGTAGTCGATGCCCTTCACGCCCTCCTGCCACCAGAAGCCCTCCAGCGGCGGGACCACGTAGTCAAAATAGCCTTCGATGCGGTGTTCGCCCTTCTTGCTCATCTTGATCGTGAAGGCAATGCCGTACAGCAGGCTCATCGCCCGCTTGTACTCGCCGTCCTCGTCGTTCGGATTTCCCTTGCCCCGGACGGCGATGAATTGCATCTGCGGCACGTCCACGATGGTAGGCGTTTTCGGCGGCATATAGAATGCTTTGTATTCCTTTTTGAAGTCGAAGGGCATGGCTATTTCCTCCTCTTCTTTGGTTCGGGAAGTTCCGGGAAGATCGCTTCCACCAGCTCTTTCATAAACTCCCTGTCCTCGATGTTGTCGGCGAGAAGCATCTCCTTCGCCCCTTCATAGGGCAATTCATACTGTGCCTGCGGCATGAGCTCCCTGGCGGATTTCGTGGGCTTGACCAGGAAACGGTCGTCGTAGATGCCGCCGAATACCTTTCCGTTGTAATAGAGGATATACTCCCCCATCATCGGTCGGAAGGAGATACCCTCCAGTCCGCTCAGACAATCCAGGATAAAATCAAGATACTGCTTTGTGGAAGCCATTGTTTTCTCATCACCTTTTCTTTGCTTACCAATATCATACTACAAAACAAAAAGCATTGCAACACAGATTTTTATAAATTCTGCGCTGCAACGCTGCCCATTATTCTGCTATTTCGTTTTTTATTCTGATTCTTCCCCTGACAAACGCGATCGCGCAGAAGGCGGCGAAGACGGCAATATTGATGATAACGACGCTTGCCCCCGTGGGTGCGGAATATTCATAGGATATCACAAGCCCCGAAAGGAAGCAGAATACCGAGATCACCGCCGAGCAGACCACCACATTCCGGAAGCACTTGAAAAGCCGCATGGAGGACATCGCCGGGAAGATGATCAGGCTGGAAATCAGCAGCGCGCCGATCATTCTCATGCCCAGAACGATGGTGACGGAGGTCAGCACGGCAATGAGGAAATTGTAAAAACCAGCCCTGACGCCCGTTGCCCTGGCAAAGGGTTCGTCGAAGGTGACGGCGAAAATCTTATTGTAAAAAAGCACATACAGCACCAGCACCGCGAGCGACAGAATGACGCTCAGCGACACTTCCGACCGGCTGATGGCCAGCACGCTGCCGAACATGTAGTTGTTGATGTCAGTGTTGACGCCGGATTTCATGGAAATGATAAAGATTCCCACCGCAAGCGCGCCGGTGGAAAGCAGGGCGATCGCGGAATCCCCGCTGAATCCGTTTCCCGAGCTGAACACCAGAAGGAGATACGAAGCCGCGATCACGACCGGAATCGCCACCCACAGCGGCGCCCAGTTCATCACGGTAGCCACCGCCATCGCGCTGAAGGCCACATGCGACAGCCCGTCGCCGATCATGGAATACCGTTTCAGCACCAGATTCACGCCCAGCAGCGCCGAACAGAGCGACACCAGCGTTCCCACCACCAGCGCCCGGATGATAAAGGGATAAGATAACATTTCAAGCATAGTCTTTTGTCAGCCTCCTATAAATTCCTTGCCCGTCGTGCTTCGGAGGTAATCCTCTGTGCTGCCGAAAAACCGGACGGTGTGCTTGAGGTGGAGAATTCTGTTGGCGTTCCTGACGGCGGTTTTCACGTCGTGCGACACCATAATGATGGTCATGCCGTACTTTTTGTTGATTTCCTTGATAATGGAATAAATCTCGCCCGTCACGATGGGATCCAGTCCGGTGACAGGTTCGTCCAGAATCAGCATTTTGTTGGAAGCGCAGAGAGCCCGCGCCAAAAGCACCCGCTGCTGCTGTCCGCCCGAAAGCTCGCGGTAGGATTTGTCCGCAAGTCCGGTGATTCCCAGCTCTTCCATGTTTTGGCAGGCTCTTTCCCTGTCGGCTTTGGTGTAGAAGGGAATAAGCCGGCTGTGATTCAGGCAGCCCGACATCACCACTTCCCGCACCGAAGCGGGAAAGTCCCGCTGAATGGCGGTCTGCTGGGGCAGATAGCCCACGTCGCGGCGGGTAATTTCGTCAGAAAAGACGATTTCGCCCTCCATCGGCTTTTTCAGCCCGGCAAGGCATTTGATCAGGGTGGATTTGCCCGCGCCGTTCTCCCCGACGACACAGAGATAATCCCCTTGCTCCACCGAAAAGCTGACATGCTCCAGCACGGTCATGTTCTCGTAACCAATCGCTATATTGTCGCATTGGATCAGCGTCTTTTTCTGTTTCTTGGATTCTTTCAATTCAATGCCTCCCTGAGAATATCGACATTTGCCCTCATCAGGCTGAGATAGCTCTCCCCCGCCTCAAAATCCTTTGCGGAGATGTTGTGGCAGGTATTGAACTGCGCGGTTTCCGTGCCGGTCGCTTCGGCAATCGCGTCGGCTACCTTGTGGTTGGAAAGCTCAATGTACAGCACCACCGGCACCTTCTCCCGTTTCACCCTGTCGATGAGGAAGGCCACCGTCGCGGCGCTGGGTTCGGTCTCGGCAGCACAGCCGGGAAAGGCGGCGTAGTAATCCAGCCCGTATTCCCTCACGAAATAGAGCAGCGGAAATCGGTCACCGAAGACCAGTATCTTTCTTTCCGACTGAGAAATAACGTCGCGAAGCAAAAGATCCAGTTCCAGCAGTTCGGCAACGTACTGATTGGTGTTGTCACAATAAAATTCCGCGTTGTCCGGGTCAAGCTCACAGAGAGCCGCATTGATGGCGTTGACAATGGCGATGGCATTCATGGGCGAAGTCCAGACGTGTTCGTCGTATTCCTCCTCTTCTTCCTCATCGTCATGATGATCGGAATCGGACGCGTTTTCGTGTTCTTCATGTTCTTCATGTGCATGATGATGCTCCCGACTCTGCATGCCCTCGGCGGTTTCCTCCTCGATGGCTTCAACGCAGTTCATCGCGGAAATAATCTTCATGTCGGGATTATCCGCCGATTCCAGCACGGAATCCAGCCAGCTTTCCGATTCTCCGCCCACATTGAGGAAAAGATCGCATTTGGATATGCCGATGATGTCCTTGGGACTCGGCTCGTAGGAATGTGCCTCCATGCCGGGTTTCAGCAGCATTTTCACTTCCGCTTTGTCCCCGGCAATTCTTCGGGCAAAATCGTACTGCGGAAAGATGGTCGCCACAATGGAGATTTTTTTGTTGTCGTTATCGGTTATTTTGCCGGAACATCCGGAAAACATGACGGCAATCATCGTAGCCGACAGAAGCAGGGATAAACATTTAATGGTTGCGTTTGGTTTCATTGTGAGAATTTCCTCTTTTGAATTTGCAAAAAATTATAATATTCAGCGCGAAGCGCTCCTTCATTATTCTCTGTTCGTTATTCACGGTTCTTTATTCTTTTAACGCAGCTCCGCTGCGCGCATCCGCGCATTCCTCGCACAGTCCGTAGATGATGGTGCGCCCGTTGTCCACCCGGAACCGGTGGTGCTCCATGATGTGCCGCTCGAATTCGTCCATGAATTCGCAGTCCATGTGAATCACCGCGCCGCAGCGGGTGCATTTGAGGTGAAAATGCCTGTCGCAGCCCTTGTCGCCGTCGATCAGCTGGTAGGTGGCGCCTTCGCCGCTGTCGGAAAGGAATTTCTTGACCCCGCCGCTCTCCACCATTCTGTCAAGGCAGCGGTAAATGGTGGCCTTGCCGATTTTTTCCCCTTCGTTGAAAAAGTACATGTATATCTCGTCGGCCGTCACGCAGACGCCGGGATTCATCCGGAAGTAATTCTCGATTGAATCCTGCTGGCGTGTGCGGTAATTCTTTCTGCACTCTTTGTTTTCCACGGTATCACCTCATTCGGAACAAATTAAAATTGATAATCATTTTCAAATTTCCGGTAAAAAACATTATAGCACGGTTTTTTCAAAATGCAAGTGTTTTTTTATGTGAAGGGTGAAATGTGAAGTGTGAAATGAATGTGTCAATTTGCCATTATTCATAAATGAGCAACTATAAAATCATTTCTTCACTTGCCTTTACAAAGTTTTAGAGCCTGTTTAGAATCTCCACGTGTGCGGATGGCGCAGTCAGATTTTTCGCCAGATGAAGCCAAAACCGCAGGCAATACTTTGTGTATTAACGAGGATTTTGGCAAAATATGGCGGAAAATATGCAAGCCAGACGTGCGTGGAGAGATTCTAAACAGGCTCTTAGGGTATAATATTTTCAGAACAGAGTTGTTGTTCTTGCATTAACCTCTATAAGGGAATAGAAAAAACGGACACCGTCTGGCGTCCGTTTTTTTGTTTTCTTTGGCAATCGCAAAACCTCACACTTCACACTCCACACTTCACACTTCACACTCCACACTAAAAAAAATCCCGCCGCACAGAATGAAGGGTTCCGTCCGACGGGAAATATAGAATTAAAAAGAATTGTATGCCTTAGCAAACGCCCTGAGCCAGCATAGCGTTGGCAACCTTGAGGAAGCCCGCGATGTTCGCGCCGGCGACGAGGTTGCCCTCCATGCCGTATTCCTTGGCAGCCTTGGCGGAGTTGTGGTAGATGTTCTTCATGATGTCGTGCAGCTTTGCGTCGACCTCTTCAAAGCTCCAGCTGTATCTCATGGAGTTCTGGCTCATTTCGAGAGCGGAAGTGGCAACGCCGCCCGCGTTGGCAGCCTTGGCGGGTCCGAAGAGAACGCCGGCGGACTGGAACGCGTGAACCGCTTCGGGAGTGGAAGGCATGTTGGCGCCTTCGCAGACAGCCTTGACGCCGTTGGCGATCAGAGCCTTTGCGCCGTCCTCGTCAAGCTCGTTCTGGGTTGCGCAGGGAAGAGCGATGTCGCAGGGAATGGTCCAGATGCCTCTGCAGCCCTCGGTGTAGGTTGCGTTGGGATGGTTCTCGACATACTCCTTGATTCTGCCGCGCTTGACCAGCTTGATCTCCTTGACAGCGTCGAGGTCGATGCCGTCGGGATCATGGATATAGCCGTTGGAATCGGAGAGAGCGACGACCTTTGCGCCGAGAGCGGTTGCCTTCTGTGTGGCGAAGATAGCCACGTTGCCGGAACCGGAAATGACGACGGTCTTGCCCTTGAAGGAATCCTGATGGTCGTTGAGCATTTCCTCGGTGTAGTAGCAGAGACCGTAGCCGGTTGCTTCGGTTCTTGCCAGGCTGCCGCCGTAGGTCAGACCCTTGCCGGTGAGAACGCCGCTGTATTCGTCGCGGAGTCTCTTGTACTGGCCGAAGAGATAGCCGATCTCACGTCCGCCGACGCCGATGTCGCCCGCGGGAACGTCGGTGTCAGGGCCGATGTGCTTGGCCAGCTCGGTCATGAAGCTCTGGCAGAAACGCATGACTTCCATGTCGGACTTGCCCTTGGGGTCGAAGTCGGAACCGCCCTTGCCGCCGCCGATCGGCAGGCCTGTCAGGGAGTTCTTGAAAATCTGCTCGAAGCCGAGGAACTTGATGATGCCTTCATATACGGAGGGATGGAAGCGCAGACCGCCCTTGTAGGGGCCGATGGCGCTGTTGAACTGAATGCGGAAGCCGCGGTTGACCTGGACGTTGCCCTTGTCGTCTACCCACGGAACGCGGAACTTGATGATTCTTTCGGGCTCAACGATGCTTTCCAGCACGCCCATCTTGATATATTCGGGATGCTTCTCAATGACCGGCTCGAGGGATTCGAGAACCTCGGTAACGGCCTGATGGAATTCAGGCTCATTGGGATTGCGCTTTTTGACGGTTTCCATAAGATCTGCAAGATACTGATTTTTAAAAGCCATTTTTAAAGATCTCCTTTTGCAAAATGAATTCATACGCCTTTTTCGGCGTTGTAGGTAATATTTTAATACACGCCCTATTCATTTGTCAATATGTTTTTCCGAATTTTTCGGTAATTTTGCAATTTTTAATCTGAGAACTTGCAAAATTGTGCATTTTATTCATTGAAAGCCAAGACATTCTGCATTTATCCCCGCCTTTTCAGGCAAATCACAGCCGCCATTGCAAAGACGACAGCCACTGCCGCCAGTGCGCCGAACGCCAGATCGTTGCGGGAAATCTCTTTTCCGAACATTTTGATCCCGGTTTTCCTTTGAGAAACGGCTTTGTCTCCATCCGGCGGAAATTCTATGGGAGATACCGCGCTTTCCGCCATTTCAGGCTGCGAAGGCTCAGACTCCTTCCTGTCGGACCAGTCGACATGCTCAAACATATCGTTGACCCCGGCCGTATCGTCTCCCACGGTGGTATAAACCAGTCCGAATTGACGGCAGTCATATTCCCCGTGTTCTTTCACGCGGTTTTTCCACCGCAGCTGGCTTTTATGGCAGTTGAATCCTTCCACCGCCATCTGAAGGGCACTCCGGCCGCCAAAGCGTTCCAGTTTCTTGCTGCTCCACTGCACCGTAATCTTATTCCTGTTCCAGAGGTGAAGGTAGCATTTCTGAACCGGATGAATGCCGTATTTTTCCGCGCTCTTGGGGTAAACCGCCGGATCCTCGTATATCTTCAGAGCCTCCAGAAGCGTCTTTACATTCAGCTTGTGGGCGCCGTGGCCGTATTCTCCGTTGATGTCCTGCCCCAGAATCACCCTGGGAGAAAAGCGCCGGAGCATTTCCACCTGGAATTCCAATACACTGTCGTATCCGAAATAATCCGCGGCGGCAGACAGGCTTGGCTTCGTCGCCTTGTCGTCAAGAAATTTTTCGGTGATGACGGGATAATTCCTTATCCCCACCGTCCACAGCCCGTTGAGAAGCTCATGGCCGCGGTAGGATTCTTTGTAATGATGGGTCAGATACACCACCTGCACCTGATAGCCCAGCTCTCCGGCATAATACGGCATGGCGCCCCCGAACCACAGATGCTCGTCGTCGGCGTGCGTGGACATAATCATCAGATCCGCCCTCTCGCAGGGAGGCTGCCATACCTGCACCCAATCCGGCAGCTCGCCGCCGGTGAAGGCATACACGTCTGTCAGACGAGTTTCCGCCGGAAGGTCCGCTTCAAACTCCGTTATTTCTCTGTTCAGCGCAATGTATTCATGCAGGTATCCATTCTCTCCGCCTTGTCTTACGGAACCGTCCGGCAGCGTCAGCGTCCATCTGCAGGGCCTTTCAAAAAGGAAGTAAAGCCCTTTGACGGGTTCGGAAACGGTAAAGCGGAGGTGGAGGTTTTTTTTGGCTTTGTAATAGGTGTACTCATTCTGGTCGATGGCTTCTTCCAGCTTATAGGCGGGCAGCGTATCACACGACACACTCACCCCGACGGATTTCGCCTTCTCCCCTATCTCCGAAATGATTTCGGCATGCGCGGTCAACGCACCCGGCAGCGGAGAAAGCGCCAGAGTCAGCAGCACCGTCAGCGATGCCAATGTTTTTATCAGCCTTTTCATTGAATCAACACCCGTTTTCTTTACTCCGAGAATAAAGAGCCGCCCTCGCAGTCAATGCCGACCACCAGCGGAAAATCCTTGAATTCCAGACGTTTGACCGATTCACAGCCCAGATCTTCAAAGGCAATCACTTCGCAGGAGGTGATACACTTGGAAGCCAGCGCGCCGGCGCCTCCTACGGCACAGAGATAAACGGAACGATTGCGGCGTATCGCCTCGCACACTTCGGGAGAACGTCCCCCCTTGCCCACCATCGCTCCCAGTCCGAGGTCGAGCATCCGGGGCGCAAAGGGATCCATGCGGCTGGACGTGGTAGGTCCGCAGGAACCGATTGCCAGATGCGCCGGCGTCGGCGTCGGTCCGGCGTAATAGATCACCGCGCCTTCCAGCTCATAGGGCAGCTCTTCGCCGCTGTCGAGCAGAGCCATGATGCGCTTGTGGGCGGCGTCGCGGGATGTGTAGACCCTGCCCGAAAGCAGCACCCTGTCCCCTGCCCGAAGCCTGGGCGCCATTTCCTTTATCTCCGACGTATTGAATGAATATGCAGCCATTTCAGAATTACCCCTCATTTTCAATTAATTGCAACTAACCGTGTTGCAAAAAGACCTTTCAAGGTATTATAACATTTTTCTCACGGGTTTTCAATAATAAATTTACAAAAAACAAAGTTGCAATGCCAATGGCGTTATGATAGAATAATAATAGGCGATTGTAAAAGTAAAATAAAAAAAGAAAGCGCGCAGCGCCATAATTAGCGAGCATTTTTTCTCCAGGCGAGCGTGGGGTGCAGGGCAATGTCATCACCTTAAGAGAATGTATCGTTTTTTATCCGGGAGCATAGTAAAGCGAACTCACCCACCGCAAGCGGCCCCCCTCTCTTCCAGAGAGGGCTGATGTACTGCGACGCGCTATTTGCCTTCCCTGAAAGGGAAGGTGGCACGAAGTGCCGGATGAGTTTGTGCTAATCGCGCTTTATTCTGAATCGGGAACCGTGCCAGTGCCATAAGTCTTAAGTTGTTGACATTGGGGTCCAGGGGGCAAGGCTCCCTGGCAGGTGCAGGGCAGAGCCCTGCTGCGGGATGTTTACGGTGAGGGCAAAGCCCCTCGCTGCAACGCACTGCGATGGAAAACGGGGTTGGGCGCAACAGATATGGTAAAAGGTAAAAAGGTGCCTTGCCCCAAGTGGAGAAAACTCTCTCTTTATGCCTCCAAAATTCCGTGTTTTCGATGTTTTTCGAGTTTTGTAATCGGCTAATAGAATAAAAACTGAAAGAGAAAATCCATCTATTGAACGCCTAAGAACAGGGAGTGATTGCATGTCTCAGCAGTTTTACAAGGTTTACATCGCCTGCATGACAAAGGATGCCGGCGGATTTCTCACCAAAGATTACATGCTGGCCAAGCAGCTTTACCGGAAGCTGGAGCAGAAAGGAATCCACACTTTTCTGACGGAAAAGTGCAACCCCGCCGACAGGACAGAAGCCATTGATTCGGCGGTGGTGCTCATTGTGACCGGAACAAGCGCGGCAACGCTTCTTTCCGACACTGTCCGCAATGACTATGAGGATTTCATCGCCGGAGTCGAGCTTTCGGGCAAACGGAACTGGCGTGTGTTCAGCTACCTGCGCGGAATAAACCGCGACGATCTCCCCGACTATCTCATGTCCCACCGATCGTACGATCATTTCCATACCGATGAGCTGGTACAAAAAATCGAAAAGACCCTGAGGGCCGAAAAGCCGAAATACTGCATGTCCGACGACGATCATCCCCTTGAGCAGGAATCGTTGGAGGATTGGCCCGAATCGCTGCCCGATTCGGCTGAATCCCTGAGAGAATGCGCAAACGACGATGACGACGGTGACGACGACGATTACATTCCTGCGCGCAGACCCGGAAAGGCTCGCAGAGCGCCGGAATTGTCTGCCGATGAAGTTCGCATTGAGGACGAATCCGAGCCGGATGGATCCACGATGAAAGTCAGACCCGCCAAGATCAACAAGGTGGATTTTTCCGTGGTCGCTCCCGATGAAGTGAAGCCCGGCAAAAGCTCGGTCATCGTCCTGCTGATGTATACCCGCAGCCAGCGTTCCATTGTGAAACGTACCATTGCGCTGGCGAAGGAAAAGTCCTCCGAAGCTGCCCGCAGCTCCACAAGCGTTAAGGTGAAACAGGGGAGCAAAGTG
Organism: uncultured Clostridia bacterium; assembly: GCA_946186245.1. Taxonomy (GTDB): domain Bacteria; phylum Bacillota; class Clostridia; order Oscillospirales; family Acutalibacteraceae; genus RUG762. The sequence goes on from CAMHMN010000026.1 coordinate 10,516, forward strand.
ACGGCGCAGCTCTTCTCGGACGACATAGAGATTCCCGACGACAGCCGCACCATGATCTGGAACGGGGATGCGCTGGATTTCAAATTCCGCGTGACGCCGCCGGAGGATTACGCCGGGAAGGAGATTGACTTCGGATGCAGCGTGCGGTTTGAAGGAATCGAAATCACCCGCCTTTACTTCACCGTGGCGGTCGGCTCCAAAAAGAAGGTCGCCGTCCGTTTCGTCCGCAAGGACTGCCGCAGGGCGTTCGTCTCCTACTCCCACAAGGACAGGATGCGTGTGGTGGAGCAGCTTCTTGCCATTCAGGAAGTCGCGCCCAAGCTGCGCTTCTGGATGGACAACCGCAGCATGACCGCCGGCGATATGTGGCGAAACGCCATTGCCTCCGCTATCAGGAACGCCGACGTATTTCTGCTTTTCTGGTCGGTCAGCGCCAGGGATTCCTCCGAGGTGCACAAGGAATGGGAATATGCCCTCAGGCTGGAAAAGAAAACCAAACGCAGAAAGAACGGCATGCGCTTCATTTCACCGGTGCCGCTGGACAGTCCTTCCGACTGCCCGCCGCCGGAAGAACTGAGCGACCTTCATTTCGGCGATCCCTCTTTCGACAGCAACATTGACAACATCGAAAAAGTCAAAGTCTGGGCTGTGAGAGGCAAAAACATCAAATACCTCTAATGGCCCCCAATCGTACGGCTTTCTGACATTCTTCATCCGACAGACTGATCAAACCGCCGGCATTCACCCCCGTTTGAATGCCGGCGGTTTTTTACGTCGGAACCCGCCGGATATTCTCCTCAAAAAAACATTCACAGCGGAATTTATTGTCAGCGGCAAGATAAGACGCATAATTTCTCACCAAAGGCAAACAATAACAACGCATATCTCATTTCATTCAGAAATTCACAAGACATCAAAGGAAAAGGAGTTATCATATAATGAAAGCAACAGGCATAGTCAGAAGGATAGACGATCTTGGCAGGGTGGTGATTCCCAAGGAGATTCGCCGCACCATGCGCATCAGAGAGGGCGAATCGCTGGAGATCTACACCGACGCAGGCGGAGAGGTGATCTTCAAGAAGTATTCCCCGATAGGCGAACTTGATCCCTGCTCAACACAGTACGCGGAAATTCTGTCGCGTTCCACCGGCTTTCCCGCGCTGATCTGCGACCGCGATCACGTTGTGGCGGTTTCGGGCGTGCCCAAAAGGGAATATCTTGACCGACGCATTACACCCGAGCTGGAGGAACGTATGGACGCCCGCACGCCGTACAGAGCTGAATCCGGAAGCGAAAGAATATTTCCCGTGGAGGGAGCCTCGCTTGCCGCCGCCGGTGTATTTCCCATCCTATCGGCGGGTGATCTCAACGGTGCGGTTGTGCTGATGCAGAAGGAAGACGGCAGCCTGCCCGACGAAATGCAGATAAAACCCTTTGAGGTCGCCGCAGGGTTCCTCGGCAGCCAGATCGAGCAGTAGACGGCGGAATGATTTATCACAAGGCCTTCATTAGAACGGTTTCTTATCAGAAAATCTGCGGTATAACGGTTTTGAACCGATTTTTATGCCGTAGATTTTTTTGTGTGAAATTTGTGCTATTTTCCAAGTGCGTAAAATTCCAAATCAGAAAAAACCCGTTTGCTATCCAACATAGACAACAAAAATGATAGGTTATCTTTGAAAAGCCCGAAATACAGACATTATCGCCAAATTGTCAACATAATAATTAGCTATATTCATGATTCGCTTTTGCTTGATTTTTCATATGAATTAGTATAGAATATTGGGGTAATTTAGAGATATGTCATGGCTTTGCCGGACCATCGCGGCATTGATTGTGTCGAGGTGATCACCGGTGGATAGGCTTGATAAGATTCTGGCTTCGCAGGGGGCTGGCACTCGCAGCGAGGTGCGCAAGATGATATGGGCGGGCAAAGTAACCGTGGACGGTGAGATCTGCCGCAGCATCGACCGCAGGCTTGAACCCTCTGAGCACGAGATCGCCGTGGGCGGCGTTCCGGTGTGCTACAGGAAGTACCTCTACATTATGATGAATAAGCCCGAGGGAGCCATTTCCGCTTCCAATGATTCCCATGTGCAGACAGTGATTGATCTGCTGCCGCCTTCACTCCGCCGCAAAGGCCTCTTCCCTGTCGGACGTCTCGACAAGGACACCACGGGACTGCTCATCATCACGGATGACGGCGCCTTTGCACACTCCGTTACTTCGCCAGGCAAAAAGGTGTTCAAGACCTACAGAGCTACCCTTGACGGCGCTCTGACCGAGGCGGATATGCAAATCTTATGTGACGGCGCGGTAATTGACGGAGGAGAGCAATGTCTGCCGGCACAGGTTGCGGTGTTGGACGCGGAAAGCCACATCTATGAGATAAGGATCCGCGAGGGAAAATATCATCAGATCAAGCGCATGGCACAGTCAGTAGGACGCAGGGTAATGGCTCTGGAACGTACAGCGGTCGGCGCGCTTACACTCGACCCTTCATTGCGGCAGGGTGAAGCCAGGGAACTGACCGAGCGGGAAAGAGAGCTGCCCCTTACCAACTGATCCGCCAACCAACGTGGCAGGCAGACACAACCGGATTACTTTTGTTTTTCTGATTTCAGAGGGATTATTGAGATGAAAAAAGACAAAAAAATTGGAGATTTTTTTGATGTTTTTTCCTGAAAACCGCGAAAATGCGCGGTATCTGAAAAATGCTTAAAACGAATGTAATAATTTGTTGCTAAAGGCAATAAATTCGGCAGTCTTTCTAAATTAGAATTTTAACATTGTTGAGTTCGTCAATTGAATTTGACGCCCGATTCTGTTAAAATTATTACAGTTAATATTGGTTGTGCTTTGTATTTCTTGCGGGCAAATCATATTACATCTTTTTAAAAAATTTGGAGGTATTTTCAAATGGCAAGCTTATCTTTGAGACACGTGTACAAGAAGTATCCCGGCAACGTCGTTGCTGTTAAGGATTTCAACCTGGAGATCGAAGACAAGGAATTCATCATCTTCGTCGGTCCTTCCGGCTGCGGTAAGTCCACCACCCTGCGTATGATCGCAGGTCTTGAGGACATCAGCGAAGGCGAGCTCTATATCGGCGACACACTCGCAAACGACGTTCCTCCGAAAGACAGAGACATCGCCATGGTGTTCCAGAGCTACGCTCTGTATCCCCATATGTCCGTTCGTGAGAACATGGCATTCGGTCTGAAGCTCAGAAAGTATCCCAAGGCGGAAATCAATCGCCGCGTTGAGGAAGCTGCTCAGATTCTCGACATCAGCCACCTGCTCGACAGAAAGCCGAAGGCTCTCTCCGGCGGTCAGCGTCAGCGTGTTGCCATGGGTCGTGCTATCGTCCGTGAGCCGAAGGTCTTCCTCCTTGACGAGCCTCTTTCCAACCTCGACGCTAAGCTCCGCGCTCAGATGCGTACCGAGATTTCCAAGCTTCACCTGAGACTGGGCACCACCTTCATCTATGTTACCCATGACCAGACAGAAGCTATGACCCTGGGCGACAAGATCGTCGTTATGAAGGACGGTATCATCCAGCAGGTCAATACTCCTCAGTATCTGTATGACAAGCCCTGCAACATGTTCGTTGCCGGCTTCATCGGCTCTCCTCAAATGAACTTCATCGACGTTAAGCTCGAGAAGAGAGGCGACCATGTCTACGCTCTGTTCGGCAATTACGCCATCAAGCTCCCGATCTCCAAGAACAGCAAGGGTCAGCTGGAGAACTACATCGGCAAGGAAGTCGTTCTCGGCGTCCGTCCTGAGCACGTACACGACGAGCCTGAATACATCGAGAGATATGTTGACAGCTGCATCGAGGCTGACGTTGAAGTTACCGAATTGATGGGTAATGAAACATTCCTGTACCTCAATGCTCTTGGCTCCAACGTAACCGCCCGTGTTGCTCCTACATCCAAGACCAAGGCCGGCGATCATGTCAAGGTTGCTCTGGTCAACAGCAAGATCCACATCTTCGACAAGGAGACCGAGCTTGCTATCGTGAACTGATAAGTTGACGGCTTGATCTTATAAATTGAATTTTCTGTCGGTGTGCCGTTTTACTTCGGTAAAATTGCACACCGGCTTTTTCTGTTTGATAAAATATTTTTAGTCGAATTGCATATATACATCACATAATTTGTTGAAAAACTAAGAAATTTTAAAATATCAAATAAAACACTTGAATTATTCTGAACTTTTGTGTAAAATGTATATGTAGTAAAAGTTTTTGGTGGAATGTATATTTTGACCAATTCTTATTAATAACCAATTACAGGAAGCGAGGAATTTTTAATGCCTAACAGATTATATCAGACAGTTGTTCACCAGATGAGAGATACCATCGACAGAACCATCGGCGTGGTGGAGTCGACCGGCACCATTCTCGCCTGCAGCGATCTCGGCAAGGTCGGCAAGACCGCCACCGACGTTCCGGTGGAGCAGATCGGTCAGGGCGAGAGCTTTGTGCACAACGGCTACAGCTACAAGCCCTTCAGTTCCCAGCCCACTGCCGAAACGGCGGTTTTCGTTGAGGGTACCGACGAGCAGGCCATGAAGTATGCCAATATTCTCGCAAGCTCGCTGATTATCATCAAGCAGTATTACGACGAGAAATTCGATCGCAACAACTTCATCAAGAATCTCATCCTTGACAATATTCTCCCCGGTGACATCTATCTGAAGGCTCGCGAGCTGCACTTCAACACCGACGTCAACCGCGTCTGTCTGCTGGTGCGTACGGTTTCCAAGCCCGACGTTGCGACATTTGACATCATTCAGAATCTCTTCCCCGACAAGAACAAGGATTTTGTCATCAGCATCAATGAGCGCGAGATCGCCATCATCAAGGAAACCCATCAGGGCATTGACCTCAAAAACCTCGAACAGCTGGCACGTTCCATCGTCGATACGCTTTCCAGCGAATTCTACACCCATTGCATCGTCGGTATCGGCACGCAGGTTTCCGGCATCAAGGACCTCGGCTCCTCCTTCAAGGAAGCCCAGATGGCACTGGAAATCGGCAAGATCTTCGACACCGAAAAGACCATCGTTTCCTATGAGAATCTCGGCATAGCCCGACTCATCTATCAGCTTCCCGACAAGCTGTGCGAGATGTTCCTCAAGGAAGTTTTCAAGAAGGGCTCCATCGAATCGCTTGATCAGGAAACGCTCTTTACCATTCAGAAGTTCTTTGAGAACAATCTGAACGTATCCGAGACCTCCCGCAAGCTCTTCGTTCACAGAAACACGCTGGTCTACCGTCTGGAAAAGATCAAGAAGCTCACCGGTCTCGACCTGCGCGAATTCGACCACGCCATCATCTTCAAGGTGGCTCTCATGGTCAAGAAGTACCTCACCAACAAGCCTGTGAAGTATTGATGGCAAGATGAAAAAGTCCAAAATTATCAGACGTCTCTCCGAATGCATCACGCCGCACAGAATGTGCCGTGTATTCATGGACTGCGACAGCGAGTGGTACGTCCATTACTTTCCGCTGAAGGTCAATGAGCAGTTTTTCCTGGGCGCTGTCGAATTTGATTTCCAGCTCGACGGATTCCGGATTTGCCCTGTCAGCAAGATAAATAAGGTTAAAATCCGCAGGGACAAATGCCTTGATATCGACATCTGCGAAGGTGTGGTGGATCAATTGTCCACCCCGAAGGTCAACATTTCGTCCTGGCAGCAGATCTTCCGCTCTCTCAAGGACATGAACCGCTATGTCATGATAGAAGACGAGGACACGGTGTACATCGGCGCGATCATGGGGATCCATAAACACAGCGTAACGGTGAAATGGTTTGACGCGGACGGCATCTGGCAGGATAAACCTGCAAAAATCCGCTTCAAGGACATTCATTCGGTCACATTCGGGTCGAGATATGTCGACGTTTTTTCCAGGTATATTCCAAGACTGTAAATCAAATACCGGATACGGAGCAGCCACAAACTGGTTCCGTACCCGGTATTTTTTTGTTTATTTGTTTATTTGCCGATGGCGACATTTCCGTCCACATGAAGCACATAGTCGTCCGCCATATCCTCCACATATCCGTAATAGAAGGGAACGCGGTCAGGGTAATCCACAATGACAAACTGGGTGTTGCGGTTGTCTATGACACTTCCCGCCATATCGGAGATATTTCCCTCGGTGCTGTGTGAGATAATGACAAAACAGTCGTCCGTGCCGGGGACAAACAGCTGCTCGATGATGCAGTAATTATAAGTGGTCACCTTTCGCTTGCGGTTGTAGACGGTTTCCAGCTTATATTTGCCTTTGCTGCCGACGGGAAGCACATGGGTGGTGATTTTCTCGTCGCCGGTGGAATTGACGACGAAGGCGCAATTGGCGAATTCGTCAATTTCCAGAATCTCACCGGTGTGGTTATAGTAAAACGCGTCCTCCGGCTTGGAAAAACCGGAGAAGTAATTCTCCACCGGCATCAGATGCAGCACAACCACCGCCGCTGCAAAAGTTGAAATCGCGCCGATCCACGCCCTTCGGCTGCCTGTGGCATAACGCACCATGTACCGGCGTTCCTCGTCGCTGTAGGTGAGCATGATAAAAACGACCGCGGCGCCCGCCAGCGCCAGCACAATCCTGATAATGCTGTATATCATATCGAAAAACCTCCCGCCGAGCGGCAGAATCATTTGATACTATTCTACCACATCGGCGGGAGCAATTCAATTATTTTTCATTCTTTTTTGACCGGGGAGATGTTATTTGTCGTCATTATTCTGTCCGGAAGTCGTATCCGCCAAATCGACAGGTGCAGAAGGAACGTTCTGCTGCGGATAATACACGGGCATATAATTCTGCGCCATTGCAGGCTGCTTCTGCTTACGCACCTTGGGCTTTCTGGGGTGCTTTTTGCGATAACGGCGGACAAGGAAGACAACCAGGCCGACAATAAGCAGCAAGGGAGAAACGGCGATCACAATGATGATAATCCACAGCAGCAGCGACCAGAGGAAATTGATCACGCTGAGGAATCCGTTCTTGATCAGGGTGATAAAGTCGCTGAAGCTGAGGGAATCCCACTGGAAATCGTCCTTCGCGCCGGCATGAACCTTGACCTGCTGACGAATGGAAAGGTTTACGGTGGAGAGATCGATTTTGGAGTCGTAATATTTCAGCATTCCCTCCATCGACTCTATTTCGGCGGTGAGATCGGTGATGTAACGCTGCACCTCAAGCGCTTCCTCGATGGTGGTCGCTTCCTTGAGCAGCTTGTAATAGCTCTTGAGAGCCTCTTTTTTGGTGTTCAGCCGGAGTTTGATATCATAATAATCCTGGGTTACGTCATTGGAAGAAACTTCGGAACTGGTCACCTTGTCGGTCTTTTCCGCAAGGGCTAGGAAGGCGTCCAGCTTGTCGGGAGCGATTTTGAGCTCCGCGTTGTAATAGATGTAATCGTAGCTGCCATAGGTCTCGGAGGATTTGCTGATGCTGATTTCCTTGCCGCCGTTTTTCTTTACAAAAGCAAGCAAGGTATCGTAGCACTTCTGCGCATCGCCCGATTCCATGGTGATATCGGCCGTGCGGATAATCTTGTCCTCATATTCCGCAGTGACCTTTTCACCCGATTTCTGACCGGTTTCCGCGACGGAATCCTCCTCATATGCTTCGGTTTCTCCGTACAATTCGTCGTTCGCGCGGGACATCGACATTCCCTTTTCCGCGAAATTGACGTTGTAATCTTCCGATGCTTTGGCATAATCCGACGACGACGCCCCGCAGGAGGTCATCATTGCCAATATCAGCGCCGAGGCAGCTAACATGCTGAGGAAATGATGCTTCTTGATGTTTTTCATAATGTTGCACTCCTTTGAATGATTCGGCCAACGGCCTTTCTCGTTATATATAACCGCGATTTTCTGAAAAGGGTTGGAATGAAACGGAAATTTTTTCTGTGAAAACAAAAGCCGGCATAGCTTTTTAAATGGGCTATACCGGCTTACAGGAGAATTAATCGTCAACGTAATTTCTGATGCTCTTGATATAGTAGCTGCCGTTTGATTTGACAGCCAGGACATACTCCATGAATTTGTAGCATTCGTCCTCTGAGCCTTCCGAGGATGTCAGGGTCATTTCATCCTGGTTGACATAGCCGACAACCAAGGATATGTAATCGCTCTTCTGGGCGATTTTTGTGATGACCGCCGACGGCCCGGTTATTCCGCTTCGTGTGATGTGGAAGCTCTTGTCGATGCTGTCATAATAATAGATGGCGCTGCCGTCATACTCGCTGAGCACATTCATATTGAGCTTTACGTCGCTGCCGAAGAGTTTTTTCGCCGCCTTCTCCACCATGTCAGCCGGAAGCACGATTTTGTTGGTCGCGTCGGATACATGCTCATAGCCCTCCGTCTCGTCAAGCTCGCGCAAAGCCTGCCAGATAGAGCTTTTCAGCAGCATGTTGTTATCGGCTTTTTCCACGGTTTCAAAAGGCATCGGGTCGTTGATGACGACAGGCGAAATGAACTCGGTGTATTCCGTCTTCTTTTCGCTGATGCTGCCTATGTTGGTAAAGCCGGACACAACGGTTTTTACCGCGCTGAAGAGTATCATCACAGCAAACAGCAGAGCTACCGCACCGATGAATGCGGATATTCTGCGGCGTGTGCGTTTGTTGCGGGATGCCATATCGTCGCCGTCCTCCTCTTCGTCGAGCCACTGCTCCTGGAATTCTGCGTCGTCAATGTCCGTGGGAAACACGATGGGTCCCTCGGGCAGCTTGAACACCGCAGTGGGATTTTCCGACTGTTCTCTGGTATGCAAAAACAGGGTGTCGTCCTGACCCGCGCTTGCAGCCTTATCTATCACAGCTGGGTTTTCATCTACAATCAGAACCGATTCAAAAAGGTTTTCGTCCGGCTCACGCGTTTTCTCACGCGGCTGATATTCCTTGACTTCTTCCTCTGATGTCCTGACTTCAGGCGTAACGGAAATATCGTCTATGCTGACGCTGAATACGCCGGATTCGTCTTTCCGGCCTTCGCCTCCGGGAAGAATATCTTCGCTCTCCTGACGGAACAGCTCGGCAATTTCCGCCGCCTCCGCCAGTTTCTCGATCTTATCCTCAACGTCAATGCCGGTTTCTTCTGACGATTCTTCCGCTTCACCCGGCGGCGCTGTGACTCTTTCCTCCGCAAAAATCTCGTCCTCCAGGTCGGCGACGATAACTTCCACATCGGAAGGAGCGGATGCCTCACCGACAGCGGCGGGTTCGGGCGTTTCGTCAGGCTGTGCGGCCTGCGGCATCTCCTCCGCCTTCTGCTCCTGTGTCTCTGTAGATTCCGGAACCACCGGTGTTTCCGGCACTTCCGGAGCTTCTGTAGTCTCTGAAGCCTCTGTAGCTTCCGGCACTTCCGGAGCTTCTGTTGCCTCTGAAGCCTCTGTAGCTTCCGGCACTTCCGGAGCCACTTCAACGGTTTGCTCCGGCTCTACGGTCACTTCCAAAGCGGGCTGTTCCGCCTGCGAAGCTTCGTCAGATGTATCCTCGGGTTCTTCCTCTGTTTCGTACCGTGAGAAGTCGATGATGATCTCGGGAACGAATTCTTCCTCTTCATTTTCGGGTTCCGTCGGAGTTGTCTCTTCCTGCTGCGGCTCCGGCTTTTGAAGGAATTGGTTGAGATCGACGGTTTCAATGCCCTCCAGCTCGTCGACCTCGTCCTCGTCAGCTCCGTCGGATGACTGCCCGGCCTGATGATAGGACTCCAGCAGACGGTCGGAGAGAAGGGTTTCGGGTTCCTGTTCGGGCTCATTCTCCTGACGGTCTTCCTCACCGCGGGACGGAATGGCCTCGTCCCAGTAGGAATCCCTGTCCGGGGCAGCCGAGAAGATCGTATCCATTCCGATTTCGGCGCCGGTGTTGACCGCATTGAGCGTTTGCGTGCCTTCGCGTCTCTGTTTTTCCACCGAAGCAAGAATATCTTCTATCGAAACGGACGTCACGGCGGCGGAAATGTCGTCCAGCATATCCTCCGCGGAATCCAGCTCGGACGTGTCGGCTGCAAGCTCGTTGAGCGGCGGCAAATCGTCCTGCGTAACGTCGGAAGGCTTTTCTTCCCGTTTGACCTCTGCCGCCAGTTTGGCAGCGTTGGTGTCCGGCGCATTTTTCTGCTCCGCAGGTTTCGCCTTTTCATCCTGCGCGGTTTCCTTTGCTTTTTCCGCTTCCCCTGCCGACTTTGCTTCGGCTGTCTCCCGTTCGTTCTCCATCGCAATCTTGTCATAGGGAAGAAGATCGTCGTCACCCAGCATGACCGGCTTCACCGTCATGGGCTCGTCTGCGGAAGTTTCATCGGAGAAATCAACCCTTTTCTTGGGCTTGGCCGACTTCTTTCCGGCGGCTTTTGAGCCTTCCTTCGACATTACCGGGAATGCCGCGTCATAGAATTCCTCCCAGTTCACGCCGTTTCCGGAGGAAGCCTTGGTGGCTTTGGGCATGCTGTCAATGACTTCCGACATGGATGAGATGTCGTCGATCATCTGTTCCGAAACGGAATGGGCAGCCACGCCCTTGGCAATCTTGTCGACTGCGGCGCGCTTGGCTTCGGTCTTAGCCGCTCTCTCTCTGGCACTTTCGTCCCTGTTGCGGTGATTCTTTTTGCGATGGCTGCCGCCTTTTCCCGGAGTCCCGGAAGACTCCGGAAGGGAGCCGTTATTCCCGTCGCCGGGTGTACTGTCTTCACTGCCTGCCGAAGGACTCATCGGCGGCTCCTGCGCAGCCATCTGCTGCTGGGTGAGATTGTTGGAAACAGCCCATTTCGGAGCCGGCATGATCACTGTCGGAGGAATCACGGGCTGATACGGAACCGGCTGATACGGAACTTGCTGTACGGGCGGCGGAACCGGAACCGGCTGCGGTCCTCTCGGCGCCGCAGGACCCCAGGCAGCTTCCGCCATCGCCGCGTTCATGGCGGCAATGCGTTCCTCCTCGGCGGCTCTGGCACGGGCGGATGAAGCGTCTTTTACGGGGCGTTTCTTTGCCTCGGGGTGATAGTTGCCGTCCGCTGAGTAGCCGGTATAGGGGTTCGGGCGGTTGTTATATTCCTCGCTGTAGCGCTTTACGGGCTTTTTGTTTCTTTTGCGGCGGGGCTGATTATTGCTGGTATTATTACTGCTTGCCACTAAGGTCATTCCCCCCTGTTATCTGATCTGACCGTCTCCCTGAATGATGAATTTGGAGCTGGTGAGCTGACGTATTCCCATCGGACCGCGGGCGTGGAGCTTCTGGGTGGAAATGCCGATCTCGGCGCCCAGCCCGAATTCTCCTCCGTCGGTGAAGCGAGTGGAGCAATTGACGTAGACCGCCGCGCTGTCCACCGACGAGGTGAACTTCTCGGCGCTGAAATAATCTGAGGTCACAATGCATTCGCTGTGTCCTGTGGAATACTTCGCAATATGATCAATGGCGTCGTCGAGTGAATCAACCACACGGCAAGCCAGAATGTAGTCCAAAAATTCGGTGGCGTAATCCTCGTCGGTGGCGGGAATCACGCAGTCGCCCAGAATGGCGCGGGTTCTCTCACAGCCGCGAAGCTCCACATTTTTCTCCGAAAGCCGTTCCATGATGACCGGAAGGACCTTTTGGGCGATCTCCCGATGCACCAGGATGGTTTCAATGGCATTGCACACGCTGGGGCGAGAGGTTTTGGCGTTGTAGATGATATTGGCCGCCATTTCGATGTCGGCTGTCTTGTCGACAAACACATGGCAGTTGCCGACGCCGGTTTCAATGACCGGCACGGTGGAATTCTCCACCACGGCGCGGATAAGTCCCGCTCCGCCTCTGGGAATCAGCACATCGAGATATTGACTCATGCGCATCATTTCATTGGCACTCTCGCGGGAGGTGTCGGAAACCAGCTGGATGCAGTCGGCGGGAAGTCCGGCGGATTCCACCGCCTGACGAAGCAGCTCCGCGATGGCCATATTGGAATGGATGGCTTCCTTGCCGCCCCGCAGAATGCAGGCATTGCCCGATTTCAGGCAGAGTGCAGCCGCGTCGGAGGTCACGTTGGGACGGGCTTCAAAGATGATGCCCACCACGCCGAGCGGAACCCGCACACGGCGGATTTTCATGCCGTTGGGCCGGATGCTGCCCTCGATGATCTCACCGATCGGGTCGGACAGAGCCGCTACCTGGCGTATTCCTTCCGCCATGCCGGCAATGCGTTCCGGCGTCAGACGAAGGCGGTCGAGAAGGCTCTCCTTCATGCCGTTCTGTCTGCCGCTTTCAAGGTCGGTTGCGTTGGCCGCGATGACCCTGTCGGCATTTGTGACGAGCGCCTGCGCCATGGCTTCCAGCGCCTTGTTTTTGGTGCCGGTGTCAGCCACGCCGAGTATCCTTTCGGCTGCCTTGGCGGCAAGTCCCATTTTTTCGGTATCCATAAGTTTCCTCCGTTACGGGTATGTTCATTGCGTTTCGTGTGAAATTCAGCATTTCGCACTTCGCACTATTTTTGCGGTACAAAGTGGGTGCCGACGACCTTGCCGTCGGTCAGGGCATAAAGATTATTCGGGTCGCTGCTGACGATATAGGTATCTATGCCGGCAGCGCAGGCGTATTCCGCCGCCTGAATCTTGGTGACCATGCCTCCGGTACCTCGCTTGGAACCGGAGCCGCCCGCCATTTCCTTGAGGGCGTCGGTGATTTCCAGCACCACCGGAATCTGCACGGCGGAGTCGTCCTCGCGGGGATTGCGGTTGTAAAGCCCGTCGATGTCGGTGATCAGCACCAGCGACTGCGCGCCGATCAGATTGGCGACGATGGCGGAAAGATTGTCGTTGTCGCCTATATTGCTTCCGGTCAGCTCGTCGATGGCAACCGTGTCGTTCTCATTGACGATGGGAATGATGGAAAGCTCCAGCAGCGCCGACATGCAGTCGATGACATTCTGCCGGTGATGCTCGTTCTCCACGTCGTAACGGGTGAGAAGCACCTGCGCGGTCTTCATGCCGTATTCGGCGAAAATCTTGTCGTAGAGAAACATCAGTTCGCACTGACCGACGGCAGCCATTGCCTGACGGCCGGCGGTGTCGGTAGGACGCTGCTCCAGCCCCATCTTGCCCACGCCCACTCCCAGTGCGCCGGATGTCACCAGCACGATTTCCCTGCCGCTGTTGCAGAGATCGCTGATCACCCGGCAAAGGTGGTCGATGCTGCGGATATTGGGCTTGCCGTTTTCATATGTAAGGGTGGAAGTACCCACCTTGATGACAATGCGCTTCGCATTCTGAATGTTTGCCAAATGGACGTCACTCTCCGCGTTGTTCGTTATTAGAATATTATATCAAAAAGCGGCGGCAAATTCAATCGCTAAATGTGCCTAAATTTGCACGGTTATACCATTAAAAGCACAACAAGTTGAAGTGTATTTTCTGAATAATTCCCTGAAACGCACTGTTGCGCGCATGAATGCCGCAAGATATTCTTATAGGATTTTATTATATCATATTTATTATAAAAAAGTTCATATGTTACAGAACTGTTATTTTTTGTTTACATTTTGCGGAGATGGGTTTTATCAAAAAAGCATCCCCCGATGTTGCGATACATTCGGGAAGGATGCTTGGAATCATATGGCGGACATTATTTACGTTTTTTCATCTCGGCGAGCTTTTTGTTGATCTCGTCGGAGCATATCTTTTCGTTGACCATGATGGCTGCCACCACAACAAGATACGCAACAACGAGCATGCCGATCACAATCAGCAGAACTTTCAGGTCAAAGGGAAAGAGCTTCAGAACCACGCCGCCGAAGAGGAAAACCGTGATGAATTCCTCTATGAAATAAACGCCCATTTCCATCGCGACGCTCTGGAACGGAATAAATCCCGTCAGGAAGACAATGATGCCTACCCCCGCGCAGACGCCGAATAATCCGAACACCGTCTGAGGCCTGATACCGTCCTTTGACCATAACGCCGCATAAAGCAGCATAATAACGGTAAAAGAGGTGCAGGTAATCGTGAAAAACCCGCTTATTCTTTTTCTGATATCCATAGGGCGATTCCCTCCTATATGCCGAATTTCTGCTTGAACGCAGGCAGGTAATGGCGGTTGATAATCAGCTTTTCGCCGTTTTCCAACCTGGCCTCGTAGCGGCTGTTGATGAGCGGGCGCACGCTTTCCAGCTTGAGAATGTTGACGATGCAGGATTTGCTGATACGCACAAAATTCGCGTCGGCAAGCTGCCGCTCCAGTTCGTAGAGCTTCATGGAGCACTCGTACACGTCGTTTTCCAGATAGGCGAAGGTCCTCTCGTCAGTGCTGTCAAAGTAATACACGTCTTCAAGGGAGATGACGCTTGTTTCTCCGTCCTTCACGCCGTGAAGGGAAAAAACATTCAGTCTGATATAGCCGAGTATCTTCTCCAGCCTGTTGTCGATCACATCGTATCTGACACTGATTTCAGGCTCTTTCAGCCCTTCCGACTGCTCGATGAACAGCTTCATGACTTGTCACACTCCCAAATGATAAAATCATTCTTCCGCAATTGCCTTGGAAGGATCGAAGCGTTCGAAGGCCTTCTTGGCTTCGTTCCAGAGGGCGTCCTTCCCCGCGCCGGCGAGCTTGACGAGCGAATTCAGAATGTCGCTCTGCACATCGGGGTCGATTTGTGACGCCGCTTTGAGAATGGCGTTGTAGGACACCCATTTGTTGGCGTTGAGCTCGGTGAGGGTGGTGGCTCCCGACGCCTCGATCGCGTCGAACACGGCGGAAACGACTGCTTCCTTCTGTTCGTCCTCCAGAGAATCCAGCCACAGTCTGACGGTTTCGTCCAGAAACGCGCTGGAAGCGGAAATCCTGCCCACTTCCTCGAAATGGTCGCATCTGACCCGCCAGGTGTAGAAGCCGTGCTGTGAAATGCCCTTTGCCGTGCTTCTGACGACCTTTGTTTTTTCCTTGCCGGAGAGCATGATGCCGACGATGGAGGAATCGGGAATCAGTTTCAGCGTCCTGTCGAGAATTGCCTTGTACTGCTCGGAATCGGTCACATTTTTTCTGAATCCCGGTCCGTCGTTGGAGTAGATCTCGATGATGCGGGTGTCCCGCATATGCTCGTCGCAGAAAGCAGCGCCGTACATGGCGAAGTTGCCGCCCTTGGAATGGCCTCCCAATCGCAGGGGGCAGGCGGTGCAGGAGCAAAGCCTGTCGATATAGGCGACGGCTTCATCCTGTCCCGGCGTGCTGCTCATGAAGGTGAAGTTGAAATCCTCCCGCCAGCCGGCGAGGGTATCGTCAGTGCCGCAGAATCCGACATAGGCGGTGCCGTCTCCCAGCATGAAGGTCGCGCAGGAGAACTGCACCTGGTCATCCTGCGAAACGTAATGGAAATAGCCTCCCACTCTCACTCTTTCAAAGCGTTTGCAGGACACGATTTTTTTCAGCAATATCTTGGGGTCGTTGATGACATAGGACTGGTCGTAGCCCAGTTGGAGGTATCTTTTGCAGAGCTTTTTCAGCGACACATCAAAGACAAAATCCTCCGGAACGATGTCCTTCATGTCAAGGTAGGCAAGGGAAGCGAAGATCAGGTTGTCGACCTCATTAAAGGGTCGTTCGGCAAAGGTCAGATCGCCGCGCATTTCCAGATAGTGCAGAATATTCATTCCTGATTCTCCTCCCGATGAATACGAATTGACGGATTGTCTGATTTTGATTGACAACTAGCATCAGAGCCCTGTAATGATTGACTCAGCTATATTATACCATACGGTTTGCCAAAAATAAATAGTGTACATAAAAAAAGCGGCGTTGTTTCCGATCAAGTCACGGAGCGGAAACAACGCCTCATCATATTGGAAAATATTGAATTATTTTGCGGACAGATATTCGTCGATGGCCTTGGCGGCGGTCTTGCCTGCGCCCATTGCCAGAATGACGGTAGCCGCGCCTGTTACCGCGTCGCCGCCGGCGTAAACGCCTTCGCGGGAGGTAAGGCCGGTGGCTTCCTCGACCACGATGCCGCCCTTTCTGTTGACTTCAAGGCCTTCAGTGGTGGATTTGATGAGCGGGTTGGGGGAAGTGCCGATGGCGATGATCACGCAGTCCACATCCAGCACGAATTCCGAACCCGGCACCTCGACCGGACTTCTTCTGCCGGAAGCGTCCGGCTCGCCGAGTTCCATCCTGATGCATTCCATGCCGGTGACGAAGCCGTTGCGGGGATCGCGGCGGTCGTCGGGATTTTCAAAGCCGATGATCCTGGTCGGGTTGTTGAGGAGCTTGAATTCAATGCCCTCTTCCATCGCGTGCTCGACTTCCTCCTTGCGGGCGGGAAGCTCTTCCAGGCTGCGGCGATAGACGATGTAGACCTTTTCCGCGCCCATGCGGAGGGCGGTTCTCGCCGCGTCCATGGCCACGTTGCCGCCGCCGACGACAGCGACCTTCTTGGCGTGCATGATGGGAGTGGTGGAATCCGACTTGTATGCCTTCATCAGATTGCTGCGGGTGAGGAATTCGTTGGCGGAATAGACGCCCTTCAGGCTCTCGCCCGGAATGTTCATGAATCTGGGCAGGCCTGCGCCGGAACCGATGAACACCGCTTCGTAGCCCATTTCAAAAAGCTCGTCGACGGTAAGCGTCTTGCCGATGACGACATTGGTTTCCACATCCACGCCCAATGCCTTGAGGGTGTCGACTTCCTTCTGCACGATGCTCTTGGGCAGACGGAATTCCGGAATGCCGTAAACCAGCACGCCTCCGGCCAGGTGGAGTGCTTCAAAGACCGTAACCTTGTAGCCCAGCTTGGCAAGATCACCCGCGCAGGTCAGACCGGAGGGACCGGAACCGACAATGGCAACCTTGTGGCCGTTCTGTTCGGGCAGTTTGGGAGCTTCGGTGCAATGGCTGTTGTGCCAGTCCGCGACGAATCTCTCCAGACGGCCGATGCCGACCGCCTCGCCCTTGATGCCTCTGACACACTTGCTCTCGCACTGTGTTTCCTGCGGACATACTCTGCCGCAGACGGCGGGAAGGGAGGATGATTTGTTGATCACCTGATAGGCGCCCTCGAAGTCAAGCTCTCTTACCCTGGCGATGAATTCGGGTATATGTACATTCACCGGGCAGCCGCTGACACAGGGCATATTCTTGCAGTTGAGGCATCTTGCCGCCTCGTCGAGAGCCGTGGCTTCGTCGTAGCCCAGCGCAACCTCCTTGAAATTGCGTCCTCTTTCGACGGGATCCTGCACCGGCATGGGATTCTTTTTGAGTGACATATTTGGCATGCTAAATACATTCCTTTCGGTTATTTTATTCGCACGTTATCGTTGAATTGAGAAGATAATTTGTTATTTGATCTTTCTGCCGACTTCCTCGGTTCCTACTGTGAAGTCATCCCAATGGTTGTAGCTCCGTATGGTCATCCAATTCCTGAAAGCACGCCGCACCGCTATTCCTTTGGGAGAATTGCGCCATATGCCCTTGGTGACATAGGTGCCTCTGTCAATGGTGCAGCCGGGAAGATCCTGCTGCAGCTCTTCCCATGTATAATCATCCAGATTGACCAGCTTGGTGTAAAGCAGATTCAGCTTTTTGCAATTGGCAAGCGCCTTGATGTTTTTTACGCTGCCGTCGTTGTTGATCATGAGTCTTTCCAGCTCGGGACAGCTGCCCAGGGGAGAAAGATCGTTGATCTGCGGACAATTGTAGACTTCCAGGGCATGGAGGTGTTTGAGATTGGCCAAAGGCTCCAGGGTGTCCATTTTGTTCTCGGCGATGATCAGCACTTCCAGATGGGTGAGCTTGCCGATCAGCGTGATGTCGGACAGATGATTGTGCCCCAGATCCAGCGCCCTTAGCTCCGTGCAGTAGGCCAGCAGAGGATACAGCTCCTTCTCGTCAAATGTCATGCGCTGACCCACGCCCACCAGCGTGGAGAACACCCTGATATCGGTGCGCGCCTGCCACCTGCCGAATTCCACCAGCCACACAATGCTTGTGTCCGGGAAGGCTTTGTTCAGCCTGTCAACATCCTCATCCGGCACGGCAATATCGCCCAGATAAATGTCCTTTACATTCGGGAAGAACCGCAGCACGTTGTAGAATTCGGAGATATCCGTGATGGAATCCGAGCTGAAATCGAATTTTTTAGATTTTGCATGGATCGGCTTTCCGTAAAGCGTGCCGCTGAAAACGCAGCGACAGCCGGAGTCGGGTTTTCTGAACGGCTCCGTCGCATCGTAAAGCTCGTCGCAGAGCGGATAATCGGAAGCGTCAACGGATTTCAGATGGGTGAGATATTGGATGTTGCCGAGTTCGGACTTGGGAATATCCGGGGTGAGCGCAAGCTCTGCAATATCGTCCGGATAATAATTTCCGCCGACCGGGACACTCCACCTGATACGGCAGTCAGGCAGCGCGGCGTGAATCGCGTCGTATTGCGCCGGCGTAATGCCTGTATCGGTGAGGTTGGCATTCTTCAGCCCGGTGAGCTTCAGGAGCTTGTCAACCTGATCCGACAGATCCTTGCCGGAAAGATCGATCTCGCTCACCGTCAGCTCATATTCCACGCCGTCGAAGACAACCGTGCTGAGCGTTTTTTTGAGATTCCATTCCGCCCATATCAGCAGGCAGATAATAATAAGCGACAAATAGCAAACGATGATTTCTTTTGTAAAGCCGAAAAAGGCTTTTTTGTAGTCTGTCATCGGTCAGGCACCTCTGAATGCGGCTTATTGTACTTCCTTCTTAAAAAGGTTGCAGACGTGCTCTCTCTGCTCCTGCTCGAATGTGCGGTACATCATTCCGCGGCTCATGGCCTCGTCAAAATCCACCTCGAAGCCGTCGAATTCGGGGCCGTCCACGCAGGCGAATTTTGTCTTGCCGCCGACGGTCAGACGGCAGCCGCCGCACATGCCCGTGCCGTCGATCATGATGGGATTCATGGAAACGATGGTCTTGATACCGAAGGGCTTGGTGGTGAGGGTGACGAATTTCATCATGATCAGCGGACCGATGGCGATGACCTCGTCGTACTGCTCGCCTTCTTCGATCAGGCGTTTGAGGGGAACGGTGACAACGCCCTGCTCGCCGTAGCTGCCGTCGTCGGTCATGATGATCAGCTTGTCGGAAGCGGCCTTGAATTCATCCTCGAGAATAAGCAGGTCTTTATTGCGGAAGCCGATGATGGAATGCACTTCGCAGCCCAGCTCGTGCAGCTTCTGCGCGACGGGAAGGGCAATGGCGCAGCCCACGCCGCCGCCGACAATGGCGACCTTCTTCAGACCCTCGGTGTGAGTGGCTTTGCCCAGAGGGCCGACGAAATCCTGAATGAAATCGCCCTCTTTCTTGTGATTCAGCAGTTCGGTGGAAGCGCCGACGATCTGGAATATGATCTTGACGGTGCCTTTTTCCTTGTCGCAGCCGGCGACGGTGAGCGGAATTCTCTCGCCGTCCTCATCGACGCGCAGGATGATGAACTGACCCGGCTGTGCCTTTCTGGCGACCAGCGGAGCCTCAACGTCCATCATGGTGACGGTGGGATTAAGCTCCCTTTTTGATATGATCTTGTACATGTGATTTCCTCCCTGAAAAGAGTGAATAATTTTCTTAAAAAGAATTGTACTTTTTATTATATCATACGCTCGCGGAAAATGGAATAAAAAATTGCAACAAATTCAAGAAATAATTTCATGGATAACTGGAATTTTTTTCAAAAACCCGCCGTTTCCGCATATTTATGCATTTTTGCACTATGCTTATGCATCATCGCAAAAACAGCGGGAACGCCCTCGAAACCGAAGCCGTTCCCGCATATTTTAATCCAAGGGCGAAGCCCTTCCGACATTATTATCTATTATCTGTTCTTTATTCTCTATTATCTTAGCGAGCGAACGAATGTGAGCGAGTGCTTTTATCCTCTCCGTCCGCCGTCCATTCTGCCGCCGCGGCCGCCGTTCATGTTGCCGCCGAAGCCGCCTCTGCCTCCCATCATCTGATTGGGAATTTCGGTGACCTGCTGGCCGTTGCAATAGATGGTACCGCCGTTGAACTGGGCTGTGCCGTCGTAGTCAAAGGTGGAATTGCCCGTCACGCTGATGGTGCCGCCGTTGACGATGATATCGCCGTTGGAGTCGATGCCGTCGGTGTCGCCCGCGCTCATGGTGATGTTGAGGGTGCCGCCGTTGAATTCAACGGTGGGCGTGTAGGCGGTGGATTTCCTGGCGGCGTTGATGCCGTCATCCCAGCTGGAAAGATCGAATGTGCCGTTGTTGATTCTGATATAGGTGCCTTCGATGCATTCCGCGGCGCTGATGGTAAATTGACCTCCGTCGATCTGCACTAAGGATGTGGCGTGAATGCCGTCGTCACCCACATTCAGGGAGAAGCTGCCGCCGCCGATGTAGATAGTGCCGAGGGTATCGTCGTCCTCATTCTCGGCGTGAAGTCCATCTGTGCCTGCCTTGACGGTGAAGGTGCCGTCGGCAATGCGGATGGAATCGTTGGCTTCGATGGCCTTGGAAGCAGCGGTGATTTGGTAGGTGCCGCCGGTGATCTTGAGGTCGTCCTTGCCGACAATGCCGTTGTCGGTGGAGCTGACCGTGAGGGAGCCGGTGCCGTTGAGGGTGAGATCGTCCTTGGAGAAGATCACGCCGTCGGTGTTGGTATCGCCGTCCGCGGTGAATTTGCCTGTGACCGAGAGGGTATTGTCGCCGGTCAGGGTGACAAATACCTTGTCGGCGTTTTTGACGTAAATGCAGGGTGCGTCGGAATTGGTGATGCTCACGCCGTCCAGCACAATCTGCACCTTATCTTCGTCGCCCGCGTCCACAAGAATGGTGCAGCCTTCCGCGCTGCCTGTGACGTGATAAACACCGGCTTTGGAGATGGTGATATTCTTGCCGGATGTCAGGGCAATCTCCTTTGCTTCGCTGAGATCGGCGGTCTGTGTCAGGTCGCGCTCCGTAAAGAGATCGTCCGCCGACAGTCCTCCGCCGTTGGATTTGGATGTGGCGGAAACCGAAACTTCCTCATCGTTTGCCAGCGTGACCACCGATGTGGAAGTGTTGGATGTGCCGGAAACCGACCTGCTTCCGTTCGCCGCACAGCCCGACAAGGGCATGGCAAGCAGATTCACGGCCAGCAGCGCCGCAATATATATCCGGATGATCTTTTTCTTATCGTTTTCAGCCTTGATAATCTTTTCCATATTTTCTGCGTTTTTCATAATATTGCCTCCTGTCAAAGCGATGTTGATTTGCCTTTTGTGGATGGGCTTTCGCTTTTGATGGCTTTATTATAAAAACCGAACCTTTAGTCAACTTAAAACGATTTGTGAAGATTAGGTGAAGTAAAAATTAAAAACGGGGTCGGGCGGATTCGGATATCATTCCTTTTCCGAATTCGCCTGACCCCGTTGAATGATGCAGTGCGTTGCGGCGAGGGACGCTGCCCTTGACCCGCGAGGAGGTCCAGACCCCCTCGACTCCCGCGCTCGCATTCGCTCGCTTTATTAGCGCTGCGCTATGCCTTTTTCTTTTTTTATCAATATTCAAATCCGCTCTCTTCGCCCAGCGGCTTTTCCAGCAGCTCGGGATTGGCGAATACATGCTTGATCAGCTTCAGACTGCGCGCGAAATAGAATCCGTCCGCAATCCGCTCGTCCAGCGTCGCCCCCACGTCCACTACGTCGCGGATTTCTTTGCTGCCGTCCGGCATGACGACTTCTTCCTTGTGCAGCGTGCCGATGGTGATCATAATGCTGTTGGTGCCGTAGTTATTGAGATGGTGGTAAACGGCGGGACACTTGATGCTGCCGAGATTGCTCGTGAGAATGGTGGTGTAATTCGGGTCGCCTTCCGTGAGCGCCTTGGGATTCTTGCCCCAGAAGTCCAGCCAGCGGATAATGCGCACCACCACGATCAGTATCGGTCTGGGCAGCGCCGCAAAAGCGTCCAGCACCGCGTCAATGCCGCCGGTGGAATGTTCGCTCTTGCGGGTTTCCTTGACGTCGCCCACGATCTTCTTGCTGATGGAATCCAGCGTGTCCTCGTCGGAGGGTTTCAGCACCATCAGCGATTCCTCCGCGCCATCGGTGAAGCGACGTTTCACGACGAAGCTGATGGTAATTTCGTCGCGCTCGTAGAGTCGGTAGCCCTGAATGAAGCGGTTCATCAGCGGACGTTCCTTGACCATTCTCGCCATGCCCGTCACCGCGCAGTGGAAGAGGGTGGTCTTGTATTCCGGGTGCTCGGCGTTGCGGCGGTCGAGGTATTTCAGAAGCTCGGTCGCGTCAATCGTGTCGTTGAGATAGACCTCGCAGTCGGTGCGTTTCGGCCACAGGTAGGCCATGATGGTCTGAAGCCCCGGCGCCTTCACACGCCTTGCGTCCTTCCGGTCGCCCCAGTGGCGGCGACGTTTTTTCTTCTGCAGCTTTGCGTCCTTCTTGGCCTGCTTCGCGTCGATTTTGGCTTGTTTCTTCGCCTGCTTCGCGTCGATTTTCGCCTGCTTCTTCGCTTGCTTCGCGTCGATTTTCGCCTGCTTCTTGGCCTGCTTCGCCTTTGCTTTCATCTCTCGTTTTTCCTTACTCATGTGGTAAGCTCCTCCATATCGTATGTTTTTCCGCGTTCCATAGCGCGGCAGGGAATGTTCTGCCTTTCGGCGATGTATTGCTCAAATGCCGCCGTCTTCACGCGGGCGGTCATGGGCGGAAAGCTGTCGTCGTAATGGTCGAGCAGCACCGCCTTCGGATGCAGCTGTTCCACCAGCGAAGCAGCGTATTCCAAGGGATCGCTCTTCCCCTGATAGGGCAGAATCAGCAGGTCGGCTCCCGTGGGGTATTTTTCCTCCGGGTCAAGTCCCATACTTCCCATGATTTGCAGCCGTTTCCCGCCCGATTCCAGCTCGTAGAACAGAATCTCGCCGTTTTCCGGGTATTCCCTGTTGCAGCGAAGCAGCCGCAGCCCGTGGGAAAGATTGCCGGGTTTCAGGTAACGCAGGGCGGTTCTGATCACCAGCGGCTTGTCGAATACACAGTGCCTTCCCTGGTAGGCGGTGATTTCTATTTTCCCGAAGCAGCCGCTCCAGCCGGGGGTAATCATGTCCAGCTGACGCGCCGCAACGCCTTTGCTTTGTAATGTATCGCAGGGCGTTGCCGTCGCGTGAATGATGCTTTTGCCGCCCGAATAAATCGCGGGTATCTGAATGATGTGGTCGAAATGTCCGTGTGTGACGAACACATCGGAAGCGAGCACCGCCATTCCCGCCTCTTTGAGCGAAACGCTTTCCGGATTCCGTTCGCCGTGCGGAATGCCGAAGAACGGGTCGAAGGCCAGTACCCTTTCTTCATCAAAGACCAGCAGGGAAGCCGTCCCGTACCATTGCAGCTTCATTGATTTGGCAGAACCTCCGTTTGTTATTTATTTCATTTCGCTGGGTAAAACACGCTCCGAAATGATTCATGATTCATTATTCTCTGAGCGAACGGATGGCTGCGCTTTTGGTGGGTTCCTCCGTCGGTAGTCGCCTGACCCTTGTAAAAAATCCGGGCTGGTCTCGCTCGACTTCGTCTCGCTCTCGAGGGTTCTGCCCTCGACCTCCCGCCAGGGCGCTGCCCTGGACCCGGCTGGGAACCAGTCCCCTGCACCCCATTATTGGCGCTGCGCGCTTTCCTTTTTCCTCTTATTCTTTTTCCTTTTCTTCCTCTTCCTGCTCCAGCTGCCGGAATGATACCTTCCCAACCAGTGTCTTGGGCAGCTCCTCGCGGAATTCAATTTCCCGCGGAAGGGCGTATTTCGCAATGTGCAGCCGCAGCTGCTCCATGATTTTTTCCTTCAGCTCATCAGAAGGCACCACGCCGTCAGCGGGAACAATGAAAGCCTTCACCCGCTGCATTCTTCGCGGATCCTTCACGCCGATCACGCAGCTGTAGGAAACCTCCGGGCAGCTGTCGATGATGTTCTCCAGCTGGGAAGGATACACATTGTATCCGTTGGTGATGATCATGCGCTTGAGCCGCTGGCGGAAGTAGACGTAGCCGTCTTCATCCATCACGCCGAGATCGCCGGTGTAGAGCCATGTGTCCCCGTCCGGCAGCACGCGGAGGGTCTTCTCCGTTTCCTCCGGCAATTTCAGATAGCCCGTCATGAGCGTCGGGCCTTTGAGAATGATCTCGCCCTCTTCGCCCGGAAGAAGCTGCTCGTCGGTGCCGGGTCTGACAATGCAGTAGACCGTATCGGGGAAGGGAATGCCGATGCTTCCTTCGCGGTAGTCGTCCTTGGGCGTCAGGCAGCTCGCGGTGACGCACTCGGTCAGTCCGTAGCCCTCACGCACCTGAATGTGGGCGTTGTGAGCCTTGAGGAAGGCGTCGATCTTCTTTTTCAGCTCCACCGAAAGGCTGTCGCCGCCGCAGAACATGCCCAGCAGGAAGTCCATGTCCAGCCCGTCGAGCTGCGGCATGTGGAGCAGCGCTTCAAAGATCGTGGGAACGCCGGCGATGAAATTCGGCCGCTTGCGGCGGAGCATGTCGGCGTAGCTCTTGTTGTTGAAGGTCGGCATGAGAATGC
>CAMHMN010000027.1 GCA_946186245.1 uncultured Clostridia bacterium
CGCCGCTGACCAGCTGCCATCCCCGCTCCGACATGCGGTCGTATTCCTTCGCCTCGAATTCATAATCCCAAGCGGCGAACATTTTGAAGGTTCTTTTTGTTTTCTTTGTATTTTTGATATTTTTCATATTTTTCATAACATACAACTCCCTTTATATCACGCCAAAGAAATTCAGCAGAATACTGCCCATAGAAATAATGATGACTGCAATAGAAACCGCCACGTACGCAAAATAATGAAACCGGCGCGGTTTTTTACCCTTTTCCATGCGTCGAACTGAAATATACCACCGCAAAAACATATAGGCTGCGATTCCCAGCAGAATCGGCGTCCATATTTCCACCGAGGCGAGATCCTCCGAATGGCTGAAAAACCAGTCCCGCGCAAGTGAAAAGATCATATAAGGAATGATGATGGCATACATAATCAGCACCGCGCCGACAAACCGCCGGGAACGCCTGAGCATTTCCTTTTTCGACCGGTCGTCGGTATAGATCAGATACGCGTCCTCCGGCTGTCCCGGAATACAGGGCTTTGCAAATATTTTCCATTCCTGCGTGCTTGACCTGACCCACAGCCAGCCCGAATCCAGGAAGGCTTCGGAATAACGGACCGGGTCGGAAATATTCTCCGCATAGTCAATCTGATACCGGTATCTCACATCCGGATCATATACATAGGTTTGACTGAACCGGCTGAATTCTGTAATCTGCCAGCCCTGCTCAGACATTTTATTCAGATCATCGACTGCCGCGTCAAACTCCCAGCTCATGTAAACGCTGTGTCGTTTTTTCATGTTTTCTCCGAATGAATTCTTCTCCATACTCTTTTCAGCTCCATGAATCGAATACTCATTTACACCTTACTTATAACCGGCTTGCCGTCCGCGTCAACCATCACGGTCAGTCCGCCGGAATAGCCGTCTCTGCGGTAAATATAATTGACGCCGGTTTCCTTGTCCACCCAGATTTCAATAGCAGAACCGAGTGTCACCTTCTGGACATAAACAATTTCAAATCTGTTTACCTGCTGTGCCATTCTCAAAAACTCCTTTCAATTTTACGCGTTGTCCGTTTGTTCGATGATTTTTTTCGCGCTCTCGGAAAGCTCCGAAATGCGGTGGTATTCCTCAAGGAACACCCTTCTTCCCTCCTCGGTCAGGCGGTACATTCGCCGTCGCTCTCCGCCGATTTCGGGGCGTTCGATGATCCAGCCCTTCTTGAGCATATTGCCCGTCGCGCCGTACATCGTGCCGGAGCCGATCTTCACCCTGCCGCCGGAAAGCTGTTCGGTCATCTGCATGATGCCGTAGCCGTGGTTGTCGCCGCCGTAAAGACACAGCAGAATGTAAAAATAGCTCTCGGTCAGCGGTTCGGTCTGTCTGCCCATCTCATCCTCTCCCTTATTCAGAATTTCTCGTCAGTCGATATATCGCCGCTCAATATGTTGTCGCTCGATGTGTTGTCGCTCGGTATATTGCCTTACGACATAAATATATCATAGAATATGTCGCCTGTCAACATATCGGCATACGGATTTACAAATTGTTAATATTTTTTGCTTGTGTATCCTTTTCAACAAAAAAGAGACTTGCACAACCCGGGACATGAAAACATCCCAAGTGTGCAAGTCTCATATTTTAATTCATCCCCTGACGCGAAAGTCAGAGACAGTCGTCAGTTCAACTGAACAACGGTAAGATGGGAAGTGGTGTCTTCCCGCGGAGCCTCCGCAGGCATAACAGCGTTGTCCGATTCGTCATCGGGATAACGCAGCGTCAGCACGGTGTCTTCCTGCTGGGTGGTGACAATGGTCATTCCAATGATCTGGGAACCGCCGGAAGGACGTCCCGCGATGGAATAGACCTGCGTTTGGCCGTTCAGCGTAAGCCCCAGCTTGGGTGTCTGGATGGTGGTCACGCAGAACATCACCAGATAGCTGCCAATGTCGGCAAGATTAAAGGATGTTTCGCTGATTCTGGTTATTCCGCCGCTAGCCGCTCCGTCCTCCGGCAGCGGGAAATCCTCTCCCGGCTGGAGAACTTTATACTCCTCCGAATCATCTGTACGGAAGAAATCGGCAAAACTCAGAACACCGCCCGGTTCACCCTGTGGACCCTGAGGACCTTCCGGACCTGTCGGACCTGTCGGACCCTGTGGACCTTCCGGACCCGTGGGACCTTCCGGACCTTCCGGACCCGTCGGACCAACCGGGCCCTGAGGACCTTCCGGACCCGTGGGACCTGCCGGACCCTGTGGACCTTCGGGACCTGTGGGGCCTGCCGGACCTTGCGGGCCTTCCGGACCTGTGGGGCCTTCCGGACCTGTGGGGCCTTCCGGACCTGTGGGGCCTGCCGGACCTTGCTCACCCTGGGGACCTTCCGGACCCGTGGGACCAGCCGGACCTTGCTCACCCTGGGGACCTTCCGGACCTGTGGGACCTGTCGGCCCCTGAGGACCTTCCGGACCCGTGGGACCTGCCGGACCAACCGGGCCCTGCGGGCCTTCCAGACCTGTGGGGCCTGCCGGACCTTGCTCACCCTGGGGACCTTCCGGACCTGTAGGACCTACCGGGCCCTGCTCACCCTGGGGACCTTCCGGACCCGTGGGACCTGCCGGACCAACCGGGCCCTGCGGGCCTTCCGGACCTGTGGGGCCTGTCGGACCCTGTGGACCTTCGGGACCTTCCGGACCTGTCGGACCAACCGGACCCTGCGGGCCTTCCGGACCTGTGGGACCTGCCGGACCCTGCTCACCCTGGGGACCTTCGGGACCTGTGGGACCTGCCGGACCCTGTGGACCTTCGGGGCCTGTGGGGCCTGCCGGACCAACCGGACCCTGTGGACCTTCGGGACCTGTGGGGCCTGCCGGGCCCTGTTCCCCCTGAGGACCCTGGGGACCGAACGGACCCTGCGGGCCGCGCGGTCCTATCGGACCTCTTGGACCCATCGGACCGGGAGGTCCGGGAGGACCCGGCACAGGGTAAGGAGGCCTAGGGCAGCAGCCGCAGCTTCTCTGGACCACGGTCTGTTCTCCTTCGGCATTCCTGTCACTGTCGGAAGAATAATTCACATACTCTCTGCCGGTATAATATCGTCTTCTCATAAGATTCTTTCAACACTCCTTTGATTTGATATTCTATGTACTACATACTATTCAGACAGAATCAAAGAAGTGAGTATCTTCATCCGATACACCGGGAATCCATTCTATCCTCGCACGCTCTCGCCAAATGAAATCCGTACAGGACGCGCGTTTTTTTGTGATGAATTTATATTACGCCATGCAAGATTTGTCGATTTAGCTATTGAATTCAATGTGTTCATCAATTATAATATAATTATAATTGAGATGGGAGGAATTTATGTGCACATTTTATCAGGCAGTGACTTTCTCGCGGTGTTCGGAAGGCGGCATTCGCTGCACTGCTTTGCCCCCGGAAGGGTCAATCTGATCGGCGACCACACCGATTACAACGGCGGCCGTGTCTTCCCCTGCGCCATTAATCTGGGAATCGAATGCATGGCGGCACCTCGCAGCGACGGACGATTCGGCTTTTATTCCGCCAATTTTCCAAAAGCCGGCGTGTCGGAGCGTTCGCTGAACGAGCCTGTGCGAAGCGGCGGCTGGTCGGACTATCCGATGGCTGTGATCCGCACATTCAGCCGCTTCGGGTATGTGCCTCCATCGGGTGCGGATTTCCTCTTCAAGGGCAATCTCCCCGACGGCGCGGGGCTTTCCTCCTCGGCGGCGCTGGAAGTGCTTACCGGAAGCGTTCTCTGCGGGTTGTGGAATTGGTCGGTCACGCCCCAGCAGAATGCCGTTCTGGGACAATTCGCCGAGAATCGCTTCATCGGCGTGAACTGCGGCATAATGGATCAGTTCGCCAGTGCGATGGGACGGAAGGGGCACGCCCTTCTGCTGGACACATACACCCTTGATCTGGAATACGCCCCTATTGATTCGAGCCGCGCGTCGGTGGTGATCGTCAATACGGGGGTAAAGCATTCGCTTGCCTCCTCCGCCTATAACACCCGACGCAGGGAATGCGAAACCGCGCTTGCCAATCTCTGCGAACGCAGGAAGATTCCTTCACTCTGTTCGCTTCGAAAGGAGGAATTCGCGGCGCTGTCGGACAGCATTTCCGACGAAACCTGCCGCAGGCGCGCACGGCACGCGGTCAGCGAGAATTCCCGCACCATAGCAGCGGCGGACGCTCTCCGGAAGGGCGATATCGCGCAATTCGGCGCCCTGATGAATGAATCGCATCTCTCGCTCAGGGACGATTACGAAGTGTCCTGCGACGAGCTGGATTTCCTCGCCTCGTGCGCTTGGGAACTGCCCTATGTCTACGGCGCGAGAATGACCGGCGGCGGCTTCGGCGGCTGCACCGTAAATCTGGTGAAGCACGGGAATGAAGGCGATTTTGCCGCCTGCATCAAGGACGCGTACAGAAAGAAATTCGGCATAGAATGCGCCGTGTACAACGTCATTCCGGGCGAAGGCGCGGGAATTCTTCAATGATACAGATTGACTTGGGAGATGAATTCAATTGAGCAGAATCTTGGTATTATCGGGCAGTCCCCGCAGGGACGGAAACACGGACCGGCTGGTGGATTCCTTTGTGAAAGGCGTCTCTCCGGGCAACGAGGTGGAAGTCATTCATGTCTGCGATTACAGCATTCACCCCTGTATCGGCTGCAACACCTGTTTTTCCAGGGAAGGCAACAAATGCTTCCGCGATGACGATATGACGCTTGTTTACGACAGGCTTGGCAAGGCGGATATCGTGATCATCGCCTCGCCGGTTTACTTTTACGGCATCAGCGCGCAATTGAAGGCAGTGGTTGACCGGCTTCATACCCCCATGCGAAACAGCTTTCCCATACAGAAGCTGGGGCTGATTCTGGTCGGCGCTGCGGAACTGCCGGAACTCTTCGACTCTATTCTCACGCAGTACCGTCTTATACTGAAATTCTTCTCGCTTGAGGACGGGGGAACGGTTCTGGCGCGCGGGGCGAGGGAAAAAGGATCCGTCACCGACGATGATCTGAAAAAGGCATATCAACTTGGGCAATCAATACAATAAACGGAGGTATATTAATGCTGTACGAATTGATAGATCAACTTATTGCATACGCTCTGGAGAAAAAACTGA
The DNA here is from genome assembly GCA_946186245.1 of uncultured Clostridia bacterium. GTDB lineage: Bacteria > Bacillota > Clostridia > Oscillospirales > Acutalibacteraceae > RUG762. Next base: position 5,158 of record CAMHMN010000027.1, read on the forward strand.
TCGAGCCTTGCGAAAAGGTGTATTCCAGAAATATGCTGCTTGCCCTGATGGGCGAGGACAGCTACGAGGCTTCAAAGCAGGGCGAGCAACGGGAACTGTGCGACATTCTGGGCGGACTGTGCGACATTGCCGCGCAGAAAGGATTGATCGCTGATTCCACCGAGAACAGGGATATCTTCGACGCAAAACTGATGAACTGTGTCATGCCCCGGCCTTCACAGGTGATCAGGGAATTCAGTGAGCTTTACAGGAATTCGCCAGCGGAAGCGACCGATCGCTTCTATACATTCAGCTGCGACACCAATTACATCCGCCGTGACCGCATCGCCCGCGACCGCAAGTGGAAATTCGACAGTCCCTACGGTGAGCTGGACATCACCATCAATCTCTCCAAGCCGGAAAAAGACCCCCGCGACATCGCCGCCGCAGGCAAGAACAAATCCACCTCCTACCCCCTCTGTCAGCTCTGTCTGGAGAACGAAGGCTACGCCGGCAGAATAGGTCATCCCGGCCGGTCGAATCACCGCATCATTCCCATTACACTCGGCGGAGAGGACTGGTTCTTCCAGTATTCGCCCTATGTCTACTACAACGAACACTGCATCGTCTTCAACAGCCGGCACATTCCCATGAAGATCGATGAAAGGGCTTTTGCGCGGCTGCTTGACTTCGTGCGGCAGTTTCCCCATTACTTTGTCGGTTCCAACGCCGACTTGCCGATCGTGGGCGGCTCCATTCTGAGTCACGACCATTTCCAGGGAGGACGGTACACCTTCGCGATGGAAAAGGCGGCAATCGAAACGCCCTTCGTCATAAACGGATATCCCGACGTGACAGCCGGCATCGTGAAATGGCCGCTGTCGGTCATTCGTCTGACAAGCGCCGATCCGGAACGGCTCACGGAATTGTCCACCCATATTCTCACCCAATGGAGAGCCTACACCGACCCCGAAGCGATGATCTTCGCCGAAACGGACGGGATTCCGCACAACACCATTACCCCGATTGCCCGGCGCAGAGGGAAGGATTACGAAATCGACCTCTGCCTGCGCAACAATCTCACCACCGACGAGCACCCGATGGGGCTGTATCATCCGCACGCCGAATGGCACCACATCAAGAAGGAAAACATCGGCCTGATCGAGGTCATGGGACTTGCCGTGCTGCCGTCCCGACTGCAAAAGGAACTGGCCCTTCTGGAAGAATTCATTATCGAGGGCAAAGATATCGCCGCCGATGAACAGATCGCCAAGCACGCCGAGTGGGCAGCTTCCTTCGCGCCGCTGCTCAAGGGGCGTTCCCGCGAGCTTGTCCGCACCGTGCTGGAGGAAGAAGTCGGCCGTGTATTCACCCATGTGCTGGAAGACGCGGGCGTATTCAAGCGCGACGAGGAAGGAAAGGCGGCCTTCCTGCGGTTCATTGACGTGCTGTGAGGGTTCGGTTGATAACAGAAACGGAATTTTTTTAAAGAAGCAGGCGGCAGATCAAATGAACTGCCCCTGCTTTTTTGTAAAAAAAAGAAAAATTTTGAAAAGCGCGATGATTTCATAACGCGTCATTTGTTTATATAGTGTAAGGAGGACGAAATCCATGACAAATGACGAAGCAGTAAAAAAATTCAGCGATCTTGTCTTTGTGCTGGCCAAGGCACGCACACGGCAGCTTTCGGACGCGGAGGACGTGTATCAGGAGGTCTTTTGCCGTTACATAGACAAAAAGCCGAAATTCCGCGACGACGACCACGCGCAGGCGTGGTTCATCAAGGTGACCGTCAACACCGCCAAAAATTTGTATTCCCGGTACGAATTTCTCAAACGCGCCGACGTGGAGGAAAGCGATCTGGAAAACATCATTTCCGACGAGGATTTTCTGAGCAAGGTAGAGGAACGGGACAGTCTTGACGGCATTCTCAGTCTGCTGCCGGAGGATTACCGCACGGTGCTTGTCCTGCGGTTCTATTTCGGCTACAGCAGCGACGAAATCGCTTCCCTGCTAGGCAAGAGCAGGGCAAGCGTCAACAGCCTGATGCAGCGGGCGAAAAGCAGGTGCGCCGAAGTCATGGCGAAAACGGACACGGGGAACAAATCGAACAACACGGACAGAAAGGGTGATAAGCGTGACCGATAACAGTAAAGAACTGGAGATTTTCAAAAGCCGCATTGAAACGGCTCCCGAAGAGCTGATGAAACGCACGCTCGAAGCAATGGAGCAGCGCGAAAAGGACAACGCGGAAAAAGCCGCCGCCAAGCTGGAAAGAAAAGCCATTCACAAGAATTTTGCATTCCGCGCGGCCGTCATCGCGGCGGTCATTACGCTGATGATTCTGATCATTCCCACCTCGCGCGGCTATGTCGTCAGCGCCGCGGAGAGAGTTTGGGAGTTCTTTATAAAGAGCAATGGTCATTATTCATATGATTTGGATTCGATTGAATTTAATCCTGAGATTTCAAATAACAATTACTCTTATGATTATGTTGATCTTGGCAATGTGAATCAGACTATAAAAGTGGGCTGTCTTGAATATGAGTTTACAAACTTATATATTAAGAGAATGGATGATCCTGATTTTCCTAAAACAGAATTGATCATTGAAACCACTGTAACGCACGACAACACAATTGACTATATGCCTGATTTTTCAAATAGTGTATCTTTGGTCGGATTAAAGCATGGTGACGTTGTGTTTTCATGCTCATTTGGAGATGGGGAATTAGGATATTACAGAAATCTTATCAACGGTACGAATATAGAATATTATAGTGAAAAAGGGAACCGTATTCCCCCTCCTTATCGTGAAGGAGAAAATGATGAAATAACCTATATTGAAGATAAAACAAAAATCGCGTGGTATCAAAATAAAGTGGCAATACATTATAAGGCTGATTTCTGGTATTTCAATTTTGATAAGTTTGGTAATGACAAAGACAGAAATGAGTTTGAAAAATATAAAAATGAACTTTTCACGTATTATGATGCATATAATTACAATGAATTTGTTATGACAAAGATCAAGACAATTAAACCTGATACTTATATCATCTGTCATATTGACTCTGAAATTACTACATTTGACAGCGTTTCACATTTTCCCGAATGTGGCAGATTTATTACTTACTATAATTTTAGTAGCAAAGATTACGAGAAATACCGAAAATATTTTAATAAATTTTAGAGCTCAACACTCTGTCTTGATAATAGAAATCATGTAAAAGAATAAAAGTGGAGAAACATTCTTCGGCTTTATAAATCTCTATGATTTTTCAGCCCTGCTTCTCGGCTTTGGCGGACTTTTTGGGGAGCTTGTCCCCTATTACCCGCCATGCGCTGAGATCGTTGACGTCGGTGCCCTTGAATCCGATCCATGTGACCCCGGGATAGGAGGTTTCCTTTCCCGTGTAGTCGGAAATATTCATCACGGTGGTGCGGGCGAGATAATGCTCCTTCACCTTTTTGCCTTTCATATTGATCGGATTGCCGGTGAAGGGGTTGACCGGCTTCTTCACCAGTCCGGCCAGCGCCAGCGAAGGCGTGTCGGCATTGGTCATAAAGGTTTCGTCCACCGTCAGCTCCTTGCTGCCGAAATCCTTGACCAGCAGCAGCGCCTTATAGGTCAGCGCGTCGTCAAGAGAGCCGATCCGCTTGGTTTTGCCGTCGTTGAAGCTCATGTCGTTCAGATAATCCATGTGCTTGCCGTGATCCGACACGATGATGATTCTCGTGTTGTCATACACGCCGCTTTTCCGGAGGTATTCCAGCCAGTCACCGATTTTGAGCATGGCCGCCATATTGCATTGGTAATGGGTCATCTGAATGACCGTTTTCAGTTCCAGCTTGTTGCCTTCTGCGTCGTACCTGACAGGCGGGTCCTGTTCAAAATCCCTGTTGTCCACCTCATTGGCGGGAACATAATCCGGTTCCTGCAGCATGATGCTGTCGTGGGCGGTTTCGTTATTGATGATCATGAAGGTTCCCTTCCCGCTGTCCCCCACAGGGGTGATGTCGGGAAGGTTTTTCAGTGCGGCGTAAGAGCCCATGAATTGAGGATTTACGCCGTCAACGCCGCCGCTTGCCCTGTAGACATTCTCCGCGATCTGCAGACTGGCGGTCTTGGCGGAATGGTTGTACAGGCCCTTGTTGTAGAGCGTTCTGTGAAGCACCACCGGCGAGGACCGGAATATGCTGTAGGCAAAGAAATTGCGGTTGAGAAGCGTCTCGGCCACTTCCGGACTGAAGCCGTCCATGAAGGCGTTCTTGGTAGTGTAAAGATGGATCGACGGACGGTCGTCATAAATGGTCAGGTCATAAGGCCAGTGAAGCCCCGGCACCGGCGGATCGCATACCGAAACGTCAAAGCCGTTGTCGTCAAATATATATGGCATCAGCCGGAGGGCGTCGTTGTGCTTTTGAATCAGCAATTCATCATTACGTTGTTCCGACTGGGAAGGAACATATTCATATCCGCCGAAAAGCCCCACCGACCCGGTGATCGTGCAGTTGCCGTAGGAGATGGCGTTGGGATAATAGGTGAAGCCCGCAAATTTCTCCCGCAGCTCCGGCTTTTCATTCATTATGTAGGGGAAGAAATCATTGATTCCTCTGTCCAGCATGATGACGACGACATTCTTTTTGTTCTTGTCCAGCGGAATGCTGATTCTTTTGTTGGAGGAAACCGCCTCCGCCGAGGTTCTCATTTCCCTGACCGTGGACTGTATCGTAACGATATTCATGCAGGACATGATCAGCACGGCAACGCAGACCGCTATGCCGAAAGGTCTGATGACCGAAGGCCATTTTTTCATCACCAGCACCAGAACCGTGCCCAGGGCGATGATGATCAGGGCGTTGATGAAACTCTCGGATTTGGCCCCGTAGAAAGTCGCGTCGTACTGAAGCATGGGCGACATGTTGCCGTAATCCTTGCCGTAGAACAGATAATCCACGATCGCCGCGCCGGTAAAGGCCAGCGAGCCCAGGCTCATGATTCTCTTTCCCGAAGGCGACGCGAAATAATAGAAGATGCTCATCCAGATCAGGAAGGTTCCCGCCGCAAGCGCAAAGGACTGCACCACATACCGCAGCGGCGAATGAAAATCAGCCGTATTCACAAATTCTCCCGGCGAGGCGCCGATGACCGCCGACGGAATGAGCATTCCCATCAGAGCGGCTAAAATCGCCATACAGGTGACGAAAACAAAGGTATCCGACTTGGTGGCGTCAGACGCACTGAAATGCAGCTTGCATTTCTTCGCCAGGAAATGAACCGCCAGCGGCAAAGCCAGCGCAATCATACCGACAATGGCAAAAAGCTGCATGCGCATGGTTCTCATCGGATGGAACAGCAGCAAAAGAATGCCTGTGCCGCCGACAGCCGCGCCCATCACTTCCAGCACAAATTTCGGGTTTTTCAGCTTGTAGAACACATTCTTGACCAGCGAGAAGATGTTGTTGAGCGTCCAGTAAAATACCAGACCCGACGGCGACGAATAAAGGAAAACTAGAAAGATCAGCGCCATGCCGTACAGCTGCACCTTGCTTTTGAGGGGCATTCCCTTGGTATAGATGTATCCCGACACAATGTTGATCAGCGTCATCAGAATGGGCAGGAGATTCACCGCGTGACCGCCCAGATGAAGCAGTCCGTCGGGCTGTCCCAGGTCCTTGATCGGGCCGAATGACGCGCCGGCAAGGATGTCAAGATGCGAGAGGAAATTGAAAGCCGCGATAAAGAAGGGGATTTCCAGCAGCAGCGACATCGAACCTTTCAGCGCGTAATAGGGCTTGTACCCGTTCTGCCTGTAATAGGTCTGCAATATCATGAACCGCTCGTCGCCCTTGAAGGTCTTTTTGATATGATTGGCAACGCGGCTGAGCTTTTCCGTCCTGACCCTTTCTTCCTCCTGCATGGCATCCGCACGTCTGTACAGCGGAAGAATCAGGAAATTGATGGCAAGACTCAGAGCGATAATAGCAAGTCCCTCTTGTTTGGTCACACGAAACATGATCGCGTAGACAACATCGAAAAGGATAATCAAAGGTCCCAGAACCAGATTATACAAAAACGAAAAAAAGCCCATGTGTTCCTTCCTCTTTCATTCATTCAAATCATTTATCATGCCGATTCCTTAACCGATTCCTGTTTTTCAGACAAGCTCTGTCTTTTTTCGATCAGGTAATCCACCGCAAGTTCGGCGGAATGTCCGATATTCGCCCAGGTTTCTTCACGCGCGGTATTGCGTCCCTCGGCAAACGCCGGCGCGTTCAGGCATTCCTCTATGAGTCCGCCGACATTCCCGAAATTATCCTCCGTGAGCTGTCTGCCGATCTTGGGAAGAATGCGGAAGGTCCATAGCTCGTCCTCCAGCCACCACGCGTCATAGGGCCCCTTGTCAAAGGACGTGTCGGCGTAGATAACAGGCTTGTCAAAGACCAGAGAGAAGTCAAACACCACGCCCGAAAAATCCGAAATCAGGATGTCAGCGCACCGCAGCACGTCAAAATTGTCGTTGCTGCTGTCCCATTCCAACCGATCGCTGTTCGGGTACCGCTCCATGAGACCCTCGATCATTTCCTTTTCGGAGGTGAAGGATTGGGGGTGCGGACGGATGATAAGGTGATACCCTGTTTTCAGCAGCGCGTCAATGATCTTGCCGCCGAATCTGCTCAGGATGCCGCTGGTTCCCCACGACGGGGCAAGCAGCACGGTTTTCTCATGCGCCGGCAGTTCTCCCTCCGCGAGGAATCTTTCCCTCAGCGCGTCCATATGCGGCAGTCCGATCATCGGAAGCTCCTTCTCGGGCAGATGACGGATTTCTTCTAGCTTCCGCACCTGCTCCGCCTGGTATTCGCCGGAAACCATGATTGCGTCATAATAATCGATGCCAAACATTCTGTATGTCGTCACATCATTCGGCATATGCAGAACGTGCGCATACCATTTCACGTTTTTGGAGCGTTTCCACTGATAGACATCCACACCGGGGGTGGTGGAAAGCACGACGTCGGCTTTCAGCATATTCATTCGGGCAAACGCTCTGTTGCCTTCCCCGATGAATTCTGTCGATACATACTCGTAATTCTCATTCAGTGCGGGATCGTCCGGTGAGGCCGTCATATAGACCACTTTCTGCTTCCTCTTTTCAAACTCCTCGCAGATCGGTCTGAACATGCTCCAGTAACGCTTGCTGTCGGTAAAGATGACAAAAGGAAGATTGTCGTCCTCGATCTTTTCCTGCTTGCCCAGACTGAAAATGAATTTGAGTTTCATGAAGGAATTGCGGAGAAAGTAGGCCGCAGCGCTCAGCACGCCGATCAATATCGTAAACAGCATGCTCCCTGTGCCCGGGTCGATGTAGATGAAGTTGAAAGTCGGAATCATTTTTCAACACCCCAGTGAATGATAATCAATTATTTCATTATTGTAGCATATCTTAAGAGAGAGGTCAATAATAAATTTCGCATTCCTCCCTCGTCGCAAAACAAAAAACCGGTATGCAAAATCCACATGACAGAAACATGCATCATTGCATACCGGAATGAGAAATTCGGATTATCTGAATTCATCGGGAGAAATGCGGAAGACCTTCCCGTACTTGTTGTCAAGCGCTACGTTTACGGAAAAATCTGACAGCTGATAGACACATGACCACTGCGTCCAGCTCACGCTTGCCGCTTTGAGGTTTTCCATCGCGTCTTCCGGGGCGTTGACAGGCTTCTCGGCCAGGCGCTGCGTAATGGTATCGAAGCGATTGCATTCGCCTTCCCTTTTGCCTTCGTACATCCAGAAATTGGTGCAGACATTGCTTTCGACGACGTACATTTTATAGCCGTTGTCCGCGCCGAACACGTTGTTCATCTGCCATTCCACCACGGCGGATTTTCCCTGCGCGTCAGCCACATAGATATGCTGGGCATATTTGGACATGGAATTGAAATCGTACTGTGAGAGCAGTTCGATCGCTTCATCCACCGTTGCCGCACGGTCAAGCAGCAGCCGGACAGCCACCATGGTGTTGATCTTGGGCTTGCCGGTGTCCTGCCTGATTTTCTGAGGATTCAGATCGAGGACGGCTACCATCAGTCCCTTTTCGTTGATGCCGTCAACGCACATATAGGGAGAGGCAAGCATCAGAAATTTGGCCAGATTGCTCATGGTTTCAATGCCTCCGGTGATTCCGATATTGAAGGAGCCCAGAGGCACCATGCCGATGGAAGCATAGCCTTTGTCCGGATGCGTATAAATGGTGAGCAGATCGGTCTCGGAATAGTCGAAATTACGTCCCGCGAGATACTGACCGTCTTCATTCTGCGTGAGGAAGGTGCTGCAGGCGACATAATCGGGATTGGCTTCCACAGGATAGCCGAAGAAGAAGGTCTCCGACGCGAATTTCATGAAGTCATCTTCCGTCACGATATTGGCCTTCAAAGCCTTGTCCAGATGGTAATCCTGCTGATAGGTCAGTTTATAGATGCCTTGGTCAATCTGTTCGACCGTGCTCATGGTTCTGACAGGACCATAGAGCAGCACCGCGGCGGTTACGATCAGGGCGAGAAGCAAAATGCCCAGCGTGCAGAGGATTCTCCTGAGCCACTTTCTCTTTTTCTTTTTGGGCTTTTCCTGCACGGCTGCGGGTGCGGAATTCGCTTTTGATTCCGTTGCGGGATTATCTGTCAATTCTGTGATTACTTTGTTATCTTCCATTTTTCATTGCCCTCCGAATCATTGTATGATTTAGGTAATTGTAGAACTTGATAAAGCGTTTTCTCCACTCGGAGCAAAGGATTTCTTTGAATAACGCCGTACCTGTTACGCCCAGTCCCGTTTTCAATCGCCTTATTGTGCTTTTTCTGTCAGATCACACCTGCTGCATACGGCAGTCCCATCAAAAATCTCCCGGTTCCAGATGATACACGGTGTCAAAATCCTTGTTGGTGGCAACGTCCATCGTGAAGTCGTTCTGGTAATAGATAACCGACCAGTCGGTGAAAGTATACTCATTGATGTACTGATAGACCGATTCCAGAATATCCATCGCGTATTCGTGGGTGATCTCTGATTTGCCTTCCAGCGCGTTGGACATGGCGTCAAATCTCTCGCACATGCCCTCGGTTTTGCCTTCAAACTCATAAAGATGGAAATTGGTGCACATCTTGCTTCTGGTCACATGCATTTCGCTCTTTTTGAGGGTATTCCATGTTTTGGGTCTGCTCCACTCGACAACCGCGGCGTCGCCTGTCGCGTCGGTGATAAAAATATGCTGTGTCCAGCCGTGACCTGTGTGGATATCATACTGACGCAGCAATTCGACGGCTTCATCCACCGAGCCGGCACGGTCGAGAATCAGACGCACCGCCAATGTGACGATCAGTTCCGGTCTTTCGGTGTCGTCATGGATTTCAACGGTGTCAACGTCCATCAGCGCCGCAAACACGCCCTTTTCATTGACGCCGTCCATACAGATATAGGGAGCTGCCAGCATGGCGAGCCTTCCTTCGGGGCTGAGAGCTTCCGGGCCTTGTTCCCCGCCGATGCCGAGCATATCCAGCGACACCATGGAAAGCGACTTGTAGCCCTTCTTCGGGGTGGAATACACGGCCAGCTTGTCCGTGCCGCCCAGGCCGAAGCTGCGTCCGGTGAGGTACTTTCCGCCGTCTGTCTTGGCAAGGAAGCCGCTGCAGGCGTACTTGTCTATATTGGCGTCAATGCCGTAGCCGAAGAACATTTCCTCGTTGATAAACTGAAGCAGGTCCTCTTCGGTTTTAATGCCGGCGTCCAGCGCCTTGTCAAGGAAATAATCCTGCTGGTAATGAATCTTGTACAGGTTGTGCCCCACCTGATCGGCGCTTGTCACCGTGGCGATTCTGCCGTAGAGGATGATGAAAAGCACGATAGCCGCCGCGAGAACCAGCAGAACCGGCGTAAGAATCACGCCAAGCAGAATCCTGAGCCAGATTCTCTTTTTCTTCTTGGGCTTATCCTTTGTTTCCGCTTTGACTCCGGTTGTTTCTTCCGTGACTGCGCTCTTCTTTTCTTCCATGTTTTCCATTTTTGAACTACCTCCGATAATTGAAATACTGTCTGCGATTGCCTTATGTGTTAATGATAACACGGACATCTGAAGATTATCTGAAGAAAACGGACTTTTTTTATTTTTTTTCAAAAAAAACGCAGGTTTCCACCTGATGGCAGAAGCCTGCGTTGAAATGGCATTTGTGAGTGTGATCAGAATTCGGCGCGGAAAACCATATTTCCGTCCTTATAACTCATGTCATATCTGACCGAATGCAGATCGAGAATGGACTTGACGATGTAAAGCCCCAGACCGTTGCCCTTTTTGTGGCGGCTCTTGTCCATGCGGAAATAGGGCTGCCAGATTTTTTTAAGATCCGCTTTGCTGATAGCCTCAGAGGGATTGGAAATACTGACGGTTTTCTCTGTGACGTCGATGGCAATGACGCTTCCCGCGGTGGAATACTTCACGGCATTCTCAGTGAGATTTTGCAGCGCCGTGCGAATCAGCTCGCGGTCTGCGGTAATGGTCGCGTCACCGCTGCCGGAATACACAATCGTTTTTCCCTCCGGAAGGCTTTTGTAATCCTCCAGTATTTCCTTCACAAGCCCGGACAGGGCAAATTCCGTCCGGTTCAGGGTCATGCTGCAGGAATCCAGCTTGCTGAGATTAAGCATCTTGTGGACAAGTCCGTTGATCTGCTCGGTCTGACCTATGATTTTATCCAGATAGCTGTCCCGCTCATCGCCGTCGATATTTTCCTTGAGGCTGTAGGCATAACCGCTTATGACAAACAGCGGCGTCTTGATGTCATGCGCCAGGGCATTGGTGAGATCAAGCCGCTTCTGCTCCTGAATGAGCTGCATTTTAATGGTTTTCCAGATCATCAGACAGAGAATCAGGCCGATCACGAAAAAGAATCCGCCTATCACAACCGTTCCCCACCATAGTTCCCGCCCGCAGCTTGCAAACAGTCCTGCTTTTTTGGCGTATTGCAGCAGATAGAGCTTGGAACGGTTTTCATATGCGCCTGATTTTTCATTATAGACAAATGCGTCCAGATAGTAGTACTCGGACGAGTAAAAGACATATTCCAGATGGCCCACGGAAAACGCCGCCGCATTTCTTTCACGCTGCTCCTGCGTAAGGGCAGAAATGAAATCTCTGTTGCAGTCGGTATTCAGAAAGAATTCCTTTGGTACAATATTGATCCTGCTTCGGGCATTATGATAGACCGTTTTGTCTTTTGCACCGGTCTGACTGAGTGCAAAGGTTTCGATCATCTGTCCGTCATCAAATCTGTCGTCGGAATTCCGGACACGCATCACAGACAGTTCCAACGGAATGATTTCATCGACAGCGTAATAAAACCGTGTGCAGACCAATTCGTATGAACCGCCGTCCTCCGGTCTGGAATGCAGCAGGGTCACGATCCTTTCATACTGTGCGTCGTTCAGCAAGCCGCGGATGGTCCGGTAATCAAGATAGCCGAAGTCGTCCGGAAAAGTGCCCTGTTCTGTTTCCAGGGAATATCTGACGTCGGTCTTGTAGGCCGTATCGGCTATAATCCTGTTGCTGTCCGGGTCGATAATGATCAGCTGTGTATCGGTATTATCATCCGCCAGATCCTTGAAATACAGCAGATTGTACGAGCTGATATAAAGCCTGCTTGACGTTCCCATTCCCATCTCGCTCAAAGACAAAATCTGTTTTGCTTTGGACAGAGCGGAAAGGGTATCGCTTTGCAGATCGCTTTTTTCCCTGCGCAGACGGATGACGCAGTAGGTCGCGGACACCGCCATCCACACGGCAAACAGTATCAGCGTGACGCGCAGAATCAGCCTGCCGCGTTGTTTTTTCAGACGTTGTTCCATTTACTGATCCTCAATCTTATAGCCCCGCCGGATCACGGTCTTGATCTGCTTTCCGCCCGCTCCAAGAGCCTTTCTGAGATTGCGCATGTGGGTATCCAGCACCCGTTCGTCGGTGTCGTTGTTGTAGCCCCAGACCATATCCAGCAGCTGTTCACGGCTGATCACGCAACCCTTGTTTTCCATCAGCACCTTGAGAATGGCGTATTCTCTGGCGGTGAGCTTGATTTCCTCCTCGCTGCACACCACCATGCCGTTGTTGGGATTGAGCGAAATGCTTCCCGCGCTGTGAACCTTGGAACGCACCAATCCCTTGGAACGCTTGATCATGGCGTTGACCTTTTCATACAGCACCGGCAGCGGGAAGGGCTTGACGACGTAATCGTCGCAGCCCAGGGCGTAGCCGTTCAGCATGTCGGATTCGTCTGCGCGGGCGGTGATGAAAATGATCGGAACGTCGCTTTCCCTGCGTATCTCGCGGCAGATTTCAAAGCCGTCCAGTTCGGGCAGCATGACGTCCAGCAGCAACAGGTCGTAATGATTTTCATATGCCTTTTCCAGTCCCGTCTGACCGTCCGAGGCAATATCCACCTCGAACAATCCCTTCTCCTTTTTGGTGAAGTAATTGACAATCAGTTCACGGATATTCCTGTCGTCCTCGACCAACAAAAAACGGTACATAGAAACCACCCTTCACTGTTTATTTCTTCAATGCCGCTATCAGTTCGGACAGCGAATTGATACCCAGCAGATACAGCACGCTGTAAAGGGCAATGGATGCGGGTTTGGCTATCAGGATGATGAGAGAATAGACCTTCCACGTCATCTCGGTGGTACCGGCGAGATAGCAGATCAGCCCGTCGGGAGCGCCGGGAATGAAGATGGCAATGGCAAAGAGCTTGGTGAAACGCCCGTGATTGCTGGTCCAATTCTCGTATTTTTCTATCGTCTCCCGCTTGAAAAGCCGGTACATCAGCGGCTTGCCGTATGACCGGGAAATGGCGAACACGGCAAAGGAGCCCGCAATAATGCCGATGTAATTATAGACAAATCCCCACCACGGTCCGAAGAGAATCACGCCGCCCAGCAGCGTCACACCGCCGGGGATGATGGGAATAATAACCTGCACCGCCTGCAGCAGAATAAAGATGATCGGCGCCCATATGCCATAGCTGTCCATCCAAGCCTGCAGCGCCTCGACCGACGAGAACGCTCCTCTGCGATAGCCGACAATTCCCATCACGACGCAGCCCGCCAGCAAAAGTACCGTCAGAATGCGGCTGATGATGGTCACAGCCCGGTTGTCACTCTTCTTCACTGCCGCGTCCTTCTCTGAATGAGCTTCCGACGCGACGTCGAGCGTATTCTTTTCATCTGTCTGCATTTCTTTCAATTCTTCTGATAATTCTGCCATGTTATCCCCGCCTGTAAATCAATTTTTCGTTAGAAAAAACGATGCTATGTATAGAGTATAGTCTTAATTATCGGCTTTGTCAAATCAAACCGTCGCTTGCAGTGTGTACATTCTCCCGCCCAGCGCATAGAATTTTTGCAGATAAAATTGTTGACATTGCCTATCATTTTCTTTATCGAAACAATCAGATTCCTATTCTGCGCAAAAGATGATGAACCGTCATCATATGATGCACACTTTGATGTAACTAGCGTGATCGTCATTCACCCGTCAAGGAATTCATTCCATTTTTTTTTTTGACTAATCAGAAATAGCATGCTATAATAGATCGTATGAGGGATATCCAAATACAACTGATATGAGGAATGGGTGAAATGACGGCTGACTTTCTCTTTGTCTCCAACGACAAATACGTGAAATACCTTGGAATATGCACCTTCTCTGTGATGTATAATATGTGTCCTGCCGTAGAACGCGTAAGGCTTTTTGTGATGGACTGTGGAATAACAGAGGAAAACAAAGTCCGGCTCAGAAACCAGGCGTCAGGATTTGACAACGCGGAGATTATTTTTTACAACATCGAACGCAATCTGAAGCAGATTGTACCAAAGGTGCCGAACAACTGGAACCGTGCCATTTACGGCAGGCTCTTTCTGACAGAAATCCTGCAGCAGTATGACATCAAAAGGCTGATCTATCTGGACTGCGATCTGCTGATGGATCGCCCTGTAACCGAGCTTCTTACACTTCCGCTTGAGGGGAAGTGCCTTGCGGGCGTTTCAGACGGTGAAAGCATGCATCGAAAAACGGCGCTGGGCATACCCCCGGAATCTCCCTACATCAATTCCGGCGTTCTGGTGATCGACACAGCACGATGGGTTGAGCTGGACGTATCCTCAAAAGTAATCGACTATATCAACCGTTTCCCTGAAAAGATGATCTACCCCGATCAGGACGCCATCAATTATCTCATGCACGACGAGATCAAATTGCTCGAACCGCAGTACAATATGCTTCTGATGCTCTGCGAACGCGATATTCCGATCATTCTCCAGCATTCAGAGGATTATATCTACAACGAAGAACAGACGGTAAAAGCTCTCTACCACGGAAGCATTTACCACTACGCCGGTAAGGACATGTGGTCATTCTACGGCATCACGCCGGTACATACCATCCTGTTCAAAAAATACCGTCGGATGTGCGACTGGAAAAACGAAAAAAGAAAATTCGGGAGCATCAAAAACTTTTTGCTCTGGGGATTAATTACCATCAAAAGACTTCTCATCGGTGAATTATGCCTGACCCGCCGGAAGATGAATGAAAATCTTCCGGGGCAATCATCCTTGGCATAAGAAAAAAAGCCGTTCCGGGCTATCACATGAAGATAACCGGAACGGCTTTTATTGGCCGCAATAGGTAGGAATGATGTCAATCAGTCTTTCTTGACGATTTCAGCGTCGGGGGCGTTCTTCTTGACGCTTTCGATGCCGTTCAGACAGCCGCTCTTTGCCTTGTAGCCCTCAGAAACTGCGATGATCTCGCCGTTTCTTGCCTTCAGACGGAAACGATACTCGCCGGCTTTATCTATATACATCTCAAATTTCGGGTGCTTGAGCTTGACGACTTCTTCCACGGTCTGATCCTCGATCTCGCCGACGCAGTTGTTGCGAACGCTCTCGATGCCCTTCATGCAGGCGGCTTCCGTTGTGTAAACCTCAGAGGTAGCGATCACTTCGCCGTTGCCTGCCTTCAGGTCGAATTTAATACCTGTATTGGTACGCTTGACAACAAATTTTCCCATAATGTGAACTTCCTTTCAGTTACCTTATATTAATCGCGTCGTTTACCAACTTCGCATATTTATTTTAGCACAGCCATAATGTATTGTCAACAAAAAACTATATTTATTCAACAAATAAATAGCAATTGTTCATAATTCGATTCACAAAAGAGCCGTTGCACAGAGTTCACTCCGCGCAACGGCTCTATTATTGATTACTAATATCGCTTTCAGGCATTAACTTATCCTACGGCAATTTCGTCCTTTTCGGTAGAAAGTGTGATCTTAGCCGCTTTGGAATTGACGGTCTTTCCGTATTTGTCCTTCACGGTGCATCTGACCGATCTGCCATCCCAGCAGTCTTTAGACTTGGCGGTGATGGTGGCCTTGGTCTGACCCTTCCATAAAGTCCAGTTTTTTGCGCCTACCTTCTTGTAATACCACTGATAGGTAAGTCCATCGCCGGTCGCCTTCACGCTGAAGGTTGTCTTTACGCCGGACTTGACGGTCACTGCCTTGGGATGCTCGGTGATTGTCAGCACTTTGACTTTCGAGGCAGCTTTCACAATGGCATTCCAGGTCGTCTTGTTGACCTGACCGTTTACTGTGATTCCCTGCTTTTTCTGGAATTTCTTGACGATGGAAGCTGTACCGTTGCCGTATACGCCATCCGCAGTAAGGCTGTAGCCAAGCTTCTTGAGGCAGTTCTGGATATACTTGACGTCTGCACCCTTCATTTTGACTTTAATCGTGCGGGTAAAGCTCTGCGTGGTGCTTGCTGCGGTGGTGGCAGTGGCGGTATCCACTTCGGCAGCGTCTGTGTTGGAAGTCTGCGCATTGCCTGCCGAGTTGTTGTCGGAAAGAGCAATCGCCTTGCCGTTGTAACCCTTGTACTTCTTCCAGTAAGTATTCTTTGCGATGTTGCCTCTCTTAGCGGACTTAGAAGCTCTGTTAGAGGGGACTTCATAGTAGTAGCACCAGTAGTATGCCGCGTCATATGCGCCCTGGGCAGTGTTTTTGACTGACTTGATGTAATTGTAAACACCCTTGTATGACTTTTTCAGCTCATATTCAAGGTAGCTGAGCTGCCCCTCGACGGTCTGATAATCCAACCCCTTTTCCGAGCAGTATTGGATGAGGTTGGACTTGCGGCCGCGGTGCCACTGGAACAGACCGAAGCTGGTGTTTCCGTCGCCCTTCTCTTTGACATTGAAGTTGGACTCACACTCCACATTCGCCATCAGACCGCATGCGGCAGCTGTATTCAATCCCATATTGCTAACAAGGTAATTGTAAACCTTCACTTCATTTGTCTTTCTGTCACTTGCAGCAGAAACCTGAGTCTGCGGAACTAATGCCGCCATGAACAGTATTGCAAGCAGTGCTGCTGCTATCCTTTTTACTCTGACCATTTGAATCATTCCTCCGTGTTAAAATTGATTGAATTGTTAACCTTTTGAAAACGACAAAGGGATTATAACACAGCTGAAACCGGTTTGTCAATATTTGTAACCGTTTTCAGGGCATTGTTTACAAAGCATTTACAAGTGGTTACACCGGTGTAACAAAACTTCCCCACCATTGGAAAGTTTTTATCTATAATCACGGCAAAATCCCGGTAAAAAACCGGTCAGGCATTGCTTCACAACACCTGACCGGTTTCAAATCTGTAATCATTTTTAATTTTTCTGATGGTTTTCTCCGTTCAAAAGAACAGGCAGAGCCTTCTCATAATTGACGCCGAATCTTCTGTCGGGTGAATCACACGCCGTCATTTTAATGCTTTGGCAGGTGAAATTCACGGCGCATTCCACCGCCTGTCCCAGCGACTCGCCTTTTGCCAACGCCCCGACGCAGACCGAAGCGAAGATATCGCCTGTCCCGTGGAAGCTGCCTTCCACCCTGTCGCCCATGCAGAGGAAGATTTCTTCCGATCCGCTGTCAAATGCCGCCGCGCCCAGTCTGCCCGGTTCCATACTCACGCCCGTCAGAATGGCTTTGGAAGCCCCCAGCCCGGTAAGTCCCCTGAGAATAGCCTTCAGATCATCCCTGTCATAGCTCTCGCCAATGTAATCCCTGCCCAGCATGAAGCACGCTTCGGTGAGATTCGGCACAATTACGTCGCCCTTGCCGCAGAATTCCGCCATGCGCCCGACATATTCCGGTGCAAATCCGGAATAAAGCCGTCCGTGGTCGCCCATTACAGGGTCGATGAAGACAAATCCGCCGCCCCTGAATTCGTCAATGAATCGGGAAATGATGTCCAGCTGCTTCAGGGAACCCAGATAGCCCGTGTAAATGCCGTCAAAGCTGACGCCTATGCGCTTCCAGTGGTCGGTGATGCCCGACAGCATTTCTGTCAGATCGCAGACATACGGCTCCGGAAAAAGCGTATGCGACGACAGCAGCGCCGTGGGAAGGGGGCAAGCCTCCACGCCCATCGCCGAAATAATCGGCAGCGCGACGGTGAGCGAACACCTGCCGACACACGAGATATCCTGAACTGCGGCTATTCTTTTCATCGGATCATTCCTTATCTGAATTATTGCTTCTTGCTTTTGCTCTTGATTCCTACATTATAATCGAACAGTCCCGTCCTGATCAGCGCCGGTCTGAGTGCGGTGTAAAGCGCCACGGCAATGATCACCGTGAGAATCGCGTTGACAAAGGTGGTCAGGCTCTGGAATTTGGCGAGAATGGCGGAAGCCTCCGCGTCAACGCCCAGAATATATCTCTTGTAGAAATAGGACAGAACCGGTTCCGCGATCACATTGAACAGCATGCCCGCCGAAGAACCCAGCACCGTCCAGAGAAGCACATGCTTCGGCTGCTGTGATTGCCCGTCGGAATCGCGGAGCGTAATTTTTCCGATCCGGTGTGCCACAAGACCGGTAATAAGCCCAATGCAGAGCTTTAAAATGAATGTCTTGGGAGCCGATGTGATGTAGACCGGGTCAAGCAGATCTCCGATGGTCATGCCGATGGCGCCGGCTATGCCTCCCGGAAGTCCTCCGAAAAGCAGCGCAGCCAGTACGCAGAAGGTGTTGCCCAGATGGAACGACGTAAAATCCGCCCCCGTAGAAATTTTGATCTGAACAAATGTGAATGCCAGATAGCACAGCGCAGCCATAATGCCTACTTTGGCTATCATCAACGCGGGATTTTTCTTGTCTGCCGGATTGCTCATAAATTTCAATCTCCTTTTTGGTGTAATTTTGCGCATTAAAGTACAGTAAGTCAATAGGTTTTAATTTAAAAAAATGATTGACTTTCTTCAGTCGACTGCTATAATAATATATCATAACTGTGCATTTGAAAATATACAGTTTATACTATTTTTAACATGACAGTTTACCCGTTTGGGAGATGAAATCTTTCTATGATCTATGAGCCGATATTTCTGGACGCGAATGCAGACATTCCCATGTACCGGCAGCTCTATAACAGCATCCGGGAGAGAATATGCGGCGGCAGTCTTTCGGTGGGAGAAAAAATGCCCTCCATCCGCCGGATTTCCGAAGAATTGGGCGTCAGCCGCACCACCGCCGAGCAGGCTTACCAGCAGCTCTGTGTGGAAGGCTACCTCGTCAGCCGTCCCCAGAGCGGATACTACGTGGAGGCGGCTGTCATTGAAAAAAACGAGCCGCCCGCGGAGGAGTCTTCCGACAAAGAACTCTACCCCGATGTGCTTTACGACTTCGGCAGCCGGTATGTGGACAGCCGTGCCTCCGATCTCGACCTCTGGCGGAAATACGTACGCTCGGTACTCAGCCGTGAAGACACCGTGACTTCCTACGGACATTACCAAGGGGAGCCTGAACTCCGGCGGCAGCTTGCCCATTACGGCATGCTTCTCCGGGGGGTGAACACCACCGCCGACCGCATTGTCATTGGTGCGGGCGTGCAGCCCTTGCTCTCGCTGATCTGCGGATTGCTCGGCGAACGCGCCGGACGGGTCGGCATTGAATTTCCCTGCTTTCCTCACGCCGAAAGGGTGTTCCGCGACTTCCGGCTGAATATTTCCGAGCTGGGGCAGGACAAATACGGCGTGATGCCGCGGGAATTGTATTCTTCAGGGGCGAAGGTGCTATATCTGAATCCCTCCAACACCGAGAGCCTTGGCCGTCCGATGCCGGTCAGCCGCCGCGCTGAGCTTCTGGAATGGGCTGACCGTACCGATGGGCTGATCATCGAGGACGACTACAACGGCGCACTGCGCTTCAAATCCCGTCCGGTACCGGCCATGCAGGGCATGGGATGCAGCGGAAGGGTAATCTATCTCGGATCCTTTTCCAAGCTGCTCATGCCATCGGTGCGTATCAGCTATATGGCGCTGCCCCCGGAGCTTGCCGAACTATACCGCAGCCGGGGTGCCTCCTACAACCAGACCTCCTCCAAAATCGAACAGCTGGCCCTGGCCGAATACATTCGCGACGGTCACATCGAAAAACGCCTGCGCAGGCTGCGAAAGATTTATTCTGACAAAAGCCAGCAGCTTTTGTCGCTGCTGGGTGAATCCTTCGGTTCCCCGGCAAAAATCCGGCTTGCCGAAACCGCCCTATGCGCCGAAATTTGGCTGAAATGCGGCAAAAGCTCCCGCGAGATTGCCGAAATCGCGCTTGCGGGCGGCGTGCAGGTGATTCCGATGGATACGTGCGACGGCTGGACGAAGTTAAGGCTGAGCTTTGCCGGCATTCCCTCGGAAAAAATGCCGGAAGGCGTGCGGCTGCTTCAAAAAATCATCAGTCCAAATTTCCTGTAGCGTACATGATGGCGGCAATCGCCGCGATCGGCGCGGTTTCGGTGCGGAGAATGCGTTTTCCCAGCGTGGCGGTGAAGGCGCCGGATTGCTGAAGCGCCTGTGCTTCGGCCGGGTCAAAGCCGCCTTCCGGCCCTATGACAATCGCGATATCGGTCGCGCTCTCTTGCTTTATTCTGCTGACCACAGAGGAAAGCGGCTGCCCCCCGCATTCGTAGAAGAAGATCACCGCCTGATGATTTTTCAGCCTTTCAAGCATAGCGGAAAATCCCATCATCGGCAATACCGTGGGAATAATCCCCCTGCCGCACTGCTTGGCTGCCGAAACCGCCTGCTTCTGGTAGCGTTCCTGCTTCTTGGCGGCGGATTTCGCGTCGGGACGGGAGACGGAACGCTGCATCAGCACGGGAATGATCTCATTCACGCCCAGCTCGATGGTCTTTTCAATGATCCACTCCAGCTTATCCCCCTTGGGAAGTCCCTGATAGAGCGTGATTCTGACGGAAGGTTCGCTCTCGGTCGCAAGTCTTTCCGTCACTTTCAGTTCCACCGTGTCACCGTAAATGCCGGTGATCTCGCACAGCATATCGAATCCCAGACCCCCGCAGACCGTAAGGCTCTCCCCTGCCCTCATCCGCAGCGATTTGGATATATGCACCGCGTCCTGTCCGGAAATGGTAATTTCCTCTCCGGGCATTCTGTCGATATTTTCTATAAAGAAACGTGGCATGGATGATCCCTCCGATAATCAGACAAGGGATTGACCGCACGGCTCACGGGTCGTCAGTCAATCCCTTTTCCTTTTATTTTTCTTTCCTTTTGCCTGCCCGTTATTCCGGGAGCGCCGGAACATTCGGCTTGACGACGACGCTCTTCACGCCGTCCTTTTCCTCCGCTGTGACAAGAATCTCGCCCGGCAGCTCCCCGGAAACCTCAATGACAAGATTCGCCAGCCTGTCTTCCACTTCCCTGCGGATGAGATTGCGCAGGTCGCGTGCAGAGGCTTCTCCGCCCATGGCGTTGCTTGCCAGCAATTCCACGGCGCTGTCGTCGATGATGAGCTTCACGCCGCGTTCCGCCATGGAATCGACATATTCGCCCATCAGCAGGCGGGAGATCCTGCGGAAGTCGTTCTCGTCCAGCTGACGGAACACCACAATCTCGTCCACACGGGCGAGAAATTCGGGGCGCAGGAATTCCTTCAGGCCGGACATCGCCTTTTCGCGGGAAATATCGTCGGATGTCTTGTTAAAGCCCAAGGAACCGCCCTGGTGATTGCTTCCGGCATTGGATGTCATAATGATGACCGTGTTCTCGAAGCTCACCGAACGTCCCTGGGAGTCGTTGATTCTGCCCTCGTCCAGTATCTGGAGCAAAATATTCATCACGTCGGGATGCGCCTTCTCTATCTCGTCAAACAGCAGGACGGAATAGGGCTTGCGGCGGACCTTCTCGGTGAGCTGACCCGCCTCGTCATAACCGACATAGCCGGGAGGCGAACCGATGATCTTGCTGACCGAATGCTTCTCCATGAATTCGCTCATGTCCAGTCGGATCAGCGTTTCGGGCGAATCGAACAGCTCGTTGGCCAGCACCTTGACAAGCTCCGTCTTTCCGACGCCGGTCGGTCCCACAAAGATGAAGGACGCGGGACGTCTGCGCGGAGAAATCTGTGCGCGGCTGCGGCGTATGGCCGAAGCTACCAGCCTGGTGGCTTCCTCCTGCCCGATCACCTTCTGATTCAGCTTATCCTCCAGCGTGGTGAGCTTCTTGAATTCGTTCTCCTCCACGCGGGAAGCCTGGATGCCCGTCCAGAGTTCTATGACCTTCGCAAGGTCGGCTTCGGTCACCTGACCACCCATTGCTTCCGGTTCAATTTCGGAAAGGCGGTTTCTTATTTTAAGCTCCTCCGTGCGAAGCTCTGCAATTCTCTCATAATGCTTTTCGGATGTATCCTCAGTGTCCGCCTGGAGCTTGTCACTCTCCTCCAGCACCTTGCGCAGCTTTATGTTCAGCTCGTCGAATTCCGCCATTGCCTTGTTGCCGAGGGACGCGCAGGAGCAGGCTTCGTCCAGCAGGTCGATCGCCTTGTCGGGCAGGAAGCGGTCGTTGATGTACCGTTCGGACAGCACCACGGCGCGTCTCACCAGCCAGTCGCTGATCTTCACGCGGTGATGAAGCTCGTAATAGCCCTTGATTCCCAGCAGAATCTCCACCGTGTCGTCCACATTCGGCTCATTGACGCTCACCGGCTGGAACCGGCGTTCCAGCGCGGAATCCTTCTCGATGTGCTTGCGGTACTCGTTGAAGGTGGTTGCGCCTATCACCTGCAATTCTCCTCTGGAAAGGGCGGGCTTGAGAATATTGGCCGCGTTCATGGAACCTTCCGCATCGCCCGCGCCGACGATGCTGTGCACCTCGTCGATGAAGAGAATCACATTCCCCGCGTTCTTGATGTCGTCGATCAGACCCTTCATGCGGCTTTCAAACTGACCTCTGAACTGTGTGCCGGCTACCAGTGCCGTCAGGTCAAGGCGGTGAATTTCCTTGTTGGCCAGTCTGAGAGGCACCTCGCCTGCGGCGATTCGCAGCGCAAGACCTTCCGCAATGGCGGTCTTGCCGACGCCGGGTTCACCGATCAGACAGGGATTGTTCTTACTCTTGCGGCAGAGAATCTGAATGACGCGGCTGATTTCCTTGTCTCTGCCGATAATCGCGTCGATCCTTCCCTCACGCGCCTTTTTGGTCAGATCCTCGCAGTAATCGCCGAGGAAACGCCGTTTGTTTTCGTGCTTGCCGCGCTTGCGCTTTTTGGGCTGTCCGTCGGCAAACTGCGCCCCGCCCATTTCAAAGCTGCTGCCGAACAGATTCCTGAAGGGGTTGAAAAGTCCTCCGCTCTCCTGTTCGCCGTTTTCGTCGCTGTCGGCTTCATTGTCGGATTTCTCAGTTTCCTCGCTCTTTTCCGCCAGCGCAAGCTTCTCATCCGAATGCTCTGTATCATCAGTATTGTCGGAATCATCGGACTCCTCTGCGTCGTCCTCGTCCTCGTAGTCCACGTCGTCCTCATCATACTCTTCGTCGCCGTCTTCAAGGCCCGGCATGACCGTATCGAACATCCCGGAGAAGGGAAGCTCGCCGTTTTCGGCAGCCTCCGCCATCTGCTCCTCCATATCCTCGATCATTTCCGCGTTCAGGCCGAATTGTTTGATCATATCTTCAATATTCGGCAGACCGATCTTGCGAGCGCAGGTAAAGCAATAGCCTGCGGTCTTGCCCGGATGGGCTGTATCGGTGGCAAAAACCACCGCTTGTCTTTTTTTACATATCGAACAAAGAGGCATTAATCCTCACACTTCCTTTCATCCACACGCCGCACGGATTGCTGCGGCTAAAAAACGCTCTGCCCCATGGGAGCAGAGGTTTACAATTCTCACAGAATGTGATTCGCGCTATTACGCGATTTCCTTATCTGATTTTGTTTTTTTGAGCTTCTCCTTCTCAAAGTCAATGATTCCCGAAACGTATTCGCCGCGAAGAATTTTCAGACCCATGTGGAAATACATTCCGAAGGCCACCAGCATAACGGCGGCTGCAAAAGCGGCTATGGACGGAACCAGAATATCCAGATTCGCTTCAGGGGCAAAGATATTCAGCGCCACGATGGCTATCATGCAGGCGTAAAATATGACAGTGGCAACCTTTCCCCACCACTTTGCCTTGACCAGTTTCCTTCCTTTTTTGACTATCACAAGTCCGCCGATCGCCATCAGCAGTTCCTTAATGAACATGATGCCCAGGGCAAGGGTGATCCACGGGTAATTTTTATGATAGACAAACCACATACTTATGACAACAGCACCGAGAGTCAGCTTATCAGCAATCGGGTCGAGTATCTTGCCAAGCTCCGTTTCCTGGTGCAGCTTTCGTGCCAGAAATCCGTCAAACATATCGGAAAGGCCCGACAGCACCAGAATGATTCCCGCATATGGGTAATACTGCGGGCCCATAATAAAGAGCACGCAGAAAAACGGAATCAACACGATCCGAAATCCCGTCAGGGTATTTGGAATATTCATGCTCAACATACACCCCATTCTGACAAATGAATTCAGGCTATAATGCCTTCTCCAAGAAACAGCATGATCAGGTTGTTCTCACTGAACAGCTTGAAAATAAAGGACTGCGAATACAGCTCCGGACGGAACAGAATAAAATCGGGCAGTACCGGGCCTACAAGCTGTATGATCGACAGGATAATCAGAAAAATAACGACAATTCTTCCCGCGCCCAGCACCATTCCGTTGGTCGGAGAAACAGCGGCGCGGTCGGGATTGTAAAAATAGGCTTCGATGGTGGGATAAAACGCGCGAAGCAGCCTGTAACAGCCCGCAAACGCGATGCAGAAAAACAGAATCCTGACCACTCCGTCGATCACGGGTCTTGCAAGGATATCCACGATCTCGCCTGTCGCGGTCGAAAGATCGCCCGCAAGCAGCTTGTTGAGCTGATTCAGGTTTTCGCCGGACGTGGTGTGATAGATACGTGCGGCATTATTGACCATCGCGGGCATGCCGGACATAATTCTTTCAATGGAATTCATACTGGTATCGACGTCGCCCGAAGTGGTGACAATCGACTCCACCCGGTCAATGATGACCGGCCGGAAGAAACTGGAATAACAAAAATCCCCCAGAAAAACGCCTATCGGCACCGACACGATGGCCGATGCAATAAACATCATGGATTCCACGGCGTTTTTCAGCTGCGATTTTACAGCACACTTCTTAAACATGTACAGAAAGAAAACGATCGTAGCCGCATCAAGTAAAAATCCAAACATTGCTGAGTACTCCCTTCATCTTGACAACCAGAACAAGAAAACCTGCCCTTCATGTTATGATAACACATAAGCGTCGTAATAACAACCTCGTTCAAATAAAATTAACAATTTCATGTGTTCTCCGGTATTCTATGCGCTCAGTCAACTTCTGTCAGATACATGACGCCCTTGGCCAGGAGCCTGCCCTGTGAGGAGATGATCTCCTGACAGTCCGCCGGAACTTCCGCCTGTTTCAGAAGCTTGCCGTTATACTGATAACGGCTTACCATCGACTGGGACAGAAGATTGATCTTCCCGTTGTCAATATCGACATAGGGGGACGTCATTTCGGTGTTTATGCTGGCAATTTCTTTACATTTATCGTTCAGCACCACCACAGAAGCATTGCGGCCGTCGAAATTTTTGGAAAACACCAGGGCAATATCTCCGTTATCCGCAATATCGTAGCAGTTGAGGGTGCGATCATCATAGCTGTATCCTGCATTGCTGTCATCCCTGACGTCAAGACAAGCCACCATGTCGTCGCCGATCCCGATGATCCGGTTATTTCCGTCGTACTGAATGTCAAAGATCAGCGTATCTTCAAAGGTGAATTCTTTGAGGTTTTCCTTGGCGCCCACCTTCTGAACGATCACGGTTGAAACAAGATTCCCGTTTTTGCTCGAAACGCCGCAAAGCGCGATATATTTGCCGGAAGGACTGATCGCCACGTCGGAAATCTTATAATCCACGGATTTCCATTTGTGCTTGGTCTGTCCCTTGGCAGAGAATACGGTCACTTTTGCATTGGTGGTCTGGCTGGTTGTGACGAGAACGAAATGACCCGATTCCGAAACATCGGCACAGATAATGGATTCCTCCGCCGTACCCTTTGCAATGATCTGCGAAATGGTTCTTAATGCATAATCCTTTCCCATGCGGTCAAACAAAAGCGAATACACCCCGGCCGTTTCCATTGCGGGAGAACCAAAGCTGTGGCTGTCCGAAACGACTTCACGCCCCTGCGTGTCATAGACCGAAAAGGTGATATCGGTAAGCAGTGCCGTTCCGTTTTTCAAACGGGAGACCTTAATGGCCCGGCTGCCCGAAATCTCGACGGGAAAGCCCTGTCCCGAAGCATGGAGAAAGGCGTATTTATCTTTGAATCCGTTTATGACCGCAGAGGGTCTTAAATCCGCGCCTACTATCATAAGCATCAGCAGCGCCACCGCAGCCGCCGCTGTTACCGCGCATTTTGCCATGATCTTCATCCGGTCATTGCCGGGAAAGCCGAAGGAAATGCCGGTCTTTTTGACTGATCTTTTTGCTATGCCCTTTTTCTGTGGAGCCTTCGGGCGTCTGGTTTCCCTGTTATCGTGAGACTTGACTTTTTCAGCCATTGATACATTTCCCTCCGTAAACATAATCCCTTCACATAAACTCTATATAAACTGTTCCTTAACAGACTGATAGAGTCATTGATTATTATATCATATATTTCCGGTTAATACAATACCTTATTGAGATATAATCCGCACGCTTCAGCGGTAAATCCCGCTCGATTGCGATCTTTTGAGGCAATGATGGACGGAATGGAATCCTGCGGAAGTCTGCCTGCGGACATCTGAAGCAGCGTGCCCACCATAATACGCACCATGTTGTATAGAAAGCCGTCGGCTGTCACAGTGAATTCTATCATATCCTGATTCTCGGCCAATCGCCTGACCGAACACTGCGTCACCGTTCGCACCTTGTCCACCACGTCGCTGTTGGCCGAACAGAAGGCGGAAAAATCGTGCGTTCCCAGATAACCGGCAGCCTGACGGTCCATCCATTCCGCGTCCAGAGGGAACTTGTACCACAGTGCCCTTGCATAAAGAAAGGGATCCCGCACAGGCGCATTCAGAATAAGATAACGGTACTGCTTGCCCTTGCAGCTGTACCTCGCGTGAAAATCATCGGGCATTTCTTCGCACCCGAATGCAGCAATATCAGAAGGCAGCTTCGCGTTCAGGGCAAGCGGCAGTCTGTCACACGGAATCTGCGAGGCGGTATGAAAGCTGACGCAGAATTCATTGGCATGTACTCCGCTGTCGGTACGGCTGCACCCAATAATCGGCACATTTTCCTTGAGTATTTCTCTCAGCGCCGTCTGAAAGACCGACTGAACCGTGCGAAGCTCCTTCTGCACCTGCCATCCGCAGAAATCCCTGCCGTCGTATTTGATTCTGACCATCAGATTACGCATATTCACGCCCCCTTTGTGATTTGATCACCTATTAGATTTTATATGCCGCCGGCAAAAATGTCAAGCAGCACCCTGAAAAAAACGCAGCCGTTTCCGCTATGCATCTGACCTGCATGCGGAAGCGACTGCGAATAAGGGTCTGACTATTCAAAATATGGGTTGCCCTCCGCCCACTTGTCTGACGGATCCCATCCGCTGTATTTGCTGTCGGATTTTCGTTTGGGAACGCCGGGACCTTTCGGACCGCTGTCGGATACTATGCGGACCTGCGTGCCGACGTCGCATTTGTCATAGATCCATTTGCAGTCGCGCACACACATTCTGATGCAGCCCTTGGACGCCGGTTTGCCGAGCTTGTCATACTCTTCGTTTTCCAGCGTTTTGAAATCCCTTCTGAGATAAGGTACCGAATGAAAGAGATAATCCTCGCTGATTGAGCTGTTATACTGTCCGTAGACATTTCCCACCAGCCAGCGCCAGCGATATTTGGCCCTGATGTGATATTTTCCTGTCCGTGTGGGAGAGGATTTCTTTCCCGTGGAGCAGGTGAACACCTTTGCCTGCTTGGTATAATCGCCGTTTCGGTCCTTCTTATACACAACGGTGGACTGACTGCCGATATACACCACAATGAAATACTTGGCTGAATGATCGTCGGGCTGCAGCTGCATGAGCAGTTTGTCTTTTGATTCTGCCTTGGTGGTAGTGGTTGTGGTCGTGGTAGTCTTTGAAGCAGTTGTTTTGGCGGTTGTCTTGGAGGTCTTGTCCTTCTTGGTCGAAGCGGTTGTTTTGGACGGTGTGTTATAATCGCCTTCCGCACCATCTGTCAGCTTGCAGCAGGAAGCCATAATCCAGCCGGTTGTTCCGTCCTTCAGTTCCACCTCGCACCATTTCCTGTTATCCGATCCTTTCACGGTGGATAAATACCTGTACACCTTGCCCCTTGAAGTCCTGCCGATCACCGAATAACCGGTGCCGGCTCCCGAACGGATATTCACGGGCGAAACCGTAATCTCCACCTGTAAACGGCTGTGATCCGACTTCGTGGTCTTGGTAGTCTTGGTTGTCTTGGTTGACTTCGTGGTCTTGGTTGACTTCGTGGTCTTGGTTGACTTCGTGGTCTTGGTTACCTTGGTGGTCTTGGTAGTCTTTTCGGTCGTCGGCTTTGACGGTTCCGCAGTGGTAGTGTCCCGCGCCTCACCGTCTTCTTCACTGGCGCAGGATGCCATGATCCAGCCGGTTTTTCCCTCTTCCAGCGACACCTGATACCATAATTTCCCGACGGAATCCGTGTCCTTTGAAACCAACGGATAGACCTTTCCCCTGGAAGTCCTGCCAATGACGGCATGTCCTGTTCCGGCGCCGGCGCGGATATTCACGGGAGATACCGTGATCCTGACCGTCGACGCACCTGCATTCTCTTTTGTAGTGGATGTCGCCGTCTTTTTGGAAGTTGTTGTTCTTTTGGTGGTTCGGGTTCGCTTCGTAGTCCTTCTTTTGGTTTTCGTCGCGGTGGTCGTGGATTTCTCGCGTGACATACTTTTTTGCGATGAAGCCGCCGGGGAATCGCTGCTCCCGTTGTCATCGGGAACGGAATCCGTCGGAAGCTCGCTGGTGCCCGAATTGTCTCCGTCCGAATACTTTTCGCTCTGGCGATAAGTCGAAGCTTCTCCGCCTAGCCGATACACTAGTTTACGAGTCTGGATAAATCCTAAAAGAGCAACGCTGGCCACTATCACCACACACACTATCTGCGTGATCGCGGCGGAATTGAACCCCTCACCGTGTAAAACCGTTTTTCTGTTTTTGCCTTTTTTAACGGATCTGTGACTCATTTCTTTTCTCCCCATCAACAAAGAAAAACCATGATAATTATTTCTGACTCTGCGCAAGCCTGCAACTATAGCTATTATTATAATATCCGGTTTTGTGGAATATATTAACACATTGTAAATCTCATAGCTTTTTTATAAGAAAGTTCTCTTTTCCTTTAAAAAATTCGTCGAAATCCACCCTGACCAATCCTTCGGCGGATCCCGCAAAAGCCGCCATTCCCGTTGCTCCTACGTAATGGAGCGTGCCGTCCTCATTGACTGCCATCACCTGTGCGTAGTGCCGTTCGGTCGGCTTTGCACCGTCTCCGAATGTAAATCCCTCGTCTTCGGCTGCCCTGAGAAACGCCTCCCCTGTGGGGGCGTCCTTCAGAAACACATACACCCTGCCCTGAAGCCTGCTTAATGCTCTTACTGTTCTTTTCTCTGACATAATGAAATGCCTCCTTGATATGATGTGATTATTCCACAAAGAGGCAGCAAAAAACGCCCATCGACTGACGGGCGTTAAAGAAAGCCATTGAAAAAACACCCATCATTCAGCCTTTGCCACCTTGCCGTCCGGCAGGTTGGCGTGC
>CAMHMN010000028.1 GCA_946186245.1 uncultured Clostridia bacterium
GGCAAGTGAAAGTGCGAGAATTCTTTTTTTCATTTGGATAAACCCTCCATTAAAAATTTTTGAACGCCTCACGGCAATTCGCACAAATGTTTTTGGTATGTATGAGTTATTTTTATCCTCATTCAAAACCATAAATATAATACCTCACATTGTATGATTTGTCAATAGATTTTTTAAATTTTTTTTAGGAAATTGCATTTTTTTTTAATATCTCATACTTATTTTGGTAATAAACGGGTTTTTCAGCCTCTTTTTTCGGCTTCAGAAACAAAACAGCAAGTCGATATTCATAAGTTTTGTCAACATAAGCACCGACTTGCTGTTAAGTTTTGCTATAAAAGACCTTTGTCAATTATCACGAACAATTGCTCAGACTCCCCATATTTCAGAAGCATATTCCTTGATTGTTCTGTCGCTGGAGAACTTACCGGAGTTAGCCATATTAATGAAGCACTTTCTGGTGAAAGCCTTTTTGTCCGAATAATCCGCGTTGCATCTGAGCTTCGCATCGCAGTAGGGAATGAGGTCGAGAAGGAGATAGTAGTGGTCAGGACGGTGCCAGTGTGTTCCGTCAATCAGTGCCGAGTAAAGGCCGCGGAACATGCCTGATCCGCCATCGTCAAACGTGCCGTCGATCAGGGTATCAAGCAGTCTCTTGATTCTGGGATTCTCGTTGTAGAGCTTCTTGGAATCATATTCGCCCTTGATTTTTTCAATTTCTTCCACTCTGGCGCCGAAGATGTAGTTGTTATCCTCGCCTGCCTGCTCGACAATTTCGACGTTTGCACCGTCAAATGTGCCGAGGGTAACGGCTCCGTTGAGCATGAATTTCATATTGCCCGTACCGGAAGCCTCTGTACCGGCTGTCGAAATCTGTTCGGACACGTCGGCGGCAGGAGTGATCTTCTCGGCATAGGAAACATTATAATTGGATACAAACGAAACGGAGAGATACTTGTTGACTTCATCGTCGGCCGCGATCATCTTGCCTATTTCGTTGATAAACTTGATGATGCCCTTGGCTCTGTAGTAGCCGGGAGCAGCCTTGGCGCCGAAGATAAAGGCGGTCGGGTTGAAGTTCTTGATGCGACCGTCCTTGATGCCGAAGTAGATGTCAAGGATAGAGAACGCATTGAGAAGCTGACGCTTGTACTCGTGGAGTCTCTTGACCTGCACATCAAAGATGAAGTCAGGATTGACGGTAAGACCGTCCATCTTCTGCATATATTCGGCAAGTTCGACCTTCTTCTGATGCTTGATATCTGCAAACTCTCTCAGAACCGCTTCGTTATCCGCGAACTGCTCCATCTTCTTCAGCTCAAAGAGATCGGTAATCCAGCCGTCACCGATTTTGTCGGTGATGAACGAAGCAAGCTCCTGATTGGCCAGAGCCAGCCAACGGCGCTGAGTGATACCGTTTGTCTTGTTGTTGAAGCGCTCGGGGTAGAGCTTGTACCACTCGTGCAGAGCGGTGTCCTTGAGAATATCGGAATGAATCTGTGCAACGCCGTTGGTGGAGTGTGTCGCATAGATCGCGATACGTGCCATATGCACCTGATCGTCACAGATAATTCTGTAAATCTTCTGATTGTCGCCCTCGATGCCCTTTTCGGCAAGTTCTTCCTGCAGCACCTTGTCAAGTGCGATAACGTAGTTGTAAACCTCGGGAATGACGTCATAGAAGAGGTTGGTGCTCCATTTCTCAAGAGCTTCGGGCATAATGGTGTGATTGGTATATGCAAACGTATCCTTGGCATATGCAATAGCATCCTTCAGCTCGATCTTTTCCTCTTCGACGAGAATTCTCAGGAACTCGGGGATAGAAACGACCGGATGGGTGTCGTTGAGCTGAATGGCGTATTCCTCAGCGAAATGCGAGAAATCGGAGCCGTGGCGGGTCTTGTACTTGCGGATCATATCCTGCAGTGAAGCGCTGGAGAAGAAATACTGCTGCTTTAAGCGGAGAATTTTTCCTTCCCATGTCTCGTCATTGGGATAGAGAACCGACGAGATGACCTCGGCATCATTCTTTTCCGCGATGGATGCGGGTCTGTTGTTGCGGTTGAACTGGTCAAAATCAAAGGCATTGACGGCCTCTGCCTGCCACAGACGGAGGGTATTGACTGTCTTTCCGCCGTAGCCGATAACCGGCATATCATAGGGAACAGCCTTGACTGTCTGACCCGAGAATCTGATAAGCACTGTATCTTCTTCTCTGCGGATTGACCACGGATCGCCGTAGGACTGCCAGTCGTCAGCCTTTTCCTTCTGGAATCCGTTCTCAAAATACTGCTTGAAAAGTCCGTACTTATAGCGGATGCCATAGCCGTCAAGGGGAATGTTCTGAGTAGCTGCCGAGTCAATAAAGCAGGCTGCCAGTCTGCCCAGACCGCCGTTACCGAGTGCGTCATCCTCAATATCTTCAAAAATGCCGATATCAATGCCGTTCTGGGCGAGCATTTCTTTGGTGTCTTCAAGCAGACCGAGATTGAGCAGGTTACTATAGATCATTCTGCCGATAAGGAATTCGGCGGAAAGATATGCCGCTCTCTTGGTTCCGGTAAACTTGTCTGCGCCACGATAGGCCTGTGCAACAGCCGCTTTTGAAACAGCGTTGTACAGCTCTTTGGTGGTGGCGTTTTGCATAGTTTTGCTGGAGTCAAGCTCCAGACATTTTATAACATCTTCCTGAAAAATGGTATTCAAATTGTTTACCTCCCGTAAATTTCGACAAGGCGGGCAATCTTTGCCGCCAGCTTATCTGACATCTGAGACTTTGTCGCTCTCCATTCCCAGTTGCCGCCCAGCTTGGACGGGAAGTTCATTCTGGCGGAGTTGTCAAGACCGAGATAGTCCTGAAGCTGATAAATAACCGTATGCGCACAGGACATAAAACCGGTGCGGATGATGGCATTGGGGATGCTGTCTATCGTCTCGCAGTCCAGATATTCCACTGCGTATCTCAGATCATCTATGCTCTTATTGTCGTCGCAGAAATAGCCGACAAGCGTTTCGTTGTCATGGGTACCTCCGTATACGACATAATTGCTGGTGATATTGTGTGGCAGCATGACATTGTCGCTTCCTCCGTCAAAGCCGAACTGAAGTACCTTCATGCCGGGATAACCTGCCTTCTTGAGCAGCGCCTCCACCTTCTCATCAGAAACGCCCAGATCCTCGGCAATCACAAGCGCGTCGCCGAGAACGGAATTGATGGCGTTGATGAGCTTGATGCCAGGGCCGGGAATCCACTGTCCCGAAGCGGCAGTCGGAGCACCCGCGGGAATCGAGAAATACTTGACCACGCCGATGAAATGATCGATGCGGATAACGTCATATATTCTGGCAGAGGCGCGCATACGCTGCTTCCACCACGCAAAGCCGTTCTTTTCCATCTTTTCCCAGTCATAGAGGGGATTGCCCCAGAGCTGTCCGTCGGCAGAGAAATTATCCGGCGGAACACCCGCTACCTTGACAGGCTTCTTTTCTTCGTCAAGCTGGAAGAGATCGCTGTGAACCCATGTGTCAGCGCTGTCCATCGCCACGTAAATCGGAATATCGCCGATGATCTTGATTCCCTTGCCATTGGCATAAGCCTTGAGCCTGTTCCACTGCTCAAAGAACTTGAACTGGAGGAATTTCCAGAAATCCACGTCATTGGCCAGCTTATCGGTATAGAGCTTGACTGCGCCGGGCTTTCTCAGACGGATGTCGTTTTCCCACAGCTGCCATTCACGGTTGTCAAAATAGAATTTGAGCGCCATAAAGAGGCTGTAGTCATCCAGCCAGAACACATTATCCTCGCAGAATTTTTTGAATTCCGGCGTGGATTTATGGTTGCTGCGGTCAAAAGCCTTGCGGAGTACGGTAAATCTTGATTCAAAAATCTTTGCATAATCGACTCTCGAAGCGTCGTAACCCCAATCATGACAGTTGATCTCGTCATATTGCAGGAGGCCTTCCTCCGCAAGAATGTCAAGATCTATGAAATAAGGGTTGCCGGCAAAAGCCGAAAAAGCCTGATAAGGCGAGTCGCCGTAGCTGGTCGGACCGATGGGCAGAACCTGCCAGTAGCGCTGGCGCGCCTTCATGAGAAAATCTACAAATTCATACGCAGCTCTGCCGAGAGTACCTATGCCGTAGGGAGACGGCAGGCTGGTAACGGACATAAGTATGCCCGAACCGCGCTGGAATGAAGATGCTTCTTTCTGAGCCAAAAAATCACAACCTTCCCGAAGAGTTAAAAATTGCCATATGCATATTACCATAAATCTGCCCAACTGTCAATAGATTATTGGCCGATTAATTCAAATTTTTATCAATATTTTTTGAAAATTTGAATTTTACGTCATTTGCTTAATTATTTTCATACATTTTTACCGATTTTTGCCAGCATCAGGAAAAAAACACCTGTTTTTTAGATTTCTTCGACATTTTTGCACGAAAACACATTGACATACCCTGTGGAATACTTTATAATTATAGCATAACAAACAAATTGCCGGGTGATTGTTGATTCTTTTAATCCATCATTTGACAATGAGAAAGGATGATTTTTTTGACATTGAAAAGAAAGCTGCATTCGGCACTGCTGATCGCGCTGGCCATGCTGACAGTGCTGGTTTCCTGCGGCACGGAGGAACCGGTTCCCGAGCCCAAAAAGCCTTGCGTCCCCGATGAAACAATTGTGGAGTTCAACGATAAGTACAAGAATTTCTATGAAATCTTCGTTCGCTCCTTCAAGGATTCCGACGGCAACGGCATAGGCGATCTCAACGGCATCACACAGAAGCTGGATTATCTCAAGCCTGCTTCCGGTGCCTACGGAAGCAGTTCTCTCGGCATCAACGGCATCTGGCTCATGCCTGTCTGCCCTTCCCCCTCCTATCACAAATACGATATTACCGATTATATGGCGATAGACCCGTCGTACGGCACCATGGAGGATTTTGAAAACCTCGTCCAGAAATGCCACGAACACGGCATTACGCTGATTATTGACATGGTTCTTAATCATACTTCCAGCAAGCACGAATGGTTCACCATGTTCTGCGACAATCTCCGCAAGCTCAAGGATGGCAAAGAGCTGCAATTCGACGAAAAATACACCCGGTATTATTCTCACCTCACAGCCGATGAACTTTTGGAAAAAGGCGGCGTGAAGCTCGACAAGGACAACGGCAATTACATTTATTACACCCTCAACGGTGCAAAATTCAGACCCATCATCGGCACAGATTATTATTATGAATGTTCCTTCAGCGACGATATGCCCGAGCTGGACTACAATTGCGAGGATGTCTGGCAGGAAGTCGAGAAAATCTGCGATTTCTGGATCGGAAAAGGCCTCGACGGATTCAGGTTTGACGCTGTCACCTACTTTGATTACGGCAAAACGACGGAAAACGCAAAAATTCTCAGGCGCATCGCCCAGTACTGCCGCTCCAAAAAACCGGATTTCTATATCGTCGGAGAGGCGTGGACTTCCGCCCCGATTATCCGGGATTACTACAAAAGCGGATTTGACAGCTTCTTCAATTTCCCCTTTGCCAACACCGGAGGATACATTTCCAAGACCGTCAAGAGCCAGAACGGCAAGGAATACGCCAAGAAGGTTCAGAACTGGAACAATCAGCTCAAGCTGGTTTCGGCAACCGACGCCATTGACGCGCCCTTCGTTTCCAATCACGACATGTACCGCAGTTCCAGTTACTTCATGACACTGGGACAGCGCAAGATTGCGGCAAGTCTCTATCTGATGATGCCCGGAAACACTTTCATCTATTACGGCGAGGAAATCGGCCTTAAAGGCACCTCCTCCGAAGGTTCCAAGAAAGACCCCACCGCACGTCTGCCTATGAAATGGTCAGCTTCTGACGACGGCTCTTCCATAGCGCGGCCGGAGGGTTCCGATCTTACTGTGGATCAGAACCAAATCGACGGAGTTGCCGAGCAGCTCAGCGACGAAAACTCACTGCTCAATCATTACCGTCTGCTGCTCAAGCTGAAAAATCAGAACCCGCAGATTGCCCGCGGCACTGTCACCGCCTGCGAATTCGGCAAAGATTCGATTTGCGCTTATACCTGCATTTATGACGGCGTTGCGGTAATGGTACTGCACAACCTCGATCTGGAAGAAGCCTCATTTGATCTGAATACGCTCGGTTTTTCAGACTTCACTGAACTCCGGGGTTACATCGTAGCGAAAAACGCCGAGGGTGAAAATGAATCCAATTCCGCTCCTGTTTTCGGCGCATCTTCTCAGGAAGAAACGCAGGAGGAAGAAAAAGAACCCGAGGCAACCCTCGAAGGCGGCAAGCTCACCATTCCCGGAAGAACAACCGTTGTGCTGCGTTCAACACAGCATTATGATGACGTAGTGATCAATCCCGACTCCATCACCACTTCACCCGAAGACGAACAGGTGCAGGGCATGAATGACGACTGATTGATTACAGGATAAATCACACAAAATGAAAAAAACTGCACAGCATATGATCCATTGAGAACGAAATATGCTGTGCAGTTATTATTTTGTCTGACCAAAAATATACTATCTGGTTTTCTCGGTGAATTCCTTCATGAGGTCTTCCCATTTGGTGGAAAGGTAGGTGTTGGTTTCGTCAGAAAGGCGGTTGAACACTTCGCACTCGCTGGCAAGCTTTTCGTCGGAGGGATAGAAGAATTCATTCGTCGCATCCTCGTCGAGCTCTTCCTTAACGGCTGAAATGGGAGAAGCGTAGCCAATGTATTCCGCGTTGGCAAGAGCGACGTCCTCACGGCACATGAAGTCGATGTACTTCTCTGCGGCACTCTTGTTCTGGCAGCAGGTGGGAATGCACATGGAGTCAATGAAAGTATTGGCACCCTTGGGAATGTAGCCCTTGATGTATTCGTTGCCGTCCATCAGCATTTTCATGTCGCCGTTGTAATAGGGGGCAATCAGCGCCTCGCCGCTCTCCATCTTGTCAAAAATCTGGTCGCCGTAGTAGCCCTGCACCAGCGGACACTGCTTGACAAGCTCCTCATAGCAGGCTTCCAGCTCTTCCTGGTTTTCGCTGTTGAGGGAATAGCCCAGCTTTGCCTCCGCCACGCCGAACGCGTCGCGCTGGTTGTTGAACATCAGAATCTTGCCGCTGTACTTCTCGTTCCAGAGAAGGTCCCATGTGTTCTCGTCCACGTCGGCCTCGTCCACATATCTGGAATCATAGAAAATCGCGGTGCAGCCCCATGTGTAAGCCACGGAATATTCACCGGTCGGGTCGAAAGCCGGCTTGCGGAATTTTTCATCGATGTTGCCGGCGTTGGGAATGTTGCTGTAATCCAGCTTTTCCAGCATATTCTCGTGAATGAGCTGGGCAATCATATAGTCTGACGGAATAATGACGTCCACCGTCATGCCGCCGCTCTTCATCTTGGCGTACATTTCCTCGTTGCTGGAGAAGTTGAGGTACTTGACCTCGATGCCGGTTTCCTTTTCAAACTCAGCGTTGACGTCCATGGAGCCGTCGTCTCCGTTGGAGATGTACTCGCCCCAGTTGTAGACGTAAAGCACCTCACCGGTCTTGGCAACACCTTTTTCCTCCGAACAGCCGGAGAGAACCGAAACGGCGGAGATCATCAGTGCCGCGGAAAGCACAAGCGCAATTATTTTTTTCATTTATCAAAATCCTTTCTTTAATTATTGTGAAATGTGAAGTGTGAAGTGTGAAATTATCTTAATCCTCACTGCTTCCCATTTATTCACTTTGTTTTGATCTGATTGTTTTAGTGGATGCTGACAGTATTCTCATCAATTCGTCGCAGTCCGAATAAATACTTTGATACGATTTAATGTCAATATATCCTGCTTCGTACAATAATTCAAGCCAGTACCTTGTTTCAGAACATTCCTTCAACGCAATATATAATTTCGCAAGAAAATCCTTTCTGCTGATAGCACATTCCGCTTCCGCAAGATTGGCTCCGATACTTGTACCGCTTCTCAAAATCTGCTTAGACATGATATATTCTTTTTTTCGTCACACAAATAACGATATAACCTGATAATCCTCAACGCAAACTGCTTTCTTTTTAACTTAGAAATATTCCCCATCCTGTCACCTTCATGCATCAATTACACACCGGGAAACCATAAGTGTTTGTATCTGAAAAATGAAGAATAAAATGCAGTTGATTTTGATATTTAGTTTTGGAATACCAAACTTCACATTTCACACTTAATAGTTTTCCTTCTTCCGGCGCGCCATATCCCTGATCTGTCTGACGTTGATCACAACGAGCAAAGCAAGCACGATGACGAACATCAGGGCGGAGAGCGCGTTGATCTTGGGGCTGATTCGACGCTTGGTCATGGAATAGATGACCATCGGCAGCGTCTGCGCCGTGGAACCGCTGGTGAAGTAGCTGATAACAAAATCATCGAGCGACAGGGTGAAAGCCATCATCATGCCGGTGATAATGCCGGGCATGATCTCCGGAATGACCACCTTCATGAATGCCCTGAACGGAGGACAGCCCAGATCCTGCGCCGCTTCGTAAATACTCGGGTTCATCTGGTTGAGCTTGGGAAGCACCGACAGAATGACATACGGTATGCAGAAGGTGATGTGCGCAATCACCAGTGTGCCGAATCCGGGGCGAAGCAGTCCGGTTGTGCCGAACACCGCCACAAACAGCAGCATCATGGAAATACCGGTCACGATATCCGGGTTGACCATCGGGACATTGTTGAGCGTCAGCATGACGGAACGAAGCCCCTTGTTCATCTTTTTCAGACCGACCGCCGCAGCCGTTCCGATGACGGTGGAAACAATCGCCGCGATCACCGCCACTTCTATGGACGTCCAGAGGGCTTCCAGAATCATGTGATCCCTGAACAGATTCTCATACCACCTCATCGAGAATCCCTTCCAGACCGAACGGCTCTTGCTCTGGTTGAAGGAAAAAACGACCAGCACCACAATCGGCGCATAGAGAAATAAGAATATCAGTCCCGTATAAATTCTTGACAGAATTTTCACATCATCAACCCCCCTGTTTCTTCGCCGTCGTCAAATTTCTTCATCACAGCCATACTGATGAGAATCAGCACCATCAGCACAAGGGAGAGCGCTGCGCCGACATTGTAATTGGGAGCCGCGCCGACAAACAGCCGCTCGATAACGTCGCCGATCAGCGGATTGCGTCCTCCGCCGAGCATCTGGGAAATAACAAAGGTGCTCACCGAGGGGACAAACACCATGGTGATGCCGGTGATTACGCCCGGCAGGCTGAGCGGCAGCACCACCCTGCGGAAGGTCTGCACCCGATTGGCGCCGAGATCATTCGCCGCTTCAAAGAGGCTCTTGTGTATCTTTTCCATGACGGAATAAATCGGCAGTATCATATACGGCAGGAAGTTGTAAACCATACCGAGAATAATCGCACCCTTGGTATTGATCATGTGGAAGGGACCGATACCGATTTTTCCGAGAAGCGTATTGATCAGACCGTTGTTTTCCAGAATGGTCATCCACGCGTATGTTCTCAGCAGAAAGTTCATCCACTGGGGCAGCATGAGCAGCATCATCAATGTCTGCTGCGCCATCCAGCTGGCCCTTGACATCACGTAAGCCACGGGATATCCCAGCAGCAGGCAGAGAACTGTCGCCACCGCTCCCATGACAAGCGAATCCTTGAGATATCCCCAGTAGGTTCCGATTGTTTCTATATTGGCAAGCGTAAAGGCGCCGGTCGAATCGGTGAAGGCGTACCAGCACACCATCGCCAGCGGAACCACCGTGAAAATCACGACCCACAGCATGAAGGGCGAGGCAACCCATGAATCCTTTTTCATAAGCAGCCCTCCGTTATTCAAACTCTATGTCGCTTGCGTAGTCGCCGGTGTATTTCTTCATAATGTGGATATTTTCGGGAATCACGGTCATACCGATTTCCTTGCCTTCCTCCTGGGCAACAGTGGACTGAATGATCCATTCTTCCTCTTCCCCGGGAACGTCCACATACATCTCATAGTGAACGCCCTTGAAGGTCACGGAAGTCACCGTTCCCCGGAGCGCGCTTTCTTCCTTCGGCACCACGACGATATCCTCCGGACGGACGACAACGTCGACTTCCTCGTCCTTGGCAAATCCCGTGTCAACGCACTCAAATCTCGCGCCGCAGAATTCCACATCGCAGTCGGCGTGCATGATGCCGTCGACAATATTGCTTTCGCCTATAAAGTCAGCAACAAATCCGTTCTCCGGCTCATTGTAAATGTCGATGGGCGAACCGATCTGCTGAATCACGCCGTGATTCATGACAACGATGGTATCCGACATCGACAGAGCTTCCTCCTGGTCGTGGGTAACGTAAATAAACGTAATGCCCAGCCTGCTCTGTATGCGCTTGAGTTCCACCTGCATTTCCTGACGCAGCTTCAGATCAAGCGCGCCGAGCGGCTCGTCCAGCAGAAGCACACGCGGATCGTTGGCAAGCGCTCTGGCAATCGCCACGCGCTGCTGCTGACCGCCCGACAGTGTGGAAGTCCTGCGCTTTTCAAAGCCTTCCAGTGAAACCAGCTTGAGCATTTCTTCGACCTTAGCCTTGATCTCCGACTCCTTCTTCTTCTGGATCCTCATGCCGAACGCGATATTCTCATACACATTCAGATGAGGAAACAGGGCGTATCGCTGAAAGACTGTGTTCAGCTTGCGCTTGTGTGGAGGCAGATCGTTGATTCGCTCCGAACCAAAAAAAACATCTCCGCTGTCCGGTTCCTGAAAACCGCCAATAATTCGGAGGGTAGTAGTTTTGCCGCACCCCGAGGGGCCCAGCAGCGTCACAAAAGTGCCGTCCTTGATATCGAGGTTAAGCTTGTCAAGGATAACCTCACCATCGAACGACACCGAGATGTTTTTAAGACTAATGATATTTTCAGACATTAGCACACATCCCCCTTTACTGAAATTTGCGGGACACGCGGAGCAAAGGCTGTGCCGTCGATTCGCCTGCGCGAGGATGCTCGTTTGAGCGCGGGCGAAATCGACTTGATCCGCGTTTCCCTAGCTTTCTGCCCGACATAGCCGCACCGCAAAAGTAAGCGGCTACCAAGCCGAGGCAAATCGCAGTAAATATAGAATTAAACCGACATTGTTTGATTGAATGCCGGAATTAATTTTACGGAAGGCATGGAATAGAAAAACCTTCCAAGGATTGCTGCCCTTTTTGTTGCTGTATTAGTTTTTTCTCTGTTTTTTTCAATACCGCACGCACCGGATTATTTATGTAATAAATCGCTTGATACCTGCCTTTTTGTCAGAGCGAACGGCGAATAGAACTTCAAAATTGCTATCATGCAAAATCAAGACCATTAGCACCTATATTATCAGATTAAAATCCAAAAGTCAATATATAGTTTTTCATATTTTGACTGGTTTTGCCTTTGATTTTTGTGCGCTTTAAAGCAGTACAGCACTGATGTGCTGTTTTTTCCACATGAATCGACCAGACTCCGCCGACATGACGCTTATTCGTGAATTCATTGTTTTTCTATTGACTATAGAAAACCCCTGTGTTAAAATAGCATTGTATCTTTTTTAAAGGGAATGATTATACTATGACCCCTTCGGAATTTGCCGGACAATGGAAGCGTTCGCCCATCATCAGATTCAGGCTTTCCTGTGCCGATGGGCTGAGCGAGATCACCTCTGCGGCTCTGAAAGATTACGGATTGCCCCAGACCGCCGAGCCGTGGCTCAGCTTCATGGAATTTGCCGCCATGGACAGGCAGATTTCGTCCTCGCTTGAAACGAAGGGGCTTTTCCCCATCGGCAGTCTGGCAAACGGCAGCTTTCTTTGTATAGAAAAAACGTCCGACAGACTTATGATATTTGACCCGTTCGATCCGGACGAGGAGTGGATGCTCAATTCTTCACTGGAAGCGCTGTACGGCTGCATTTTTCTGTATGACGCCTTTATTGAAGAGGTCAACCGACGCAACCCCCATTATTCCTCTGATTTCAAAATACCAGACGGTATGCTGAATGAGCTGACCAGACAACTCACCGCCTGTGACCCGGACGCTATCAGCAGCAGGGGCTTCTGGTACTGTGAACTGAAAGCGCTCGACGACAGCACGCTATCATAATTCAACTTATCTCATTATATAAGAGGCTGGTGTTTTTCATATGAATTCCAGACGCAGGTACGCTAAAACCGAATACAAGATCCAATGGAGTGACTTACGGAAATTAGGAATACGCTTTTATTCCGGACTCGCCATTATACTGCTCGTGCTGTTCGGCTCGATTTATTATTCCATCTTTGTGACGCTTCTTCCGGTGGAAGTGAATAATTCCATGCCCTATATGACCTCGGAAACCATTGCGCTCTCTATGCAGCCGGCCGTTTCACAGAACCTTTCCGACCGACGTTTCACCCTGAAGGTAAATGACAAGGAGACGGAATTCAGGCTGGGGGATTTTGAATTCACCGCATCTCCCTATCAAAACGGTCATTCAGAGGAAGTCACCTACAAGGACGCAAAAGGCAAAGAAAAAACCAAAACAATGACCACCATCGGAACTCTCTGTTTCAACGAAACGGCAGTGCATAATTTCATCTACAAGCTGGCCAAGGAATACGGCACTCCCATGATCGCGCCAAAATACAAGATCAGCGGCGACAAGCTGACGGTCTACAAGGGCACCGACGGCGTCGGAATTGATTACGACAGTCTGATCACCACTGTTTCGGAACGCATCAAGGCCGACGATTACAGCCCTATTTCCACCAAGATTGTCACCCTTACTACCCCCGAAGTGGATATCGACAAAATCTATAAAGAAGTCAAATGTGAGCCCGCCAATGCCTTCGTCACGGAGAATTCCGCCGGCAAGCCCAAATTCACCGCCGATATCATCGGCAAGGATTTCGATCTCGAAGCGGCGAGACGCACTATTCAGTCCCAGTCCGACAAGAGCAAATGGACCATCAAGCTGGCGCTGACCTACCCCAAAATCAGTCTGAAAGAAGTCCGCGCGCCTTACTGTCTCGACGTTCTCTCAACCTGCACCACTTCCTACAAGGGTTCCAGCAAGGAGCGAAGCAACAATGTCGAGCAGGCTGCCAGCAATGTCAACACCTACGGCGATTTTACCGACGGATTCGTGATGCAGCCGGGCGAGGAATTTTCCTTCAACACCGTGGTGGGCGAACGCACCGCAAAAAACGGCTTCATGAAGGCGCCGGTCTATCTGTCATCCGGCTCCAGCGAGGATTACGGCGGAGGCATCTGCCAGGTTTCCACAACGATCTACTGCGCTGCGCTTTACGCCAACCTTCAGATTACCGAAAGGCACAACCACATCTACGTCATTCATTACTGGCCGACCGAAGGCTGCGACGCAACAGTGGACTGGGGACATCTCGATTTCAGAATCAAGAACAACAAGGATTATCCCATCAAAATTAAGATGACTTACGACAAAAAGAAGCTCACTGCTACCATCACCGGCACAGAGGACGGAATAACCGCCAAAATGACCGCCGACGTGGAAACGGTCGTTCCCTATCAGACACATTACAAATATCCCAACGCCAATAATCCCGAAGGCAAAATAACCGGCGGCGACAAAGGCAAGATCATCAGAGTCTGGAAATACGTCTATCAGAACGGCAAGCTGATTGAAAAGAAAAAGGTTTCCTACGACAGCTACAAGCCGCTGGATAAAACCGTCTACACCAAAAACC
The DNA here is from genome assembly GCA_946186245.1 of uncultured Clostridia bacterium. GTDB lineage: Bacteria > Bacillota > Clostridia > Oscillospirales > Acutalibacteraceae > RUG762. The sequence goes on from CAMHMN010000028.1 coordinate 13,738, forward strand.
TGCCTGAAGGGGCGCGGTACGGCAGTTAAAGAGGCTTAAAACAGCTTCATGATCTCCGTGGGATGAAGATGCGGCTGCAGGGCGCCGTTGACGGCGGACGCAATGAATCTCGCCGCGCGGTCGGTCAGCAGATCGATTTCACGCGGCGTTATCATCATATTGGATGCCGTATCGGCTCTGTCCTCCGGATGAAGCCCGGCAACAGTCGGAACACCCAGCGAAATGACCTTCGCGCCGAGATAGGCGCTGTCAATGCAGGGGCGGTCGTTTCCTACCCCGGAACCGGGAGAAATGCCGGTGTCACAGATCTGCAATGTTTTGCCCAGCCGCGAAAGGCTTTTCGCCGCCATAGCGTCAATCACCACAACCGCCGACGGCCTGAGCCCTTCACAAAGCCATTTGATATGCTCCGCGGCTTCTATTCCGGTCTGCCCGAGCACGCCCGGCGCGATCACCACAGTCTGCCGCAACGGAGCCAGTCCGCATTTTTCGGCCAGTTCACCCGGGATGTGCCGCGTGGCAAGTATTCTGCTCACCGATTTTGGGCCGATCGAGTCGGGCGTGATGGAGGAATTGCCCAATCCTGCCGCCAGCACACAACCGTGCTCCGGCAGCAGTTCGCGCAGGATGTCGGCCGCCGCCTCAAAACATTCGTCAGGCTCAAAAGCCGCGTCGGAAAAGGGCAGCATTTCCAGGGTGTAATACTTCCCCTGCGGTTTGCCGATCAGATCAGCGGCTTCCTTGTTCCTGATGACCGTGCGTGTGACGGTTACTCCGTTGATTACGCTGACATCAGAGGTTATCCCTTCCTTGTCTTGCACTTCCTCTGCAAGCTCAATCGTCAGATCCGTGCGGTAATTCATGGATTAATCTGCTCTCCTTGCTGTGATGGTTTTCATTTATCTCTATCATACCCCCATTTTATTGCAAAAATTCATAATTTTACTGTATTCTTATCGGCGGATATGTCAGAAAATGACATCGCTGAATAAATTTTGAAAAAAATAAAAAAAAATGTTGCATTTTAGATTGATTCATGTTAGAATTGACTTATGCGACTGAACCCGAATAAGGAGGTGTTTACTGTGGCCAACATTAAGTCCGCAAAGAAGAGAGTGCTTGTTACCGCAAGCAAGACCGCCCGTAACAAGGCTACCAAGTCCAACCTTAAGACCATCATCAAGAAGGCTGAGGCAACCATCGCAGAAGGCGGTGACAGCCAGGAGGCAATCCGTCTCGCCATCAAGAGAATTGACCAGGCTCAGGCAAAGGGAATTCTCCACAAGAATACCGCAGCAAGAAGAAAGTCCAAGCTGGTTCGCAAGCTGAATAACGTCAATGCGTAATTGAGTGACGCCCCACAGCTTTTCGTTGTTGCTGTATGATTGCAGTCTATGCAATGTCAAAATTCGACGATGAAGTTCCATCGTCGTCCAAAGCGGAGCAATTGCCGATGAAGTTTCACGGTGTTTGCTCCGCTTTTATTTGAATGTTGTGTAAATTGTACCAAATAGTAATTGACAAATGAATCAATTACGTGTAAAATAAATGCTAGTGAATTATAATTCTCTCTTGAATTATATCAATCATTTTGCCGACTGCTCCAAAAAGGCTTGCGTCGGGGGGATCGTATTTTTCACTAAACTTGTATTTCTTTTAAGGAGTGTTGTCTTATGGATAAGAAACAGGAATCTTTGAGTCTCTGGACTATCATCGGCTTGATCGCGGCAGTTGCGGCTGTCGTCGCCTCTGTCACCACAGCGATGATCATCATCAAGAAGAAGGAAAAGGAAAAGGAAGACCGCGAGCTGCAGGAATACCTCGATTATTCCATCCAGTAATTTTTCCTCACGCCGCGGCGCTGCACCCTGAAGCAGTCGTTATCTTCATAGAAATAAACGGCGGGATTTGTCATAACGGTTTGACGGATTCCCGCCGTTTGTTTTTTAATTCCTACAAAGGTATGGAGCTGACAGCGTATGAGTAAAATCTTGATCATCGAGGACAGTGCCGACATTAACGCCCTTCTCACAGAAACGCTTGCGTCGGCAGGATTTGAAACCGAGTCTGCCTTTGACGGACTGAACGGTCAGAAAGCCGCTCTCTCCGAAAGGCATGACCTCATTATCACCGACATCATGCTGCCCTATATCTGCGGCGACGAAATTCTGCGCAAGCTGCGGGAAAGAAGTAATGTTCCCGTCATTGTCATCTCCGCCAAGGACATGGTCAGCACTAAAATCGACCTGCTGAAAATGGGCGCAGACGATTATATTACAAAGCCTTTTGACTTGGGAGAAGTGGTTGCCCGCGTGGAAACCGCTCTCAGGCGTGCAGGCAGAGGAACAGCCTCTTCGTGTGCCGTGCTGAAATACAAGGATATCGAGCTGGACTGCTCCGACATGCGTGTGACCGTCGGCGGCAGAGAAGTAAAATGCACCGCCAAAGAAACGCAGATTCTCGAAATGCTTCTGCGAAACCCCGACAAGGTATTCACCAAGTCCAATATATACGAATCCGTCTGGCAGGAGGATTATCTTGGCGACGACAACGCGGTCAAGACCCATATCAGCAACCTGCGCAGCAAGCTGGAACGCCTCAGCCCCGGCAATCAGTATATTGAAACGGTCTGGGGTCTGGGATACAGACTTTACAAAATCTAGAGAATAGAGATGAATTGAAATGATAGCCGGAAATCCCGACACATTTGCCGTGCTGACCGAAAAGGTGGCAAACTGGCGCATTGACAACAAGGTCAGCGGAATGCTGCATATTTGCATCAACGGAGTGGCATATCCGCGCAAGCCTCGCGCAACTGACGTGGAGAACGATATTCTGTGTCTTTTTAACAGTGAAGACTCCGCTTTTTCACACCCCAAGGTCAGCCGCAAGCTCTTTGACATGAAGGGCAAAAAACTGTTTAAAAAGCTGCGGGCGCTGCGCTTTCCCCAGTACTGTTCGGATAATCGCAACGCCGATGAGGACCGCCGCTTCGACGCAGTCTTCATCGGTCCCGCCACTGCCGGCTATCACGTGTTCGTACTCAGCGACGGTCAGAACGTGCGCCTGCTCATTGGTCGCCGCAAAAAGAGAAAGCACGGCGGTCGGCTTCGCTACATCGACGACGTCACCATCACCGCTGAAGAATACCAGCGTACCATCAACAGGCTGTACCTGTTTTACAGGGGAATTCTGGAAGCGCCTGATGAGAATTAACGGGGTATTACCACAACAAAATATTATCAATATTTCACAAGCTATACAAAAATCCCGCAGTCCCGCGTTTTTCCGATAAAACCGAGGAACTGCGGCTTTTTTTTGCTCAAATCGGCAATTGCTTTTTGGGTCTGGATATGTTATAATATTATTCTATCAGAAAAAGGGAAAAGAGCGTGGGTGAATTGAGTGAAAAGAAGGAAATTGCCTTTTCGTTCTGCATGGGAGCGTGGAATTCGGTGTTTGCCGTACCTTCCTGCGTGGTGGACGAGCATATGAAGCTGGCAGGAGCCGCTCAGCTGAAGGTGCTGCTCTATATGCTGCGTCACGGCGGTGAGGAGATGACGCTCGACTCGCTTGCCTTTGCCATCGGGCAAAAGCCTTCCGACACGCAGGACGCGATTGATTATTGGATCAACTGCGGGCTGCTGAATGAAGGCGGCGTTCAGAGCAAGATGATAACTGAAGAAAAACCGGCGCCTTCCTCCGTTCCAACCCTGGAAATGGCCTCTCTTCCAGAGGTTTCAGTCAGCAATGCCCTGGGAAAACCCTCCGACAAGAAAGCTCCCGTCACCCATGACAAAATCCGCTATCCCTTCGACGAGTGCATGAGATATGTCGCTGAGGACGGCAATCTGAAAAATATGCTTACCGCCGTCGAATCCACTCTGGGCAAACAGCTCACCCATACAGAGGTCACCTGCTTTGTCACACTGGTCAAATGGCACGGGCTGCCCTGCACCGTAGTGCCTATGCTCGCGCAGTACTGCAAATCTATCGGCAAATCCAGCATGTCGTATATAGAAGCCACGGGAATAGGCTGGGCTGCCGAGGAAATCGACAATTTTGAAAAGGCGGAGAAGAAAATCTCGGCACTCACCGCAAAACGCAAGGCATGGAACACCGTCCGTTCCGCGCTGGAGATTCCGGAACGCAAGGCGACAGAAAGCGAACTGAAATACTGCGATCTGTGGATCAACGCCCAGCATATCGAAGTCGAACTCATCCGGCACGCCTACGACAAATGCGTCAACAAGAACGGAAAGATGAATTTCGGTTATATGAACGGCATCATCAAACGGTACTTCGAACAGGGCATCACCGACGTCACTTCCGCCCTGAAGCTTGACGAGCAGAACCGGGAAGCGATGGAGGCAAGGCGGCTTGCGCGCGGAGAGCAATCCTCTTCACGTGGAGGAAAGAAAGAAGAACGCTACGGCGAAACATCCGCCACCGAAGACATAGAAGCCATTCTGGACGCGGAGTGGGCTAAGGAACTGGCTGCCAGCAGCGGCGATTACAATTACGACGAATAGGAGCGATGAACTATGGGATATTCAAGAGAAGTATACGATCAGGCCAAATTCCTTCTGGATTCCTACCGCAGACAGGCGGTAAATGAAAACGACGAACGACGCAAGGCTTTTTTCGCCGCCAATCCCGAATACGCCGAGCTGGACCGGGAAATTGCCCAGACTTCCATCAGGCTCACCCGCGTCATGCTCAGCGGGCAGAAGGATATTACGGACACCGTTGCCGAGATCCGCGACAATAATCTTGCCATGCAGCAACGTCAGCTTGAAATTCTTCGCCAGAACGGCTGCCCTGACGATTATCTGGAGCCCAAGTACCACTGCGCCAAATGCGGCGATACCGGCTTTATCGACGGAAGAACTTGCTCCTGCTTCAAAGAGATTCTGCGCAAAATGGCGTACGACGAATTGAACCGCACCACGCCGCTGGAGCTTTCCTCCTTTCAGAGCTTCTCGCTCGATTTCTACCCTGAAAAAGCGGCAACCTCCAGTCTGTCCCCGCGGCATATAATGGAAGGCGTCAAGCGACGCTGCTGGGAATATGCCAAGTCCTTCACCCTGCAATCGCCCAATCTGCTTTTCCAGGGCGGTGTCGGACTCGGCAAGACGCACCTTTCCCTCGCTATTGCCGGCAAAGTAATCAGCAAAGGCTACGGCGTGATCTATGGGTCGGCACAGAATTTCTTCAGCACCATCGAAAGCGAGCATTTCGGCAGAGGCGAAGACAAGCAGTACACCCTGAATTTGATCAAAACCTGCGATCTGCTGATTCTGGATGACGTCGGCACCGAATTTGTCACCCAATTCACCACAGCCGTGCTTTACGACATTATCAACACCCGTCTGCTGTCGCGCAGGCCCACCATCATCAGCACCAATCTCAGCATCGACGGTCTGAAATCTAAATATGACGACCGCATCACTTCACGCATTTCAGGCAACTACACCCGCGTACAGTTTGTTGGCAGCGACATCAGGATAGAGGTCAAGAAAAAAACCGTCAAAACAACGTGATGGGTGAAGTTGTGCCGTCATAACGGCATTTGACAAATTTTCGGCTGTTTCTGAAATCCCGGCTCAATGAACCAGTCTGCTTCAGATTCAATATGTACTTTTGCTCTGCGATGTCGTTTTAAATGGACATCGCAGAGCTTTTTTGAAATTCAGAACGAATCAGTTTGCCTTGCGGATGTTCTGATCGTCCTGTCCGAGTCCGAAGCTGATGGAAATTGCCTGATCCACCTTGTTCATCGTGCTGTCCTCGAGTCGTCCCATACATTCCTTCAGTCTGCGCTTGTCTAATGTGCGTATCTGTTCCAACAGCACCACGGAATCCTTGTGCAGGCCGCATTCCATCGACTGCACATAGATATGGGTAGGCAGGTGGGATTTTTCAGTCTGGCTGGTAATGGCTGCCGCAATCACCGTCGGGCTGAAGCGGTTGCCCACATCGTTCTGTACGATAAGTACGGGACGCACACCGCCCTGCTCCGATCCGACAACCGGACTCAAATCCGCGTAATATATATCTCCTCTTCTTACATTCATCATATTGGTCATCGTCCTCTCTGTTTTTCACATCAATCAGCGGAACACCTTTCTTTTTTACCTCTCCGCAATGTTATTTTTGCCTCTTGCGGCATATATAATCACTTGATATGCGATGGTTTTCAAATTATTCACAGTCATGTGTCTTTGACCTCTGTCCACCTATTAATATATTATGCATTCAGTGAGGAGTATGCTCACAAGATGTCGAAAAATCAGAGAATTATATGAATAATGAGTAAAAAATCTCACGGAATTTGCTTTACACTCCGTGAGATTTTTTGCTATGTCTTTGAAAGATTCAGTTGTGCCAGTATTCGCGGTCCAGCGTGCGATAATGTATGGCTTCCATGATGTGAGGTGAGGAAATTATCTCGTCTCCGTCGAGATCGGCTACCGTTCTGGCAACCTTGACGATTCTGTCATAGGCTCGTCCCGACAGTTTAAGCCGGTCAAACGCCATTTGCAGCACCTTGTTAGCGTCGTCGGTCATCCGGCAGAATTCGTGCAGCACGGCGGGCGTGATACGGGCATTGCAGCTTATTCCGCTGCCTTCAAAACGCTGCTGCTGAACCAGCCTGGCCTGATTGACCCGTTTTCTGATGCTCCGGGAGCTTTCGGACGGGGCTTTGCGGGAAAGCTCCTGGTATTCCACCGGCGGCACTTCCACATGAATGTCCATTCGGTCGAGCAGCGGACCGGATATTTTGCTCAGATATTTGGTCACCGCTCCGCTGCGGCAGGTACACTGCCGCGTGGGATGCCCGAAATAGCCGCACTGACAGGGATTCATGGCGGCGATAAGCTGAAAATCGCAGGGGTAAGTAATTCTTCCGCTGCTTCGGGAAATCGTGATCTGGTGATCCTCCAGCGGCTGTCTCAGGATTTCCAGCGCGGATTTGTCAAATTCCGGCAGTTCATCCAGAAAAAGTACGCCGTTATGCGCTAGAGAAACCTCGCCCGGGCCGGGAATTCTTCCGCCTCCTGCCAGTGCGACAGACGACGCGCTGTGATGGGGAGAACGGAAGGGCCGCGTGCGGATCAGCTGCACGTCCCGCGGCAATATGCCGGCGATGGAATGGATCTTGGTGACCTGAATGGATTCTTCAAAGGTCATATCGGGCAGTATGGAGGGCAGTCGCTTGGCAAGCATGCTCTTGCCGGAGCCGGGAGGCCCGATCAGCAGCACATTGTGTCCGCCCGCCGCTGCCACTTCCAACGCACGCTTGGGCGCATCCTGTCCCCGAACGTCGGAAAAGTCGAGCGGAGGAACGTCCGAAGGCTTTTCGGGAAAATCCTCCGGTGTGATGGGCGACAATTCCCTGCGCCCGGTGATGTGGTCGATGATTTCATTCACCCTGTCAACGGCGTAAATCGCAATTCCGTCCACCACCGAGGACTCGGCGGCATTTGCTCGCGGGATAAAAAGCGATTTGTAACCGAGGTCGCGGGCTTCTATCGCCATAGCCAGCACACCCTTGACCGGTCTTACCTCCCCCGAAAGCGACAGCTCCCCTATGAACGAGCTGCCTTCCGGCACATATTCGAGCTGACGGGTAACCCGCAGCACTGCCATGAAGATGGGAAGATCGTACATCGGACCTTCCTTGCGGATATCGGCCGGCGCCAGATTGATGGTCACTTTGGAAAAAGGGAATTCAAAGCCGCAGTTGTGTATGGCGGCCCTCACGCGGTCGCGGGATTCCTTGACCGACGCGTCCGGCAGACCTACCACATCGAATCCGGGGAAGTTGTCGTCTGTATCGGCTTCCACCTTGACCCCGTATGCGTCTATTCCCAGACAGCCCAGACTGTTGATCACGGCAAAGGACATGGTTATTCCTCCCCTATCGGCAAAATCAGTTCCTTCAGATTCCTGGCAAGTTCATTCTTCCTCGGCCGTATCAGAACGCGGGATTTATTGACCAGCAGCGTGCCGTATTGATTGGCAAAACCATCCCGGTTGAGCTGCGGTTCCAATTGTTTTTCCAGCAGGATATTGCCTTCCTTATCCGTCACATTGACGGTGGGAATATATTGATAATCTTCGGAAATACTGACATAAACACACGCGGTCACGCTTGCGGATTCTTTCTTCTTGTAAAGGACTCTGAAATCGCTGCCCTGCGCGATAATATCGGCAAGCAGGCGGTAAACGGCGGTTCTCTCGTCCTCGGTATGACAAAAATGCGTGGTGATGACATTCACAGCGGATTGAAGGTACCATTCGCCGCTTTTTTCCGAGAGCGAATCATAGATTGCCTGGCTGACGCCGACGTCCACATATCGGAACCAATCAAATTCTCCGCTGCATATCGGCAATTCCGGAATGAATTTGGAATGACCCTCCGGCAGACGGGTTGTGAAATTGATGTAAAGATGGTCGAAGCGTCCTATTCCCGGCAATGTGAACTTCTGTTCTCTGAGTGCATACAGCAGTCTTTCCGTCGCGGCAAGTGTCGTTCTCGGACAGCAGTATTGACAGTCACGTCTACGGTCAATCCCGTCTGCGGAAGTTTCGGCGAAAAACCGTATATCCTTGATCACCCGCCTGTGACTGTCGCTGCCTGATCCTGTTGACGGTTTGTCGGAAAGCCTTCCCTGTCCGATGAATTCCCTGATGAGGGAATTCTCCGGGATAAGCCCTTCGTCAAGGTTTTCAAACAGTGCCAGCCGCCTGATGTATTCCTGTGCTTCGGCGTAATATGGACTGTCGCAGGGAATGCCGCCAAGGATCTCAATCGCCTTGTCCGCGATCGCGTTGACCTCATAGATGTGAATGGAATTGATGGTCACGGTCGCCATGCGTTTGTAAGCCGAGATATAGAGCTTTTCGCCTCTGAGTACCTGCGGCCACATCTCAAATGTGCGTTCGGGCGGGCTGTTCCGGAACTGATAATCGCGGACCAACCGGCGGAGAAAGCGTATCTGATGGGCAGAAATGACCGTTTCGTCGCCTTCCTTGATGCCCTGCTTGACGCTGATGTAAATCTTGATCATTCTCTCATCTGGAAGGCAGTCAGTGATGATGGGATTCAGAGCGTGTATTCCTTCGACGATAATGACGTCGTTCTCCCCCACATGCAGCGGATAACGCTCAGGAGCAGGACCCTTGGAGGAAAAATCAAAGCGCGGCATCATGGTGCTGCCCTTTTCCAGAAGCTCGGTGAGACACTGCTGCATCAGGTCGATGTCGAGGGCATAGACCGATTCGTAATCGTATTTGCCGTTGGGAAGCAGCGGGGCCTTGCCTTCCCCTTTGAAGAAATCATCGAGTGAAAGACAGACCGCGTTGGCCCCGGACGATTTGACGCGGCTGACCAGCATGTTCGCCGTAGTGGTCTTGCCCGAGCTGGAAGGACCGGAAAGCATGATCAGCTTGCGTCCATTTCCTGTGGACATAACAAAATCGGCAATTTCATTGATCCGCTTGGCGTACTGCTCCTCCATCTGCCGGATCAGCTCGGCAGGCGAATTGAGCACCGCGTTGTTGATGTGCCGCAAGCGCTCGGTGTAGTGAATATAGTAATCAACAAAATTTATCATAGAATTCCTTAATACCCTTCTTTCTTTCGATCATTTCGTCAAAACGGGTGATATATTCATAGGGGTATTTGTAATTGAAAATACGCTCGATATTGTTGACATGCGGCTGCTTGAGCTTGGTCACCGCGCCGCCGCCGACCGCAAGGATGGTGTGTGTTTCATCCATGATAAAGACGTTGTAAACGCCTTCAAAACCCGGCTTGGCCCAGCCGACGTTTTCCAGATTGCCCACCATTCCGGACTGCCGGTAGAGATAATACGGGTCGTAACCGCTTTCGGTGAGCTTCTTCTCGCCGTAGTCCAGCATCTGCGAAGCAAGCTCGCCCTCGGCATTGTATTGGGCCACGTGTCCCGTGACCATACTGGCGGAACGCTTCATCGCAAGGGTATGCACCGTGATGGAAGCCGGCTCAAGCGCCAGCACGCCGTCAATGGTGCGCATATAGGAAGCAAGCGTGTCGCCCTGCAGTCCCGCAATGAGATCCATATTGATATTGTCGAAGCCTGCCGCCTTTGCCATTTCCATCGCCTCATACACCTGCACGACCGTGTGCCGCCTTCCGATGGAACGGAGAATGTCGTCATTGAGCGTCTGGGGATTGATGCTGATTCTGCCGACGCCGCTGCGCTTGATGGCAGCGAGCTTGTCAGGGGTGATGGTGTCGGGCCGGCCGGCTTCCACGGTGAATTCATGTATATGGCTGACATCGAAATATTCGGTCGTTGCGGTCAGTACTCTCTCCAATTGCTCCGCCGAAAGAGTGGTGGGCGTTCCGCCTCCCATGTAGACCGATTCCAGATGAAGTCCCAGCGAAGAGGCGATTTCCGCGGTGATTTTCAGTTCCTTGACAAGCAGCTCGGTATATTCGGGAATGAGCTTGGCGGCGTGCTCAATCGATTGCGAAACAAAGGAGCAATAGCTGCACCGCGACGGGCAGAAGGGCACCGAAATATACAGACTGAAGGAATTGTCCCTGGAGAGTGACAGAATTTTATCCTCGCCGATAATGGTTCGCCGGCTGATGGCCAGCTTTTTGTCCGACACGAGGTAATCCTCACAAAACCGGCGCTCCGCTTCTTCCCTGCCGAATTCGCGGGTCAGCATACGCAGCAGCTTCATCGGACGGATGCCGGTGAGCAGTCCCCACGGAGGATTGAATCCGGTGAGCCTGATCAATTGCCGGCAGAGAAGCTGCGCGATGGTCAGTTCGCAGTAATTCTTGTCATGTTCCCTATCCATCGGGGCAAGAGCTTCATCATAGAATTCCCTGCTTCCCAGCCTGAGTCTTGAGGAAAGCTGTCTGCCCTGCCGCCGCACTTCAATTCTCAGCGCGTCCGGGTCGTCGGCCTCCGACTCGTTCATCTTCTGGTCGGGAAAGAACACCCGCGCCAGCTTTTCATATTCATATCTTGACGAAATGCCGTCAATGAGAATGTACATACTTCATTCAAACCTTTATCAAAAACAAAATGTCACATATACAGATTGTACTTGCGTTCATAGGCAAGTGTAGTGGGATCCTCGTGTCCGGGGTAAACCTGATAATCTCCCTCCAATTCCGCCAGCCGCTGCAGTGAACGGCGAAGTTCGGACGCGCTGCCGCCCGGGAAATCCGTGCGTCCCGCCGACATGCGGAAGAGGGTATCGCCGGAGAAAATGATGCCGTCAGTGATAAAGCAGCAGCTTCCCACGGTGTGACCCGGCGTGTGCATCACGGTGAATTCCGTCTGCCCGACCTTGATTTTCTCCCGGTCGATCAGTTCCGCGTCGGGCTTTGGGAATACCTCTCCCCTGCCGGTGAAGGGAGCGGAGAGATTGACAAACATATCGCGCAGCCCCGGCGCGTCGCTGATGAAAATGGCGATTTTCGCCCCGGTCAGCTCTTTCACCTTGCTCACGCCTGCCACATGGTCAAAATGACAGTGGGTGAGCAGGATATAATCGAATTTGTCGCGGCCGAATTTCTCAATGGCTTTCTCGAGATAATCGTCATAATCTCCCGGATCAATGATCGCACACCGGCCAGTGGCTTCATCGCAATAGAGATAGCAATTGGTTCCCAGATCTCCGACCGAAATTCGTTTGACACTCATTTTGCATCCTACCTTTTCAGATTCTATTTTGAGAGCGAACGTGAGCGTTTCAGCTCATCCGAATCCAGAATAATTGTAACAGGACCATCGTTGAGCAGTTCCACCTTCATATGCGCCCCGAATTCACCTGTCTGCACATCGGCAATGTGATATTCCTCTCGCAGCAATTTCACATAGTATTCGTACAGCCCGTTGGCCATGTCAGGCGGCGCCGCATTGGTAAAACTGGGACGGGTTCCCCTCCGGCAGTCGGCGTAAAGCGTGAACTGGGAAATCACCAGCACCGAACCGCCGATATCGGCAAGTGACAGATTCATCTTTCCGGCCTCATCGCAGAATATCCTCATTCCGGCGGTCTTTTTGGCGAGAAGTTCCGCTTCCGCGCGGGTATCTCCTTGGCCTGCTCCGAACAGCACCAGAAAGCCCTGCCCTATTTTTCCTTTTACTCCCCCGTCAATCGTCACCGAAGCGTGTGAGACACGCTGAATAACAGCACGCATTGTAAAACATCTCCCATCAGTCTAAAAAAAACGGCAGTCCGACATATTGCAGACCGCCGATGCATTTATTGCTCGCCCTTTCCGTCTTTGAGGCTTTCGTACTGACCCCTGATCGCCTCAAAGCTGTCTTTGCTGATAATATGTTCTATCCTGCAGGCGTCCTTTACGGCGGTTTGCGGGTCAACACCCAGCAGCATAAAATACTGCGAAATGACACGATGTCTCTCATACATTCTGTCGGCTATTTCAAAGCCGCTTTCTGTCAGAGTGATAAAACCGTTATCATCAACGCTGATATAGCCGTTCGCACGCAGGTTTTTCATCGCGACACTCACACTGGGCTTGGAAAAATTCAATTCGTTGGCAATATCTATCGAACGCACGGAGCCCTTACGCTCCTGAATGATCAATATCGTTTCAAGGTAGTTTTCAGCAGATTCTCTGATGTTCATCTCGTTATTAGCTCCTACTTAACTTAACTATTTGCAAAAATCGGTATAGTCATTTATAATTATACACTTATTTTCCCTCAATTACAACAATTCCAGACAATTATCACACTAAAACGAATTGAATTTTTTGTGAATTTACTTGAAGAACATATACAGGCGGCATTGCAGGGTACCATTGTAGAGCTTGCGCTGCTTGTCGCACTTGCGTCCGAAGTACTGCTCGAATTGTTCGTCAGGCGTTATAACGGCATAGCTCCAACCGTCCCTGCGGATAAATCTCTCGCCCATTGTTTTGTAAATCTTCCGTGCGCTCTCCACGTCCATCAGGCGTTCGCCGTAAGGGGGATTGCAGACCACAACGCCCTTCTCCCCGTCCGGCTCGAAGTCGGCAATGTCCCGCTGCTCAAAGACAATGCGCTTGGACATTCCCGCCTTGTAGGCGTTTTCCCTGGCAAGCTCAATCACTTCGGGATTGATGTCGTACCCGCAGGCGGTGAATTCCGCATCGCGCTTGATGAGATCCTTCGCCCGCGTGCGTTCGCTCTGCCATATGAGGGAAGGAATGGCGCTCCAGTCCTCCGACACAAACGACCTGCGGAGTCCCGGGGCGACATTCAGCGCTTTGAGCGCCGACTCAATGAGAATCGTTCCCGAACCGCAGCAGGGGTCGATGACGTGGGAATAGCTGCGCACGAACGCGACGTCCGCCATGGCAGCCGCCAATGTTTCACGGATCGGCGCCGCTGCTCCGTTTCGCCGATAGCCGCGCTTGTGAAGGCTGGCGCCGGAGGTGTCGATCATCAGCAGCGCGACATCCTTCATAATGATAAAATTGATCCTGTGAACCGCTCCCGTTTCCTCGAACCATCCGAGGGAATACTTCTGAGAGAGCCTGTTCACCACGGCCTTCTTGATAATCTTCTGACAGTCCGGCACGGAATGCAGCTTGGAATTGAGCGAGCTTCCCTTGACCGGGAACGCGTCCGACCTGCCGATCCAGCGTTCCCACGGCAGCGCCTTGGTGCCTTCAAAAAGCTCGTCAAAAGTGGTGGCTTTGAATCGCCCCATGACGATGCAGATGCGTTCGGCATAACGGCTGGTGAGATTGGCGCGCACAAGCATGCTCTCATCGCCCTCAAAAAGCACTCTGCCGTTTTCCGGAGCGACATTTTCCGCGTCCATGCGGCGAAGCTCCCCCGCCACAAGTCCTTCCACGCCGAACTGACAGGGAGCCGCCATCAATATCTTATTGCTTATGGTAATCAAAACCTTTCATGCGAAATCAGACCGTTTTCTGGGGACAAAGCTCGTTCCAGCGGTAGGATGTGCCGTCAGTGCGGATGACAAGAATGCATTCGCGGCTGCCGGGCTTCTTTTTTCTGCGGAGAGAACATTCGTATATCACCGTGTCACCGCCCTTGTAGGCATAGAGGAATTCCAGCGGACAGCCCTTTTCGTTGATCCTGCGCGCGAGTTTTTCCACATTGAACTGCTTGCGGACAGCCTTGCCGTTCTTCCTGCCGTAGAACACATAGCAGGTCACATTCTCGTCGGGTGTGCCCACCGGCAGGTTGAATTCCACCTGCGCTGCATCGGTGCGCAGTGTTTTGCCGTAGGTGTTGCGGGGATGTTTCTTGCCGATGCAGATGCCGTCGGCAAAGGTGAATGTGATAACCCTGTCGCCCACCGTCATGCCGGTGGCCTTGCAGTCGTGCAGACTGATGAATTTATCGCTGTTTTCTATAAACTGATACATAATGATTGAGTCCTTTCTTTAAACCGTAATTTCAATTAATATATTCTCAAAACCGACAACGCAGCTTTCGTAGTAGCCGTCGCCCGTGAACCGGGGACCGCTTGCCACATCGTAGCCGTCGGATTTCAGCCATTGTGTCAGAGCATCGACCTTTTCGCGGCTGCCGACGCTGAAGGCAGTGTGATTATAGCCCGTGTGGGGCACGGCACTGTCAATGTCGGCTGTACCGGGCTTTTGCATGATTTCCAGCCTTGCGCCGCCGTCAAAGGTAAGGAAATACGACATAAAGCCTGTGTTCTGATTGTGATACAGACTTCCCGAACGGGCAGAAAAGTATTTCTCAAAGAACGCCTTCGCCCCTTCCAGATTGTTGACGTAAACCGCGACATGTTCTATTCTCAAAAAATCACTCCTTTATCCTGACAAAGCTGCCCTTTGGAATGGGTGCTCCGGCATAGGGGATTCTGACCGTCATCATCGCGTGCGGGGCGGCTTCAATGGGATTGCCCTCTCCGTCGTACATCTCGGTGACAGGCAGCAGAAACGGCTTTTCGTGAGGCGGCATGATATCCAGCGTGTGACCGACGCTGAATTTGTTGCGCTGACGGAGGGTAAGCATGCCCCCTCCGCAGTCTTCCACCATTCCGGCGACCTTGTACTCACGGACGTATCCGCCGTTGGCCAGTACCTGTCCCGGCTCCGAGCCGAGATAAAAACCTGTGGAATACTCCCTGTGACTCACCTTGCGCAGTTCGTCCAGAATGGCTTCATCAGGCCTGTAATCCGGCGAAGGCGAATCGTAATACCCGTCGATCGCCTGTCGGTAGGCATTGGTTACCGCCGCCGTGTAATAGGCGGATTTCGCACGTCCCTCAATCTTGAAGGATGTAATTCCACACCCGATCAGCCTGGGGATGTATTCGATCATGCACATATCGCGGGAATTGAGAATATGCGTGCCGCTGTCCTCGAATATCTCGAACTTCTGCCCTTCCCTCTTTTCCTCGGTGAGATAATACTTCCAGCGGCAGGGCTGCGCACAGTCGCCGCGGTTGGCGTCGCGTCCGGTCATATAGCTGGAGAGCAGGCATCTTCCCGAAAAGGACACGCACATGGAACCGTGCACAAATGCCTCGATTTCCAGCGCGGAAGGCGTTTTTGCCCGCAGTGCCGCGATCTCGTCAAAACAGAGTTCCCTCGCCAGCACCACGCGGGAAGCTCCCATATTGTAGAATTCATTTGCCGTGGCGTAATTGGCGACCCCCGCCTGGGTGGAAATGTGAATGTGCACACCCGGCGCGTATTTCTGCGCCAGACGCATCACACCGATATCGGCAATGATGAAGGCGTCCACCCCCGCGTCGGCTGCTTTCCGGAGAAAATCAGGCAGCGCGTCAATCTCGTCGTTGCGCGGAATGGTATTGCAGGTGACGTACACCTTCGCGCCGGCGGAATGCGCCAGCTTCACCCCTTCGGCAAGCTGCTCATGGGTGAAATTATTCGCGCCGGCCCGCATGCCGAAGGACGTTCCGGCAAGATAAACCGCGTCGGCTCCGTACATCAGGGCGCACTTCAGCCGTTCGATATCCCCGGCAGGCGAAAGCAGCTCCACGCGGCGATTGCTTGTAATTGCTTCGGACATACTTCGTTCCCCTTTTTGTCCCTATGATAGTATTCATCATACCACAAAAACCGGAATAATTCAATAAGAATTATTCTCACCTCAAAAATATATGAAAAATTCAAAAATAACTTGATTTTGCAGATGCTGTATGCTATAATTCAATCTGCGGTATGTAATGTGTAACGCGATTTGCCGGTGTGGTGGAATTGGCAGACACACGGGACTTAAAATCCCGTGATGGCAACATCGTACCGGTTCAAGCCCGGTCACCGGCACCAGAAGTGCACGCTTTGCGATGCAAAGCGGCTGTGAGAATAGTGAATGGTGAATAGTGAATAATGAATCGTGTTTTTCATTAATTTGCTGCTCACTATTTACTATTCTTTTTTTCATAGTAATCCGAAAGGAATGAAATTATGAAAAAACTTATTTTTATCCTGCTCAAATACGGAATGAGATGTATTTATTTCTTTATGAAGCTGTTTACCCCGGTCAGCGACAGTGCGGTATTTCTGAGCCGGCAATCAGACACCCCTTCGGAAAATTTCCTGCTGCTGCGGGATGAACTAAAAAGGGTATCGCCCTCCACCAACTGCGAATTTTTCTGCCGTCTGGGACTGAAAAGCGAGATGGGACTTTCCTATGTCCTGCTCATGCTGCGTCAGATGAAGGCGCTGGCCGGCGCAAAGCTCTGCATCACCGAGAGCTATTGCATCCCCATCAGCATTCTGCACCACAAAGAGCAGCTTCGTATCGTGCAGATCTGGCACTCCATGGTGGCTGTCAAGAAATTCGGATGGCAGACGGTAGGCATGCCGGAGGGTACATCCGCTGACATAGCACGGGTCATGGAGATGCACAAGGGCTACGATTTCGTCGCCGTCGGCAGCGAATACATGCGTCCGTTCTTTGCCGAGGCAATGAATACGCCTATACAAAAAATCCTCCCGCTCGGCACCCCTGTTGCCGACCGGCTTCTTGAATCCACCGGTCAATACGACGAATTGCGGCAGAGATTCTATGAAACCTATCCGCAGACACAGGGAAAAAAAATCGCAGTCTGGCTTCCGACCATGCGCCGCGACTATCCCATTGACTGTCAGGGCATGATTGACGGATTCGACTGCGAAAAATACGCGTTGACAGTAAAGCTGCATCCGCTTGACCGTCATACGGTCATCAAAGGCAAGAGCGCAATCGTTGATAAGAAATTCACCACCGAGCAGGCGATCATTCTGGCGGACGCGGTTATTTCGGATTACTCCGGGGCGGCTGCCGAAGCAGCGCTGCTTGATAAGCCGGTATACTTTTTCGTACCCGACACCGAACGCTACAGCGAACAGTGCGGCATCAACGTCGATCCTCTGGAGGTATTCCCCGGCGTGTCATTTGCCCATCCGGATGAACTTGTGACCGCGGTGCTGGAAGAAAAAGCCACGGCAGCAGACACCGCGCATGTAAAAGAACTTCTCTGCGGCGGCTGTGACGGACATTCCGCCGAAAAAATCATTCGTATGGCATTGTCACGCGATACGGAATGAGCATTACACCAGACGGTTGTAATTTTCAATGAGCCATTTTGCCACAGCGTCCTCGTCATTGGATTCAATGACGTCATCCGCGACTTTTTTAAGCGGCTCGACCGCGTTCTCCACCGCGTAACATTCATCGGAAACCTCAAACAGCGGCACATCGTTGATCGAGTCGCCGAAAGAAATGATGCGCTCCATGCCGGTCAGTTTCTTGATGGTGTCAAGCGCATGCGCTTTGCTCACGCGGTAATCCATGATTTCGAGCCAGAAATGCTCCGGGCCGTAAATATCCCTTTGCAGCAAGCAGCTCAGCGAATCCTCCGCCGTCAGATCGGCGCAGATCGGCGACAACAGTTCGTCCGTGTCCTCGATGCAGGTGACATAGAAAATCTCACCGCAAAAGAGGTCGTCAAAACTGTCAACGGGCAGCATTCTCTCATCTTCCCTGCGTGAATCGAGATACTGCTGCATGCCCACGCTCTCCGAACCGCGCTGCCACAGCACCTTTTCCTCTCCGTCAAGGTAGGTGTAGACCAACGGACTTACCCCGAATTGATCGAGGGTTTCGGCGATGAGTTCGACCTGTGCCTCGTCAAGGCTCTGAATTTCGATGATTTCACCCGTTTCGGGGCTCTTGATGCAGGCGCCGTTGTAGGTGATCACCGGCAGAGAAAGCTCCAGCTCCTTTGTCAGTCTCATGGCGGAATTGAGCGAACGGGCTGTAGCGTATGTAAAGTTCACGCCCCTGCGTATCAGGGAATTGATGGCGTTTACGGTAAATTCGGACAAACGCACCTCTGAATTCAACAGAGTGCCGTCAAGATCTGAAATAACCATCGTGTTCAAAGACAAAAAATATCACTCCAAGGAATGTAATCATATGATGAAACTGGGAAACATTGAAATTAAGGGAAAGGCGGTCCTGGCACCTATGGCGGGAGTCACAGACCGCGCATTCCGCGAGCTGTGCATGGGATTCGGCGCGGCTTACTGCATAAGCGAAATGGTCAGCGCCAAAGGTCTGATTATGAGCGACCGAAAAACCGCTGCGCTGTTGGCCATTTCCGAGGCTGAACGCCCGATGGGGCTTCAGCTTTTCGGCTACGAGCCTGACGTGATGGCGGAAGCAGCCCGCATTGCGGCCGAACAATCCCCCGCTGCGATCGACATCAACATGGGCTGTCCTGCGCCAAAAATCGCAGGCAACCACAGCGGAAGCGCGCTGATGAAAGACCCCGCTCTATGCGGGAGAATAGTCGAAGCGATCACAAAAGCGGTTGATATTCCCGTGACCGTCAAAATCCGCAAAGGCTGGGATGCTTCCAGCGTCAATGCCGTGGAAGTAGCCAAGATCTGCGAATCAGCAGGGGCAAGCCTTATCGCCGTACACGGACGCACGCGCGAACAGATGTACGCTCCTCCCGCCGACTGGGAAATCATTGCCGCTGTCAAGAACGCCGTTTCCATTCCCGTAATAGGCAACGGAGACATTTACTCGGCAAAGGACGCAATGAAAATGATGGAACAGACCGGCTGCGATATGGTCATGGTAGGCAGAGGCGCACTTGGCAACCCTTGGATTTTTCGGGAGATCAATTCACAGTACGATCTGGAACGTCCCGTTTCACCTCCGGGCATCTATGAAAAAATGACCGTCATGAACCGTCACATCCAGAAGCTCTGCGAGTATAAGGGTGAAAACGTCGGCATGCGGGAGGCGCGCAAGCACACCGCTTGGTACATGCGCGGCATCAAGGGAGCGGCAAAACTGAGAGTGATGTGCGGTGAGTTGCGTGAACTGAACGACATGAGAGAGCTTACCAGGCAGGCATTGATGTCTGCTCTGGACATACAGAATGATTGACACAGAATTATAACAAATCGCACTGCATGGATTCAATGAGAAAAAATCTATGCAGTGCGATTTAATTTACGGCATCAGTTGTCCTCTTTGCTCTCTGCAACCTTTACATAGATGAAAGCTCCCGCTATTACCACCATAAAAACGGCTCCGCATATGATAAAAACCTGGGAATTCTCGGCGGGTTTGATCGAGAAATTGGAGTCGTCATGCTCCAGCTTCTGAATCGAAGCAGAATTAATAAAGCTGTTGTTCTGCGAAACTTCAGTTGTCTGATCGTTTTCGTGAATAATGCTGGGATCGGTTTTGATAAAGTAATAAACCAATGCAACCGCAATAAACATGACCGCCAGGGAAACAGCAGTCATAATAAGCAGAGTTTTTTTGTCGCTGCTCTTTTTGTCGTTGCTTTTTCTCTCTTTATTTTCGGGAAGATTGATTTCGATGTCTTCCGTTTTTTTGTTTTTTTCTTCTGCAAAAGCAGTTGCGTTCATAAAACATCAAACCTTTCTAAATACATCATATCACCATAGTATTTTATCATAATACCCTTTATTTTTCAATCGTTTTTTTTAATAAATTTAGAATCTTAATATGATCAGATATGACATAAATCATTAGTTGTCCGAACCTTCCTACCCACTCGCGACACGTCAGCCGATATCTCCGTCAGGATTCATCCGCCGCTCTCTCTTGCGGCGTTCCTCCATAAGATACTTTTCCTGCTCGGTCGGTTCTCTTTCCTCACGAGGACGACGCGGTCTCTGGCGGTTGCCTTCTCCGAATTCATCCGGTCGGCGGCGAGATCTCGGACGGTCTTCTTCTCCGAATTCATCCGGTCGGCGGCGAGATCTCGGACGGTCTTCCTCTCCGAATTCATCCGGTCGGCGGCGAGATCTCGGACGGTCTTCCTCTCCGAATT
>CAMHMN010000029.1 GCA_946186245.1 uncultured Clostridia bacterium
AGCAGCAGAATTATTCCGCCCCCGGCTATCCCGCGCAGCAGCAGAATTATTCCGCGCCTGCCTACACGTCACATACGGAAACACAGTACGCTCCCCGTCCGCAGAGCAGTCAGGCTTATGTCGATTATGACCGGGCCGCACAAGAGGAGCCTCTGCCCGAGAAGAAAAGGCATGAGAGCAAATACAGCACTACCGGCATTATCGTTGTCGCGGTTATCGGAGTGTTTCTGGTGCCGACGCTCGGATTTGCCGTGTATTATCTGATACGCGGTCTTTACGAACTCATCAGGGCTTTCCCCGGCACGGGCATTGCACTGATCGCGGCAGGCGGTTCGCTGAGTGCTGACAGCCTGTGGATCTGCCTGGGTCTGATCTGCATCGGCATTTCCTTCCTTGCACTGACCGGATTGCTTGTAATGGCAATCATCGAAATCACCAAGCTCGCAGTCAAGCTGTTCAAATATGTCTACAAGGAATGCAAGAAAATGATAAAGGAGGGCTCGTTTTGATTAGAAAGATTATACTGGCCATCACATTTTTCGGAATATTCGTACTCACCTTCGCGGCTGGAGTAGGACTCATCATCGCCGGCGCAGGGGATTTCTCATGGGATATCGTTTCGCAGTACGTTTCCATGAGCGACGTCGCAAAGATCAACGACAAGCCCATCAGCAATCTCTTTTCATTCAGCGACCACTCGGAATACGTCGGCTGCCATGCCGAAGGGCAGATCGGCTGTCCCACTGACAACGGCATCATTGTCTTCGAGAATATCGCCGAGGAAATGACCGTTACCGCTTCCCCCGATGAAAATATCCATCTGATCGTTGACGGCAAAATCAGACAGTCGAGCTCTGTCAAGTCCGCCAAAAACCTCACCGGAAAAAATATCCCTGACATTCAGTTTGAATTCAACCAGAGCACCGACGAAGCCATCATCAAGATCCGCAAGCTGCGCGGCAAGGAAATCAGCATGCAGGTTGCGCTGCCTGCCGGATACAAAGGCAATATCAGGCTCAACAAAATCGCCGGCAAGATGAACATCGACACCCGGCTTGATCTTTACACATTTGAAATCAAAGACGCGGCAGGAAACGTCAATACCTCCCGCGTCAGTGCAAAGACCCTGAATCTGAAGGATATCGCCGGCAAGGCGGATCTCTCTGACGGTCATTTTGACAGGGTGAATATTCTTGACTCCGCGGGAAAAGCCATTATCAGCGGCACGATCGGCGGCTTCAAGATCAACAATATCATGGGTAAAATCGAGCTGGAATCCGATTCGCATCTGGCAAGCGACTGCAAAATCACCCAGATCATGGGAACGGTTGACATCAAGCTGCCGGAAGGAAGCAAATTCAAGCTCTCCAAAAAGGAAATTGTAGGCATTGTAACCCCCCTCAAGGGCGATAAAAATGCCGATTACACCATCACTGTCGAAAACATCGTCGGCAAGGTCAGCATTGACCGGTAACACAAGGCACAATAAACAAGCGGAGATTGACACCTGCCTTTTTTATCGCAGGAATCCTTCTCCGCTTGTTTTTTTATTTATTTGTATTCCTTTGAAGCGATGATGTTTCCGTTCATGTCGTAATATCTGACGATGACCGAATCAGTCTGAGGCACCTGCGCTTTGAATGAACGAAGCACACTGTCAATGGAAGTTTCAAAAGCCTTGCTTTCCAGATGCTCCGAAAGCTCCTCCTTGCTCTTGGAACCGTCAACCGCAACCGTGTAGATGCATTTGTACACGACCGAATTGCCCTCCGCGACAACTTCCAGCCTCAAGCCCTTGGCTTCGTAGGTCTGCGACAGCGCCTTGACCTGCTCCTGGAACTGATCCTCCTGCACCAGCGTTTCCAGCTCGGTAAGCTCTTTTTGCTCTGCATGGGAGGATATGATATTCATGTCCGAATCCGACACGTTATCACCGTTTTTGCCGCATGAAGACATGGCGAAACAAATCGCCGAACAAACCAACACCGCGATGAACGCACCTCTCATAAACGATCTCAAATTAAAATCCCCTTTCCATATCATAAATGAATTCAGTTGAGTTTCATTATAGCATAGCATCATCGCATTTTCAAGAAGAATTCCTTGCATTTTATGACGGATCATCTAATTTTATGAAAAACATGTGAGAAATTCAGAATTTTCTTGACAATTGATATGGATGGTGCTATAATCAATGAAAATTAAATAGCAATTTAAACCGTTGAAGCGGAGATAACGGCGACTATGCCTTTACAGAGAGCCTGCGATGCTGAGAGTCAGGCAAGAAACAATTCGTCAAATGGACCGCTGAGGGCGCAGTCAAATGAATTGGCTCATGCTTGATTCAAAGTATTCTGCGACGTGATGGCATACGTCAGTTGCCGGGGATATGCTGGTATCCCGTCAAGAGTACGGCAACAGCCGTAAATCAAGGTGGCACCGCGGATATTTTTCTGATATTCGTCCTTGACAGAAGTTGATTTGATTTTGCTTCTGTCAGGGACTTTTTTGTTGCCTGACAGAGATGGGAGATGATTTTGTGATAATCAGACCGGAGCTTGAAACCGTGCTGCATGAAGCCGATAACGGCTTGTACAGCGTCCTTCCGATCAGCTGCGAAATGCTCTCTGACTTCATCACGCCGATCGAAGCCATGAGAATTCTCAAAAACGTGTCCGCTCACTGCTATCTGCTGGAATCAGCCCAGCAGGGCGAAAAATGGGGACGTTACACCTTCCTCGGCTATGACCCGAAAATGGCCATCACCTGCGTGGACGGAAAGCTCACCGCCAGCCATATGAAGATGGAAACACAGGATCCTTCCTCCGTGCTGCGCAATATTCTGGCCGATTACAGAAGTCCCCGGCTTGATTACCTGCCGTCCTTTACCGGCGGTCTGGTGGGGTATTTTTCCTACGACTATCTGTTTTACAGCGAACCCACCGCACGTCGCGATACGGATGACTCCGAGGGATTCAAGGACATGGATCTCATGCTCTTTGACAAGGTGATTGCCTTCGACCACATGAAGCAGAAGATCATCCTCATCGTCAATATGCGGCTGGCAGACGGCGAAACCGGCTACAATAAGGCGGTGCTGGAACTCCGGCAGATGGCTGACCTTCTCCGCAACGGCACAAAGATTCAGGAGCAGCCCGGAAGGCTTCTCGGCGAGGTCACGCCGCTCTTTGACAGGGAACGCTTCTGCTCGATGGTGGAGAGTGCCAAGAACTATATCCGCGAGGGAGATATCTTCCAGATCGTGTTGTCCAACCGTCTTTCCGCGCCGTTTGAGGGAAGCCTTTTCAACACCTACCGGTTGCTCCGCACCATCAATCCTTCGCCCTATATGTTCTATTTCTCCGGAACCGATGTGGAAGTGGCGGGCGCTTCTCCCGAAACGCTGGTCAAGCTGGAGAACGGCGTGCTGCACACCTTCCCCCTTGCCGGCACACGTCCCAGGGGACGCACTGAGGAGGAAGACAAAGCGCTGGAAGCCGAATTGCTTGCCGACGAAAAGGAGCTTGCGGAACACAATATGCTGGTGGATCTGGGACGCAACGACCTGGGAAAAATCAGCCGCTTCGGCACCGTGGAAGTGGAAAAGCTGCATGACGTCGTGCGTTATTCCCACGTCATGCACATCGGTTCCACCGTCCGGGGCATCATCCGCGAGGACCGGGACGCGCTGGACGCGATTGAGGCTGTTCTTCCGGCGGGAACCCTTTCGGGCGCGCCGAAGATTCGCGCCTGTCAGCTGATCGGTGAGCTGGAGAACAACAAGCGCGGCATTTATGGCGGCGCGATCGGCTACATCGACTTCACCGGCAATATGGACACCTGCATCGCCATCCGCATTGCCTACAGGAAGAACGGCAGGGTATTCGTCCGCAGCGGCGCGGGAATTGTCGCCGATTCGGTGCCGGAGAAGGAATTTGAGGAATGCATGAATAAAGCCCGTTCCTGCCTGAGCGCATTGGAACAGGCACAGGAGGTGGAGGAATGATTCTTCTCATCGACAATTACGACAGCTTTTCCTACAATCTTTACCAATTGATCGGCAGCATTGCCCCTGACATCCGGGTGATCCGCAACGACGAAATGACCGTGGAGGAAATCAAGGCCCTTCACCCCGACCGGATCATCCTTTCGCCCGGCCCCGGAAGGCCGGAGAACGCGGGCATTCTCGTGGAAGCCGCAAGGGAATTGGGTAAGGAAATACCGATGCTGGGCGTGTGCCTGGGACATCAGGCCATCTGCATGGCGTTCGGGGGAAAGATCACCTATGCTTCCCGGCTGATGCACGGCAAGCAGTCGGTGGTCACATTCGACCCGGACTGTCCGCTGTTCCGGGGATGTCCTTCCTCCGCACGGGTAGCGCGGTATCATTCGCTGGCGGCGGACGCCGGAACGCTGCCGGAATGTCTGAAGGTCACGGCAAGGACGGACGAGGGAGAGATCATGGCGGTACAGCATAGGGAGTACCCGATATACGGGGTGCAGTTTCATCCGGAATCGATCATGACGCCGGACGGAAAAGCAATGCTGGAAAATTTTATAAAATAACATATGGGGTGCAGGGGGCAAGGCTCCCTGCCAGGTCCAGGGCGGCGCCCCTCGCCGCAACGCACTGCGACTTGTGACGGGCTTGGGCGCAACAAACGCGGAACCCTATCCGAATTCGCCCAACCCCGATTAATTACCAACCAGGACGCAGGAAAAAGGAACCCTATCCGAATTCGCCCGACCCCGATTAATTACCAACCAGGACGCAGGAAAAAGGAACCCTATCCGAATTCGCCCGATCCCGATTAATTACCAACCAGGACGCAGGAAAAAGAAACCCTTTCCGAATTCGCCCGACCCCGATTTGATACAAAGCTGATCTTGCTCGGTCGGCTAAAATCCTCCCTCGTGAGGGCGCTGCCCTCACCCTCCCGGCAGGGCTCTGCCCTACAACCCGGCAGGGACCAGTGGGCCCCTGCACCCCATTATTGGCGCTGCGCGCTTTCCTTAGAAAACAATTATCACCAAATAAAGGAGTCTTCCAAATGATCAAAGAAGCCATCATCAAAATCGTAAGCAAGGGTGACCTCACCTATGACGAGGCCTACGCCGTCATGAATGAAATCATGAGCGGAGAAACTACCCCCACCCAGAACGCCGCCTTCCTCTCCGCACTTTCCACCAAAAGCGCACGTGCCGAAACCACCGACGAAATCGCCGGCTGCGCCGCTGCCATGCGCGATCACGCCACCAAGGTGGACACCGGCATGGAGCTTTTTGAAATTGTCGGCACCGGCGGCGACAACGCCCACAGCTTCAATATCTCCACCACCTCCGCCCTTGTCGCTGCGGCAGGCGGCATAAAGGTCGCGAAGCACGGCAACCGCGCGGCTTCTTCGCTCAGCGGAACGGCGGATTGCCTGGAGGCTCTCGGCGTGAATATCAACCAGAGTCCCGCCCGCTGCGTCGAGCTTCTCAATGAAGTGGGCATGTGCTTCTTCTTTGCCCAGAAGTACCACTCCTCCATGAAATACGTCGGCGCCATCCGTCGTGAACTCGGTTTCCGCACGGTGTTCAATATTCTCGGCCCCCTCACCAATCCCGGTTCGCCCAAAATGCAGCTGCTCGGCGTGTACGACGAATACCTCGTGGAGCCGCTGGCGCAGGTGCTTGTCAGCCTGGGCGTGAAGCGCGGCATGGTGGTCTACGGCATGGATAAGCTGGATGAAATCTCGCTCAGCGCTCCCACCAAAATCTGCGAAATCAAGGACGGCTGGTTCCGTTCCTCTGTCATCACCCCCGAGGAATTCGGCTTTGAGCGTTGCAGCAAGGCCGACCTCAAAGGCGGCACTCCCGCTGAAAACGCCGCCACCACCCGCGCCATTCTCGGCGGTCAGCAGGGTCACAAGCGCAACGCCGTCCTGATGAATGCCGGCGCGGCGCTCTATATCGGCGGCAAGGCAGATTCCATGGAAAAAGGCGTCGTGCTGGCGGCGGACATCATTGACTCCGGTGCGGCTCTTCAGACGCTGGAGAAATTCATTGAGGTCAGCAACCGCCCGGAGGCCGAGGAATGAACATTCGAGGAATGAACATTCTAGACCAGCTTGCGGAACACGCGAGAGAACGCGTTCAGATCGCAAAGAAAACCATTCCGGCACAAACACTGCGGGACAACGCCTTCGCGCTGCCCAAGGGGAATTTTGCCTTTGAGAATGCCCTGAAAAAGCCGGACATTTCCTTCATCTGCGAATGCAAGAAGGCTTCTCCTTCCAAGGGCTTAATTGCACCCGACTTCCCCTATCTGCGGATAGCGGAGGAATATGAAGCCGCCGGAGCCGACGCGATTTCCGTACTGACCGAGCCGAAGTGGTTCCTCGGCAGCGATGAATTTCTGCGTGAAATCGCGGCAAAGGTGGCCATTCCCTGCCTGCGCAAGGATTTCACGGTGGACGAATATATGATCTATGAGGCAAAGCTGCTCGGCGCGTCGGCGGTGCTGCTGATCTGCTCTATTCTCAGCCCTTCACAGCTCAAGGAATACATCGCGGTCTGCGATGCGCTGGGACTGTCGGCGCTGGTGGAAGCCCACGACGAAGCCGAAATCCAAACCGCGCTGACAGCCGGCGCGAGAATTGTCGGCGTGAACAACCGCAATCTGAAGGATTTCACCGTTGACACTTCCAACAGCAGAAGGCTGCGTTCGCTGCTGCCGCCCGAGGTGCTGTTTGTCTCCGAAAGCGGCGTGAAAACCGCGGAGGACGTCGCGGCGCTTCGTGAAATCGGTGCGGACGCCGTGCTGATCGGCGAAACGCTCATGCGGGCTTCCGACAAGGCGGCAAAGCTGCGGGAGCTGAAAGGATTTTAATCTATGACCAAAATCAAACTCTGCGGATTGACGCGCCCTGATGACATTCACGCGGTCAATGAACTGCGCCCCGATTACGTGGGATTCGTATTTTATCCCAAGAGCCGCCGCTTCGTCACGCCGGAACAGGCCGCGCGGCTGAAGGAATGGCTTGACCCTGCCATTCAGGCGGTAGGCGTATTTGTGGACGAATCGCCGGAGAATATCGCCGCGCTGCTGAAAGAAAACGTGATCGACATCGCGCAGCTTCACGGGCATGAGGACGAAGCATATTTCAAACGGCTCAGAGAGCTGACCGACAGCCCCGTGATAAAAGCCTTCCGGGTAGAAAGGCCTGAGGACTGCCTGCCGGCGGAAGAATTCCCCGCGGAATACCTGCTGCTGGATTCCGGCATGGGAAGCGGCGTGACCTTCGACTGGTCGGCGGTGGCCGGTGTACGGCGGGAATTCTTTCTGGCGGGAGGACTTACTGTGGGAAATGTATCCGCCGCCATCAGAAAAATTCATCCCTTCGCGGTGGACGTCAGCTCCGGCATTGAGAGCAACGGAGTGAAGGATTTCAGTAAAATGGCGGCATTCGTTGCCGCTGTCAGAGAGGAAGATAACAGATGACCAATCCCAACGGACGCTTTGGCATCCACGGCGGACAGTATATTCCCGAAACGCTGATGAATGCCGTCATTGAATTGGAGCAAGCATATAATCACTACAAGAACGACCCGCAGTTCTGCGCGGAGCTGAGCGAGCTTTTCAATGAATACGCGGGCAGACCTTCCCGGCTGTATTACGCCGCCAAAATGACCGCCGACCTCGGCGGCGCGAAGATTTATCTCAAACGCGAGGACCTCAACCACACCGGCGCACACAAGATCAACAACGTGCTGGGGCAGGCATTGCTCGCCAAGAAGATGGGCAAAACCCGCCTGATCGCCGAAACAGGAGCCGGACAGCACGGCGTGGCGACCGCCACAGCCGCCGCTCTGATGGGCATGGAATGTGTGGTCTTCATGGGCGAGGAAGACACCAAGCGGCAGGCGCTCAACGTCTACCGCATGCGGCTGCTCGGCGCGGAAGTCATTCCCGTCAAGACCGGCACGGCGACACTCAAGGACGCCGTTTCGGAAGCCATGCGCGAATGGACTTCCCGCATAGCCGACACCCATTACTGTCTCGGTTCGGTCATGGGACCGCACCCCTTCCCCACCATCGTGCGGGATTTCCAGGCGGTGATTTCCAAGGAAATCAAGGAGCAGATGAGGCAGAAGGAAGGACGACTTCCCGACGCGGTGATCGCCTGCGTGGGCGGCGGCTCCAACGCCATCGGCAGCTTCTACCATTTCATTGAGGACGAGGGCGTTCGTCTGATCGGCTGCGAAGCGGCGGGACGCGGCATCGACACCTTTGAAACGGCTGCCACCATCTCCACCGGCCGCATCGGCATCTTCCACGGCATGAAATCCTATTTCTGTCAGGACAAATTCGGGCAGATCGCGCCGGTCTATTCCATTTCGGCGGGTCTGGACTACCCGGGCGTCGGGCCGGAGCACGCCTATCTGCACGACATCGGACGGGCGGAATATGTCGCGGTCACCGACGAGGAAGCGGTGCAGGCGTTTGAATACCTTGCCCGCACGGAGGGCATCATTCCCGCCATCGAGTCGGCGCACGCTGTGGCGCACGCCATGAAGCTGGCCCCGACGCTCGGCAAGGACAAGATCATCGTCATCACCATTTCGGGACGCGGCGACAAGGACTGCGCCGCCATCGCCCGTTACAGAGGGGAGGATATTCATGAGTAAGATAGCAAAGGCATTCGCCGGTGGGAAGGCATTCATTCCCTTCATTACCTGCGGCGATCCGGATATGAAAACCACCGCGGCGGTGGTGCGGGCGGCTGCGGCAAACGGCGCGGATCTGATCGAGCTGGGCATTCCCTTCTCCGACCCGACCGCCGAAGGCCCCGTCATTCAGGGGGCGAATCTCCGCGCGCTGGAAGGCGGCGCCACGACCGACAAGGTATTTGCGCTGGTGCGGGAGCTGCGGAAGGACGTGACGGTTCCCATGGTCTTCATGACCTACGCGAATGTGGTCTTTTCCTACGACGCGGAGAAATTCATCGCCACCTGCGGTGAAATCGGCATTGACGGGTTGATTCTGCCCGACCTTCCCTATGAGGAAAAGGAGGAATTCCTTCCCCTCTGCCGTCAATACGGCGTGGATCTGATTTCGCTCATCGCGCCCACTTCCGAGAACCGCATTGCCATGATCGCCCGCGAGGCGGAAGGATTCATCTATCTCGTGTCCAGTCTGGGCGTTACCGGCATGCGCAGCGAAATCAAGACCGATCTGGCTTCCATTGTGAAAGTCATCCGGGAGAACACCGACGTTCCCTGCGCGATCGGCTTCGGCATTTCCACACCCGAACAGGCAGGCAAAATGGCTGCCATTTCCGACGGCGCCATCGTCGGCTCGGCCATCATCCGTCTGCTGGAGCAGCACGGGAAGGACGCTCCGCAATACGTCGGCGAGTATGTGAAAAGCATGAAGGATGCTATTCTGCCATTCAATCAATAAAAAAACAGCGGCAGGTCGATCTCATGAAACGACCTGCCGCTGTAAATCTTTGAATCAAAATGGTATGCGCTTGTTAAATAATGGAATTAGCAGAAGTAAACGTCCATTGCAACGGACTCTTCGCCGGCCACGATGTAGGCCTTGCTCTCGTCGGGCTTGACATAAATCTTGACGTCCTTATCCTCACCGACAGTGAGCTTTGCGTTCTTGACGATCTCGTCAACGGAAACCTGTACGCCGCCGAACTCGATAATAACTTCTGCCTTAGCTTCAACCTTCTCAGCCTTTGCAGCTGCCTTCTTAGCGGGAGCCTTCTTAGCGGGCTTCTTTGCGGGAGCCTCTGCTGCTTCGACTGCTGCGACCTCTGCCTTAACTTCTTCCTTAACTTCCTTAACCTCTGCCGCTGCGGCAGTAGCCTTCTTTCTGGGTGCCATAATTTTTTACCCCTTTCAGTATTTTCGTGAATAATCTGAATTGATAAGCAATTGCTTTATCAACTTACCTGCCTATTATACACCTAATATTCTCAAATGTCAAACTTATACAAAATAAAATTTCATATTTGTAGCCATCGACAAAAAAATAATGTACTTTACGCAATTTATGATGAATAATTAATTAAAAATGTCGGTCAAAAATGCATGATTCAGGCTGAAAACCGTCACACTTCTTCGGGTTCCGGCTCCGTCTGGTTGTTTTTCTTGATAAATTCCAGCTTATAACCGTGGGCATACAGTTCCAGCATAGCCCCTATAAAGGAGTAAAGCAGATTGTGCCACCAGCTGATGCTTCCCATCGTGATGTGGTCGATTATGATCAGCAGCACATAAAAACCAAGATACGCATAAGCGTAATGCCGAAGCATTGCCCCCAGCTTATGATTGCGGATATGCCACATCAGGCTGCGGAACATCAGCACACACGCTGTCACCAAAAACATGGCGGCAAAGATCAGAAACATCGTCCCTACAATGTAATACGCCTTTCCGATTATGCCTCTTCTGACTAATCCTACCATAATCAGGAAAAACAAAACGGAAAATACTCCGCCGGCTTGGTTGATGTACTTGAACAGCTTCATCTCACAATCTCCTTTTTATCGTAATCTTCACTCAGCAGTCCGTAATGTGCTACGTCGTAAAACACGCCATCCTTCATTATTTCCTGCCTGGCTATGCCTTCAAATGCAAAACCCAGCTTGTCCAATACCCGGCGGGATGCTGCATTTTGCGTCATGCAGACCGCACTGACGCGGTTTAAATCAAGCCTGACAAAAGCATACTCCAGTATGATGCTTCCCGCCTCGGTGGCGATGCCCTTGTTCCACATGTCAGGGTGTATGTAATAGGCAAGTGTGGCATGTCGGCATCGGCTGTTCACATTCACTATGCCGATGTTGCCGATCAGACGGTCGGTGTCATTCTCGAATATGCCGAATTCATACGACGTTCCTGTGCGTCTGCAGTTTGCATTGAATTTGATCCACCAGCGGGCATGGGCAACGTCAAATTCCCGCTGGATATTGTATGTCGTGCGATATATCTCGTCCCGTGCGGTCATGTCGGAGAGCGCCTGCGCGTCGCTTGTTCTGTAAGCCCTGAGATAGATTCTGTCGCCCGTCAGCCTGCTGCTCTTCCACATGATCGTCGCTCCTTTCACTGTACATTAAGTCACTGTATTTATAACGCATGACTGTTAATTGAATATTAACCGTCCTTCTATTCGGTATTCACTGAATTTTTCGGGAAATGGAGTGCGTCTTGCTCGCTTGCCTGACTGCCTTTGCATTCGCCCAGGCCGGTTGGGTTGCCCGGTGCGTCTTGCTCGCTTGCCTGACCGCCTTTGCATTCGCCCAGGCCGGTTGGGTTGCCCGGTGCGTCTTGCTCGCTTGCCTCACTGCCTTTGCATTCGCCCAGGCCGGTTGGGTTGCCCGGTGCGTCTTGCTCGCTCCACTTCGTTTCGCTCGTGGGGCTCTGCCCCACCGCCCCGCCGGTGGCGCTGCCCCCGGACCCCTGGCAGGGAGCCTTGCCCCCTGCACCCCATTATTGGCGCTGCGCGCTTTCTTTTTCTTTTTTCTTTTTTTCTTTTTTCTTTATTCTTTATTCTTTATTCTTTATTCTTTATTACCGCTATGCCTAATTCCGCCAGCTGCTTTTCGTCTACCGGCTGCGGCGCGTTGGTCATCGGCTCACTCGCATCCTTCACCTTCGGGAATGCCACCACATCGCGCAGCGATTCCGCCTTGCACATCAGCATCACCAGTCTGTCCAGGCCGATGCCGAATCCACCGTGCGGCGGCGCGCCGTATTGGAACGCGTCGGTCAGGAAGCCGAACTTCTCCTGCGCCTGCTCCGGTGTGAAGCCCAGCGCCTCGAACATCTTCTCCTGCAATTCGGGGTCGGTAATACGGATAGAACCCGACGAAAGCTCAATGCCATTCAGTACAAGGTCGTACGCCTTCGCGTAGACCTTCTCCGGCGCGTTGTCGAGGTACTGAATGCACTCGTCCAGCGGTGCGGTGAAGGGATGGTGCATCGCATCCCAGCTCTGTGTCTCGTCGTTGTACTCGAAGAAGGGGAATTCCACCACAAACAGGAAATTGAAGGTGTCGGGAATGATGCCCAGCCGCTTCGCCGTTTCCTGACGCAGTGCGCCAAGCACCGGAAGCGTGACTTTATTCTTGTCGGCGACAAAGAGCACCACGTCGCCCTTTTCCGCGCCCATTCTGGTAAGAATCGCGTCGAGCTGCCCTTCACCGAGGAATTTGGCAAAAGTGCAAGTGGGCGCTTCATCCGCCCAGCGGATCCACGCAAGGCCCTTCGCGCCGATGCCCTTGACGTATTCCACCAGCTTGTCGATCTCCTTGCGGGTGTAGACCTTCGCGCCGTCCTTCAGGCAGATGCCGCGCACGCTGCCGCCGTTCTCGATGGCCGAAGTAAACACGCCGAAGCCTGTCTGCGCGGCGATATCCGAAATATCGGTAATTTCCATGCCGTAGCGTGTATCCGGCTTGTCGGAGCCGTAACGAGACATGGCTTCGTTGTAGGTGATTCTCGGCAGCGGAGTGGGAATGTCGATGCCCATCGTTTCCTTCATCAGGTATTTGACAAAGCCTTCCTCCCACGGAAGCACGTCCTCCACCTTATCGACGAAGCTCATTTCCACGTCGATCTGTGTGAATTCCGGCTGACGGTCCGCGCGTAAATCTTCGTCGCGGAAGCAGCGGGCAAGCTGAAAGTATTTGTCGAAGCCCGACACCATGAGCAGCTGCTTGTAGAGCTGCGGCGACTGGGGCAGGGCGTAGAAGCTGCCGTTATGTACACGGCTGGGAATGATATAGTCCCTCGCCCCTTCCGGTGTGGACTTGATCATCATAGGCGTTTCGATTTCAATAAATCCGTTGTCGGAGAAAAATCTTCTTGTGGCCTGCATGACCTGATGCTTAAAAAGGATATTCTTCATCAGAACGGGACGGCGAAGATCGAGGTAGCGGTTCTTGAGCCGGATGTCCTCGCCGGTCTTGCAGTTGTCGGTGATTTCAAAGGCGGGCGTAACCGCCTTGTTGAGGATGCGAAGCTCGGTGACGGCGATTTCGATGTCGCCGGTGGGAATCTCGGGATTCTTGGACGAACGTTCCCGCACCGTTCCGACCACGGCGAGAACGTACTCGCTGCGGCAGGACTTTGCCTTTTCAAAGACGGCTGGGTCGGTGGTGTCGTCGAAGGTGAGCTGCAAAATGCCCGTGCGGTCGCGCAGGTCGATGAAAATCAGCCCGCCCTTGTCGCGCTGCTTCTGCACCCAGCCGCAGACCGTGACGGTTTCTCCGATGTTTTCGGCTCGCAGCGTGCCGCAGTAATGGCTGCGCTTCAAGCCTGTCAGTGTTTCAGACATAATTCATTCCTCCAAAAAAATAAATGCAAATCATTTCATTACAATTCTATATAGTAAGGGCAGATGTTTTCATAATGCCCGTCTTTCATTCTGAAGCCTTTGGGAATCACGCCCAGCGGATGAAATCCGATTTTTTCATAAAGCCGCCTTGCCGCCGTATTGGTTTCCACCACCGCGTTGAACTGCAAAATGCGGAAACCCAGCTGTCCGGCTGCCTGGATGCAATCACGCACCAGCGCTTCGCCGATGTGCATTCCCCGGCAGTTGGAAGCTACCGCGTAGCTCGCGTTGCAGATGTGACCGCACCGTCCGACATTGTTCGGGTGAAGGATATACAGCCCCACAATACAGCCGCTGTCGTCCACCGCCACGGCGCTCCTGCTCTGCGACGCGAAGAAATCCTGTGCGTTTTTTTCATTCAGCGGTTCCTCCTGAGGAAAGGCGATGCCCTGTTCCACGACCTCATTCCAGATGTCGGTCATGGCTTTTATGTCGTCTGCTGTGTAGGGTCTGACGGTCATTTTTGAGATATCCTCCTATGATGAAAAGGGTGGTAAGTAATAAATCCGTTACGGCAGGATTCCGAGTGCTTCCAGATAGCCTTCCACAAGCATGACCAACAGAATTCCCGCGACCGCGACAAAGGGAATGCCATCAATGACAGCGGGAATGAGCGTGAGAAGGATATTTCGGCGCGGATGCGGTGATTTCTTCAAGCCAAAAGCCCAGATCACCGACAGGCAGGACGCCAGCATGAACGGGAATCCCATTGCCATCATGATAAAGGCACGTTCGTTCTCGGTGAAGGGAATCATCGCGTCAGGATTGGGTTCGGAGGTGGGAGGTAAAACGCATTTGAATCCCAGAAATACCGTCATCACTATGCCGATCACGTAAATCACTGTCACAGCCATCCGGACCGACAGCGGTTTATTCTTTTCAGACATGTTTCATTCACCTCAAGCAAGTCATCTACAGCGTTTTGAGCAGCTTCACGTATTCGCCCTGTTCATCTTTTCCGACGAAAATCACTTTGTCAAACCCGCAGTCAACATACAGTTTGATGGCCGGATAATGATTGAGATCAACGCCGATCGACAATTCCCTGTAGCCCATTTCAATTGCCTTGTCGGTGATATAATGGACGAGTTCTCTGCCGATTCCCTGCCGTCTGTATTCCTGCCTTACCACAAGATGGGAGATATAAGCCCTTTCCTCTGCAACGGTGTAATCCGGGTCATCCGCGTCAAATACCATCGAAATCTCCGCGATATTCTCGCCGTCTATCTGATAGATATAGGCGATTCTGTTGCCGGAATACAGCTCCCGCTCAAACTGTTTGGCAAATTCCGCATGCTTGACCGTGTTCCAGATATCCGGGCATATTTTATGGAAATCCTGCGGGAGCGGCTTGATAATCTGATGTGCCATACTATTCTTCCTTCCGGTGCGTTTGTTCAAATACCTTTCCTGAGCACCCTTCCACCGCGTAAATCAGCAGGGTTCCGGCAGCGTAGCAGAGAATATCCCCGAAGTCGGCCGAGGAGCCCAGAAGAATTCCGAGAAGACTGCCCTTCGGAATGCCCAGCATCCCGCATAAATTGAAATACTGCAATATCTCGGCAAGAATCCCCAACCCGCCCACCGCGGCGGGAAGCCAGACGCAGGGACGCACGTAAAAGATCCGCACGAAGCAGTAAATCAGCGGAATCACCAGCACATCTCCGACATACGCCCGGAGAAAGCCGTGCGCGAATTTTCCGATGATGATTTCCACAGCCAGCAGCAAAACAAAGCCGAACAAAGCGGAAATTTTCTTCATTCTATCACTCATATTTCTATATTCCAGCGCCGCGCCGCGCTTCAGTCCCACCAGAAGTACCAGATGGGGGATTTTGTCAGATTGTCCGCGAGGGTTCGGAGGTTGTATTCGTCCGCGTACTGTTCCACGCGGTCCTGGCAGAAATAATAGTGCTCCTTGGCCAGCGCGTAGGCTTCTTCCGCGTCGGTAGGGCGATGGAATACCCGGAATTCCAGCTCGTCGGAGGTCATGCAGCAGATCACCACGCCGTATTTGTCATACCAGCGTTTCGACATCGCAAGCAGCTCTCCGGGAGCGGGACATTCATTCCAGCCGCCCATCGGCAGCCACGCCGCGATCTGCCACGGCTCGCGCACCGGAATTCTGGCGAGAAGCAGCTCATGGGACTTCTGGGTTTCATCATCGAAGGGCGCGGTAATTCCGTCCCGGATGAATTCAAAGTAGATTTCATCGCCGCCCCATTCTTCTTCCAGGTCAAAATCCTCGTCCTCAGCACACTCCGCCATGCGCGTTTGCAAAAATTCCTCCGCGTCTGTGTCATGAAGCCCCGCAATTAAACCGTCACGGTAAGCGCGCAGCCTGCCTTTTTCCTCATCGGTGAGGGCAAAGCCTTCCCTGAGGGTGAATTTGCGGTCTGTATAGCCGGAATTGCGATTCAGAATGTCCGATAAACCCGCGTTGTCATAAAGCATTTCCGCAAGGTTGACCTCATTGGCGGCAATCAGAACAGGGAGAAAGCCGTGTTTTTCGCCTTCTTTTTCGGCGGCGTCAAAAAGCGCGGAAATCCTTCCCGCCGGGGTGCCTTTGGGAATATACTCACAGGGGCAGGCGAGATAGGCGGCGATAGCCCGACTGACGGCGCCCGGTTCAGACGGGGGTTGTTTTCCGCCGCCGAAGAACCGCTTCCACATGCATTATTCCTCCTCGCCGCTTTCGGCAAGCAGCTTTTCGATGCCCGCAAGGCCCTCGAATGCGGCGACGGTTTCATTCAGGCGTGCCATGGTGTCGTTGATGCCCATGTCGTAGAGCGATTCGATGATGCCGGTTTCCATGGTGACTTCGGTCTGCTGACCCGACTCCATGTTCTTGAGCTTCACAATGCCCGATTCCAGCTCGCTGTCGCCGATGACAACGGTGTATTTCACGCCCAGCTTGTTGGCGTATTTCATCTGTGCCTTGAGGGAACGGTTGTTGAGGTCGGTCTCGGCGGAGAAGCCTTCGGCTCGCAGCTTCGAACAAAGCTCCATGCATTTGATCACGGCGGCTTCGCCCATCGGCGCGAGATAAATCATGGTCTTTTCCGGCGCGGGATATTCCACCCCCTGCGCGTCCATGACCAGCATGACCCTTTCCAGACCCATGCCGAAGCCGAGAGAAGGCGTATCGGGGCCGCCGAGCTGCCTGAACAGTCCGTCGTAGCGTCCGCCGCCGCAGATGGTGGACTGTGCACCCAGGTCGGAGGAGATGAATTCAAAGACCGTCCGGGTGTAATAGTCCAGACCGCGCACGATGGAAGGATTGACGGTGTAGGCAATACCCATCGCGTCGAGATACTTCTTCACGCTGTCGAAATGTGTGCGGCAGTCGTCGCAGAGGTAATCGATCATTCTGGGAGCGTCCTTGGCAACCTCCTGGCAGGACGGAACCTTGCAGTCGATGATGCGCATGGGATTTCTGTCCAGACGGTCAAGGCATGTCTCGCAGAGCTGCTCCTTCTTGCTCTCAAAATATTCCTTGAGCGCCTTGTGATATTCCGCACGGCAGGTGGGGCAGCCGATGGAATTGATCTCGAGGGTGTAGCCGCTGATGCCCAGCTCCCGGAGCGTTGCGTCGGCAAGGGAGATAATCTCCGCGTCGGCTGCCGGAGAGGGCGCGCCGAATAATTCCACGCCGAACTGGTGGAATTCGCGCATACGTCCCGCCTGCGGCTTTTCCGCGCGGTAGCAGCCGGCGGTGTAGCACGCCTTGACGGGCAGCGCGTCGTTGATCAGGCCGTGCTCGATGGCACAGCGGACGGCGGAAGCGGTCATTTCGGGTCTGAGAGAAAGCGAACGGTCGCCGCGGTCGGTGAAGGTGTACATTTCCTTCTGCACCACGTCGGTGGTATCACCGACGCCGCGGGTGAAAAGCTCGGTGTGCTCAAAGACCGGCGTGCGAATCTCGCTGTAGCCGTGCAGACGGGCGGTTTCAAGGCAGGTCTTTTCGACATACTGCCATTTATAGCTGTCAGCAGGAAGCATATCCTGCGTCCCTTTGATTGATTTTGCGATAAGTGCCATGTGTTTCAGTTCCTTTCTGTAGATAAGAATTGATCAAATCTTTTTATCTGATTATTATATCATCAATAAGCCTCAAATGCAATATTTTCGCGGAAAATTGCAGGCCAAATTCTGCAATTCTTTTGAAAAAACAAAAAAAGTCTCCGCGAAGCTCTTATGAGCTGCACGGAGACAAGGAATATTTGATGTTTTGTCAATGGAAAGATGAAAATTATCCCTTGACAGCACCCGAGAGAACACCCTTGATGATGTACTTCTGGAGGAAGAGGTACAGGATGACAATCGGTGTGATGGTGATAACCATGCTCGCCATGATGGCACCCCATTCAACCTGGCCGTAGCCGCCCTGGAAGTACTGGATGACGATCGGAACGGTCTTGTAGTATCTGATGTTAAGAACGAGGTAGGGCAGGAGGTAGTCATTCCAGATCCACATGGTTTCCAGAATACCGACGGAAATAATGGTGGGCTTCATGATGGGAAGCACCACGCTGAAGAAGGTCTTGATGGGACCGCAGCCGTCGATCATGGCGGCTTCTTCTATCTCCAGCGGCATTGATTTCAGGAAGTTGGTGAACATGAAGAGTGCCGTACCTGCGCCGAATCCCAGATATACGATCGGAATGAGGAAGGGGGAGTTGAGTCCCAGCATATCTGTCACCTTGGACAGCGGGAACATGATCATCTGGAAGGGAACGATCATGGAGAAAAGACAGAGATAATAGAATGTCTTTGTGTACCATGTGTTCACTCTGGTTACGAAATAGGCGCACATAGAGGTGCACAGCAGTATCAGCGCAACCGAAAGCACGGTAATAATCAAGCTGTTCAACAGCGCGGACATGAAGTCCATCTGGGTGTTGATGGCCTGATCATAGTTTTGCAGTCCTACAAAAGTCTTCTCACTGGGGAGATTAAACGGATCGCTTGAGATGGAGAGCTTCTCCTTGAAGGAGTTGATCAGCACCATCACAAGGGGGTAAATCCAGAAGACGCAGACAATTGTAAAGACGATCGTATAGATCATATCGCCTTTTTTGCGCTTATTCTTTATTTCACTCGCTGACTTCAGATTGGCGTTCTGCACCACAGCGGGCTGCACTTCGGCAGCGGGCTGCACTTCGGCAGCGGGTTCCGCTTCGGCAGCAGCTTCCGCAACGGGTTCTGCTTCGGCAGCAGCTTCGGCAGCGGGTTCTGCTTCGGCAGCAGCTTCCGCAACGGGTTCCGCTTCGGCAGCAGCTTCCGCAACGGGTTCCGCTTCGGCAGCAGCTTCCGCAACGGGTTCTGCTTCGGCAGCAGCTTCCACAACGGGTTCTGCTTCGGCAGCAGCTTCCACAACGGAATTCGTCATGATATCTGTATCTTTATCTGCCATATTAGTCCGCCTCCTTGCTTTGGGTTATTTTGAGCTGAGCGATCGCAATAAAACCGACCAGCAGGAAGAAGAGAACCGCCTTCGCCTGACCTACGCCCTTCCAACCTATGCGGCTGTAGAAGGTGTTGTAAATATTCAGCGCCAGCATTTCGGAGTTGTGATTGACACCGCCGCCGGTAAGAGTCAGGTTCTGGTCGAACAGCTTGAAGCCGTTGGTAATGGTAAGGAATGTACACATGCTGATGGAAGGCATGACAAGCGGAATCGTAATCTTAAAGAGAATCTGCTTGTTGTTGGCGCCGTCGATTCTCGCCGCTTCCTTGAGGTCGTCGGAAACGCCCTGCAAGCCTGCGACATAAATAATCATCATGTAACCGACCTGCTGCCAGACCATCAGGATCAACAGACCGACAAAGCCGTTTACTCCGTTTGTAACGAGAGTTTCCTTCATGGTAATCAGTACGCCGTCCAGCAGGATTTTCCAGATGGTACCCAGCAAAACGCCGCCCAGCAGGTTAGGCATGAAGAAGATGGTACGGAAAAGATTGGTGCCGCCAAAGTTCTTGGTCAGCAGCACGGCCACCATGAACGCAATGACATTGATGGCGATGGTGGAGAGTACGGCAAAGAGCGCCGTGAACCAGAATGAATTGACGAATACATCGTCGCCCTGAAAGATCTGCGCATAGTTTTGAAGACCAACCCATTCGCCATCCGTCACGGTGTTGAATTTGCAGAACGACAGATAGATACCCATGCCAAACGGAACGACAAATCCCATCATAAAGGCAAGCAAAGTGGGGAGCAGGAACAGGCAGAAATACAAGGGATTTTTTTTCATTATTTTTTCCATAAATAGCCCCTTTCTTTTTATGGAGACGGAAGAAAGTCAGGAATTGCAAATCGTCCTAAACAAAGAAGGGCGAACGGGCAAGCAAATGCCGTTCACCCTTCTCATAAGGTTTAAACTATAACTTTAGCTTTTATGAAGCCATCGTACGGAAAGTAAAGAGATTAGCCCTTTGCTGCGTACTCTGCTGCCCAACCGTCAACGAATGCGACCTTGACGGATTCCCAAGTATCGTCACTCGGCTTTGCTGCATAAGCGGTAAGAGCAGATCCGACGTCATCTTTCCAAGCCTCAGAAGGCATGGTCGGGAAGTTCCAGGAAACAGGGGTCTTGCCGGATGCAACGGATTCATTAGCGAGCTTAACGAGGTAGTTGGTAGCTTCCTTAGCCTTCTTGAAGGGAGATACGAAGCCCATCTTGTTTGCAAGAGCATCTGTGCCTTCTTCGGAGGTAACAACCCACTCGAGGAAGTCGAGAGTAGCCTTGATGTCCTTCTCGTCAGCCTGACCGTTGACGCAGAGATAGTTCTCAGTACCGGTGCAGAGGCCCTGGTTCTCTTCGCCTTCAACGCCGATGTAGATCGGGAGCATAGCGAGATCTTCGTCAGCAATGCCGCCCTTCTGGATGGCGCCGTATTCCCATGTGCCGTTCTGGAAGAAAACAGCCTGGCCGTTGATGAACTCTGCTTCAGCGTCTGTGCCGCCCTTTGTAGAGATCAGAGCAGGATCAGTAGCGGAATCGGAGATGTAGAGATCCCAGATCTTTCTGTAGTTGTCAAGATAGGTGCCCTTAATGTTCTTTGTGGTGCCGATGCCGTCTGCTTTGTACTCATAGTAGATGGGCAGGTTGGCAAGGTGAGTCTTGAATCTCCAGTCGGAGGATCTGCGCATACCGGAAGATGTGAAAGCGTCAAAGCCGTTTGTAGCAGCCTTTGCATGAATGTCGTCTGCAACCTTCTTCAGTGTATCGAAGTTGGTGATCTCGTCAAGAGAATGGCCGGACTGCTCGAGGAGCTTCTTGTTGGTGATGATACCGTATGTCTCGATAACATAAGCAACACCGCGGGTCTTGCCTTCAGCATCCTTCAGAGCGAAGTCCTGGCTGGTAAGCTCGTTTGCAAATGCGGAATCGGACAGATCAGCGCAATAATCCTTCCAGCTTTCCAGACCGACAGGGCCGTTGACCTGGAACAGTGTAGGAGCGTCTGTCTTTGCGATTTCAGACGAAAGTGTGGTCTCGTAGGTGCCTTCTGCCGCTGTGAAAACGTCAACCTGAACCTGCGTTTCCTCAGTGTACTTCTTTGCAAGCTCCTGCCACTGCTCGTCCTGCTCAGGCTTGAACTGCAGGAAATAGACATGGCCCTTGCTCGGGTCAACCTTGGCACCGCCGCCGCTCTTGCAGGAAGCAAGACCGGTAACTGCCGATGTCAGCAGCATTGCAGATGCAAGTACGAGAGCTAATCTTCTTTTCATGATAATTACCTCCAAAAAATTTTTTTGGATTTGCCAATCCCTCTTAATTTTTGGCAAATCTTTTTCAAAATAATCCGTGGTCTTTAAAAAGGAGCTTAATTTTTCCTCTTCAAAGCTACATGCATATGATAACACATGTTTTACAGAATTGCAAGCATTTTTTTAATTTTTTTAGAACAAAACGATAATTCCGCCTTCGATTTGTTAATAAAGCATAAAGGTGTTGTTAATTTTTATTTATTTCATGAAATTCATTTGCTTTTACGAAACAGAAAACAGCCGCCTGTATCCATTTCACAAGCAGCTGTTTTCTTTTTATGCACAAAGCGATTCTTTACAAATCCGGTTTCGTCATTCTTGATTCACTGTGATGGCAGCGGGCGAATGTCAGTGCCTCACAGTCCGTTGGGGTTGTTTCTGATAAAATTCCAGCCGTCGCGGCACATATCTTCCATGTTTCGTCTGGCTTCCCAGCCGAGCAGTTCCTTGGCCTTGGCGCAATCGGCGTAGCATTCGGCAATATCGCCAGGTCGGCGAGGCTTGATGACATAGGGTACAGGCATTCCGCTGCCCGCCTCGAATGCCGCGACCGCCTGAAGCACACTGGTTCCCTTGCCGGTACCGAGATTGACTGCCTCGGCGCCTTTGTGTTCCAGCGCGTATTTCAGGGCGCAGACGTGACCCTCCGCGAGGTCCATCACGTGAATGTAATCGCGCACGCCTGTTCCGTCCACGGTGGGATAGTCGTTTCCGAATACGCCCAGCTTCTCCAGCCTGCCCACGGCAACGCTTGCGATATAGGGGAAAAGGTTATTCGGAATGTCGTTGGGGCTTTCGCCGATGAGTCCCGACGGATGCGCGCCGATGGGATTGAAGTATCTCAGCAGCATGACGCTCCATTCCGGGTCGGAAACGCAGATGTCCCGCAGAATGTCCTCAATGAAGAGCTTGGTCGAGCCGTAGGGATTCGTAGTGGAAAGCGGCATGGTTTCCACGAAGGGAGGGACGTTATTCATGCCGTAAACGGTAGCCGATGAAGAGAACACAATGGTCTTGCAGCCGTGATTTCTCATTGCGTCAAACAGCACAAGGCTGCCGGTGATGTTGTTGTGGTAGTACTCGATGGGCTTTGCCACCGATTCTCCCACCGCTTTGAGTCCGGCGAAATGAATCACCGCTTCGATTTCGTTTTCGTCAAAGATTTTCTTCATCGCCCCGGCGTCAAGGATATCGGCCTCGTAGAACCTTAAATCCTTGCCGGTGATTTTCCTGATGCGATGGAGGGCTTCGGGTTTGGAATTGGAAAAATTGTCCACCACAATGATGTCATAGCCCGCCTGCTGCAGGACAACACACGTGTGAGAACCGATGAATCCGGCTCCGCCCGTAACTAGAATTGCCATTTTTTTCATCATCCTTTACTATTGGTATTTTTATTGCCTATCATTTGAATGACCGCCCAGCCGAACCACAAGAACAGGACAGCCCCGGAGCTGTCGATCAGCCAGTCGGTAACCCGTCCGGCACGCCCGCTCACAAAAAGCTGGTGAAACTCGTCGGTCGCGGCATACACCGAAGACAGCACGAAAGCCGCAGGGTACGTCCACTTCGCTTTGCCGGATGCTGCGCACAGCGTGCCCAGCCACAGCAGAGCCAGCACGCCGAATTCCGTCATATGCGCCGCCTTGCGGACGAGAAACGACAGCATTGCCTCCGC
Source organism: uncultured Clostridia bacterium (assembly GCA_946186245.1). Lineage (GTDB taxonomy): Bacteria > Bacillota > Clostridia > Oscillospirales > Acutalibacteraceae > RUG762. The sequence goes on from CAMHMN010000029.1 coordinate 22,855, forward strand.
GTCCGGCGAAGGGGAAAAACGAAAAACACGGCTTAAAAGCGAGAGCAGCTTCGCGCTCATGCCGGAGGATTCTTCCCCGTTCTGCGCCGAAAAAAGAAAGATCACGGCCATCCATGCAAATGTAAGCGTGACAAACAACAGGAATCTGGATTTTGATTGAGGCTTCAAATGAAATGCCCTCCGAATAAACCGAATGTGGGAAAGCCCGGATCACAAATCAGACCGTCAGATCAAATCCGATTCTCTCCCCATTCATTGTATCATACAATCTTCACTTTTGCAATGCTGCTGCGGTTAAATAGTATAAAAAATTCATTTATCAGGAAAACTATTGGTAAACAATGGGTAAAACTATCAAAAAACACTTGTCCGATTATATGTAAAATGCTACTTGCTTTTGTGCCGGCGATAGTTTATAATTTTTTTGTGCCACTGAGGAATATTTTATGATGATAAAATACCAAAGCGGCAACATTATTTTTTAGGAGGAAGTTCTTTTGGAAAAGCTCTTTCATCTCAAGGAACACAACACCAACATAAGAACAGAGATCATTGCCGGACTGACCACATTCTTCACAATGGCATACATCATCTTTCTTAATCCTACCATTCTGGGCGAAGGCACTCCCGCCGGAATGAGCAACACCGCCGTCATCACCGCGACCTGCATCGCGGCGGCCATCGGCACATGGCTCATCGGCTGGCTGTCCAATTACCCGATGGCCCAGGCTCCCGGTCTGGGACTCAACGCGGTATTCTCCTTCACTCTCTGCGGTGCGTTCGGTCTTTCCGCAGGCGCTGCTCTGTCGGCTGTCTTCATTGCCGGCATCATCTTCATCCTGCTCACCGTCACTGGAGCAAGAACCGCTATCGTCAAGGCCATTCCCCTCAGCCTCAAAAAGGCTCTCGGCGCCGGCATCGGTCTTTTCATCGCCCTGATCGGCTTCGTCAACGCCGGCATCGTCGTGGGTGAGAAATCCGCTGCCACCACCGTCGGTATGGGCAGCTTCGCAAGCCCTGTGGTCCTGCTGGCTGTTGTCGGTCTGATCATCACCATCGTGCTGGTGGTCGCCAAGGTCCCCGCGGCTCTCTTCATTTCCATGATCGCAACCTCCGTTATCGGCTGCATCATGCAGTTCGTCTTCCAAATCAATGTCGGCGTATCCGCTCCCACAAGCTGGGTTCCCTACCTCGACTTCTCCATGTTCGGCAAGTGCTTCGCCAGCTTCGGCGACCTTCTGAAGGCTCCTGTCGCTTCCCTGATTGCCACCATGATCACCCTCGTGCTGGTGGATATGTTCGACACCATCGGCACCCTGATCGGCGCTGCCGACAAGGCCGGCTATCTCGATGAGAACGGCGATCTGCCCAAGATCGAGAGAGCTATGCTGGCTGACGCCATCGCCACCTCCACCGGCGCTGTCATGGGCACCTCCACCGTCACTACTTACGTGGAATCCACCTCCGGCATCTCCGCCGGCGGCAGAACAGGTCTGACCTCCACCGTCACAGGCATCTGCTTCCTCCTGGGTCTGTTCCTCTCCCCCATTGTCGGACTTGTCCCCAGTGCTGCCACCGCTCCGATTCTCATCGTGGTCGGCGTTATGATGTGTGCTTCCCTCAAGGACATCGACTGGAGCGATATCGAGGTTGCCATTCCCTGCTTCCTCACCGTTGTGGGCATGCCTTTCTTCTACTCCATCACGGACGGTCTGGCACTCGGCTTCATCGCTTACGTCGTCGTCAAGCTGGCCAGAGCCAAGTTCAAGGAGATCCATCCGCTCATGTACGTCATCGTCGCCCTCTTCATACTCAAGTATGTCCTCTCTGCCCTCTCGGCTATCGGCGTGCTTTGATCGCAAAACCGGATGACAACTGAATTATTACATTAACAGAAAAACCTGTCGGTTCGCCCCTCCCCCCTCACGGAGAGAAGCGAAAACCGACAGGTTTTTTTTGATGCAGTAAATGAAATTGTCTGAATTCAGTCGTTGCCAAAAGCATCCTTGGCCTGAGCGACAAGCTGCTGTGTCTTCGACGGAAGCTCCTTGAATTCCGCGCGACCCATTCCCTCCGTTTCAATGGGAGGAAGGATGGCGAGATTTACCTTGCCGGGCTTGATCCAGTAACCGTTTTTCTCAAAAAGAGCGCCGGTTCCGTCGAGTGCCACCGGAACAACAGGCGCGCCGGTCTTCTGTGCCACCTTGAAGGCGCCGCCTTTGAATTCGCCGATTTCCTCGGTCTTGCTGCGGGTGCCTTCGGGGAAGATGATCGCCGAATAGCCGTCGTTGATGACCTCGATCATTTTGTTGATGGCCTCTATGCCGGCCTTCATGTCGGCGCGGTCAACGTACACGCAGTGGATTTCCTTCATCCAGAGCCTGATGAGCGGAACCTTGCCGATGCTCGCCTTGGAAAGAATCGCGTGCGGCTTGTCGAGATGCGCCAGCAGCACCAGTATATCAAAGAAGCTCTGGTGGTTGCTTGCGAATACGCAGGTGCGGCCTTCCGGAATATTCTCCCTGCCGGTCACCGTCACCTTTGCGCCTGCCATGAAGAGCAGCCTGCGCGCCCAGTTGCGGACGATTTTGTCCACCAGCGCATCGCGTTTCTCACGCGGCCAGTGTTTATTGGCCCACTGTACTCTCAGCCAAACGAACATGAGTAGCAGCAGCTCAATCCACATATAGCCCTGAAATGTAATCGTCCTCAGTATCATCATTCTTATAATCCTCCATAAAAGACAATCGGTGTCTTCTGCTTTTGCAACGCTCAAAAAGCTGCTGCCCGTCATCAAGGCATTTCTGCCATATCAGGCAACAGCTTCTGTTTACTTATCTTATTTGGATGCGCTGATTTCCAGTATCTGATAGGTCAGCACGCCGCCGGGAGCTTCCACGTCCACCAGCTCATCGACATGCTTGCCCAGAACGGCTCTGCCAACGGGGCATTCGTCTGAAATACTGCCTCTGAGCGGATCGGCTTCTGTGGAACCGACGATCTGGTATTCTTCTTCCTCATTGCTCTCCACATCCAGAAGCTTTACGGTGCTGCCGATCTTCACCACGTCGTTGGAAAGCTCGGATTCGTCGATGATCTCGACATTTTTGAGCATGGTTTCCAGCTCGAGAATTCTGCTCTCAACCTGCGCCTGCTCGTTCTTGGCTTCGTCGTATTCGCTGTTTTCACTCAAGTCGCCGAAGGAAAGAGCCACTTTGATTTTGTCGGCTATGTCCCTTCTTTTGACGGATTTGAGATATTCCAGTTCTTCCTCGCGCTGTTTAAGACCCTCAGCGGTCAGCTTGAATTGCCTTACATTGTTTGCCATACTCTGCGATCTCCCTTTGCTGTAATGATTTGACGATGAATCAATGCTGTCATGTGGGATATATTATATCCTCATTGAGATAAAATGTCAATAATGAATTTGCGCACAATCGTTCGTGCGAAGCGCCGGAACAGTTGCCGGGTGATCAGAGGGATTTCAGTACCGAAACCACCGACAGCGCCAGCATGACAAGCTGAAGCGTCATAAGCTGTACCGAATCTATCGCAAATGTCCCGACACAGCTCAGCCCGATGGCGAAGAGCATTCCCATGCAGAAGCAGATGCTTTGTATCATCAGACTCACGCCTTCCGTATCCCTGAGAAGGACAGCCGCCCTGATCGCTTCGGACAGTGCCCTGAGGCTGCCGTCGGTGGCAATGAGCGCATCCTGTGACCGGGTAACCTTGAACGTCACCGAATCATACACACTGCTGCCTTCGTTGTCCAGTATGGAAATATATCTGGGCGGAATATCAAACACCGATTTGATGAGCTGGATATTGATGTTGGCGTCACAGGTGTAGACCATGATGCTGGTGCCGTCCTCAATCAGCTGAAGCAGAGCGCTGCGGGCGGACATCGCCGCTTTGTATTCCAGCATATAAACGCCCATCAGTCGGTTGTTGACCGCCACGTACAGCATCTGGAAGCATTGATTCTTCCTCATGGCTTCAAATTCGTCCAGACGGGCAAGTCCACCGCCCGGAATCAGCACGCGGTGAAGCTCCATCATGTCCCTGTTGCCCACCAGCACCTTCTTGTCCTTGACCCATGCCGAAATGCCAAGCTCGGTTTCGTATGTAATGCTGTCCACTCGCTGTCTGAGCCTTGCGTCATCGCGGATCAGCTCGCCGAATACCTCGGCCAGAGCCCCTCCCGAATCCAACAGCACGGAAGCCGCCATGGAGGTGATTTCATCTATCTCCATATCGTTGATGGCAAAGCTCTTGCGCACCCGGATGCTTCCTCTCGGAAAGAGATCGGTGGTGTTGATGGCAAAAGCGTCGGTATCCCCGAATTTGTCCACGGCATTCCATCCGGTGAGCAACGCGCCGTTTCTGCGCAGGGATTTAGCAAGCCGGAAGAGCGGAACCTCAAAGCTGAGCATGCCGGTAATCGGGATGCCGATAATCAGGGATGCACAAAAGGCCGAGAATGCCATACTCACCGGATCGCCGCTGCCAAGCAGGCATCTCACCGCCGCGACTCCCGCCGCCAGTACCGAAACGATCAGCAGCACGGGATAGATGCGGGACATAAGTATCGAGCATTTGTCCTCACGGCATGCGTTGGTGAAATAATTGGAAAGATGCCTTGTTTTCACCACGTACGCGATTTTCGCGCTGCGGCTGCCGGAAGCGTGTCTCAGATCGGCGGCTATCGGGCTGTCGTCGGCTGACATCACTTCGCTGTGGATTCCCTTTTGGGAAGCAAAGGCGAAGCCGCGTTCCACCCGTGATGTGTGCAGCAGACGGTTGACGGTGTATACCAGCACCGCCAGACATGTCGGCGCGGCGAAGTTGCCGGTTACCGGGGCTTTGAAAATCAGCGACGCCGCAATGAGATAAATCAGATGAAGCAGCTCCGCAAGTATGGCCGCGGAAACGGCGGTCAGCGTGCTGAAACGCCCGGTGAAGAGATCCTTGATTCCCTCTTTTATGTCCCTGAAAGAGATAACGGTTGCAAATCCAAGTCCGATCAGGGAAATGACCGGATAAATGACGGTAGCGCTTTCGGGAGTGCGGATTCCCTTCAGCGACAGGCCAAAAACGGGGAGAAGATCAATCACCACCAGGAACAGGGAAATGACGGAAAGCTCAAACAGATTGAACTTCATGCGCTTGATCAGGCTTCCAAGATCCACTCGGATTTTTTCCGCTTCCTTTCTGCTGCGGTATCTCGCCGAAGCGAGCTTTCTGGCGTCGCTGCCCGAAAACCTTCCGCTGTCGATGGATTGGTCGGATTTAATGCGCCTTTCCAGATCAAAAAGGTCGATGCTGCTCTCGCGGCTGCGAACCTTGCGCTTCTGATTTCCTTTGAGAATGCTGTCCGCCGGATCAAAATCGACTGCCGAAAGCGGCACAGGATCATATTCCTCCTGCACGGGAGCCATTCTGTCCGCGAGAGAAAGATCCAGCCGGACAAACGCAATCACGCCCCGGGCCAGCCTCAGATTACCTTTTCCCTTTGCGGCAGGCTGGCTCATATTCCAGCCCTTCGGCAAGGGCAGGGCTTCCATGACATAGGAAATATCATCGGCTTGCAACGGACGCTTTTTTAATGAAATGGTCGTGCTTTCATCGTTGCGATTCAAATTAACAATCCTCCCTCTCACGGTGCAGCCTCCAAAATAACAAAAAAACGGCTACAGCGCGGAAAAACGACATTTCTTCAATGCCGTTTTTCTCTGTTGCGAAATTAATGATAGTTATTTGAGATTACTTTCTCTTTTTAAATCTGCCGCCGGTCGATCTGGTCTCTTTGTTTTCGGTCTCTCCGGACGGCGAGGGGCGATCGGAGGAAATGGATCTTCCGCCGAATCCCAGACCGAAATCGTCCTGCTCGCCGGCCATGTCGCCAAAGCCGCCGTCGCCGAACGGATCGTCGCCGAAGGAATCGTTGTCAGACGGGGGATCGCCAAAAGCATTGTCTCCGAATGTATTATCGCCGAACGGATCGTCGCCAAATCCGTCGTCACCTGTCGAATAATCCTCAAAACCGGAGTCCGTGAAAATGTCGTTTCCGAGGGTATTCTCTTCAAAGCCGCCGTTTTCAAATCCGTTGCTGCCGGACGAAAATTCGTCAAAGCCGGCGTCTTCAAAATCGTTGCTTACGGGCGTATTGTCGCTGAATCCGGCGTTTTCCAAACCGTTATCCGCCGGCGCAGTCTCCTGCGGCGGGGTGTGAAAACTGAAATCCATGTTTTCAAAGGGGCTGGGCGTGTAGCTCAGATTGTTCTGCTCGGGTGCCGCCGCCTGAATCGGTTCGGGAACGGGCTGCGGCGCGGCGACAGGCGCCACCGGTTCAACGGGCTCATTCCTTCTGTATTCCGCAGCGGGCTGGGAATCCTCCTGGCGTCTGCGATAAGGCGGTTCGTAAGGCGGCTGCGGATATGACTCCCTGCGCGGTTCATCCTGTCTGGAATAACGGTCGTCGTATCTGCCGTCACGGCGGTCGTCGTATCTGCTGTCGCGGCGGTCGTCGTATCTGCTGTCGCGGCGGTCGTCGTATCTGCTGTCGCGGCGGTCGTCGTATCTGCTGTCACGGCGGTCGTCGTATCTGCCGTCACGGCGGTCGTCGTATCTGCCGTCGCGGCGGTCGTCGTATCTGCCGTCGCGGCGGTCGTCGTATCTGCCGTCGCGGCGGTCGTCGTATCTGTCGTCGCGGCGGTCATAATAATAGTCGCGGTCGTCGTATCTGTCGCGGCGATCGTCGTATCTGTCGTCGCGGCGTCGGTGCTCGTTGAACCGGCGTTCTTTGCGGCCGGAATCCCTGCGCTCCTCATACTCATTTCTTTCATAAGACTCCTGAGGAGGATAGGAAGGATACTGCGGATACTGCGGCGGATATGACGGGTACTGCCCGTACATCGGCATGGGCATCGGCATGGGCATCGGATAGGGAATCGGTATGGTCTGTATCGGATAATTTCCCGACTGATTCTGTGTGGAATTGGGAATGACAACCGGATAAGGCATCATCTGATTCATGGGGTTAGCGGGATAGGACGGATACAGTCCTCCGTAAGGAATATAATCCTGATTGATTTTGTCCTGATCGTTGTTCATGTAGTATTCATCCTCATCTGGGTCATCATACTTATCATATCTATCGTATTTACCGAAAGAATAATAATCGTCCTCATGACGCGGGCGTTCGTCGGTTTGTCCGTGAAGCGGCGGAAGCGGAGGGTCATTTCTCTGCTCTGTGCGGAGTGTCGGCGCAGGCTTGGGCTGAGGTTCGGGTGCAGACTCCGGTTCCGGCTTGGGCTGAGGTTCGGGTACCGGCTGAGGCTCCGCCGCCGTCAGAGAAGCAAAAACCGAATCCGGACGCATTTCGGGAAGGAAGGATTCCTCCTCCGTCGGCGTGGTTTTTTTGGGAGTGACTTTTTTGGTTTCCTTTTTGTCGGCTTTTTTGTCGTTCTTTTTGTCAGCCTTTTTATTTGCCTTTTTAGAAGGCTTTTTGGAAGGCTCCGGCTCGACGACGCTCTCGATTACCTCCGGCTGCTCCTCCTGCTTTTTGTTTTTCTTTTTGAATGAAAACTTCGGCTCGGGCGGTTCGGAATGCTCTTCAAAATAGCTTTCAAAATCTCTCACGTCGCTCGCGTTTGATTCGTCATAGGACAGTCCCGCCAGCAATTCCCTGGCAGACTCGCTGTCGGAATAAACCGAGCTTTCGGGATAAACGTCGTCTTCGCTCTCGTCGTCGTCAACCGGGTCAAATAAATAGGAAAACTCCGATTCGGTGTTTCTTTTGGGGACAATTCTGTTTTCACGGCTGCTGCGGTCGCGCGGCGCGGATATCATGGTGGACCGTGAAGGGTCGAATATATGCTCGTCGGTAAGCGTTTCATCGTTGTCGTCCAGACGTTCGCGCCTGCCCAGAAGACCTCTCTTTTTCTTTGGCAGATCGGCGGTCTTTTCCGCGTTTTTCTTTTTCGCCTCGCGCAGTTCCTTGCGGCTTAATTTTTTGGGCTGTTCACCGAAATCCATGTTGTCGGGATCTGCTATATCTGTTTCAAAATCGTTGTTGTAGCTGAAATCATCTTCAAAACCCATATCTATCCTCCGTTTTAGATTGATAATGGTCACATAGTTTTACACCGGAATCCACGGTGCGGCTCATTTTCTGCGTGGACCCTGCGGGCTGTTTCTCCGTTCGTCGGAGGGTTCGGGCTTTGGCGTGTAAAATCCGAGAGGGCCGTACTGCGGCTTGCGCGGCGTCGGCTGCATCGCCTGCCGGGAATTGCGGGGAGCCTGCCGGGGTGCGGGTGAAGGTCTGCGACCCGCGTTCTGCGCATAGGGATTGCCCCGCATCTGTTCCTGCTGCTGCCTATAGGCCTGCATTTGCCGCTCGTATGCGCGGCGCTGCTGCTCATAGACACGTCGGCGTTCCTCTTCCGCGCGGCGCATCTGATGCTGCTGTTCTTCCCGCCTTGCCCTTTCCTGCTGACGGACGATTTCTCTGCCGTCGGCGATACCCTGCTCGGTGGCGCGCTGAAGCTGTTCCTTCATATCGCGGCGCGGGCGTTGATGCTCGGTGTAGTTGCCGCGAGGGTATTTGCGTTCGCTGCCGTAGGGCTTCTCACGCTGCAAATAAGCCCCGGGGCGACCGGTGCGGTGACTCCCGCGATAACGGGACTGCTCGGTCAAATCCGCCAGACGGCTCTGCTCGTCCAGCCATTGTGTGTAATTGTTGTCTTTTGAATGAATGCGGCTGTAGCCCATATTCCATTCATACACAAGCGCTGGGTCGGTCAGGCCTTCCGGATCGGCGACGTGTCCCGGACCGCGCATATCGGGATTTAACAGGGCTTGCAGCCGCTTGTTGCTGATCTGTACATAAGGGTTATTGAATTCGCCTGACATAATGCTTTGACTGAGTACATTCTTGTCCGCGCTCAGCTTCCGGCGCGGTCTTTCCATCCGGCGGTATCGGTTGTACGGATCGAATTCCGAATCATCCACATAATACTCTCTCTCGCCGTTTTTGCCGCCGTTTTTGGCGTGGAATCTGCCTTCCTGCCTGGCGGCTTCGTCCTCGTAAACGGTGTCAACGGTGTGACGCAGAAGATTGTCGCGTGAAACATCCTCTTCATCCATCTCGCTCCACTTGCGGCTGTACCGTCCGAAATAGGGCAATTCCCTGGAATCGGGCACCAATCCGTCCTGCACGGGAATGGTTCCCCGCCAGCTGCCCTGATCATTGACCCCTTCAATATCGTAATGGTCTTCGGCCGTATAAAAGTCCTCCGCCGATCCGTCCGCGCTCCGCACGTCATAGATTCCCCGCCGGGTGTAATTCTTGCCTGCCCTGCTGTCTATGCCGGACTTGGCGTCCTCTATATCACGTCTCCTGCGGATGTCCGCCATAATGGCTTCGGGCGTTTCTTTGTTTTCCTCCGGAAGCATTTTTTCCACTTCGGCGCGTCGCTGGTCTACGGGGGTACTGAGACGGTTGTAGGAACGGAGCTTCACTTCGCGTTTTTTGAGCCCGGAGCCTTCTCCTTCCCCATAGAGATAGGACAAATCCTCCGGAAGTTCCTCTTTGATGTCGGCAAGGGCGTTGTATTTCAGCCTGTCGAGCGTGATGTTGGAAAGCGTGCTGCCTATGCTGCCTACCGGTCGGTAATTGCCGGTGTAGGCGTTTTCGTCAAGCCGGGAAGTGAGCTGGTCGGCATTGATAATATCCTTTTGCAGATCAAAAGCAAATCTGTTTTCCCTGGGTTTGTCCGTGCTTTTGCCGCTTTTGTCCAGTTTAAGACCGCGGCTCTCATCAAACATGGAGGGATCAAGCTCAAAATTGGTTTTTCCGCCCTGCCATGTGCCGTTGTTCCATCGCTCATGCGCCTCGTCCATTGTGACGA
>CAMHMN010000030.1 GCA_946186245.1 uncultured Clostridia bacterium
GAAGGGCTTGTCCGTGTATGGCAGGGCATGCGCCTGGGTGTGCGGTCAACAGCCGCGCAACTGTCATCATGCGTGATGGAGTGCTACTCAGATAATATCGACCGGTCAGCATACAACAGGTTTGAATGAAAGTCGGCATGGACATTCATTTGCACCGCAAAGGCGACGGTTAATATTATAGCGCATGGATGACCGGTTATCAACCGGTTTTTTGTTTTTTGTTTTATTTGTCAACAATTCACCAATTATATTTTTGGAGGTCTGTATTTTTATGAAACAGTCTTATAACGTAGGCATCATCGGCGCCACAGGCATGGTGGGTCAGAGATTCGCCACTCTGCTTTCAGGTCATCCGTGGTTCAAAGTGACCGCGCTCGCAGCCAGCGCGCGTTCCGCAGGCAAAACATACAAAGAGGCAGTCGGCTCCCGCTGGAAACTGGCCACTCCCATGCCCGCAGAGATGGAAAACATGATCATTCTCGACGCAGACGCGGACATCGAAAAAGTCACCGCCGCCGTAGACTTCGTTTTCTGCGCGGTTGATATGAAAAAGGACGAGATCCGCGCTCTGGAAGAGAAATACGCCAAGCACGAATGCCCCGTCATGTCCAACAACAGCGCGAACCGCTTCACCGAGGACGTTCCCATGATCATCCCCGAAATCAATGCAGACCATTCCCAGATCATCGAGGCACAGCGCAAGCGCCTCGGCACCAAGCGCGGCTTTATCTCGGTCAAATCCAACTGCTCCATCCAGAGCTATGTGCCCGCTCTCACTCCCCTTCTCGAATACGGCGTGGAGGATGTGCTCGCCTGCACCTACCAGGCCATCTCCGGCGCGGGCAAGAATTTTGAGACATGGCCCGAAATGGTCGACAACCTGATTCCCTTCATCGGCGGTGAGGAAGAGAAGTCCGAAAAGGAACCCCTCAAGGTATGGGGCAAATACGAGGACGGCAAAATTACTCTCCGCGACGACATCCGCATCACCACACAGTGCCTGAGAGTGCCTGTTTCCGACGGTCACACCGCCGCGGTCTTCGTGCGGTTCAAGAACAAGCCCACCATCGACGAAATCAAGGCAAAATGGGCTGCCTTCTCCGGCGAACCCCAGAAGCTCGGACTTCCCAGCGCTCCCAAGCAGTTCATCCACTACTTCGAGGAAGACAACAGACCCCAGGCCAAGCTCGACCGCAACCTCGAAGGCGGCATGGCTGTCAGCTGCGGCAGACTCCGCGAAGACACCCAGTACGACTACAAATTCGTCTGCCTCTCCCACAACACCCTCCGCGGTGCAGCCGGCGGCGCTGTCCTCATGGCCGAACTTCTCTGCGCACAGGGATGGCTCGATTAGGCGCTCGCATTCGCTCGCTAAATGAATAATGAATACGGAATAATGAATAGTGAATAATTTCGGAGCGCTTCGCGCTGGAATAAAGAAATTCACTTTATTGGTTATTTGGAATACCATATTAAATATAAGGCTTTTACAATTTACAATAAAAAACGAAAGAAGGACTGTCGCTTGAAGAACACCATTTTTACAGGCTCCGGCGTTGCCATCGTCACTCCTATGAACGAGGACGGCTCGGTCAATTACGACGCTTACGCCGACCTGATTGATTTCCAGATTGAGAACAAGACCGACGCGATCATCACCTGCGGCACCACCGGGGAATCCTCCACCCTCAGCGATGAAGAGCACCGGGAGGTCATCAAGTTTGCCATCGAGCAGACCGCCGGCAGGGTTCCGGTTATCGCCGGAACAGGCAGCAATGACACCAAGTACGCCATCGAGCTTTCCAAGGCTGCCGAAGAACTGGGTGCGGACGGCTTGCTGCTGGTCACCCCCTACTACAACAAGACCTCTCAGCGCGGACTTGTCGCCCACTTCGGCATGATTGCCGAGAGCGTCAAGACGCCCATCATTCTCTACTCCGTCCAGAGCAGAACCGGCGTGAATATCGCGCCGGAAACTGCCTACGAGCTTTCCAAGTATGAGTCAATCGCCGCCATCAAGGAAGCCAGCGGCAACATCTCGCAGGTAGCCAAAATCCGTGCGCTCTGCGGCGACAATCTCGATGTGTATTCCGGCAACGACGACCAGATCGTTCCTCTGCTCTCTCTCGGCGGCAAGGGCGTTATCTCGGTGCTTGCCAATGTCGCTCCCGAAGTCGCCCACAACATCTGCCAGTACTATTTCGACGGCAAAGTCGCAGAAAGCGCGGCTCTCCAGCTCGAATACCTCGACCTCTGCAACGACCTCTTCATCGACGTCAACCCTATTCCCGTCAAGGAAGCTCTCAACATGATGGGCATGAACGCAGGTCCCTGCCGCATGCCTCTCTACGAGATGACCGACGCCGCCAAAGACAAGCTCGCCGCCACGCTCGCCAAGCACGGACTGCTGTGAGCGCTCACATTCGTTCGCTAAGAGAATAGAGAATAAAGAATAGATAATAGATAATAGATAATAGTGAAGGAAGCGCTGTCGCGCTTGGAATAAAGAATGATAAAAAACATATGCTTTCGGTTGCAGTTTCTTCCGGAAGCATATGTTTTAATGGGAGAAATAAAAAAATGTGCCTTATCTGTGATCGGATTGATATGATCAAAAAGGGCTGCAATCCTTATTTTGTCCGGGAACTTGAAACGGGGTATGTCGTGATCGGAGATCATCAGCATTTCTTCGGATACACCCTTTTCCTCTACAAGCGCCACGGTGAAATGACCGAACTCTTTCATCTGGTATCTGACGAAAGAGCAAAATTCATGGAGGAAATGGCGCTGGTGGCCGAGGCGGTTTCCCGCGCGTTCGGAGCGGAAAAGATGAATTACGAGCTGCTCGGGATGGGCGACGCGCACCTGCACTGGCATCTGTTCCCCCGCAGAAGAGGCGATATTGAAAACTACGGCAATTGCGGCAAAGGGCCTGCTTGGTGGTACCCTATGGAAAAGATGTATTCTGACGAGAACCGACCCGGCGAAGCGACGCTTTCCGACATGAGGCAAAAACTTCTCGAAGAACTGGACAGGCTTATTCCGCCGCCATCCTGCGAGGTGAAGCAATAATGGATATAGTAGAAAAAGTCAGAAAAAAACTCGACGGCATACGCAAGCCGGAGCATACTTCCAAAAAGTCCCGCATAGCCTTGTACGGCGGAATATTCTTTCTGGTCGGCGCGCTGCTCGGGGTTTTCGCCAAATGGCTGGACACGCTCGGCATCAACGACGGCGTGTGGTGGCAGCATATTCTGGGCATGACCGACCTCGGAAATATTCTTTCGCTTTTCCCGATCTGGCTGCTGATCGCCCTTGCCATCGCGGTTTACGCGAAATCACCGCTGAATGCCGCACTGCGTGTCTTTCTGTTCTTCGCAGGAATGTGCGTTGCCTATCACATCTCGTCCATACTCATAGCCGGATTCAACCCCATGCGCTACATGATGATCTGGTACGGATTTACGGCGGTTTCTCCCCTGCTGGCTGTTATCTGCTGGTACGGCAAAGGAAAATCGCTTCCCTCGCTCGTGATCGACATGCTGGTTCTCTGGAATATGATGTCCTGCTGCTTTGCAATAGGCTTCTGGTATTTTGATTTCAGAAGTATCCTGGATACCCTGATTTTCATCGGTGCGGCAGCGATTCTCTATGTGTCCCCGAAACATACGGCAATCAGCCTATCCGGTGCCTTGGTATTGGCCTTGCTTTTCCGGTTGCCTTTAGGATAACACCTTGATTACTCACAAAAATGAAAGGATGTATAAAAACATGACAAAAATCATTCTCTGCGGCTGCAACGGAAAGATGGGCGCAGCCATTACCGGCATTGTCAATGACCGCAGCGACTGCGAAATTGTCGCCGGCGTTGACGTGAATACTGCCAATATCCACGGCTATCAGGTGTATGCCAGCATCGCCGACGTGACCGAAAAAGCCGACGTCATCATCGACTTCTCCCACCCCAGCACGCTGGATTCCATTCTCGCCTATGCGGTGGAAAAGCAGGTTCCGGCGATCCTCTGTACGACCGGCTACTCTGAAGCTCAAAACAAGCAGATTGAGGAAACCGCACAAAAAATTGCCCTCTTCCACTCCGGCAATATGTCGCTCGGCATCAACCTGCTGATTGCCCTTTCCCGCAAGGCGGCGCAGATTCTCGGGGGCAGCTTCGATGTGGAAATCGTCGAGAAGCACCACAACCAGAAGCTCGACGCACCCAGCGGCACCGCCCTGATGATCGCCAAGGCCATCAGCGAAGAGCTTCCCTATGAATCGCGCTACGAATACGACCGCCACAGCGTCCGCAGAAAGCGTGAGCGCTCTGAAATCGGCATTCATTCGGTACGCGGCGGCAGCATCGTCGGTGAGCACGAAGTCATCTTCGCCGGACATGATGAAGTTGTCACCATCGCCCACAGTGCGCAATCCAAGGGCGTATTCGCTGCGGGAGCCGTGAATGCCGCGGTCTATCTCAGCGGCAAGCCGGCCGGACTCTACGACATGAATGATTTGATTGCCGAATCCTGATATTTGTTTATTTTTTATATTTTTTATATTTTCTTATTGTGCGATTTGCGAGTGAGGTTTTGGATAATTCTCCTTGCAAATCGCTTTTTCTTTGTATGAATTGGATATGAATTCATTGACACTGCTGAGAAAAATTTTCTGATTTGTCCGAATGGCATTTTTTCTTAATAAAAAATACACATTCGTCAGTTTTGCGAATTGACATAGCAAGAATAATTCAATACAATAATAGTAGCATTTCTAACAGGAAAGGAAGGATTATATGGAAAATTTGATGTATCTCTCTGCCGGAACCGGAGCACTTGCCCTGCTCTACGCTTTGTTCCTCACCATGAGGGTCAAGCGTCAGGAGGAAGGCACCGAGAAAATGAAGCAGATCGCCGCCTCGATCAACGAAGGCGCCAGGGCGTTCCTCTTTGCGGAGTATCGCATTCTGGTCATTTTTGTGGCGGTGCTGTTTCTGGCGATCGGCATCGGTCTGAACAACTGGCTGACAGCCGTCTGCTTCCTCTGCGGCTCGGTTCTCTCGACACTTGCGGGCTACTGCGGTATGTCGGTTGCCACCAAAGCCAATGTCCGCACGGCTAACGCCGCCAAAAAGCACGGCATGAGCAAGGCGCTCTCCGTGGCCTTCTCCGGCGGCGCGGTCATGGGAATGTGCGTCGCGGGACTCGGTCTGCTGGGCGTCTGCCTGATCTACGCCATTTCGGGCAACACGGACATTCTCTTCGGATTCAGCCTGGGCGCGTCTTCCATCGCACTCTTTGCTCGTGTGGGCGGCGGCATTTACACCAAGGCTGCCGACGTCGGCGCTGATCTCGTCGGCAAGGTGGAAGCAGGAATTCCCGAGGACGACCCGAGAAACCCCGCCGTCATCGCCGATAACGTGGGCGACAACGTCGGCGACGTCGCCGGCATGGGGGCAGACCTCTTTGAAAGCTACGTCGGCTCGCTGATTTCCGCCATTACGCTGGGGGTAGGCATTTCGGGAGGCATGAGCGTCAAGGCGGCTCTCTTCCCTGCCATTCTTTCGGCGGTAGGTCTGGTTGCCTCCATCATCGGCACCTTCTTCGTGCGCGGCAAGGAAGGCGGCAACCCGCAGACTGCCCTGAACATAGGCACTTACGTCGCTTCCGGTGCGGTGATTGTCGTTTCTCTTATTCTCAGCAAAGCCCTCATGGGCAGCATGCGATATTCCATTCCGGTCATTGCGGGCCTGGTAGTGGGTCTGCTGATCGGCATCATTACCGAGCTCTACACATCCGATCAATTCCTCTTTGTGCGCAAGATTGCCGACCAGTCAAAGACCGGTCCGGCTACCACTATCATCAGCGGCATTGCCGTGGGAATGCAGTCCACGCTTTTCCCGATTATCCTCATCGGCATCGGCGTACTCGCGGCCTACCGTTCCTGCGGCGGCGGCTACAACGGTCTTTACGGCATTGCGCTGGCGGCAGTCGGTATGCTTTCCACCACAGGCATTACCGTGGCGGTTGACGCATACGGACCCATTGCAGACAACGCCGGAGGCATTGCCGAAATGAGCGGTCTGGACGAATCCGTGCGCCAGATCACAGACAGTCTCGATTCCGTCGGCAATACCACCGCCGCGATCGGCAAGGGCTTCGCCATCGGTTCCGCCGCACTTACCGCGCTGGCACTGTTCGTTTCCTACGCACACGCGACCAAGCCGGTTCTCGGCGCGATCAATATTCTCGACCCGAAGGTCATCGTCGGTCTGCTGATCGGCGGTATGCTGCCCTTCCTCTTTTCTTCGCTGACCATGGACAGCGTTTCCAAGGCGGCCAATGAGATGATCGAGGAAGTGCGCAGACAGTTCCGCGAAATGCCGGGTCTGCTGGAGGGCAGCCAGAATCCCGATTACAAGACCTGCGTCAGCATTTCCACCCACGCGGCGCTCAAGCAGATGCTCGTTCCCGGCATTATCGCCATCATCTGCCCGCTGGTGGTGGGCTTCATGCTCGGCACCGAGGCACTCGGCGGAATGCTCGCCGGTTCGCTTGTCACCGGTGTGCTGCTGGCCATCTTCATGTCCAACTCCGGCGGCGCGTGGGATAACGCCAAGAAATTCATCGAAGGCGGCGGAGAGGACGGCAAGGGCAGCGAATCCCACAAGGCGGCCGTTGTGGGCGACACGGTGGGCGACCCCTTCAAGGACACCGCCGGCCCGTCCATCAACATTCTCATCAAGCTCATGACCATCGTGGCCCTCGTCTTTGCCCCGATGTTCGGCAAAGGATTCTTTTAAGCGCGCCGCATTCGCGTCGCTAACTGAAAACTGAAGACTGAAAATTGAAAAATGAATAATGGTGGAGCGCTGTCGCGCTGAAATATAATTTTTTCAAGGCGAAGCCTTCCACTATTATTCATTCTTAAGTATTATGTCTTCAGTTTTCAGTTAGCGAGCGAATGCGAGCGTAATAAAGCGCCCGACAGGGTTCACAGGAGAACGAATAGGTTCCCCTTGTCCCTGCCAGGCGTTTTTGGTTGAAGAAAAGGATTAAAAATTGTTGTCAATGTATTCCATATAAGGATTGCGGCGGTAGACGCTGTCGGGATTATCCTTGTACCATTCAAATTCTTCCCGGAGTCCCTGCTCCAGCGGCAGCGTGTCGGGCATGAATTCCGATTGCCTGCTTACGTCGAGAACATAATCGTAGTCGTGGAAACAGAAGTAATTCCGCTGGAAGACCGACTTGTCCACGCTGACGAATTCCGGCTTCTTACCCGCGATGGTGTAGCAGATTTCCACCCATTCCTTCACCGTGACGGTTTCCTTATTGCCCACGTTGAATATTTTTTCCTCCGGGTGCTTTTCAAGAAGAATCTCTATGAATCGGCACAGATCGCGGACATGGAAAAACTGCAATTTCATCTCGCCTTCGCCCGGAAGATAAAAGGGTCTGTCCTGCATCGCGCAGTCAAAGACAAACGCCTCGCGGTAAAGATTGTCATACATCCCATAGAAATACGGCGGACGAAGGATATACGCGCCGGGAACTTTTTCGGCTAAATAACGCTCCGCTTTGAGCTTGTTGGTGCCGTAATCGCCCCAGACTGAATTGCGTCCGCATGCCTGTTCCTCGGTGAAGGGCTGGGGATTGGTTTCGGGATAGACCGCGCTGGAGCTGATGAAAATATAATCGTCAAATGCAACCCCCGATTCCACCAGCGTCCTGACATGCTCCTCCGTGTAGGCTGTAATGTCCAGAATGACGTCAAAATGCTCCCCAATGAGAAGATTTTCCAATTGCGTGCGGTCACAGTTGATGTGCGTCACGCCGCCCACCTGCGGTCTGCTGCCCCGATTGAGAACAGTCACGTCATGCCCCTTTGCGACGAAATACTCCGCGGCGTATTTACTTACAAATGTCGTTCCGCCTGTGATAAGAATTGTCATCATCGCTTCTCCTTACACGACCGACTCAAACAGGCGGTCGGCATTCTCCTTGGTGGCGTATTCGCTGACCTCCAGCACGCGGATTTTGACCGAACGCGCGCCGAGCGTCACTTCGATGATATCCCCCACCTTCACATCGTAAGAAGCACGGGCGGGCTTGCCGTTGACGACGACTCTCCCCGCGTCGCAGGCTTCATTCGCCACGGTGCGGCGTTTGATGATGCGGGACACCTTCAGATATTTGTCAAGTCTCATATTCTTTCCTCCTCGCAAATAACAACAGGGATAGGTTTTGATTATTATACCATATCCTGTTCAGAATTGCGAGGATTTTTTTATTCTTTATCAATTCTTTATCTTCTGCAGCCGCTTCCCTTCTTCCTGATAAAAATTTACATCTCATCGGTTGACAAATTCCGGATTTTACATCATGATATATAATATATAAGTATGCATTGCGGTGATAATACCATGAGAAACCTGAAACAAGAATTCACCCGCGTGGGAAGGCAGCTGCTCGACGCATTTTATTCGGGCAGGGCGCTGGTTGCCCACAATCACCTCGGGGCACATTTTTCCCTGGAGGACGGTGTGCAGGGGGTGAGATTTACCCTTTACGCTCCCTACGCCGTACAGATCGCGGTCATCGGCGACTTCAACGGCTGGAATGAAAACGCGCACATCATGCGCAAAATCGACAATCTCGGCATGTATTCGGTTTTTGTCCCCTACGCTGTCAGGGGACAGCTCTACAAATACAGAATATGGCAGGTCGGCGGCGCGGTCTGCGACAAAGCCGATCCTTACGCGCAGATGGGGCAGCGCAGGCCCTATAATTCCTCCGTGATCATGGAGGTGGACGATTCCGCCTTCACCGACTACGAATGGATGCACAGCCGTTCCCGCTGCTTCGAAAAGCCGCTGAATATCTACGAGGTGCACCTCGGCGCGTGGTGCCGCAAGCCGGGTTCCACCACTGAACGCAGCTGGCACACCTACGACGAAATTGCCGAACGTCTGGCCGATTACGCGCTGGAAAACGGCTTCACCCACATCGAATTGATGCCCCTCACAGAGCATCCCTTCGACGGCTCCTGGGGCTACCACGTCAGCGGCATGTTCGCCGCCACTTCCCGCTACGGCTCTCCCCAGCAGCTCATCAGGATGATCGACATCTGCCACAACAAGGGAATCGGCGTCATTCTCGACTTCGTGATGGTGCATTTCGTGAGGGACAGCTTCGGTCTGGGACGCTTCGACGGCACGCCCCTCTACGAATATCCCCTCGATTTCATGGCCAACAGCGAATGGGATTCCTTCAATTATGATTTTTACAAGGGCCACGTCCAGAGCTTTCTGCTGTCGGCGGCTTATTTCTGGCTGAGCACCTACCACATCGACGGACTGCGCATCGACGCGGTGAGCAATATCATCTACTGGCAGGGGCAGGCCGAACGGGGCGTGAATCAGGGCGCGGTGGAATTCATGCGCCGGTTCAACGACGAGCTGCACGCGGTATGTCCCCAAGTCATGATGATTGCGGAGGATTCCAGCTCCTACTACAATGTCACTTCCCGTTACGCAGACCACTGGCACCTCGGCTTCGACTACAAGTGGGACATGGGCTGGATGAACGACACACTGAAATATTTCTCCATCGACCCCTTCTTCCGTCGCGGCAGCCACGAAAAGCTCACCTTCTCGATGGATTACTACAACACCGAGAATTACCTGCTTCCCTTCTCGCACGACGAATCCTCCCACGGCAAGAAATCCATACTGGGCAAAATGTGGGGCGATACCAGGCAGAAATTCGCCCAGTGCCGTGCCCTGTACGTCTATATGTTCACCCATCCCGGCAAGAAGCTCAACTTCATGGGCAACGAATTCGCGCAGCTCGACGAATGGAAAATCACCGAGGAAATTCACTGGTACGAGCTGCAAAATGAATACAACGGCAAATTCGCCGCCTTCTTCCGTGAGATGAGCCAGATCTACCGCTGGTACCCGTCGCTGTGGGAAATGGATTACAACGGGGTGGGCTTCGAATGGATCGACCGCACCGACGACTACAACAACATTTTCGCCTACATCCGGCGCGGAGGAGGCCAGGAAATCGCCGTCGTGCTGAATCTTTCCACCAACCCGCAGTACCAATACATTCTCGGACTGCCGCACCAGGGCATTCTCAGGGAAATCATGTGCAGCGACATTCCGGAATACGGCGGCGAAGGACTGACGCACAACGAGCCGCAGGAAATCTCCCCCTATCCGCACGGAGAAATGCCCTGCAGTGTGACCGTGCAGATCGCGCCGCTTTCGGGGCACATTTTTGTTATCGAAGAAAAGAAAGAAGAGAATTGACATGGCACAGACCTATTCAAAAATAGAGGAAATACCTTCCGGCAATGCTTCGGAAGCATTAATTGACGGCTGCCTCGTGCTGGAAGGCGGTGCGTTCCGCGGCCTGTACACGCAGGGGTATCTGGACGCAATGATGCAGAACGACCTTAATTTCAGCTGCGTGATCGGCGTTTCCGCAGGCGCGCTGGGCGGTCTGAATTATGTGGCGGGACAGATCGGACGTTCCGCCCGCATCAATCTGAGCTACCGGCACGACAGCCGCTATGTCGGCGTCAAGGCACTGATTCACAGCCACAGCATTCTCGACGTGGGATTTCTCACCGAGGACCGCGGCATTCTGGAGCCGCTCGACATGGAGCGGCTCAACCGACCGGAACAGCGATTTGTGGCGGTTGCCACCAATTGCCTTAACGGAAAACCGACCTGCTTTGAAAAAGGCAGATGCGGCGATTATCTGATGGCCGGCGTGAGAGCTTCGGCAACCATGCCCTATATCTCGCCCATGCTCCGGATCAAGGGCAGGCCTTATCTCGACGGCGGATGCTCCTGTGCCATTCCCTACCGCTGGGCACTCAAGCAGGGGTACAAAAAGATCGTCGTCATCCGCACGCGCGATGTTTCCTTCCACAAGGAGGAAAAGAAAGTCGCGCCTGCCATGCGGATTTACAGGCATTACCCTGCCCTGGCCCTGAAGCTGGTACAGAGCGACCGCAGGTACAACCGCCAGTGCGAAGAAATCGAGCTGCTGCACAAGCGGGGCAGGCTGCTCCGTCTGGCCCCTTCAAAGCCCGTGAATGTGGGCAGAGTGGAGCCCGATCTGGAAAAGCTGGGGGAGCTTTACTGGCTGGGATACAACGACTGCCTCGCGAATCTCGACAGGATAAGAAATTATCTGTCAAAACAATGACCGTTTTTCTTGACAGGAGTGTGCAACCATGAGCAATTTTAAAATATTCCTTAAAAACTTCACTGCCGGACGCAAAGCGCTCTTCAAACGCATGGGAATCTATCTCGCCTCATCGCTCGCCGTATTTGAAGCCGTCAATATCTTCCTCGAGGACGGAACGGCGGCACAGTGGTGCGAAGGCGTTTCGCTCGGCGGAATCAGCCTGAAATCGCTGCTTACCAATGTATTGGTATATCTCGCCATCGGAATGATCCTCGCGTTGCTCAGGCAAAGCTCCTTTGCCCATTACTGCATGAATATCGTCGGCTCCGACGTGAAAATAGAATTATCCATGGCGGATATTTTTTCCAATAAAGGCGAAATCATCGTCCCCTGCAATACGACATTCTCGGGAAGAAAGGAAGTTATCGGCGGCAGGAGCATACAGACCCAGATGACCAACCGCATTCGCTTTCCGAAAGAAGAAACCAGCGGCGAGAGCAACGACGCCTATTTTGAACGCATTGTGAGCGATTCCCTTCGACGCCCCGAATGTCAGGAGCGTAAACTGCCCGGCCAGAAAGAGCTGGCCGGCAAGCTGTACGACATATACGAATACGGCACGATGGCGCCAGTCAGCTTTCCTGTGGACGGCAAGCCGCGCAATGTCATATTGCTGGCGGTGGCCGAAATGCTGGAACCGGACAAGCCCAAGACCGACGGACAACACCTGATGAAGAGCATCGACGACATGTGGGAGCAGATCGCCCGGAACCGCACACGCGAGCAGACGCTTGTGGTGCCGATTCTGGGCACCGGCAGTGCAGGCATCACCGACAAGCCGCAGCAGACCGTCGCCCGCTACATTCTGCGCACATTCGCCGACAATGCCCACCGCCTCGGCATCAAAAAGCTGATTCTCAGCGTCTATCCGCAGGATTATCTCGACGACAAGATCAATCTCGAAGAACTGCGCTGCTACGCCGATTATCTCTGCCGGTTCCCCGACAGCGATTTCCATATCAATTAAGCAGGCACGGAGGTATCTGGAAATCATGTCATCACTGTCAGACATAGGCACCATCAAAGACATCATGCAGCGCCACGGTTTTTCCTTTTCCAAGGGACTGGGGCAGAATTTTCTGGTCAATCCCTCCGTCTGTCCGCGAATGGCCGAGATGGGCGGAGCCAATGCGCATTCCGGCGTGCTGGAAATCGGACCGGGCATCGGCGTGCTTACCGCCGAGCTTGCCCGTCTGGCCAAAAAGGTGGTCGCGATTGAACTGGACGACCGGCTGATTCCGGTGCTGGGTGAAACCCTCGCGGAATTCTCCAACATAAAGGTGATTCACGGCGACGCGCTCAAACTCGACCTTGCCGGAATCATACGGGAAAACTTCTCCGACTGCGACAGCGTCGCGGTCTGCGCCAACCTTCCCTATTACATCACCTCTCCCATCATCATGGCGCTGCTGGAAAGCCGGCTTCCCATCACTTCCGTTACCGTCATGGTGCAGAAGGAAGCCGCCGACCGCATCTGCGCGCCGATAGGCAGCCGGGAAAGCGGCGCGCTCACCGTCGCCATCAATTATTACGCCGCACCGCACATGCTTTTCAAGGTCAGCGCCGGCAGCTTCATGCCTCCGCCGAAGGTGAATTCCGCGGTCATCCGCATGGATATTCTGCCCGAACCGAAATACGACGTCGGCGACGAAAAGATTTTTTTCCGCATGATCAGGGCGGGCTTCTCCCAAAGGCGCAAGACGATTGCCAATTCACTCACTTCGGGGGGATTTCTGACAAAGGAACAGGCGGCAAGGGCTTTGGAAAAGGCTGGCATTGCGCCAAATTCCCGCATCGAAGCGCTCGATATGGAACGGCTTGCCCTGCTTTCCCGAATGATTCAGGATTAATTTGTCAAATTACTTGCTAAAAAAGACTGTACAATTCGCAATAAATGTTGTATAATATAGCTTAATCAGTATTCTGTACAGGCGGAGAGGAGCTTAACCGTGAACAATGACTTCAAAAAAGCATCGTATATCCTGACGATCATTTTCTTCTTTCTTGGAATATCCGCTCTCGTAGGTGTTTCAGCGGCCAAATATTTTGAATTTGACGAGCTGGTCGTGACCGTAAGCCAGATCACTTCACTTGCGTCATTCTTTGTAATGTTTATCAACTGCATCTATTCCAAGAGCAAATACAACAGCGCCTGCATCAGATTTGCAGACTATATTCTCACCAACCGCCGCAAAGAAGAAGAACGAAAGGCTGCCGACGCGGAGCGGATGAAGGAATTGCAGAGCATTCGCGAAGCCGCCGAGCACGACCGCGACAAGGCCATTGAAGCGGCGAGGCAGCAGGGACGCAGCGAAGGAGCGCAGTCCATAAGCGAACTGTCTGGGGCCAGACAGCAAACGCCGATTCAGCCGCCTATGCCGGCAGCACCTGCTTATCCGATGTTTCAGCCGGGCCATAACGTACAGCCTCCGCAAATGTCAATTCCGCAGCAGACCGAGCCAATGCGCCAGCCTGTGCCGGATCAGCAGCGTATGCCCATGCAGCAGCCCGCACCTGTCCAGCAGCGTATGCCCGTGCAGCAGCCCGCACCTACGCGCCAGCCTGCGCCGGTGCAGCTGAGCAGACCCGAAGCCCAGAGAAGAATCCCCGTACAGTGTGATCTTTCCGATCCGTCCAACGAAGAAGTGCTTTACAATGAATACGGCGAGCCTGTCATGATTCGCCGCCGTGTGCGAAAGACGCCTTCCTCGCCCGACGGCGAAATGCTTTACGACAGCCAGGGCAATCCGGTAATACGCAGGAATCAGGGACTCTGGGAACCGATGGAACAGCGTCACGAAATCGTTTTCAAATTCGAGACGTCTCCCGGCATGACCATTTCTCAACAGGAGAAAAATCCACCGCAGAACAGAAGTGACGATGAGCAATGAGCAACCGCATGGTTCCTTACCGACACTGCGCCCAGTATTACGAAACCGATAAGATGGGCATCATTCACCACTCCAATTTCATTCGCTGGATGGAGGAAGCCCGCATCGATTTCCTGAATCAGCAGGGCCTGCGCTACAGCGATCTGGAAGCAAGCGGTCTGATCTCTCCGATCATCGAGGTAAAATGCCAATACAGACGTATGGTAAAATTCCAGGATGTTGTCGCAATGGAAGTGAACGTCGCAAAATACAACGGCGTCAAGCTGATTCTCTCCTACCGTATGACAAACGAAACCACCGGCGAGCTTTGCGCCGAGGGCGAGACAACCAGCTGCTTCATGAATTCCGAAGGCAGGGTGATTTCTCTCAAAAAGGAATTCCCGGCGCTTCATACACTTTTCGGAAACCTTGCGGACCATCAGGAAAAGGAATAATCGTTCTGTATCATAAAAACAAGCCCGTGACACGGCGATGAAGCCAGCTTTTTGGCATACGCATCCTTCCGTGTTCACAGGGCTTTTTTTGTCTGTCTATCATTCGGGGTAAATAAATCGGTTTGCCGTGCCAATAATATAGGTGAAATTCACTTCGGGGGAATATGAAATGCAAACAGCAATCGGTATCATGATAGGGATCATCATCGGCGGTGCGATGGGGGTTGGTGCAATGTGCTTCGCACAGGTCGCACACTGCGCCGACTGTCCTCACCGCGGAAGCCGCGTCAACCGGGACGGGAAGTGATTTTCACACCCGCAAAGCCGGCAATTCCGGCAGCCTCGGCATAATCGGCAATTCCGGCGGCTCCCATTACCGTTCCCGCGCCGTACAGGTCCACAAAATAGAGCGTAATGCCCGACTGTCCGGCGTACTCATTGAATTGCCCCGTCCACGCGGCGAGGCTTTTTTGCGCGTCAAATACCAGCTTGTCGGGCGAGAATACGATTCCCGCAGCCGCCAGTAATTTCTTTAATGAGCCTATGAATTCCGCCGGAGAACAACCGGGATGGATTTCGATGAGCCAGCCGTTCTCCAGACACGATTCCACCGCCGCGATCACGCGGAGCCAAGGTTCGGCTTCTGTCGAATATTGCAGCCCTCGCCTTTCCAGGATTTCTCCGCGTGCGGAAAAATAATCCCTTGTGTCGGAAGTGCAATCCGCGATGGCCGCCGCAACGGCTTCATTCCCGTGTGTGAGCAACGCAAACGCCGATTGCAGCGCTTCTTCGGGCTTCATAGGCTCGTCCTGCATGACATCGGGTTCGGCGTCATGCAGATGAAACAGATCTGTCAGTTTCAATTGGCTTCTCTCCCTTGCAGAGCAACGTAATTCTGTTATATCCATTCTATCACGGTTCTGCCTTCATTGCAAGATGCAGGCAGAACCGCCTTTTTGTTTTTTGTGGTCATCATAAGGAACGTACATCCTAAAAAACGTCAGCACCCCCATCTGATCTGAAATTATTCTGTATTGTCTTGTGCAAATCATAACAAAAAGTCCTTTTAAAAGATATTATCGAGTATGTCAATCTTCTTTTGCGGACAAGAAACATCAGGATACAAAAGCTGTACGGC
Source organism: uncultured Clostridia bacterium (assembly GCA_946186245.1). GTDB lineage: Bacteria > Bacillota > Clostridia > Oscillospirales > Acutalibacteraceae > RUG762. The sequence continues at coordinate 15,728 of CAMHMN010000030.1, forward strand.
ATTCTTTCGGTCTGTCTTTCAGCCGGCATTGTATGGGAATTCTTCGCGCCACTCATCATTTCCCGTTCACGACCGATTTTATCGACCTTGCCTGCTGCGTGGCCGGAGGATTCCTCTACTGCATGACAATCCGGATGGTCCGCAACGGGATCACACATTGAATTGTAACTTGTTGTTTATTGACTATTGCTTGGAATCGTGGTATAATACAGTCAAATTCTTTGGAGATGATCGGTATATGGGAAACAATAAGCAACAAGTCATTGTAATCAACAACCCTGCAATCTACAGCAGCCCCAAGAGTAAACTTGCCGCGCTTCTGCTCTGTCTTCTCCTCGGTCTTGTCGGAGGACACTGTTTCTATGCGGGTAAAGTGGGAATGGGATTTCTCTATCTGTTTACCGGCGGTCTGTGCGGTATCGGCGCTGTGATTGATTTTATCAGAATTCTTTCGAGCACCTACACCGACCGCAATGGTCTTCCGATCAGAAATTGGTGACCCGCTCGGCACACAGGAGAGAATTTTGCTTCCGATTGCAAATTCACCCTTGACAATCACCCGAATCAGGGGTATAATGCAAATTACAGTAAAAAAACGATCATGCGCGTTCGGGAAGAATGATTTCCGCTGCCCTCAGAGAGCGAAGTCCACGGCTGCAAGGCTTCGCGGTGAACGGGAAATGATGGCCGCCCGGTTTTTTCGGTCAGAAAAATGCGCTCCGGCGACGAGTCGGACGTGCGTCAAGCGTTAATTGACAAAAAAGCGGCCTGCACGTTCCCTGCGGAACGCCGGGCAATTAGGGTGGTACCGCGGCTCCGTTCGTCCCTGTCTTTCCTGTGGGAAGGCATGGCAGACGGAGCCTTTTTGTATTGCCAAAAACGAAACCATTTTTTTGCAAAGAAAGGATTTGATTTAAACAATGGAATGGACAGGACTTAACGAACTGAGAGAAAAATATCTCTCCTTCTTCGAGAGCAAGGGTCATCTTCGTCTGCCCAGCTTCTCCCTCATTCCCAAGAACGACAACAGCCTGCTGCTCATCAATTCCGGTATGGCTCCCATGAAGAAGTACTTTACCGGCGAGATCACCCCTCCCCGCAAGCGGGTCACCACCTGCCAGAAGTGCATCCGCACGCCCGACATCGAGCGCGTCGGCATTACCGCCCGCCACGGCACCTTCTTTGAAATGCTGGGCAACTTCTCCTTCGGCGATTACTTCAAGCACGAGGCAACCTCATGGGCATGGGAATTCCTCACCAAGACGCTGGAAATGGATGTTGACCGTCTGTGGGTTTCCATCTATGAGGACGACGACGAGGCCTTCCAGATCTGGACCGAGGAAGTCGGCGTTTCGCCCGACAGAATCGTCCGTCTGGGCAAGGAGGACAACTTCTGGGAGCACGGCGAAGGCCCCTGCGGCCCCTGCTCCGAAATCTACTTCGACCGCGGCGAGGAATACGGCTGCGGCAAGGACACCTGCGGCGTCGGCTGCGACTGCGACAGGTATGTAGAAATCTGGAACAACGTCTTTACCCAGTTCGATTCCGACGGCAAGGGAACCTACACGCCCCTCGATCATCCCAATATCGACACCGGCATGGGTCTGGAGCGTCTTGCCTGCGTCGTGCAGGGGGTTGACAACCTCTTCCTTGTCGATACCGTGCAGAATATCATGAAGCACATCAGCGAGATCGCCGGCGTGAAGTACGGCGACGACCCCAAGACCGACATTTCCCTGCGCGTCATCACCGACCATATCCGTTCCACCACCTTCATGATCGGCGACGGCGTCATGCCCTCCAATAACGGACGCGGCTACGTGCTGCGCAGACTTCTCCGCCGTGCGGCACGTCACGGACGCTTGCTCGGCATCGACAGAATGTTCCTCACCGAGGTCTGCGACACCGTCATTCACGAGAACGAGAGCGCCTACCCCGAACTCAAGGACAAGCGCGATTTCATCCACAATGTCATCGCCACCGAGGAAGCCAATTTCGCCAAAACCATCGACCAGGGCATGAAGATTCTCGAGGACTTCGTGGCCGATCACGACGGCGACACTCTCAGCGGCGAAGCGGCATTCAAATTGCAGGATACCTACGGCTTCCCGATTGACCTGACGGTGGAGATTCTCGCCGACAAGGGCATGAAGGTCGACGTGGAAGGATTCCGCAAGATTTACGACGATTACCGCCTCAAGACCAAGATGGCAGGCGTTCATGCCACCACCGAAGCCTGGAAGGGCGACGCCGACCTCTTCAAGGATATGGAAGCAACCGAATTCCTCGGCTACACCGAGGGCGAATGTGAAGCCAAGGTGCTCGCCATCGTCTCCGGCGGCGAACTCACCGACAGCGCAGCCGAAGGCGAAGAAGCCATTGTCGTGCTCGACCGCACGGTATGCTACGCCGAAAGCGGCGGTCAGGTGGGCGATATCGGAACATTTTCCGGCGAAGACATCTGCGTGGAAATTGAAAATACCACCAAGAACAATTCCGGCGTGTTCCTGCACACCTGCAAGGTGAAATTAGGTCAGATTTCTGTCGGTAATACAATTAAAGTTGCATACAACGCTGAAACCAGAATGGCAACCCGCCGCAATCACACCGCGGCTCACCTTCTGCAGGCGGCTCTGCGCAAGGTGCTCGGCACTCATGTCGAACAGGCCGGTCAGCTCGTCAATAACGAAGCGGTCCGCTTTGACTTCACCCATTTTTCGGCACTGACCGCGGAAGAGCTTGCCAAGGTCGAAGCATTGGTCAACGCGGAAATTCTCGCGGCAGTGGAAGTCATCAATGTGGAAATGCCCATTGAGGAAGCCAAGAAGCTGGGGGCAATGGCTCTCTTCGGCGAGAAATACGGCGACGTGGTGCGCGTGGTGCGTTCGGCGGACGATTTCTCCATCGAATTCTGCGGCGGCACGCATGTGGACAACACCGCGAAGCTGGGGCTGTTCAAGATCAAATCCGAATCCTCCGTCGCAGCCGGCGTGAGAAGAATCGAAGCCGTCACCGGCGCCAATGTTCTGACCATGCTCAACGAAGCGCTTGCCACCATCAGCGACACGGCGGCTGCCATGAAGCTGAACAATCCCGCCGAGCTGGTCCGCAAGGGCGCTGCCATGACAGCGGAACTCAAAGAGAAGGACAGACAGATCGAGCAGCTCTCCTCCAAGCTGGCCGCCATTGAGGTCGATTCGCTTGTTGAAAATGCAGCAGCAATAGGTGAAACCAAGCTGGTCGTCAAGAAATTCGAGGGCGTCAAGCCCGACGAGCTTCGCACGATGGGCGACAAGGTGCGTGACAAGTGCGCCGACAGCGTCGCGGTATTTGCTTCGGTCAACAGCGAGAAGGGCACCATCTTCGTTGCAGTAGGCAAGGAGGCGCTCGCCAAGGGTGCCAACGCCGGCAAGATCGTCAAGGCAGTCGCGCAGGTCACCGGCGGCAACGGCGGCGGCAAGCCGGACAACGCCATGGCAGGCGCGAAGGATCTTTCCAAGCTGGATGAGGCTCTCGCCAAGGCGGAAGAAATTGTCACTGAATTCGTAAAATAATTTCAAATTCGCATCGGTCTTATTGCTTGTACGAATGCCGTAAGACCGGTGCTTTTTTCATCCCTGATTTTCCGGACAGCAGCGCAGGATGCACAAATGAGTCATAAAAAATGTGAAAATCCATTGATTCTTTCGTAAATTAATGCTACAATTAGTGTGAAACAGATGATAGTCAGATTAATATCGTCTGAACAAGGAGGTCTTTTCATGTCGTTGCTCAATTGTGCAAATTGCGGAGGACAAAATCCAGAAGGATCCGTATTCTGCATGCACTGCGGAAATAATCTTACAATTGGCGAAAAGAAAATGGAGGATCCCGACCTGTCTGTCCCCGGCCAAACGCCCGGAAGCACTACAGGTGCCGATGTCTTGCCCGCTGACAATGAGACGGCTGCCGATGTTGCGTCTCAGCCGGAGGACGACGGCGTTCCTCCGTCGGATGAAGAAATACAGGCGGACACCGTTTCCCAGCCCGCAGAGGAACTACAGCAGGGCGTCGTCCCTCAGCAGGGGCAGGGATTCCAGCAGGGCGTCGTCCCTCAGCAGGGGCAGGGATTCCAGCAGGGCATTGCCGTCTCCACTTCCGTCCCTCAGAAGAAGTCTCTCAAAAAACTGTGGATCATTCTCGCTTCTGTTTTCGGCGGTATCCTCATTGTAACCGGACTGACGCTTACGGTGATTTTTGTCGTTCTTCCCGGGATAAAATACAATAACGCCATGACTGCGCTGAATGAGCAGCGATTCGACGAAGCCTATCAGGCCTTCATCGAACTCGACGACTACAAGGACAGCCAGACTATGGTAAAAGAAACGCTCTATTATAAAGCGCTGTATCTGCTGGCAAAAAAACAGTATAAAGAATCCATGGCTGTTTTTAACGAACTGGGCGACTACAAAGACAGCAGCACGCAGTATCAGAATGCCTATTACGCCTACGGCTTGGATTTGCTGGACCAGGAGGCCTACCTTGACGCCGCCGAAGTATTCAAGTATCTCGGGGATTATTCGGACAGTAAAGACCAATATAAGCTGGCTTATTACAAATACGGGAAACAGCTGATCAAAGAGGAATCCTTTGAAGATGCGATTACCGTCTTTGAATCACTCGGCAACTACTCCGACAGCAAAAAGCTGCTCAAAAAGGCCAAATACGGATATGTTGTCAACCATATGGACAACACCGATCTGGTCACGTACGAATACCTCAAAGAGCTGAAGTCCGCCAATTACGAGAAAAGCAAAAAGCTCTACGAATCACTCTACGCGTGGAAATTGAAGAACATTCATTTCAGCGACAGCGAAGACAATTCCATGACAATGAAAGCCATCAGCAAATACGATGCGATATACTGCCACTTTGAATTGACAGGCGGCCCGCCGGACGGTTCTACATATCTCTATTGCAAGGCGACATGGCCGGACGGATCTTCCTCATCCAAAATCCGCTCCAATGACAAATACTCCCCCGGTTTAGTGTGGTGGGCATGGCAGGAAGGAATTTACAATGATCCCGAATACGGAGAAACCGGTACCTTCACACTTGTATTCTATGACGGTAACAAAAAGGTGATCGGCAAGGGTTCCGTCAGAATCGTGGATTGATTCATTCGCGTCCCAAACTGCAAATAACCGCCGGAAGCTCCGTTCAAAGGAGTCTCCGGCGGTTTTGTATGACAGACCTGCCCCATCATTGCGACAGATCTGTGTATCCGGTCAATCAAATTCGTTTTTTCGACTCCACACCAACGGAGCCGTGCCGTCAACAAAAAAAACAGAAAACAGTGAACCGGTCGTCGGCACGGCGTATTTCTCCGCCCGGCACAGCTTCCGATTCACTGTTTTCTGTTCACGTATGCGCATTGGCACCGCTTGGGGGAATCGAACCCTCAACTAGCCCTTAGGAGGGGCTTGTTATATCCATTTAACTAAAGCGGCATATGACGCGCAGACAGATGAGAAGAAAGAAAAAACCTCAAGCACCCGGCTTGAGGAAGAATGGTGACCCGGACGAGATTCGAACTCGTGTTGCCGCCGTGAAAGGGCGGAGTCTTAGGCCTCTTGACCACCGGGCCGCATGGTAGCGGCAATTGGATTCGAACCAACGACACTGCGGGTATGAACCGCATGCTCTAGCCAACTGAGCTATGCCGCCGAATTTCGCTTTGCACATTCATTCCGTGCAACAGCGTCGTTAATTATATAATAGATTGCTCCTGTTGTCAAGCCAATTGTATCATTGTTTACAATTTGTTCATTATTTAAATTCATGAAATTCACATCAAATTCAGATTGACTAAGACAGACACATATGGTAAAATAATTGTAAATAACCTTGAAAGCACAAGGAGGAATCATCTATGAAATGCGGTTACTGCGGAAAGGTGCTGAAAGACGACGCGCAGTTCTGCTCAAACTGCGGGCGGAATCTTCATGAAATCGACAACGAACCTTCCGTATCCAAAAAGGCGGCCAGGAGCGCCTATGCTTTTTCCGTCTGTGCACTGATCCTGGTTATTTCCATTGTCGCTTTAGGAGGGTACGTGATCATACTGCGTGACCTTCATCCTAAGAACACCGTATCTGCTTCAGACGACGGATCCTATCATTTCAATTACGACAGCTCTTTCACCGACGCTGCGCTGACCGGCAGATGGTTCACCGCAGACAGGGCAGCTGCTGATTACAGCGACAAAAACTTCGGCGTTGAGGTAAAAATATTCCTGGAGCTCACCGGAGACGGTCGTTTTTCTCTGGATTATTCCATGACTGACACCGGCATAGAGGCAAAAACGCTCAGTACTTCCGGCACCTACTCCACCGAGGACGGAATCATTACCTTCGCACCTGAAGAAACGCCCGCGACGGCCGGTTTTCTCAAGCGTCACGGAAAGCGCCCGTCGTTTCAGTATTCCGCCGGAGAAGGCCAATTCACCTTGCAGTACGAAAACGGGAGCAAGATTCTTTTCACCAAGGTCAAGGAATAATGGCTCGTTTCCACAGGCATATCCCCGAAAAATGCAAAACGGATCGCACCTTTTGGCAGAAAGGCACGCGATCCGTTTTTTTGTATGGATTGAATCAGTCCTCGACCGTATCGGCAAGCGCTGTAAAGAATCGGTCCGAGATGTTCCCCGAAACGGACGTGTTGTTGAATTTCGGGCCGTGGAAATGGACGTAGTAAGAGCCGATGCCAAAGCATTTTTTGATGACATTGGTCTTGAGCTGCACTTCCTGCACGGCGTCTGTGCGTATGCGGTAAGCCACCTTATTGAAGCCGCCGCGCTGCACGCTCACGACTTTGTCATTCCAGTCGAGCGCCGTATTCTTGTAGGAAAGCACTCCCTTGACCGCGGCAGACACAAACGCCATAATCGCAAGCGCGTCCACTAACGTCGATACGCCGATCAACTGACGGCATGCAATGCAAATGCCGCATAATACCGCACCCCAGAAAACAACCGGTCTGACGATGTGGTAATAGAGACCGGCTTTGTTGCGCGGACGCACATTCATCTCCGTCACGTATTCCGGCAGAATCACATTCAGCAGTCTGTTCAGATCGTCGGTTCTGATAATGGGCAGCAGGAGAGCCGTTTCGGTCTTTTCATCACCGAATCCCATGCAGACCGCCTCCACCGAGCAGCGTCCCAGCATCTGCTGGAATACGTTCTGCTTGATGATCAGGGCGTGAATGTTGCGCACCTGCAGCGTGTAATTCTTGACGGTAATCAAGCCGTAACGCACGATCACGTTGCGTCCTTCTCTCGCCACACGGAAATCGGCAAATCGGATAGCCGCCCAGATAACCGTCCAGATATCTGAAATCAGTGCGGAAATAAGGAAGAACAGGAGCATTCCCAGAATGACCAGGACGATGTTTGTGCCTGCAATCACATCGGTTGCCTTCTCGACATAGGGCCAAAGATAATCAAATGCCTCGTCGATGAAGCCCTGCGCGATCTCCACCACAAAGAAGAATCCGGCAACCAGAATCCAGAAGAGCTTCCACACGCTCGACGAGGTAAGCCCGTACAGCACAAAGTCGCCTATCCCTGCCTTGATCACCCAATCCGGTTCCTTGGCGCCGACGGTCACTTTTCCTGTTTCCGCTTCCTCGGCACGGCTGTCAAGTTCTGCGCGTCCGAGTATATAGAAACGTATCTCCTCTGCTTCCTTCAGCGAAAAGACAAGGTTCATCTCGGCGCTGTTTTTCTCCTGCCGGCTGGAATAAGCGCCGGTATCAATTTTCAGCCGGCAGGTGCCGACCAATCTTTCAAATACGTTGCGCCCCATATCGATGGTGTTGATTTTTTCAAAGGGAATGGCAACCCTCTTTTTGATGAATTTGCCGCTCTCGTAGATCAGCGTGTTTTCCTCCGCCGAAACAAAGGTGAATCTCCACTTGAACGCGCAGTAGAGCAGCATGATCATGCTCACCAGAAGCAGCACACCTATCACGATCAGAACCGTCAGCGCTCCCGACGACATGACGAAGCCTGACGCATTCTTCACGTCATCCAGCAATTCTTTTTTTGAGGAGATATCTCCCACAATATTGAAGGCTATGGTGAACGCCATGACCAGAATCACATAGATGTACCGGGCAAACAGCTCGAAAATATGGGTGAAGTGACACCTTCTTTTTTCAAACATGGCTCAGACCTCCGATCCCGCTTCCGAATCAGTCTGCGCCTGTGCCGCGTTTTTCTGCTCCACCTTGACGTTGACACGCTTCTGCAGGCGGGAACAGATTTCCTCCGCCACGTCGGTGCCGAGCTCCTGTATTTCCATCACGTCGCCCGCCGTGTGAATCTGCACGGTGGACAGTCTGAAGGGACGCTGCAGGACGCCCTGGGTCACGGCGACATGCTGGATTCTGGAGATGGGAATCACCGTATGTGTGCGGTAAAAAATGCCCTTTTTGATTTCAATGCGGTCGGGTGCGATGAGATACGCCCACTGAATGTACTCGATCGGCGGGTAGATGAAGATGGAAAGAAGCTGAATCAGTACCAGTATGCCGGCAATGATCCAGCCGATCATCATCGGCATCCGGCTGCCCTCGTCCTCGGCAATCGCGCTGAACACAAGCAGCACCGCCACCGCTGCCGGAATGACCGCAAAGATCAGCGCTATGATCCTTGAAAATCTCCACTTGGTCTTTGCCTTTTTGTCCACTCTTTGAAATTCCATTGTCAGGTCTCCTTTGGATTGTAATAATAGCCGATAAAAAAGTTGAAAAACATCGAAAAAACGGGATTTTCAAGGATTAATGAGGGAAAGTTTTCTCTACTTGGGCAAGGCAGTTTTTTCCTTTTACCATATCTGTTGCGCCAAACTCCCGTTTTCAATTGCAGTGCGTTGCAGCGAGGGGCTTTGCCCCTCGTTTGCGGTTTCACCGCAAACATGCCCCAGCAAGGCTCTGCCCTGCACCTGCCAGGGAGCCTTGCCCCCTGGACCCCACGCTCGCATTCGCTCGCTAATTATGGCGCTGCGCTATGCTTTTTTCTTTTGTTCCTTTTACAATCGCCTGATTGTGATAAACAAATTATATCACAGAAAACGCATCTAAAAAAGACAGTTTTTATGAATAATTATCGATTACGGAATTATGCCGCCTCGGGAGCCAGACGGTAGCCCTGACCCCAGACGGTCTGAATATAATTCTGTCCCTCGGTGGCACGACGGAGCTTGCTGCGCAGGTTGCTCATGTGGACATTGACGGTGTTGTCCTCGCTGAAATAGGTTTCGCCCCAGACCGACTCGAAAATGCCCGCCTTGCTGAATATCTTGGAGGGGCTCTTGAGCATCAGTTCGAGAATGCCGTATTCAATGGAGGTAAGCTCGATGTGCATTCCCCTGACCGTCACCTCGCGGGTGTCGAGATTCAGCTCCACGTCCCTGTAGGTGAGAATTCTCGACTTGCACTTACGGCAATGTCTGATGTCGCGCTCGGCGGATTCCAGTGCGCTGTCCACCGCCTCCGGACGTTCGCAGGAGCAGAGCAGTTCCACCTTGGCTCCGTCCAACCCGGTGGAAGCGTAATTGATGACGTAGCCGCACTGTGCGAGCAGCGACTCGATATTCTCCGCCATGCAGCCGTCTTCTTCAATGATAAAAACCTTGTAGGCAATGTTCATAGGTAAAACCTCCCTGCATTTTTCAATTGACCGCAGGGCATTCAGCGCGAAAGGCGCAAAAAAGCCCGCGATTTCTTCCTCATGACCCCGACAACAAGAGTATTGGAAAAACGCAGGTTTTATATTCTTCTATGCTTTTCACTGTCGAAGCATCGCGGCTGTCCCTATCAACGGCCGGCTTGAAAACCCGGCGTGAAAGAACGGCAACAGGCGATGCCCGAAAAAACAGAAGTATAAAAAAGCGCAGTCCAATTAACGCAAAGTACTATGATGTTATCAGGATAACTGCCAATATTTTACACGTACCATCCGGCTGAATGCCAGATACAGCCGAAAACACCTCTCCTGCTTTTGCAGAGAAAAAGGCGCCAGAAAAACGAAAATCTATTGGCACACCGATACCCGATGACAATTTACAACTTCAACCGTTATAAAATGCCTCAGAGAATCGTGTACCCCTTACTATCATAATACTTCCGCATGGAACGCACTCCTTTTCATTTGAATGATTTGAGTATATGGTAACACTTTATTAATAAGATGTCAAGTACAAAATGCAATCTTTAAGTTTTCTTTATATATTTTATTCTTTACTCCACACCAATTGATCAAGGGGCCAATAAAAACAATAATGCCCGCCACACAGTCAGAAGACCGTGTCATCGGGCATTGCACTGTATATCTTATAATGAATCAGCAAAAGTATCCTACACGTTAAATCGGCATTAATCAAAACCTAACCCATTTGCCATTCCATCATCAAAATATCCTGAAATTCAGCTTATCGTACTTGCTCACCAAAAACGTCACGCTCAACAAACAAATCGTTTACCGATACATTGAAGACCTCAGAGAAGCCCTTCAGTTCGATATCTGTCACTGTGCGCAGACCGTCCTCAATTCTGGAAATGGATCCCCTGCAAACATAAACGCCTTTCTCGTCGAGCTTATCGGCGAGATCCTGCTGGCTCATGCGGCGGGTAACTCTCAGAATGCGGATGTTCTCTCCTACAATGTTGTTCTTTTCGCCATTGATTATTCGTGGCATTTCATATCACCTCAAAAAAGATTAAAGTTTTTCACCGTCGGCACCACATGCCACCCGACAGTGCATAAGATTGTCGCTTTATCCTATGTAATTCCTGACTGGCACACCGCTGACCGTAGGACTGGTCACGAATGTTAGGCAAAGGCAATCACACGCTGCTATGCCTTTATTAGTGACATGGTATACATCACTAACCCATTTTCATTATACAACATAAAATAAAATAATGCAATAGATTTTGTTCGCAATTTATGCAATTTCGGGCGATTCTTTGATGAATTTTCATTTTATCAGTGAATATTTCTGCGAAAAACGGAGTCTGGCAAGGCATTGTCACTTTATCAGCTGTTCCCGCATGCACTGAATGATCCGGCGCTCACGCCGGGACACCTGCACCTGCGTCATTCCGAGTGTTTTTGCCACAAAGACCTGCGTCTTTCCGGAGAAATATCTCAGCCGGATGATCTCGCGGTCCGTGTCGCTCAATGACGAAATCGCTTCCCTCAGCGCCACAATATCAACCAGCGCTTCGTCGAACTGTTCGGAGGGAATCTCTCCGTCATATTCCTCGCCGTCGTGCTCCGCCGTCAGAGAAATCACCGGGCGCGAGGCGTCAATTGCCTCGGCAATGCTCTCCGGTTCCACTCCCAGCCTCGCAGCCAGCTCGCTCACGGTAGGATCCCGTCCCTCCGCCGCACGGAATTCATCCTCGGCGCGATGGATTTTCAGCCCTAAATCCCGCAGACTGCGGCTTACCCTGACCGAACCCCCGTCACGGAAAAGCCTGCGTATTTCGCCCAGTATCGCAGGAACGGCATAGGTCGAAAACCTGACACTCCGGCTGCTGTCAAACCCTGCGGCCGCTTTGACCAGCCCTTCGCAACCCGATTGAAAGAGATCGTCATAGTCAATGCCCCGTCCCATGTATCGGCGTGCACAGGCATGCACCAGTCCAATGTTTTCGGTGACCAGCCTGTCCTGCTCAGCTGTCATGGCGATATCTCTGCGCGATACGCTTTTCCATGGTCACGGTGGTGCCCTTGCCCACTGCCGAACGCACTCTCAGCCTGTCGGTAAAACTCTCCATCACCGCAAATCCCAGACCGGCCCGTTCGCTGCCGCCCGTAGTGAAGAGCGGTTCGCGTGCCTTGGATACATCCGGAATACCGCAGCCCTTGTCCTTGACCGAAATAAAGATCCGCCCGTCGTCGTAGATTCTTGCTTCGATCCAGATATTGCCGATGGTGTCCCGGTAGGCATGCACGATGCAATTGGTCACCGCCTCGGATACGGCTGTCTTGACGTCGGTCATTTCCTCGATGGTCGGATCGAGCTGTGACATAAACGCCGCTACCGCTGTCCTGGCAAAGCTCTCGTTGGCAGAATTGCTGGGGATGACCAGCTTCATTTCGTTTTTGGCTTTAGATTTCATATATTATTATACCCTCACTTTTTCATCGTATGCTAATCATTTATTATTTTCAAAAACAATCCGGAAATGTTATGATGTAAGGCTGCCTTATATCACATCGAGTCTGCCCATTCCGGCGAGCTTCATCATCCGCTCGATCATGGGAGGCGCATTGATTACCCGGACTGTACCGCCGTACGCTGCCGCGTTTTTATAGCGTCCCATGATCAGCCCTATGCCCGACGAATCCATGAAGCCGATTCCTCCGAAATCCAGCAGAAGCAGCTCCGGCCGAAGCATTTCCGCCTCACGGTCAATACTCTCGCGGAACTCCGCCGCGGAGTGATGATCAATCTCCCCCGAAAGCCGCGCGATCAGCGTATCGCCCTTTCTCTCAAAAACCACCGACATTGATTGCCTTCCTTTCCGCGCAAAAAAATGCACATGAGTTATCCTTGCATTCAAGAATAACGCATGTGCAAAAAAAATTTGATCAAAGCTTGTCGATGAAGCCTTACAGACCGAATTTTTTGGTGATACCGGAAGGAATCTTATCCGTAATACCTCCGGGCAGCTTGTCGGCGAGGTCCTTGAAATCCACCTTTGCCACGGCGGCAAAAGCCTTTTCACACTCCGCCTTGGGCAGATTGGTTTCTTTGACAAGGAAGTCGATCGCGTCCTCCTTGCTTCTGATGGTACCTGCCGCGCTCTTGAGCTTTTCAATCGCGTCCTGCATGGAAATTGCCATTCTTTTCACCTCCCCTATGCGCGCAGCAGCGCTGCGCTAATTGAATACTGAAAACTTAAAACTTAAGAAATAAGAATATGTGGAGGCGAAAACGCGCTGTAATCTATTATTATAACGATTATAACGCCAAGCGCTCCGACATTATTACTTTTTCAGTCTTAAGTTTTAAGTCTTAAGTCAAAAACACCTGTCCCATCGTGCCGTAAAAGATATCGCCGTGTCCGGCGATGAGGTTACAGAAACGCTCGAAGCGTTCCCAGCCCTGCTGCATGTCGAATTCGTAGCTATGTCCCCACAGAAGGAATACCTTGGGGGTGTCAGGCTGTAATTCTATAAAGTCCCGCGCAAGATCGAAGATTTCCTCCTCCTTGTGACGGCAGGTGGGAGAAATATCCAGCAGATCGTCCGGCAGGGCAAAGGAATGAGTGGATTTCACCCCTCTGGCGTAATGGATGCCGCACTGACGCAGCAGGAATTTCACCCGCTTGTCGGTATGACCGTAGGGATAGGCAAATCCTTTTACATCATGCCCGAACATGTTGGCAAGAGCATGTTTGTCCTCGATCACTTCTTCAAACAATTCCCCGTCCGAAAGCTGCGTCAGGTCGCAGTGATGAAGGGTATGGGATGCGATTTCATGTTCCCGGTAAAGCCCGGGCAGGGTTTCAGGCGGCATCCGCTCGATTCTGACCCCTTCGGATTCCCATACGAAAGGGGGATCCATCAGCCCGGAATTGAGATTGAAGGTGCATTTCAGCCCGTATTGATTGAGCATTTCCACAAGGCGGATATCCTGATATACGCCGTCGTCATAGCTCAGCACGAACGCCTTGCGGTATTGGTCTGTCCAGTTCATATTCATTCATCCCTTCAGCCTTCTACCTTCCCAGCACTGCCGTGATGGTCAGCGACTTCCCATCCGCGCTGGTCGCCGAAATCCTGCCCTTATGGGCTTCCGCAACCGCCTTGGCAATGGAAAGCCCGATGCCATAGCCGCCGGTCTGGGAATTCCGCGATTTATCGGCGCGGTAGAAGCGGTCAAAGAGCCTTCCCAGCTCGGAGGTGTCCACCTTCTCCGCTGTGTTGAACACCTCTATGCAGACGCTTCTGCCCTTGGAATAGGTCTTGAGCGAGATGGTTCCGTGTTCGTCGGAATACTTCAGGGCATTGTCCAGCAGGATGGAGATGAGCTGCGTAATCGCCTTTTCATCCCCGCAGAGATTGAGCATCGGCTCGACCTCCACATTGAAGGTCTTTTCCTGCACCTTGGCCAGCGACTGGAAGGACTGCGCCGTTTCGGTGATCACGTCGGACAGCGGGAAGTCGATGTACTGCATCTGCGGCTTTTCCTCCTCCATGCGTGAAAGATAGATCAGGTCTTTGGTCAAAGCCGTCAGCCTGCCCACCTGTGCGCGGATATCCCTGATCCACTCGTTATCCTCGCCGCATTCCATTTCCAGAATGGTCGCGTCGGCGTCGATGATGGTGAGCGGCGTCTTGATTTCGTGTCCCGCGTCGGTGATGAAGGATTTCTGCTTTTCATAGCTCTCCTGCACCGGCTTCATCACCATCTTGGAGAGCAGCAGCACCAGTCCAGCGACCGCCACCATTCCGCCCAGCGACACGAATATGCTGTAGAGCAGAAAGGAACGGAAGGACGAAATGCGATTGCGGCAGTCAAGGAAGAGGATGACGGTATCGCCGCCGTCGTCCTTCTTAATAAATCTGTAATTCGACACAAAGCCTGAAGTGCGGGAGGATTCCCACAGCTCCTCGGCGTATTCCATCGCCGTGTCGGTATCGACGGCGGCAATCCGACCGGTATCGACCGAGGTGACATTCCCCTCGCAGCTCAGACGGACGGTGAAATATCTGGATTCATAGGCCAGTTCGGGGGAAAGCTCGGGGGAAAGCTCGTCAAAGAGCCAGTCGCGGCTTCTCTCCCTGTGCTTGAAGCCGCCTTCCCGCTTGGGGAACTGTCCGTTGTTCTCCGCCAGGACATTGAGCACGGCGTCGCTGTCACGCACCACGCGGCTGTAATTGAGAATATTGATGGCGCTCATGATCACCACAAGCACCAGAAAGACCGACAGCACCGAAATGGCAATATATTTATGGCGCAGTTTTTTGATCATCTTATCATTCCACCGTTTCCAATGAATATCCCGCGTTTCTGGACGCCTTGATCTTGATATTCGCATTCAGCGCGGTCAGCTTCTTGCGAAGGTAGGAGATATACGCCCAGACCACGTTGATTTCGGAATCGCTGTCGAAGCCCCAGATCTTTTCCATCATCAGTTCGGTGGGAATGAGCTGCTTCGGGTTGCTCATGAGCAGCTCCATCACCTGAAATTCCTTGTTCGCCAGACGGAAGCTGCCGCTGGGCGAGGATAATTCGTATGTCGTGCGGTCGAGCGAAATATTGCCCATGGTCAGCACCGAGCTCTGGGAGCCGGAACGCCCTCTGGTCATGGCGCGGATCCGCGCGAGCAGCTCCTTGGTGTCAAAGGGCTTGGTGAGGTAATCGTTGGCGCCGTAATCCAGACCCGCCACGCGGTCGTCGATTTCCGACTTGGCGGTGAGCATCAGCAC
>CAMHMN010000031.1 GCA_946186245.1 uncultured Clostridia bacterium
CCTCCGCGTCCGCAAGCTGCTTCAGGGTGCCCTTTTCTTTATCGGTGGTGCAGAAGATTCTCTCCCTGGCGCCTTCCTTGCCGTATTTTTCCTCCAGCATGCCGCGCAGCACACGGAAGGCGATGGCAGGCTCGGTGGTGGTGCCGGATTTGGAGATCATGTTGATGGAAATATCCTTGTCCTTGCAAAGCTCGACGATTTCATTCAGCGCGGTGGAGCTGATGGAATTGCCGGTGAAGAAGATCTGCGGCGTGTCCTTGCAGAGCAGATTGTAGTTGGGGGACTTCAGGAATTCAATGGCAGCTCTCGCACCGAGGTAGGAACCGCCGATGCCTATTACGATGAAAACGTCGCTGTTTTTCTTGATTTTTTCAGCGGCAGCCTTGATGCGTGCGAATTCATCCTTATTGTAATCGGTAGGAAGGGTCAGCCAGCCGAGATAATCGCTGCCCAGACCGCTCTTGTCATGAAGCGTTTTATGTGAGGCGGCAATCTCCGGAGCGATTGCCTTCAATTCCTCCGCCGATACAAAACCGGCGATATGTTTACAATTTATTGATACAGCCATATAAAATAGCCTCCTAAAAATAGATACATCAATAATATACATGATATCTTCCGACTTTGCAAGTCACAGCTTGCAAAATTTGAGTATTTTTCATGCTTTTAATAATTTGTTCAAATTTTCATACCACTTTTTCCATAAAGGAAAAGGTCCGGCAGAGAAGGAACGGGTCATCTCCCCTGCCAGACTTGGAATGGTTTTTTATGAAATGTTAAGGATACGCTGAATAAAGGCGCAGCCGTCGATTCCGCGCCGCGAGGATGCTCGCTTGAGCGGTGCGAGAATCGACTTATTCAGCGTTTCCTAAAAATGCTTTTTACGGCCGCTGCTGTCGGCGGAATCGTAAAATGGAACCGCTTCCCATGATTGAACCTGATCGGCCTCATTCAGCAGGTCGGCGTCGCTCAGATCATCCTGGTAGTCTTTATTGAGAATATAGTACCACACTTCCTGTGTGTTCTTCCAGTTGACATAGTATCGTTCATTGTAAATGCCGTAGCCTGTGGAACGCAGGTCGGGATCGTTCTTTTTCGAGACGGTGTAGCCGGATATTTTGTCTGTGAGCAGCGTCACGGAAGTCACGACAAATCGGTCGGGCTGAATCGCCATAACTGCATCATAGGCCGAAAAATATTGCTCGCTTTCTCCGTCGTAATACCATCCGCCGTCCAGACTTTCATATGTCCGAAGGATTGTATCCCATTTCTTCCTGATGTTCTCCCGTTCTTTGTCGCTCAGAGACTTCCGGGCGGCGGAATCCTTCTCGCGGTTCTTTTTTTCTTCCTGATACCAGTCGTTATTGCCCCAGATGTAATCCCTCATCTGCTCTCCCGACGCAAGGTATTCTTCATAATGCTGCAACAGCAAATCGGAATCGAAATAGGACAGCCCGCCGATACACTTGAACAGAAAGCTGTTCTTGGGCGTGGGCTTTCCGTTGATGAAGTGCGTGGGATACACATTGTAAACGCCGAATTCGCGTTCCCTGACCGGGTAGATCTCGTCTCCCGCCTCACTGTATAGCCCCTGACCGTCCATGGCGAATTCGACCGCCTTTTTCCCGTCCTTGTAGCCCGCCACGGTGAATTGAAGCTGGAATCCCGGCATATAGCCGCCGTACAGGGTTTTGGGGCCGCAGTGGGTGACCCGGACAGGCATCAGGAGATTGCTTTCGTAAATGCCGTCATAGGAGCTGCTCTCTCCGTTTTCATCCATACCGTCAGCATTATCGTCCAGTCCGACATTCTGACACACCATGACCTTGCCGAATTCAATCTCAAAATCCCCGATATTGACGTACTGGTTCAGATTGCCGATTTTCAGCAGCACCGCCCCCTCGCCGTTGCCGTAATCCACCGCCACCGGCTCTTTGTAGCATTCCCCGCTGATGTCGATGACGCGGGAGGTATAGGTGCCGAAAATCCTTCCCAAGAATGACTCCGCCGCGCTGACCACCATTCCGCCAAAGGGCGTACACGCCAGCACCAGCGCGAGGATCGCCGCCGTTGCGATAACCCGCTTGACCACCCTGCCGCGCCGGCGGTCGCGCGCTCTCTTTTCCTCCGCCAGTTTGTCCATCGCCGCCAGCGTCCTCCGTTTCAGCTCCTCCGGCGCGTGATAATCCCTTAGCGCCAGATCGACAGGCCGGATGGCCTGATCGGAATCGTCCTGACCGTTTCTTTCAGAAAGAAGTCTTTCCTTTTCTTTTATAAAATCAATGATTTTTCTTTCACTCATGCTGATCGTCTCCCTTCTCCATCCAATCCTTGAGCTGCTTCTTTCCCCTCATGAGCAGCATCTTGACCGTTCCCTCGTTTTCGCCTGTCAGTCTGGCGATGACCTTGATCGGGTAGCCGCAGTCAAACCGCAGCAGCAATACTTCACGGTATCGCGGCTTCAGCCTGGAAAGCAGCTCCGAAAAGGATGCCCTCCCGTCGAGCGAGGCCGCAAAATCCTCGTCCGACGGAACGTCCTCCGCCGTTTCGATTTCCTGCTCATTCTGCATGCGCCTCTGCTGTTCGCGGAACAGGCTGTTGCAGACATTCACCGTCACCTTGATGAACCACGCCTTGCCGTGCTCCTCGTCCCGGAATTTCGGGCTTTTCTGTATGTATCTCAAAAAGACTTCCTGAAACACGTCGTCCGCGTCTGACGGCTGGCTCGTCCGGTTCAGCGCCAGATAATGCACCAGATCGGCGTATTGCTCGATTACTTCCTGATTCGTCATCTCATTCACATTCTCCTTGCCTGTCAATCAATCGTCGATTTCACGGAATTCCACCGGCGTATACTCGCTGAGTTCCCCGGCCGCTTCGGGATTTCCCCGCTTCAAACGGTCGAAATAGTCCCTGTTGACCACACGGTATTCCGCTTTCTGCATGTCCTTCCATTTGACCACAAACCGATTGACAAAGCTGTCATATACCGTGTCTTTTATATTATAGGAACGCGTCTGGACAATCTTATATCCCGTCGCGGTATAGGTGGAAAGCTCCGCGGTGGTGATCTCATATCGGTCGGGAGATAAGGCAGCAATCATTTTGTATTCTCCCAAGCCTTCCATACCGGGCTCATAATATCCCAAGCCGTCGGGAGAAAGCGCAAAGGCAAGGGAGTCGTCGAACTGCTCTTTTAATTCCTTCCTATCAGCATCGCTCATGCGGTCACATTCATCAATCCCCTGCTGATAAAGCTCTTTGGTTCCGTTGTTCCAGTTGGCCAGACTATCCGTTTCTTCCGCGTCATCTTCCGTTCCGTCAGAATAAAAGTCGAAATAATACCCTGTAGGGCCGTAATCCTCATGTCCGTAAAACAGTTCGTTCGCGTCGTAGATTGCCTGCAAGTACTGCTTATAGTTATTCGCGAGTAATTCGGTGTCCAAGTCAATGATTCTGCCGTAATAAACCGTAAGATACTGATTGGTCGGCGAGGGCTTTCCGTTGATGAATTTGGTGGGATAATACTGTGTTAAGCAGTCCATGACGGGATACATCTCGTCGCCGACCTCGTGGAACAGCCCCTGATAGGTAAAGGAAAGCTCGATCACCTTTTTGTTTTCCCTATACCCGGCCAGATTGAAATTCATTTCGTAGGGCGGCATGTATGCTCCGTAGGCTTCTTTGTCGCCCTTGAATGCCACTCTCACCGGCACGGCCAGTGTGCTTAAATCGTATGTATACTCTCCCGAAAGATAATCGTGACAGAGCAGATCCTGAAAGGTAAATTCAAAGTCTCCGATGGCAAGGGTCTGATTCATTGGGCTGACCGTCTTGCGCAGCGCCACAGTTTCGTACCCGTAATCCACGATCTCAAAGCCGTCGGAAGACTTGTCCTTTTCGATTCCCACGAGATCCCCCATCCATTCACCGGCCGAACAGAGCATGGTTCTCATCTGCGGTGAACCTGCGAGAATTCCTGTGACCATCACAGCCGCAGCGATTCGCAGGAAGGTGCTGCGGGACGGATTGTTTTTCCCCAGCGGAAACTCGCTCCACCAACGCTTTTCACGGTTAAAATAATTCATCTTTTTCAATTTACATCCTCCTTCCGGATTCGCCAAAACCCCCGGCGTTTCCTTACATAATAGAACACGCGGAGAAACAAAAAAAGGTAACGTATTTTTGATTATTTCTTTGTTTTTGTGATTTTACCAAAAACGCATGAGGGATACTGTGCGATTTGCGACAAAAAACATCCGCTATTGCTTCAACCTATCTCATATCAGCCCATGGCCCGCCATTATAAAAGAAGCTGCCGCACTTTCCCGTGCGACAGCTCCCGTCATTCCTTAAAGCCTGCCGAGTATCTCGTTGATTTTTTCCTTCTTTGCCAGTCCGTCAGAAAACGCCGTTGCGTTCCCGCAGGCCGCTCCCAGTTTCAGGGAGTAAGCGTAATCCCGTGTACGCTCGTAGCCGGCGATGAATCCCGCCACCATGGAATCGCCTGCGCCAACGGTGCCCAGTACCCTGTCCCGTACCACGCCGGAACGGTACACGTTTCCGTCCTCCGCAAAGAGAATCGCGCCGTCACCGCCCAGCGACACAAGCACATTTCTCGCGCCTTTTTTGTGAAGTTCCCGGGCGCAGTATGCGATATCGTTTTCACTTGATACTTCCCTGCCGAACAGCTCGGACAGCTCCTGTCGGTTCGGCTTGATGAGGAAGGGACGGTAGGCAAGGCAGGTGAGAAGCAGATTCTTTGTGGCGTCCACCACAATACGGACATTTCTCCACTCAATGCGCTGTAGTATTCTTTCATAGGCGTCCTCCGAAACGGTCTTGGGAATGCTGCCCGCCAGCACAATGGTGTCGCCTTCTCTCACGGCGTCGGTTTTGGACAGCAGCCGTGCAAATTCTTCCTCACTGATGTGCGGACCCTGTCCGTTGATTTCACTTTCGCTCTCCGCCTTGATCTTGACGTTGATGCGTGAAATGCCTTCCCGCAGCCGTATGAAGTCGGCGTGAATGCCCATTTCCCGCAAGCCGTTTTCGATGGCGTCGCCGACAAATCCCGCGGTAAATCCCAGCGCGGTACTGTTCATTCCCAGCTCTGCGAGGATGCAGGACACATTGATTCCCTTACCGCCGATGAAGAATTCCTCGTCGGTGGTGCGGTTGGTCATGCCGCTGACAAAGCGATCCAGATGCACGACATAGTCAATGGAAGGGTTCAGCGTAAGTGTGTAGATCATTTGGCATTCTTCCTTATAATTTAGTTTATGAAAGCTCCAATCGGATGGTGCTGCCGTGTTCTCCGCTGAGCACTCTCAGCTTCTGCGGAATGCTTTCTTCCAGCTTGTCGACATGGGAGATGATACCCACCAGGCGGTTGCCCTCGGTAAGCTGCTGCAAGACGCTGATGACACCGTCGAGACTTCCTTCGTCCAGCGAACCGAACCCCTCGTCAATAAAGAGAGTGTCCAGCTTCTGACCGCCCGCGTGATTTTGCACTACATCGGAAAGCCCCAGCGCAAGGGCCAGCGACACCATAAATCCTTCTCCGCCCGAAACGCTGCCCGAAGGACGCTGCTGACCGGTGGCGGCATCGCGCACTTCCATACCCAATCCCGCTGCCTCGTTTCTGCGGTTGGCCTCCATGGTGTGAATCAGTTCGAATTTTCCTCCGGTCATGATGCTCAGCCGGATATTGGCGTATTCCAGCACCTCGCGGAAGAGAGTTCCCATCACGTAGCGGTCAAAGCTCAGCTTGCCGCCGTCGCCGTTCGAACCCACCGCGATATCCGCCAGACGGTCAATCCGGCGATAGGCGTTCTCCGTTTCTGCCAGCGCCGCGCTCGCGTCGGCAACCGCTTTGAGCACTGTTGCGTGACCTTCCAGCCTGTTTCTGCATGCCGTTGCCGCGTCACCCGCAGCCGCCTGTGCATTCTTGGCTTCCGTCAGAAGGACGTGGATGGCGTCGGTGTCGGCGGGGGATTTGCCTGCGGTCCTTCGGATAAGCTCGTCGATGCGCTCATTGGTGTTTTTCTTGTCGTTGGCATGGCTGTCCAGTTTCTGCTTGACCGACATCAGCCAATTCTCGCCGTCCTGGCTGCCGATGGGTGCCAGGGCAGAACGGTAATCTTCCCTTGAAGCAAATCCGTTTTCGGCAAGCGCATCCGACAGCTTCTGCGCCGAAGCAGTTCTTTCCGCTTCCAGCGCCGGAATGGATTTTTCCAGTGTGTCCATACTGCCTTTGGTGGTATCGGCGGTTTCCTT
Organism: uncultured Clostridia bacterium; assembly: GCA_946186245.1. GTDB lineage: Bacteria > Bacillota > Clostridia > Oscillospirales > Acutalibacteraceae > RUG762. The sequence goes on from CAMHMN010000031.1 coordinate 6,280, forward strand.
CGCCTTTTCATAAGCCGTTTGATGGGCTTCGGTCTTTCTGTTCAGATCGGCAATGGTTTTTCCCAGTTCCGAAAGCTTTTCCCGCACGGTTGTTTCATCAGGGTAAATAAGCTGGGTCTTCATCTCCCCTATAGCGGTTATGATATTGGAAACCTCTATTTCCAGATCCTGACGTGTTTTGCTTTGAAGGACAAACAGATTGTCAAGCCTTTCCTGTTCGGCACATTCCTTCTTTTCATTGATAAGAAGTGTCCTTCTGCGTTCCGCCTTTTGCTGCGCCGCCACGAAGGCCGCGGAAGATTCGTCGTTTTCACGCTTGAGGGAATCGCGAATTCTGCCTAAATAACCGGGAGTGGAAAGCACGCCCCAGTCCGTGCAGCCGGCGTCAAGCGTCTGCATGCGGGAAACAATGTCGTTCCTGCTCTGCTCGTTGAGTCCCTTCTGTTTGTCGATCCGGGCTTCTTTGTCCTTGCGGTTTTTTTCGGCGTCACGCGCTGCCTGCCTCGCTTTCTCCACCTCTTCCTCAGAGGGAACATGCTCCGAAGGAATGGCGAAACAATGCGGTTCGCCGCTCCGGAATGCCGTATTGCAGACCGGGCAGACCGTCATGCCCTTCTGTGAAAGCTCCTGCTCCATCTCTTTGGCCATGATGCCTGCCTGACCGCCCAGAAATCTCTGGTAGAGCAGGTGGAATCGTTCCTCCGCCCGGGCGTCGGCTTCGATCAGCGACCTCAGTTCGTTGCCTGCCTTCACAACTTCCTCTTCACTGCGAAGCAGGGTCTTGATGGCGGCGATAATGCCCTTTTTCTGGTCGGTCAGGGATTCATAGCGTTCCTTTCTCACGTCGCGTTCGTTTTTGAGCCTTTCGGCTTCGGCATCGCAGCCTTCCAGCAAAGCGATTTCCGAGCGTAATGCATTGAGCGCAGACGCATGTCTTTCCTTGTCCGATTCGTTTTTCTTCAACACTTCCGCCGTACTGTCGAGCGCGGTTTTTCTTTCGGTCAGCTGCTTCTGCCTGCGGCTGAGGTCTTCATATCGCGGCAGGGTGGATTCCAGATTCTTGCATTCCGCCTGAAGCCTTTCGATTTCGGTTCTGACCGGCGCATCCCCTTCCACCGCCGACAGCGCCGACGCAACCGCTTCTTTCTGCGCGGAATAGGCGGTCTTCAGGCTCTCCAGCTTTTCCAGAGTCTGCCTGAGATTCTCCTGCGCCCTGCCTGCCCCTTCATCCCATTGCTTTACGCGGTGCAGCGCTTTCTCGGCTGCGGCATAAACCGTATGCTGCGCGGATATCGTTTCATCCCTTCCCAGCAATTCCTCAAGATGCTTCCGCTTCTGATTCAGTTCGTCAAACAGCGCGTTATCCGCCTTTGCCGCTTCCTCGCTGCGGGTGAGCTTTTCCACGGTTGCCTCGTTCTTTCTGCATTCTTCTTCACAGACATCGAGCGCGTTTTTTTCCCGATCGATCAGCGCCTGCAGATTTTCAATGAGATGCGGGTTCCCGGGAAGGTAGCTCTCCGCAGGTTCCGTGTCACCGTCGGGCTGGACAAACATTTTGTTCATGACGGTTTCGATCTCGGCCCGGCATTCGTCATTCCTGCTCTTGAGCCTGTCACGCACCGAAACCATCAGGTTCTTGAACCGCACATACTCCGAGCTGTCAAAGAGCTTGCCGAGTATCTCGCCCTTGATTTTATCGTCGGCTTTCATAAATTCGCGGAATTCACCCTGTGCCAGCATGACAATGCTCTTGAACTGTCCCGCGTTCATGCCGAGAAGCTTCATGCAGCGCTCGTTGACATTCGTCTCCTTTTGGATGGGCGGCTCTCCCTCGGCAAGGAATACGGCGTTCGTTTCAATCTTTTTGTTGTATTCGCTGGTTCCTCTGTTTTTGGAAAAATGCAGACTTCGCTCGACGCGGTAGCGTTTGCCCTGATGAATAAAATCCAGCCTGACGACGGTGTCCTCCGACCTGGGGACATAATCGGAATGAAGCATCGCCTTGCTGCGTTCCGAACCGCTGGGTTCCCCGAACAGGGCAAAGGAGATCGCGTCAAAAATCGTGGTCTTTCCGGCGCCTGTTTTGCCGACAATCAGATACAGCCCGCCGTTGAAGCTTTCAAAATCGACCTCGGTTTCCCTTGCATAGGAGCCGAACGCCTTCATATACAGTTTAACGGGTCTCATTCTGTGTCATCCTCCTGCTTCATCAGAAAGGCCGTCAACGCGTCTACGGTCTTTTCGTCGATTTTATCGGGTCTGCCGTCGTTCGTTCCATCGTGGCGGACAAGCTCCGCGGCGTATCGCAGCAGCTCGCCGTCCTTTTCGTCCGGCTGCTGACCGCCGCAGCGTTCGGCGTAAAAGGCCGAAAACAGCTCCTCGGTGGATTGCTCCCTTATATTCTCCGCACTCTGCAATGACAGATCCGCAGCATATTGCCTGAATTCCGACTTGCATTCCATCAGCACGCTGTCGCGGCTTCTGGCGAGATCGTGGAAAAACCCGGAAATTTCGGGGGTGATGATACTGTCCGTGATGATCAGCTTGAGGTACTCTCCCCTTGTCTGACGTGCCAGCTCGGTTTCCCTCAGCTCCTTGAACGCGCCTTTCATCTCACGCATGGGATGAAGGGCAGGAATATGCAGCGTCTGAATGCCGATCTCCGTCCCCTTGGCCCCCATTTCGATGAGAACCGGTCCCTTGGCCGCCTGCCGGGTTTCGTCGAAGTGATAGCAGAGCGGCGAACCGGAATACCGCACGGTATCCCTGCCCACAGGAAAAGCGGCGTGAATATGTCCAAGCGCAGCATAGTCAAAGCAGTCGAACGCCGTGTGTCCCACCTGTCCCACTCCGCCGACAGCGCTTTCCGAGCCGCCTCTCGGCACTTCGGAACCGCCGGAAGTCACATTCTGATGGGCGATGATCACATTTCTGGCGGCTGTGTCGATGGGCTGTTCTGCGATCAGCCTGCGGACCGCGGTTTCATAATCCCTGACGGAATCGTCGTCCAGCGCATAGGCGACCGCAGCCGGGAAGACATAGGGCATGAGCCAGAATGTCACGGGGCCGTATTCGTCATGAAGGGTGACATTCGTCATGGTCCGGCTGACCGTGCCGGCAATATGTATATGCTGCCGCGCCAGAATGTCCCGGGCAAAAGCCAGACGGGAGCCGGAATCATGGTTGCCTGCCACCAGCATGACGCAGACGCCACGTTCTTCCAGACCTTCCAGCAGCCGGCTCAGCAGCGTGACGGCCTCTCCGGAAGGCGAACTGCGGTCGTACACGTCGCCGGCAATCAGCACCGCGTCGGGCTTGATTTCACTCACCAGCGCAAGGAATTCATTTACCCAATACGGCTGATCGCCGTTTTCCAGCATGGAAACCCCGTGTATCGCCTTGCCGAAATGCAGATCGGAAATATGCAGTAGTTTCATGGTTCTTGACACCTCGATTGTAGTTTCAGTTCAAAATCCGGTTGATGATATCCGTATTTTACATCATTTTGCGAAAAAAATCAAGGTAAACCACAGAAAAAATCACATCACAAACGGTACATTTACCGTCGGCTAATGTCCTGGATATCCAGCATGAACCGGCTTCCTTTTCCGACGTGGCTTTCCACGCTGAGTGGAAAGGCAAGCAGTCCCGCTGCCTTCTTGGCCAGATACAGCCCCAGGCCGCTGGATTTCTGTCCGATGCGTCCGTTCAGGCCGGTATATCCGCGCTCGAATATTCTGGGGCGGAGGAAAGAAAGACGATGGGGACGGTGGAGCATTTGCGGATTTCCGCCGTCCAGAAATACCCGTCGCGGAAGGGCAGCATGATATCCATCAGCACGAGATGCGGGTCACAGGCGAGGCATTCCTCACTGACGGCGCGGAAGTCCTTTGCCGTCCGGACTTCATGGCCTCCTCGTTCGATCTGCCGCTGAAGCTCCTCCGCCAACGCCTGATCGTCCTCCACTAAGAATATGCGATAAATAGAAATCACTCCCAAAATGCGCTAGCGTTCGCTCGCTAAGTGGATAGAGAAAAAGAATAATGTCGGAGCGCCAGCGCTGAATGAATGATTTCATGGAGCGAATGCGCCTTCCGACATGATTCATTTTGCAAGCTCGCTGGCGCTGTTATCTTACAATTTTGTAGTACGTCTTTGAGGTGCCGAGGTAGATCAGCACATACACCAGCGCAAACACCGCAAAGGTGATCAGCGTGCAGATGACATACAGCTTGATATTGAAAAACAACAGTACCTTCATCATTCGCGTCAATATCGGTGACATGACAGCCATGTGAATTCCCGCAACCGCCAGCGGCAGGAAAAACACAAGAAGCACCTGCCTGCCGATGGTCTTTCTGACCTCCTGACGGCTCATGCCGATCTTCTCCATGATCTGGAACCGCGTCCTGTCCTCATAACCCTCGGAAATCTGCTTGTAATAGATAATGAGCGCTGTGGCGAAAAGACAAACCGCGCCCAGCAACAGCCCCAGGAAGAGCAGAAGAAGACTATTGTCACGCAGGGTAAAGGTATCCAGCAGATTGAATTCCTGAAACACAAATCCCAGATTTTCCCGCCGGAAGGCAGCCATTTCACGCTCCCTGACCGAAGCGATGGCCTTGCCGTCCAGCTCCACCGAGCCGCTTGTGGGCTTGTCCAGCGCCGCGAGAATATTGAGCAGCGTCGTCTTGCCGGAGCCCGATTCTCCCATGATGGCGACATATTCCCCGCGCTCCACTGTGAAGGATACGCCCTTGAGCGCCTGCACCTGACTGCCGCCCATGCGCGAGGTATAGGTCTTTTTCAGATCGTTGACTTTCAGAATTTCCATTTTACAATTACCTCCGTGTCATTCGGTAATTCCATTGTAACCGAAACACAATCTTTTTGACATCGATTGAGGTGACATTGGGGTGACATTATTGTAAGGTCATGTTGATTCAATTGTCGGGCGAAAAATGCAGCAGCTGATAGAACGCCGTCTTGCCTTCGCCGCTGAAGCCGGCGTTTCTGTAAAAGCGAAGGGTGCTTTCTGACGGGGACCCGGTGATCAGCATCATCTTGTAGCAATCCGCTTGCTCCGCAATTTTCCTCGCGTAATCCAGACAGCCTGTCGCATATCCCCTTCCCCGGAAACCGGAATGCGTCACGACGTTTTCCACCAGTGCGTAGGGACGGACATTCCTTGTCAGATTGGGCACAATGATACAAACGCAGGAGGAGACGATTTGGCCTTCCTCCTCGCATACGATAATATGATACCCCGGAGCGGTACAGATGGACGCCCATGTATTCCGCAGATGTTCGCTGTCCTCGGGAAGGGATGTTTCGTGAAGGTGGGTATACAGTTCCAGCAGCCCTTGCAGGTCGCCGGGGGTGGATTCTCTTATCATTCTGTCATTCCTCCAGTGCAGATTCCGCCGGTTTTTCTACCGGAAAAGTGATATGGCATGCTTTATTCCATTATAATATGAAAAACAGGGCAGTGCAACAGAAAAGATGTTGAAAAATCATCCGGAATCGAAAAACCACGGAAAAAGAAACCAGTGGTAATTTTAACCATATTCATCTCCCTTGCGGCTTGAAAAATCGTATGGACTCAGCACATCACACATAAATTCATCACATCAATTGCATACTATCTACAGTTTTACTCCCTCTTTTTTTAATTGTCATCAAAATTGTAAAAAAAGTATTACAAAATTTGTGTATAAAAAGAATTGAAAACCTGAATATAATATAGTAAAATGACACTAAATGGGATCGAAGAATCCCAAAAAATTTTAGGAGGATTTATAATGAAAAAAATCTTAGCACTCATCCTTTCTCTCGCGATGCTCACAGCAATGACAATGTCGCTGGCATCATGCAATGCAGAAGACGAGTCCGTTGACGTCGGTATCGTTCTTCCTACCAAAGAAGAACCCCGCTGGCTCCAGGACGAAGCTTCCTTCAAGGACGCTCTTGACAAGGCCGGCTTTACCTCTGAGGTTCTCTTCTCTCAGGGCAAGTCCGATGTCGAGCTGAGCAACGTTGAGGCTCTTCTTGAGAAGAACATCAAGGTTCTCGTTATCTGCGCACAGGATGCCACCGCAGCAGGCGCTGCAGTCAACAAGGCCAAGGCAGCCGGCGTTAAGGTCGTTTGCTATGACCGTCTGATCACCGGTACAGATGCAGTTGACTACTATGTCACATTCAACTCCTTCTCTGTCGGCGTTGCACAGGGCCAGTTCCTCATTGACGCTTACAAGGACAAGACCGGTGTTCCGCTGTACATCTACTCCGGCGCTGTCACCGACAACAATGCATTCATCTTCTTCGCAGGCGCATGGTCCGTGCTGAACAAGGCTGTTGCCGACGGTCAGTTCGTCGTTCAGAACTGCACCGCCATCGCTGATTACAGCGGCAAGGCTCTCGATGCTGAGAAGGATCATGATACCCTTTCCAAGATCCTCGGCACCATCACCACCGACTGGAACTTCAACACCGCTAAGTCTCTTGCAGAAGGCAACCTCGTTGCTGCTGACGCATCCGCAAAGGGCGATGTCGCTATCCTCGCTCCCAATGACGGTACCGCCCGTGCAATCGCTGATGCTTTCACCGCTGACGCCGATATCAAGAGCTATGTTATCACCGGTCAGGACGCTGAAATGGCTTCCCTCAAGTACATCCAGGACGGCAAGCAGAGCATGACAGTGTTCAAGAACACCGCCACCCTCGCAACCTCTACCTGTGATCTGGTCAGCGCTCTTCTGAAGGACGAAACCCCTGAAGCTGTTGCTACTTACAACAACCAGGCTAAGGACGTTCCTTCCACCGACGTTGCCGTTACAGTTGTTGACAAGGATAAGCTCGCAGAGCTCATCGCTGACGGCACTTTCGAGCAGTCCAAGATCGACGCTGCGAAATAATCTGATGACAGAACTTAGCTAGCATTAGTCCCGACAATTAAATCCTAAATTCAAGCCGGTTCTGAGGCTCCAGCCATATAAGGCCAGTCTTGGAATCGGCTATTGAATTATCATGCAGTTTATTTACCAAATGAACAGAACAGGAGCCGGTAATATGGAAAATGAATACATCCTCGAAATGAGGAATATTACCAAGGAATTTCCGGGTGTAAAGGCTCTCGACAACGTGAATTTCAAAGTCCGCAAGGGCGAAATTCACTGTCTGGTGGGCGAAAACGGCGCCGGAAAATCGACGCTGATGAAGGTGCTCTCCGGCGTGTGGAAATACGGAACCTATACGGGCGACATCGTCTATGAAGGAGAAGTACAGAAATTCCACAGCATCGCCGACAGCGAAGCAAAAGGCATCGCCATCATTTATCAGGAACTGGCGCTCTTCCCGGAGCTTCCCATTTATGAAAACATCTATTTCGGACACGAAATCATGTCGGCCGGGCAGGTCAACTGGAACGAAACCATTGTCAAGGCAAAGGAAATGCTCCAGAAAGTCAGGCTGAATGTTGACCCGTCTATGCCTGTCAAACGACTGAATACAGGTAACCAGCAGCTTGTGGAAATCGCCAAGGCGCTTTCCAAGAACTGCAAGCTGATTATCTTTGACGAGCCTACCTCTTCGCTGAACGAAGACGACAGCAAAAACCTTCTCGATATCATGCGCGAGCTCAAAGAGCAGGGTATTACCTGCATCATGATCTCCCACAAGCTGCGTGAGGTTACAGCCATTGCCGATACCATCACGGTGCTTCGTGACGGTTCAACCATCTGCTCGCTCGACGCGAAGACCGACGATATTTCGGAATCCAACATCATCCGCAATATGGTCGGACGCAGCATTGACGACGTGTATCCCAAGCGTGAAAAACATGATTTCGGTGAAGTCATGTTTGAAATCAAGAATCTCACCGTCGAGGATCCCAAGACCGGACGCGAGATACTCAAGAATGTCAGCCTCAATGTCCGCAAGGGCGAAATCGTCGGTTTGCAGGGACTCATGGGCGCGGGACGCACAGAATGCGCCCTGACGGTTTTCGGCAATCCCTACGGTTATAAGATCAAGTCGGGCGAAGTCATTATGAACGGTAAATCGAAGATGTTCAAGAGCCCGAAAGAAGCCATCAAGAGCGGTCTGGCTTATGTTTCGGAAGACCGAAAGGGCAACGGCCTTGTGCTGATTCAGGATATCCGCTACAACACGACACTGGCCAATCTGAAGGCCATCGCAAGCGGTCTTTCCATTGATTCCAACAAGGAAATCGTTATCGCCAACAAATATAAGGACGAAATCAACATCAAGGCCCCGTCTATCGAGCAGAAGGTCAACAACCTTTCGGGCGGCAACCAACAGAAGGTGCAGATCGCCAAGTGGCTCTTCACCCAGCCGAAGGTGCTGATTCTCGACGAGCCGACACGCGGCATTGACGTCGGTGCGAAGCTGGAAATCTACACGCTCATGAACAAGATGGTCGAGGAAGGCATGTGCATTATCATGATTTCCTCCGAGCTGCCGGAAGTTCTCGGCATGTCCGACCGTCTGTACGTCATGAGCGAAGGTCAGATCACAGGTGAGCTTGATGCATCCGAAGCCACAGAAGAAAAGGTCATGAAGATGGCCATCAACAGCGATTGAGGGAGATAATATTATGGAAACAAAGAAAAAATCATTTGGCTCAGAGGTCGCTGAGCTTTTAAAGAACAATGTCAAAAGTTATATGATGTATTTCGCTCTGGTCATTATCATGCTGGTATTCCAGATCTGGTCAGGCGGAAAGTTCTTCAAGGCATCCAACATTACCAATCTGTTCAATCAGGCTGCCTATGTCGGCGTGCTTGCCATTGGCATGACGCTGATCCTTATCCTGAAGCATATCGATCTGTCGGTCGGTTATGTCGCCGGCTTTACCGGAGCGCTTGCCGCGATTCTCATGCAGCGTGACGGTGTCAACGAATGGCTCGCCATTCTGATCGTGCTGGTTGTCGGTCTGGTCATCGGTCTTTATCAGGGTCTGACCGTCACCCGTCTGGGCGTTCCCGCCTTCGTCGTGACACTTGCCGGCATGTTCATCTTCCGCGGATTGCTTTCCCGCACACTCGCCGAATCCGGCACCGTGGTTGTCAGCCAGAAAGGCTTCCTCGCTCTCTGCAACGGCTTCATTCCCGATATTCCAAACAAGCTCGGCATTCACATGGTGACCATGATCGTCGGTGTGCTGGGTGTCATTATCGTCATTCTGTCCCAGATCAAGAACCGCAAGAACAAGCAGAAATATCAGTTTGAAGTGGTTTCCACCCCGATCTTTGTCATCGGTATGATCCTTGTTTCGGCTGTTATCCTCGCAATCTGCTGGGTTCTTGCCACTTACAGAGGCATCCCCTGGAGCGCGGTAATCGTCGGGGTCATTCTCCTGATCTATACCTTCATGCTCAGCAAGACCAAGCTCGGCCGTTACATCTACGGCATCGGCGGCAACGATCAGGCCGCAGAGCTTTCCGGCGTCAATGTCAAGCAGGTCACGCTGTTTGCCTTCTGCTCCATGTCGGTTCTGGCGGCTGTTGCCGGTATTCTTTACACCTCACGTCTTTCTTCCGCCACTCCTACAGCCGGCAACGGCTTCGAGCTTGACGCCATTGCCTCCTCCTACATCGGCGGCACGGCTGTCAGCGGCGGCGTGGGCAAAGTCACAAACGCCATTATCGGTACCTTTGTCATCATGGCTCTCACCAACGGCATGAACCTCATGATGGTCGATATCTCCTATCAGTACATCGTCAAGGGTTTGATCTTCATCATTGCCGTTGCGTTCGACGTGCGTACACGCAATAAGTAAGATTCCGTTTACACCCACTGTCTGAACACCAACCAGCCCGCAGACCTTTTCCTATTACAGGAAATCGCCTGCGGGCTTTTTTCTTCCGACGGACAAAAGAAAAAGCCGCCGGAACGGCGGCGGGTATTGACTGGTTACTCTATCCTATTAAAAAATCGGCTTTGAACGGCTGATAGGAAGCCGTTACATATTCAGTCCCACAGCAGCATATGACCGTTTTCCAATTCGCTTCCGCATTCAGGGCAGTCTACCGGTGTATCTTCAGTGAGCCGCATGATTTCCTTCATGGGCTTGCCGCAATTCGGGCAGGAATGTTCGTGCTTTTCCACAAGCTCATACTCGTTCATATCCGGGCCGAAGACGTCGTCCCCTGCGGCCTGATCCGGGTTCTTTGGCCTGTAAAAATCCAGGCTGCTTTCGCATTCCACCGTCCGGCATACGGCACAGTAATAGATTTCGTTCATCGCGTCAATGCAGCCGTTGGGGTATTCCTCAAAAAGCTCCTTCAGACGCGTCCCGTGAACGCCGTTTCTCGCTTCCTCGTTTTTTTCCCGCAGAACCTCATGGTACATCATTCCGCAGCCGGCAAACAGATTGCGGGAATATCCGCACTTTTTGCACACAAGAGAATAACCCATTCCCATAACAAATACGCCTCCTGTTTTCCATCATTGATATCAACTACATAGTATCACATTCCAACGCCGAAATCAACGGGGATTTCAGATATTGACAAAAAAAACGCTCTGTGATAAAATCAAAATAAAGTCATATATATTTCCAATCACACATTTACAGAATGGACGGCTGATTTATGACCGAATACAAAACGCTCAGGACGGCGGCGCAGGATGAATTTACCGAGAAGCGCTCCAGATTTATCGGTTACGCCCGTCCTGTCGCCAATGAGCAGGAAGCGCTTGACTTCATCTCCTCGATAAAGTCTAAGCACTGGGATGCAAAACACAATGTATATGCCTATTGCCTCCGTGAGGGAAACACCTGCCGTTATTCAGACGACGGCGAACCTTCAGGCACCGCCGGAATGCCCGTTCTGAGTGTAATGCAGAAATCGGGGCTTACCGACTGTGCCGTGGTTGTCACCCGCTATTTCGGAGGGATCCTGCTTGGCGGCGGAGGTCTTGTGCGCGCCTACAGTCACGCCGCTTCCATAGGAATTGCCGCGTGCGGCATTGTCACCATGCGGATGTGCCTGATCTGCCGCCTTGCCTGCGACTATAACCAGTACGGCAGACTCGCCGCACTCATTCCAGAATGCGGCGGCACCGTCAGCGATACTGCCTTCGGCGAATGTGTCAGCATCACGTTTTGCATGACCCGGGAAGACTATTCCCTCTTTGAGCCCAAGCTCGCCGACGCCACCGGAGGCAGCGTAAAGGCTGAAATAACGGGCGAGGAATACTTCGCGGTCAATGATTGACGCCTGATCTGATCGTTAGCGAAATTATTCAGCCTGAAAAATGCCGGTTTATTTGGCTGAAAGTACATAAAGGGGTTGTTTCTTTTGAAGAAAGCAGCATGTGTCTTCCTATCATTTCTGTTTGTTTTTTCGTTGGCATCCTGCGGCGCGATCGGTAATTCCGCCGGAGCGGATCCATCAAAATATGTCGGAACCTATGAACTGACCAAAGCACAGGGCGTCGGAATCAATCTTACCAGTGAGCAGATAGACGCTCTCAAGGTCGTCGGAATGACAGCCACTCTCGAAATGAAGGACGACAATACGGCCGTTATGGATCTTTTCGGTGAAAAACTGGATTTCACCTACGATCTGAAAAAAATGATCTTCATTCATGAGGGCAAAAACGAAAAGTTCACATTTGACGGCGAAAAAATTGCCTTCAACAACGAAGGCAGGGAGCTTGAATTTACCAAAATCAGCTGACCAATTCCTTCGGGTCGTTTCCGGCAGATCGACCCGAAGTTTTTTTATTGCTCGGATAGCGTTTTTACAGTAAAATACCTGTCTTAAATATATGCATATCCCTTGATTTTGGTATTCCGGTATGCTATAATTGACATGTTCTGATTTTGACAAAAACTACAACGACAAGGGAGACAATTCAAATGAGTCAGTTCAAAATAGCTACAAAATGTGTGCAGTCAGGCTACAGCCCCAAGAACGGTGAGCCGAGAGTGCTGCCCATAGCCCAGAGCACCACTTACAAATACGATTCTTCGGTACAGATGGCAAAGCTCTTCGACCTGGAAGAAGACGGTTTTTTCTACACACGACTTGCCAATCCCACTGTTGACGCGGTAGAGAAAAAGATTGCCGACCTCGAAGGCGGCGTTATGGCGATTCTCACAAGTTCCGGTCAGGCGGCGTCGATGTATTCCGTCCTGAATGTCTGCAAGGCGGGCGACCATTTGATCAGCTCGTCGGCAATCTACGGCGGTACATTCAACCTTTTCAACAAGACCCTGCGCGATATGGGCTTGGAGATAGATTTTTGCGACCCTGACGCTCCCGCGGAGGAAATCAACAAGCTCTTCAAGGACAACACCAAGTGTGTCTTTACCGAGATGCTTTCCAATCCTGCTCTGACCGTGCTCGATCTGGAAAAATGGGCGGAAGCAGCTCATTCCCACGGGGTTCCGCTGATCGTTGACAACACCTTCCCCACCGCCATCAACTGCCGTCCGATTGAATTCGGTGCGGACGTCGTGGTTCATTCCACCAGCAAGTACATGGACGGTCACGCCTGCGCACTCGGCGGCGTGGTGGTCGACAGCGGTAAATTCGACTGGAAAAACGGCAAATTCCCCATGTTCACCCAGCCCGACGAAACCTATCACGGCGTTGTGTATGCCGATCATTTCGGGCCTGCCGCCTACGGCGCGAAGATCAGGGTGCATCTCATGCGCGACATGGGCGCGATGATGGCTCCGCAGAACGCCTTCCTGCTCAATCTCGGGTTGGAAACGCTTCACCTGAGAATGCCGCGCCATTGCGAAAACGCCCAGGCAGTTGCCGAATTCCTTGCCAATGACGAGCGCGTGGCTTGGGTTAATTTCCCCGGGCTCCCCGGAAACAAGTATTACGAACTGGCACAGAAATACATGCCGAACGGCACCTGCGGCGTTGTTTCCTTCGGCGTGAAGGGCGGCAGAGAAGCGGCCACAAAATTCATGGATTCTCTTCATCTCGCGGCTATCGTCACGCACGTTGCCGACGCCAGAACCTGTGTGCTTCACCCTGCCAGCACAACCCACCGTCAGCTGAACGACAGGGAGCTTGAAGAATGCGGCGTTTCTCCCGACCTGATCCGCTTCTCCGTAGGCATAGAGGACGTCAGCGACATCATTGCCGACCTGGATCAGGCGCTTTCTGCCGCAACCGCCAAATAAAAAGCATTGCATATTTCTTTGAACTGTGCTACAATTAAAATGCCTGTGCAATACGCCTTGCACGGGCATTTTTTAGGTCTTCCCAAAAATGAGTAAAAGCAAAAGAGGCAGTGTGCGGATATGAAAAGAAATCTCAAGCAACAAATACTGGTGGGGGCACTGGCTGTCACCCTTCTGACGGGCTGCGCCGGATTGCCGGAAGCCAAAGACACCGCAAGTCAACCGGCTGAAACGACATCGGCAGCCCAGCAGAACGCGCATTATGAAAAGATTGCGGAAGGATTCCGCGCGATGGGCATTGATGTGAGCGATGAAGTGGTACGGCAGTGCGGCAAGAATTACGACAGCATTCCCAAGGACGCGAAAACCAGCCAGGAAGGGCAGGAGCAGGATATCTTTTTGACGGAACTGATGCGGTATTACGGTTCAAAGCCTGTATCCGGCGCGCTTTACTGTTTTCCGGCGGAAGTAACTGACACTTCCTGTATGATGGAGGACTTTTTCAAAGGAGTCATGTCCATTTGCGGCGATTTGTTTACAATTGAAATGAAACAAAAAGAATTAGTCAGTCATAACACGATAAAAAAGGGGATCTATGACCAAAAAATCATCTACAAAGTGAACGGTCTGAAATATGAATATACCATTTCTGTAAATCAAGATCGGTTTGATGTCGGCATCATTCCCTCACTGAATGAAGCCATTGCCGTGGAGCAGTACGACCAGCGGCTTTATTATGACTGCCGGTCGGATATCATCATGGTTTGCTGGTGTATGGAAGACTGGGCTAATGAATTCAATGAAAAAACAGGCTTTCACCTGTCTTGAAAGGAAGTAGGACAATGAATGTAGGATTGGTGCTGGAAGGCGGAGCCATGCGGGGACTTTACACAGCCGGCGTGCTGGATACCTTTATGGACAACGGCATAAAGGCCGATACCGTGATCGGCACATCAGCCGGCGTGCTGTTCGGTGTGAATTACGCTTCCGGACAGCGTGGAAGAGCGTTGCGTTACAACAAAAAATATGCCCCAAAAGGCTGTTATATGGGCATCCGCTCCCTGTTGACCACAGGAAATATCATTAACAGGAAATTTGCTTATTATGACCTTCCTTCCAAACTGGACATCTTTGACGAAGAAGCCTATGAAAAATCGGGCGTTGCTTTTTACGCCACCGTCACCAACGTCGAGACGGGTGAAGCGGAATATATTCAGATCACGGACTGCTTCAGACAGATGGAAGTCATGCGGGCGACGTCGGCGATGCCCTATGTGTCAAAAATCGTAGAATATGACGGCAAAAAATACCTCGACGGCGGCATTGCGGACAGCATTCCGGTGGACAAGTGCTTGGAGATGGGCTGCGATAAGGTGATTGTCGTCCTGACACGTCCGCTTGCGTACCGCAAGGGCAAAACAGACCCCCGTCTGGCGAATTTGCTGTACGGCAAGAAGTATCCCAAAGCCGCCGAAAGGATCAACAACCGCTATGCCGAATATAACGCCTGTGTCGAAAAGATCATAGAAATGGAAAATCGCGGCGAAATATTTGTCATTCGTCCTTCCCGCACCGTAAAGGTGAAGCACATCGAACGCAATACAGATAAACTCCAGGCCATTTATGACCTCGGGGCAGCCGACTGTCTGGATAGATTGGATGATCTGAGGAATTATCTCGGCTCAATAGATGTTGACAGGAAATCGGCGGATATGATATAATTTTTATTAATAACGCCAATGACTATGTAGATGAATGGTGTCGTTGAAAGGGTAGTGATCCGAACAGTATGGTTTTTTCCAGTATGACATTTTTGCTTCTGTTTCTCCCGCTGACGATGCTTCTGTATTCATTCAGGAGCAGTATCAGGTGGAAAAACGGTGTGCTGCTGATTGCGTCGCTCATTTTTTACGCTTGGGGAGAGCCTGTTTATATTCTGCTCATGCTCATTTCCACCGGGATCAATTATCTGTGCGCGCTGGGAATTGACCGGAACAGTGCCAAAAAAACCGCCCGCAAGCTATGGCTTGTCATCGGAGTGGTCGCTTCGGTGATTTTCCTGGTATGGTTCAAATACGCGGCGTTTCTGGTGAATTCATTTGCGGATGTATTCTCTCTCGGTTATCATATGGCAGAAAAAAAGCTGCCCATCGGGATTTCCTTCTATACCTTCCAGGTGCTCACCTACACGGTAGACGTCTATCGGAAAAAGGCGGATGTGCAGAAGAATCCCGCAAGGCTGCTGCTGTATGTGAGCTGTTTCCCGCAGCTGATCGCCGGGCCGATCGTGCAGTACGCCGATGTTGCCCAGATGCTTGATAAACGCCCCTTTGAAGCGCAGCGTTTTGCGGAGGGAGCCAGAAGGTTCGCAGTCGGACTTTCCAAAAAGGTAATCCTTGCCAATCTCTGCGGCTCCGCGATTTCACCTATGGATCCGGCAGACGCCGCTGCGGTGGTTTCTGTCACCGGGGCATGGTATGCGGCACTGATGTACACCTTCCAGATCTACTTTGATTTCTCGGCGTATTCCGATATGGCAATCGGTCTGGGCAGGCTGTTCGGCTTCGATTACAAGGAAAACTTCAATTATCCCTATATTTCCGGCAGCATTACCGAATTCTGGCGCAGATGGCATATCTCCCTCGGCAGCTTTTTCAGGGATTATGTTTATATTCCGCTCGGAGGCAGCAGATGTTCGGTTCGTCGGACGATACTCAATATGATGATAGTCTGGTCGCTTACAGGCTTCTGGCACGGGGCAAGCTGGAATTTTATCCTCTGGGGAATGTATTACGGGCTGCTGCTCATCACCGAACGGTTTGTTTTCGGACGTGAACGGCTGGACAAGCTGCCCTATTTACTCAGAGCCCCGATGATATTCGTTTTAGCCATGATCGGATGGGTGCTGTTCTATCACACGGATCTGACGCTTGCCGCCCGTCAGCTTGGCGCCATGGTGGGAATCGGCACCGACATACAGTTGATTGACCCGCTGACAGCCGCCGTCATACGGAAGTATTCCGTTCTTCCCCTGATCGCTTTGATTGCGTGCATGCCTGTTCTTCCGGCACTGAAGAAAAAAGCAGGCGCAGGCAGAACGGCTGAAACGCTCTCCTACATTGCCGCGACAGGGCTTATGCTGCTCTCCCTCATCTTCCTGGTCGGTCAGAGCTATAATCCTTTTATCTATTTCAGATTTTAAACGAAAGGAGTTGTGCGGCAATGAAAAAGAACGGCACATTCTTCGTGCTGACGATGTGGTGGTTTATCATCTGCTTCATAATTGGCACTCTGATACTCTTCTTCACGCCCGATACCGAGCGAATTTCCTATGATGAAAACAGAGTGCTTCAGAATGCCCCTGCGCTATCGGTCAGCAGCATTCAAAGCGGCGAGTTTGCGGAAAAATTCGAGTCCTTTTTATCCGACAGCATTCCGGGACGCCGTCTGCTCATCAAGCTCTCCGACGGAATACTGTCGTGTATTTCAATGGTCAATTCCGACGATCTGTATTACCTGGACACCACCGAGAAGGAAGTCAACGAATATTTCAACCAGACGGTTTCGGCTTCTGACGAAGCGTCAGCCGACGACGGGAAGCCGGTTGAAAACAGTGACAGCAACAGCCAGCTCAATGAAGAAGAAGACGCGTATTTCAGGGTGAATTACAAAGACGGAAACAGCAAAATACTCAATATGTATAAGAAAAGCCACATGAAGTCTTCCGCCGAAACCCTTGACATTCTCGCCTCGCTGTTGCCTGAGGACGGAAAGCTGTATTTTACTACCATGTCATTTCCCAGCAATGTTCGTGTCTTCAGCAATAACATCGATATCGCTTCGGGCTGGGAATCCACGCTCCCCGAAAAAATGAACGAGCTGACTTCCGACAGGGTTGTCTGCGTTGATTCCTATGAAATACTGGAGCCATATTTAAAGGAAGGCGAAGACCTGTTTCTTCACACCAACCACCAGTGGAACGACCGCGGGGCGTATTATATTTTCAGCAGTATCATTGAATCACAGGGTCTTACGCCGACTCCATTCGATGAATACAGCTATGATGTCAACCGTGTATATAAGGGCGTTCATTACGACGATTACAATTTGCTGTATCCTCTGGCTCCCTCACACAACTGGCGGGTTTTCAACATTGATAAAAAGGAAAAGCTCCATTTTATGAATTATCATGTCGGGAATACGTTATCCTATCTCGACGGGACTCAATTTCCCTGGAAAAAGGTGGAAACGGGATTTCACACCGGCCGCAGCGCACTTGTGATCGGAGACTGCTTCACGTTGGCATTTACTCCGTTCCTGCTGCCTTACTATGACGAGGTTCACGCAACCCAGCTCACCAGGGAATATTTCAAAAGAGCTCAGTTGGGCACCTCGGTCACCGATATGATTCACAGAAACCACATCACCGATATTTACTACATTTCTTCCGAATCGAGTGGTGTCAATACAGAAACGCTCCAATTTCATATCAAGAAAATGCTGGATTAATACTCATCTTCCATCGGCAATAAGGGTGAACTAAATTGAAATTGTTTAATAAAGAGCCTGGCGCATTTCCGTCAGCGGCAATCAGGATATCCTTTGCGCTGGCAGCCGTCATTTTCATCATTGCCAGTATAATGATGAATCATCAGCCGCTGGTCAGATCAAAGCTGGCCGGGATGGCTGCTTTTTGCGGAAACTATGAACTGGCGAGGGAATTCATCAGCGACATCGACGCGGAAAAAGAGGCAGCCTATTACAACGCAGGCATGTACAATATGGCACTTGCCATGATGAACAGAGAAGACTATGATCTTGCCCTGGATTGCTTTTCAGGACTGGGTGATTATTCCGACAGCAAGCAGAAGTGCATTCTCTGTCAGCAGAAAAAGGCCGGAAAGCTCATTTCACAAGGGAAATATCTGGCGGCTGCCGACATTCTGAAGGATGTCATCGCATTTGAGGGAAGCAAAGAGCTTTATGAGGAATGTCAGTATCACATTGCCCTGGATAAAATAGAAAAAGGCGACTGGCTCATAGGCGTCAAGCTGCTGTGGAGCATCAGGGATTACCGCGACGCCGGATCTCTGGCTGAAAAAACCGCGCGTGAGAATTCGGGAGAAACCGACCTGCAGAAGATATTGAACAGCGAAGATGCCATCGATTCTTCCATCATGCGGGACTACATTGTACTGAAAGACAACAGAAAGCTGCTGAAAAACGGTTTCATTGCCGTCGGCTTCTACCATACCGTAGGATTGCGACAGAACGGGACAGTAGTGGCATGCGGCCATAATCAATACGGCCAATGCGATACAGGCGAATGGAAGCATGCGACAGCGGTTGCCGCCGGAGCCTATCACACCCTTGCGCTGCTCTCAGACGGAACGGTGGTGGCTTGCGGAGATAATACCTACGGCCAGTGCGATGTCACCCAATGGAAAAACGTGGTGCAGATCACAGCGTCGGATTACAATTCCGCGGCGCTCCTTTCGGACGGCACAGTGGTGACATGCGGATTCAATCAATGGCCGCAGACAGAAGGCTGGACCAATATGGACAGCATTTACGGCGGAGCCTATTCGCTGTGCGGCATCACGATGAACGGGGAATTGAAGACGACACATCCTTCGTTTGGCCTGGAAGAGAAGCTGGCGGATATCGGAGCGTCCACAGCCTATTCCATCGGGCTGACATACGCGGGCGACGTGATTTATTCTTCAGAAACGCCCTGCGAATGGAAAAAGGCCATTGCGGTTTATGCCGGCGGTGAATCTGTCGCCATCATTGACAGGAATTATAAACCCTCCGTCTACCAACGCAGAAAAGCCTTGTATGATGACCTGCCGGAAGGCAGGGCGGTTTCCATTGCATTGGGCGGCACTCATTTTGCGGTGCTGTATGATGACGGCAGCGTTTATTGCGCCGGCCTTAATGACGACGGTCAGTGCAACACATCCGGCTGGAATCTCAATTGAATCGTTTGACAGGAAATGCAATATGGCAAGGAATTCTTGCGGTATTGCATTTTTTATCTGCCCTTTTCCGCAGGTCAGTCGGCAAAATCCTCATCTCGGTAAAGCCGGCTTGCATTGTGTGGGAGAGATATGGTATATTATACCTGCAAGGGAGGCGAGAACTTGAAAATACACATCATCTACGACGACAAGGCAGAGGAACCGGAGATCACCGTAGTCTGCCGGGAGCTAAGCGACGAGGTGCGAAAAATTCTTTCCGTTGCCGAGATGAGCGAGAACAGGCTGACAGGCGTCAAGGACGGACAGGTGTTCATTCTGCGGTACAGCGATGTGATTTATATGGATACCGTGGACAAAAAGATTTTCATTTATACTCGGGAGGACGTTTACGAAACGCAGCTCCGACTGTACGAGCTGGAAAAGCAGCTTCCGCGCGGAGACTTCTTCCGGGCGAACAAATCCTGCATTGTGGGAATACGGCATATCCGTTCGATACGGGCGGATATTGACGGGCGGCTGCTGCTGACGATGGACACCGGCGACAAGCTGTGGGTTTCCCGGCAGTACGCTGCGGAATTCCGGAAAAAGATAGGCATGTAACATTATTCGACAAGGAGAGAAAATCAAAATGGAAAACAGAAAAATCATTTCATCTACCGCCGGGATATTCACACTGTCGCTGGGGTTTGTCAGTGCCTTCAATCTGATACTCAGCGGCAGCGCCGAGGAGCTGAGAAGCGTGTCGCAGCTTTTCACGCTTTGCGGCGAGGGCATTTCCTTTACCGCGCTTGCGGAACTGCTGGCGCTATCCTTTATCATTTCGATTGCGCGGTGCGTGTGGTTCTCGGAGCGACTTTTCAAAAATATGCTCATGGTCAACCGCATCACCTTCATGCTCATCAGCGTGTTTGTGATCGCGGGAGCCTGCTCGGTGATATTCGGCTGGTTCCCGGTCGGAATGTGGCAGGCATGGGTCGGGTTTACTCTCAGCTTCGCGCTTGGAACGGCAGTGAGCTTCGCGGCAATGGCGATCAGAACCAAAGCGGAGAGCAAAGAATACCAGAGGATTCTCAATTCATACAATAACATAGAGGGAAACAGGGGTGAAGGCAATGACTGACAGCAGCGTGATCAGACTGCGTGAAGTGACGCGCAGCTTCGGCGAAAAGCAGGTGCTCAAAGGGGTATCATTTGAGGTAAGCAAGGGAGAAATCTTCGGGCTTCTGGGTCCTTCGGGCGCCGGCAAGACGACGATCATCAACATTCTCACAGGTCAGCTTTCCTGCGGAGGCAGCGCCGAGATCTTCGGCGTGAGCTGCGGGAAGATCGGGCGGGAGGTCTATCGCAGGACGGGTGCGGTGCTGGACAACTGCGGACTTTACGATCGGCTCTCCTGCGCGGACAATTTAAGGCTGCACGCGAGAATTCACCACGTTTCCTTTTCCCGGATTCAGGAGGCGCTGACGCAGGTAGGGCTGGAAGGCTGCGAGGGAAAGAAGGTCAAGGCGCTTTCCAAGGGAATGAGGCAGCGGCTTGCACTGGCCAGAGCCATACTGCACAGCCCCGAGCTGCTCTTCCTGGACGAACCGACCAGCGGACTTGACCCGGCGACGGCTGCCGAGATTCATGCGCTGATGAACAGCCTTCGCAAAAGCGGCGCCACTATCTTTCTCACCACCCACAACATGGACGAGGCATATCGCATGTGCGACAGGATCGCCCTGCTGAGCGAGGGAGACATCGCCGAGTGCGGCGAACCGGCGGAGCTTTGCCGCAAATATTGCAGCAATTCCGAGCTGAGCATTGTCACAACCGACGAGCATAAGCTGTCGCTGGAAAACGCTCCGGAAAACGCCGAAGCGATTGCCGGTCTTATTCGCGAAGGTAAGCTGAAATCCATTCATTCTTCGGAGCCCGACCTGGGAACGGTATTTCTCAGACTCACCGGAAAGGAGCTGGACAAATGAAAACGATATGCGCTTTGCTGATCAAGCAGTGCAAGGATTCCCTGCACAATCTGCCTTCGCTGATGATACTCATCATCTATCCGGTGGTCGCCTTCATCATGATCACCGCCATGCAGGACGAGGAAAATATGGGCGACATATTTATTCCCATGTTTGCGGCGATGCACTGTTCCTTTGCGCCGCTGGTCATTTCATCCAATATCCTCTCGGAGGAAAAGGAAAAGGGCACCCTTCGTTCGCTGGTGATGGCGGGTGTAAGCAGAATTCAATACCTCCTCAGTCTGTTTTGGTTCGTGCTGATCGCGGTGATGCTTACCGCCAGCGCCTTCCTGCTGATGAAGCCGGTTACCGCGTCCTACGCGGGGAATTTTGCTTGCGCCATGCTGCTTGGGTCGGCTGTTTCGGCTGTGATCGGCATGTGTATAGGCTTGCACTCCAAGAACGTGACGGCAGCCAACGGCATTGCCGTGCCGGTTGGATTGGTATTTGCGCTGCTTCCCATGCTGGGACAATTCAACTCCAGCCTGTCAAAAGCTGCGGAATTCACCTACAGCGGACAGCTCCGGACGGTGTTTGAAGGAGGCTGCTTCACCGCGCAGACATGGCTTGTTTCCGTTGCTTACCTTGCGGCGCTTTCCTTCCTGCTGGTGATCCTGTTCCGGCGGAAGGGACTGGAATGAGTGTTCTGTCATAAAAATCAGCTCCTTACAGATGGTCGGATCGTTATTCCGACTTCTGTAAGGAGCTTTTTTCTAATGGATTGTCTATGAAAGTCAGACCGACTGCATTTTGGCTTCAAATTCCGGCACCGTCATATGAACCTTCTCTGCTGCCTGTGAGACTGACAGCACTCCGTCCCTCACAAGCTCAATGAAGGCCTGTAATTTGCCTTCCGCACGGCCTTCCGCACGGCCTTCCGCACGGCCTTCCGCTCTGCCTTCCGCTCTGCCTTCCGCACGGCCTTCCGCACGGCCTTCCGCTCTGCCTTCCGCTCTGCCTTCCGCTCTGCCTTCCGCTCTGCCTTCCGCACGGCCTTCTGCTCTGCCTTCCTCGAGTCCCTGCTCTCTTCCCTCGGCTCTCTGCTCGGCAAAGGTTCTGGCTTCATCGTATTCGGTAATGAACATACTCTTTACCTCCGCTCTGTTGGTCATTAAAAATGGTTTGATCAGCGAATCCTCCGGCATTTCAGCGATGGCCAGGTCAATGGCTACGGCAAAATTGCGCGTCCTTTTCAGGTTTTTTTCTCACGCTGTACACAAAATAAGAATAATCGTTCAGCGCCTTGCAATCCTTGAGAAGATCGCCGTTGTGACCGTAATTGATGTTGATCATCGTCACCCTGACTTCAATATCCGGATCGGAACCGGGCGTAAACGCGTCGGACAGCTTTAAGACGACCCTGTCCTCGGTTTCCTTCGCACCGTTGTAGAAGCAGACGCATTTCGGCGTAGGCGCGTGCTGCTGCAAGGAGCTGAACCGATGATAATCCTCGTGCGTTTCAATGTAGCTGTCGTAGATCATTCCGGCATAAATGAGCAGTCTCATCGGCATATTGGGGTTGAATGTGGACTGATGCTCGTAGAAATTGAAGGTGTCGGCAATCAGGAACGACACATCGTTTTTCATACCCATATACACCGCGTCCTCAATGGTATTGAAGGTCAGGTCGTCCGGCTCGGTGTAATGGGAGCCGTTCATGGCGTTGTAGAGGCTGAGTGTCCACTCCTTGTTGTCGGGATGACCGAAGATGAATTTGAAAAGCCGGTCTTTATATTCACGGTTTACCTTGCCGTCTGACATGGGTATCATTCCTCCCTTTTCAATATTATTATACTCCGTTTTTATGATAACGTCAAGTGAAAAGAGAAGAATTGCGGCAGGCATCAATGAAATGAATCCCGAAGCAAAGAAAAACCTACCGCGCAGCAGGCCTCATGAAGAGGCCTGTCGCACGGTAGGCGTAATGTTTTATGAAAAAAGGACTCAGCCGATGAATCTCACGCGGATGACGCCGTCAATCTCAGCGAAAGCTGCCTTGGCAGCATCGCTGATATCGCCCGCGAAGTCGAGAATGCTGTAGGCGTAATCGCCCTTGGACTTGCTAAGCATGTTCTCGATGTTCAGACCTTCGCCCGAAACAATGGCGGAGAGCTTGGTCAGCACGTTGGGAACATTCTTGTGCAGGACGCAGACGCGCTTGGCAGCCACAGCGCCCGCGTCGATGTTCGGATAGTTGACGGAATTGATGATAGAACCGTTCTCCAGATAATTCTTGATCTCGTCAACCGCCATCATAGCACAGTTGTCCTCGGATTCGGGGGTGGAAGCGCCGAGGTGAGGAATGGCCACGATTCCTTCCACGTCGAGAACCTCATCATCCGGGAAGTCGATGACATAGCCGGCCACCTTGCCGCTTGCGAGAGCCGCCTTGATGTCGGCATTGTTGACCAGACCGCCGCGGGCAAAGTTCATGATTCTCACGCCGTCCTTCATGGTGGCGATGGATTCGGCGTTGACCATGTTCTTGGTTTCGGGAATGAGCGGAACGTGAATGGTGATGATGTCGCTCTGCTCGAAGATTGCCTTGAGTTCCTTAACCAGCTTGACCTTGCGGGAAAGTCTGAGCGCCACGTCAACCGAGAGGAAGGGATCGTAGCCGATGACATTCATGCCGAGTGCGGCAGCGTCGTTGGCAACCAGACCGCCGATAGCGCCAAGGCCGATCACGCCGAGGGTCTTGCCCTTGATTTCGGGGCCGACGAACTGGCTCTTGCCCTTCTCAACCATCTTGCCGACCTGATCGCCGTTGCCCTTGAGGGTCTTGGCCCATGCGGTTGCGCCAAGTACATTTCTGGAGGAGAAGATCATTGCGCCCAGCACGAGCTCGGCAACAGCGTTCGCATTGGCACCGGGGGTGTTGAAGACCACAATGCCCTTCTCGGCGCACTTGTCGAGCGGAATGTTGTTGACGCCCGCACCGGCTCTTGCGATAGCGAGAAGGCTCTCCGGCAGCTCCATGTCGTGCATGGAAGCAGAACGGACGAGGATCGCATCAGGCTCCTGAATGCCTTCGCCGCAGCTGTAGCCCTCACCGAAGCGGTCAAGGCCGATCTTTGCGATTTTATTTAATGTAAGAATGTTAGCCATTTTAATTCATCTCCAAAAGAATTGATAAGATGTGGGTTAAAAGGAAAAGCGTTCGCGCGTTGCTGATCCGGTCGGAGTCGCCTGTCCTTTGTGGGTGTCCGGGATGGTTTTGCCGTTGGAAGAAACTTCG
>CAMHMN010000032.1 GCA_946186245.1 uncultured Clostridia bacterium
AGGAGTTCACTTTCAAAAATACCCCAAAAATGCCCAAAGGCATCTACGGTCAGCCCGCTTCATTTTTTGACCCCTAAAACGCCGTGAAGCCCCTACAGTAGGGGCTTCACGGGGGTGGCATCTTTTTTATGCAACCTTTCTGGCCCGCCCAGAGGGATTCGAACCCCCGATCTTCAGAATCGGAATCTGCTGCGTTATCCAGCTGCGCCATGGGCGGATTTATTATATAGACTTTTAAAATGATTATATCACATTGCCGGCAAGAATTAAAGTATATTTTGTAAATTCTATAATAATTGACCCTCTGCAGAGCAAATTCCGCAGAGGATCAATCGGATTATGTTCTATTCTGCGCTGATGATTAATTACTTCACTGCATCCTTGAATGCTTTACCGGGCTTGAATGCGGGAACGGTTGTTGCAGGAATAACCTGCTTCTCCTTGGTTGCAGGATTAATGTTTGTTCTCTCCTTGTGTACTCTGGTTTCAAAAGTACCAAAGCCTACAAGCTGAACCTTCTCACCCTTTGCAAGAGTTGCAACTACTGTTTCCACAACTGCTGCGAGCGCCTTTTCAGAATCCTTCTTTGTGAGACCGGTCTTTTCTGCTACTGCCTCAACTAATTCTGCTTTGTTCATCAATAATTTACCTCCATTAAGTTTTTTAGGGCGGCTTGAATCACCGTCGCTGAATTCTGCCCCGGAATTACGCAAAAACCGGGAAGATGACAACTTCACACTTTACGCGCAAAACGCAAAGCACACTGTCACATTATTATTTAAGCAAGAACAAATGACACCCGACTCATTAATAACCGGGGCTGTTACATTAAAGCACATACGTCCGACAAATAATCAACACAATTATTTTCCAAAACAATCCTGCCTGATAATTAAGAGGGAAAATCCAGGCTTTATTACTCGGTTCATAAATGAATTGCATTGTCGGTAAGGCTGCTGCTGCAGTCAAATGCACCACACGCATGTGTCATAATGCAACATTTATTTCGGGGAGTCGGATACTCCGCCGCGGTGACTCCCCGTTCATGTCAAGTAATTCTTGCACAATAATACTTGCTTATATTCTATCAGATTAAATTCCTTTTTGCAAGTATATTTGCAATTTTTTCTCCTTTCGGAATCATTAAAATATCTTCTCTTGTGATTCCCTTGATCAGGAGAATGACCACAACGTATACCACGATCGCCATCGCGATGGCAACCAATGTCATCAGTGCGCCTACAAGCCTTGAATCGGATCCGATCAGCTTATCCAGCAGCCCGTAGGTGGCCCATGCGGTCAAAGCACACATGATCGCTGCAAACAGCGGCTTGATAAATGTGGTCATGAGATCCGGCTTAATCTTCGCTCTGCGATAGAGTATGATCAGGCTGGCCACCACGATGAAGATGTAACAGCTGATCGAACCGATGGGAGCTCCCTTGATATTGATTTCAGGAATGCCTACCAGCGTGAAATTCAACAGCAGCTTGATGGATGCACCGATCAGCATGAGATATACCGGCACCTTCTGCTTGCCGACAGCCTGGAGCATGCTGTTGATGGGCGTCACCAGTGAGCCGAAAAGCACCATCACGCCTAGTACCCGCAGCATCGGAACCGCGATCTCGGCAGCAGGCTTGCCCGGATAAAGCAGCTGAAGAATGGGACCCGCCAGCGCACACATGCCCAGTCCCGACGGGAATCCGATAAGCACCGAGATCTTCACCACGGAATTGATGCTGGAATGAATCTGCGATTTCTTGTGTATCGCCCAGGCCGCCGCCAAAGTAGGCAGCGCCGATACCCCGAGTGCCTGCGTGATGTACGGTACCAGATTGTACAGATTGATGCCGAAATTGTATGCGCCGTATAGGAAGTTTGGTATTTTGTCATCCGTAACGCCTGCCATATAGCGGCTGTAAATGCCTCTGAGTATGGCGGGGTCAATTCCGTCAAGCCGGTTCTGAATCGTAACCGCGTCAATTACCTGCGTGACATTCAGCACGAGAACGCCGAGTGCGATCGGAATGCCTATGCTGAAGAAATTGCGAAGAATATATCCGCTGGAACGGGGTGACGGTGACGCCGCGATCTCTTCATCGGTGATCTCATCGCCTCTGCTCCTGTGGCGTATCAGCATATAGATCAGTCCCGCCAGAGAACCAAGCGCTATTCCGGCAAGTGATCCGGCGGCTGCAAACGGATAGCTGGCCACATGCGCTTCCTCCAGCGTGCCGACGGTAGTACCGAACGCCGTCAGACCCGTACGGAAGGTGTATTCTCCGTACTTCATGATGCCCACGGCAAGACCCAGACCGATAAACAGCTTTCCCAGCGCCTCTATGACCTGCGACACCGCGGTGGGCGTCATGTTTCTCAAGCCCTCGTAATATCCGCGGTAGGACGCCATCATACAGCAGAAGAATACCGACGGGCTCATGGCCAGCACACTGTAGATCGAATCCTTATCGACAAAGTTGATGTATACAAAGCCTCCGGCCGCCATGGCGACAAATCCCAGTATTCCTGTGATCAGAAAGACCCTCTGCGCTACCTTGTGAACCTTCCTGGCATCCTTGTATCTGCCCATTGCGGTGTTTTCCGCCACCTGACGTGCAAGTGCGGACGGGAAGCCCGCTGCCGACAGCGTATAGACCGGCAGGTACAGGGCATACGCCGCTGAGAAATAGCCCATTCCCGCTTCGCCGATGACGTTGCCCAGCGGGATTTTGAAGATGGCTCCGATTACCTTGACCAGTATCGTGCCGAACGTCAGTATGGCCGCGCCCTGAACAAGCGACTGTCCTCTGGATCCGCCGCGCTTCTTTTTAGGACTTTTTTTGGTGTCTGACAAAATAACAACTCCATTCGTTTGGAAATCCTCTAGCATCCCTGTCCGGAAAACGAGTAACAAGAATATTTATATATTTATATTCAATTCATTTTCCGATATTCAGATAGAGCTGTCACTTTCCTCATTTTCTTCTTCAGGGGACGATGACGGCGCGTTGGACGGATGCTCGCTGAGCTTTGCTCCACAGCGTGAACAGAACAGGGATTTTTCGTCATTCAGAAAGCCGCAACGGGGACAAACTGCTTTGTGACGGAGAGCGTTGAGCTTCTCATTGACATCCTCGAGCTTTTTGAACAGCGCATCGATTTCCGCGATCTGCTCATCAAAGCCTGCGCTTGCGGATTTGCCTGATTTGACGGATTCGTATACCATCTTGCCGAGCGCTTCGTACTTCGTCGAAATTTCCTTTTGAATATCTGCCACATTAAACCTGAGCATGGAAATATCCACAATCCTGCCGGCTTCCTTGCTCACTGAAGCGGCCGCTGACTTTGCGTTGACAACTGCATCCTCAAAAACACCCATGATTCACCCTGACCTTTCATTTTTTTCTGTGTCCCGATCATCGGGACTCTTTATATTATAGTCCAACTATATCCTATTGTCAATAAGCGGAAATACTATTTAATGATTTAATAACAAATGCCGCGGAGCCATCTTTCCACCATTCATTTTCTTTGTTTTTTATGTAAAGCTCTGTTGCTTTAACACTGTAAAGTTGAAAATATTATGAAATATATTCAATTGCTATTGCCAAACAGACAGGGTTACTGTATAATAATTAATTAATACCAATAGTTTTAAGGAGCTGATATACATATGACAGGAGCACAGATTATTCTCGAATGTCTCAAACAGGAAGGCGTTTCTGTTGTATTTGGATATCCCGGCGCAACGATCGCGCCGTTTTACGACGCTCTCGCGCTTGACGGCGCGATCAGGCATGTCCTCGTTCGTCAGGAACAGAATGCCGGTCACGCGGCAAGCGGATATTCCAGAGCGTCCGGAAAGGTGGGCGTTTGCTGCACCACCTCCGGTCCCGGCGCTACCAACCTCATTACCGCGCTGGCGACCGCTTATATGGATTCCATTCCCATGGTCGCCCTGACCGGTCAGGTGCGCTCTGACCTGCTGGGCAGGGACGTTTTTCAGGAAGCCGACATCACCGGCGCCTGTGAACCCTTCACCAAGCACAGCTATCTCGCAACCGATACCCAGGAACTGCCCCGTATTATCAAGGAGGCATTTCACATCGCGTCAACCGGCCGTCCCGGTCCGGTGCTCATCGATCTGCCGCAGGATACGCTCGAAAGAGAGTTCAAGGGCGAATTCGTATACCCTGACAGTGTGGACATCATCGGCTACAAGCCTCGCACAAAGGGGCATCCCCTTCAGATGAAGCGTGCGCTTGACGCAATCGAAAGAGCCGAACGTCCTATTATCTGCGCGGGCGGAGGCGTTGTTTCCGCCAAGGCAAGACGCGAGCTTATCAAATTCGCTGAGAAGCTCGATATTCCCGTTGTTTCGACCCTCATGGGCGTCGGCATGATGCCTACTGAACATCCCCTCTACATGGGAATGCTGGGCACGCATGGCATTTACTCGGCGAATTACGCCATTCATCATGCCGATCTGGTCATTCTCTGCGGTGCGCGCGTCGGCGACAGGGCGATGGCCAAGCCGGATCAGGTGGCCAAAAAAGCCGAAATCATTCATATTGACATCGACCCCGCCGAAATCGGCAAGAATATGAAGGCGGATATTCCCATCGTCGGCGACATCCGGCTGGTGCTGAAAAGCATTACCGAAAAATGCGAGGAATTCAGCCACAAGGACTGGGTGGACGATCTAAAGCAGAAGAAAGCCGAGCATACGCCTGTATTCCAAAGCATTCCCGGGCAGGTCGATCCCAGAAACTTCATGCGCACCCTCTCTGAGGAAGTCAGCAAGCGCAGCAAAGCCATTCTCGTCGCCGACGTGGGTGAAAATCAGATCTGGTCGGCCAACAATTTCGCATTCAAGGGCGGCAGATTCCTCACCTCCGGCGGACTCGGCACGATGGG
Organism: uncultured Clostridia bacterium; assembly: GCA_946186245.1. GTDB lineage: Bacteria > Bacillota > Clostridia > Oscillospirales > Acutalibacteraceae > RUG762. The sequence goes on from CAMHMN010000032.1 coordinate 4,921, forward strand.
CTATTCCCTCGGCGCCGCGCTCGGCGCTAAAATCGCCAAGCCGGAACGGCAGGTCTTCGCAGTCTGCGGTGACGGCGCTTTCCAGATGATGATGTGCGAGCTTGCCACTCTGGTGCAGCATGATATTCCGGTCAAGGTGGTCATTATGCAGAACAACCGCCTCGGCATGGTGCGTGAATTGCAGGATAAGCTCTACGACGGACGTTATTCCGGCGTGATGCTGGACGGTTCTCCCGACTTCGTCAAGCTGGCGCAGGCTTACGGCATTGAATCCGAACGCATTGAGGATGATCGCGATGTGATCGCCGGTATCGACAAAATGCTTAATAGCAGCAAGCCGTATGTGTTGGTTTGCCGCGTGGCCGAGGACATTCCCTCGCGTCAGGAAAACTGAGAAGGGAGGCTGCTTTTTATGAAATATACGATTACGGTACTTGTGCAGAACCACTACGGCGTACTTTCCAAGATTTCCGGACTCATTGCCCGCAGGGGGTTCAATATTGAATCGCTTGCTGTCGGCGTGACAGAAAATCCCGATGTTTCACGTATGACGATTGCCGTCGACTGCGACGAAAGCGGCATTGAACAGGTGGAAAAGCAGCTCAACAAGCTCATTCCTACCATTAAAGTCAAGGTGCTGGAGGAAGGATCCTATATCGCGCGTGAACTGACCATGATCAAGGTTTCCTGCAATTCCAGACAGCGTGAGGAAATTATGACGCTGGCAGATCTGATGCATGCCAAAATTATCGACGTGACATCTTCTTCTCTCACTCTCGAACTCACCGATACCACCGCACGCACCGAGAATTTTATCTCCCTGATGCGCTCATTCGGTATCAAGGAGCTTGTCCGCACCGGTATCAGCGCCATTGAACTGGGCGCCAACACAACTAAAAAATAAGAAGCCTTTGTGTGTTTTGTTTTTTCGACCGAAAGGAGCATTGAATTGAAAACCGTAACCATTGATCGCACATTCGGCAGCGGCGGCCGTGAGGTCGCTTCCAGAATCGCCAGGATGACGGGGATGCCCTTCTTTGACAACGACATTATCCTCAAAGCCGCTGAGGATTTCGGCGTCGATGTGGGCGTGCTCAAAAACCACGACGAACATTACGTCGGCAGCCTGATTTACAACCTCTCGATGTTTGCCGCTGAAGGCAATTATGAATCCTCGGCTGTTTACCGCACCTATTTTGCCGTTTCCGAGACGGTTCGCAAGCTTCGCGCGGAACACGACGGGGGGATTTTCCTCGGTCGATGCGCCGATGTCATTCTTGAAGGCGAGTGTCCGCTGGTCAGAGTGTTCATTTATTCCTCCTCTATCGAAAAACGCATTGAACGTACGCTTGCCCTCGAGGATGTTTCGGACGGGAAGGCCGAGACATTCATACAGAACAAGGACAAACAGCGCCGGAATTACTATCAGTTCTTCACGGACAACAAGTGGGGTGCTCCCACCAATTACGACATTATGCTCAACACCGCGACGCTCGGCTACGACGAGTGCGCAAGGATTATTGTCGGTCTCGCCGACAAATGATGAGCACGGGTTCCGCCCCGGCTGCACGGATTATCGGTTTGTGCAGCCGGGGCTTTTTTATTCTGAACGAATTTTTTTGCCTTTCTCTACGTATATATTGGTTGACAAATATCCGGGAGGGACGGTTATGTTTATTAAGACTTTTAGAACCTCAAAAGCAGAGCTTCTCATCATTCTGATCGGGCTTTTATGCTTTATCGCAACACTCTGGTACATTATTTCATCCGCTTCCGCAGGGGCCAGGAGTACTTCCTCTTCCCCATCGGTGCCGTCTGATCATTTTCTCACGAATGCCAGAACCGCTGACGACCGTGTGAAATTTCTTTCCCAATTTGGCTGGGAGGTGGATGCCGATCCGCTCGACGTCAGAGAAGTGACCATTCCGGCGCAGTTCGACGAGGTGTATGAGGATTACAATGCCATTCAGAAGACGCTCGGCTTTGATCTGGAACGGTACAAGGGATGCAGCGTGAAGAAATACAACTACGCGGTCACCAATTATCCCGACGGCGTGCGGAATGTCACGGCGACCATTCTGATTGCTGGCGGAAGGGTCATCGGAGGACATATCGCCGCCGAGGGTGAAAGGAAGCTTCTCCATTCGTTCCGTCTGGGTACTGATGGAGAGGACAGTGGTCAGTCCACATCGGAAAGCCAGTGATTCTTTATGCCGGTTCCCCCTCAGCGGATGGTTCCGGCATTCTTTGTATTGATTTGAGCCTACAGATGTGGTATAATCATACTCTGTTGAAGCATTCTTGCGTTTTTCAAAGAGGTGATTACTATCAGCACGGTATTTGAATGGGTGAATATATGCGATATTTCGGACGGCGACATTCGGCATTGCGAAGAGCTTATGCCGGAGGAAAGACGGGCACGGATTGAACGCTTCAGGTTGATTGACGACAGAAGACGGTCGGTGATAGGCGAGCTGCTGGCACGCCGCCTGATTGCCGGCCGATGCGGGATTCCTTTCGACGCCATTGTTTTCGGACGGACGGAAAGAGGAAAGCCCTTTGCCGTGGGACTTCCCGCAGAATTCAGCATCAGTCACAGCGGTGAATTTGTGCTTTGTGCGGTGAGCGACTCGCCTGTAGGTGCTGACATCGAGAAAATCCGTCCTGTCAGGGACAGGCTGATTCAAAGGGTCTGCTCCGACCGGGAGCTGGATTTTGTGTGGAAAAAGGGAATCTCTGACGATGAGATGTATTCCCGGTTCTTTCAGGTGTGGACCGGCAAGGAAGCGTATCTGAAGTACCTCGGAACGGGTATCGGCGTAACAAAACTGAAGGAATTCTCTATTCTGGACGATGAGATCTGCCGTCGAATGACGTTTTTCCTGTCAGAAGGCTATGCGGTAAGTATTTTTCAATAGAAAAAGAGGATATGCCGGGTGATTGGCATATCCTCTTTTTTTCTTTTGATTGGTGCATTGTTATTTTGCCTGCACACGCTGTCGCAATAGGATGCGGTTATTCCTCTTCCCTCTTCCTGCGCTTTCCGCCGCAGAAGGTGACATAGAATATCACCAACGCGCTGACGCCGCAGGCAATAGCTGCGAACAGATACATATTCGGAGCTTCACCTGTTTTCGGAGAAATGGGAGTCGCCTTCTTGGTTGTAGTGGTTGTCGTTGTGGTTGTCGTTGTCTGAGTAGGCGCTTGGATGATAGACAATCCGAAATACCAGTCGATCAGGGCAACGGTATTTTCATAGCCATGTTCCAGACCCTTTTGAGCCTCGTACGAGTCGGAACGGGCAAAACTCTCGAGATCCGTTGAAACCTTGAGAGTAAAAGTGTACTTAACGGACTCGCCTTCTCCAATCGAACCGACAAACATGGATCTTTCCGGTCCGTTGAGCTTGCCGCTGTAGACAGACTGCCCACTGGGATCAAAGATTTCCAAATCCAGATACTCACTCACCAGCTTATCCGACGCGTCTTTGAGCTGCGAGGCTGTGTAATCATCGGGAGATCCGGTACTGAGTTTATCCTCAAAAATCTCGTAAGGCTTATCACCGTTTTCCATCTCTTCCGGTGTGCTCTGCGCCCAGAAGTATATTCCGACTTTGCAGTCAGAACTGTTGTTCTTGAATGTGATCGAACCGCTGTGGGTGCTGCCGGGAATAAGCTCCAATTTTTCATCACTGTTATAGCCCTTATTCGGATTGAAGAAGTTCTCTGTGAGTTCGGTAATTCCAGCGTCGATGCTATTGCCATCGATCTCCGTGTTGACATGAACGAAACCACCGGCGTAGGTTTTCATACCCTTGATGGTGGAAGGTGCCTGCATAACCGCAAGTACACTGAATACTGCCGTGGCGATGCACAGACCGCATATCGCGAAGGAAGCGGCTAATTTTTTCATTTTAGTCTTTTTCACTGTCTGCGCACCTCCTTATTCAAACAGCAGGTTATCATTCCACTTAACAATCTTGTTGCTTTTCTTGAAGATCGTCTTGTCTTTATCAGCATTATTTTCCAGATCACCGAAAGCATTCTGGGTATAATCAGACTGGATCGCCTGAGCAGCCACAAAGATATGACCGACTGCTTTGTCACCGTAGTCCCTGTTATAATAGTCTATGTGGAACTCATTATCGACAAACAGAGGCTCGGTCTTTTGATTCGGGTAAAGAATATTCTGGTAATAATAGCAGTAATCCCATAAACATTCATCAAATTCGATGGTCTGATTTTCCAGAAGAACTTGGCCATTCTCTTGAATGTAGTTGCCTTCCGCATCCATTTGAGGAGTAATGCCACGTACCCACCCGGAATTGACTTGCCACCGGATCACCTGCTGTTCCAGTTCTTCTTCGCCGTTCGGAGCGTCGATGTCGAAAAGCATCTGCTGCCCTGTCTCTGTATCCTGACCTTCATAGACCCATTGCTTCCGTACCAGGAGTCTGACGTAGCAGGGATATTTCCCGACGTTCTGAACCTGAATGGTCTTTTTTACATCACTGTTGGGCAAAAACACAGGCGGATTGGTTTCGGAATAGTTTTCGCCGTTTTCGGCTATTAACTTGTTGGTCTGCTTATCTTCATTATCGTAATACTTGTCGATAAGCTCGATTTTTACCTCACCGATCGTTACCACGTTAGTCGTATAGGGTGCAACCTTAGTGAGTGCCAGTGTCACACCGACACTCACCATTGCAACAACAACAAGCAGTGCGCAGAAGCTCAGCAAAAATCTTTTGTTTTTATTACGTTTTTTCAGAGCAATCACCTCCGACTGCTGTCTTTAAGTTTTGAATTGCTTAATCTGATTTACTGATTATGAACTCAGCTGAGACCCGGAGCGAGATCGTTGGTAACGATAGTTGGGTTGATGTCGGTAGCATCGCCCGCGTCAATGCCATAGCCTTCGATCTTGATCTTGAAGTCGCAGCATTTGAATTCCTGATTGAACTGTAATGCCTCAGTAAGATTGGCGGCGGCAGCTGTGATACTATTTGCACCGTTCAAGCTATTCAGAACTGTCTTGCTACCTGTAAGCTCCTCAGGAATGTTGATGAATTCGCTCATTTTCACCGAGTTAAAGATCGGTTCGGTGGTTGCATGAGCAGCAACAGCGGTCTTGTATGCGAAGTACTTTGCATTCTCATCGGTAGTATTGAACTGATACCACTTTTTTGCGCTGCCGTTGACTTCTTCATCGGCATTGAAAGTATCAGCCACGTCACCGGTCTTGATTGTGACATACTCCTTAAATACGCTGTAAGGAACCTGAACATACGATATTGTATTAGCAGTACCCGTTTTGCCGTTGGTATCGACTCTGATCCAGAATGTGAGCTTGATGGCTGTGAAAATGCTCTCAGTGGAACTGGTATTCTCTACTTCAGGATCCTTGGTTGTCTCTTTTCCGGGGCTGTAGAAGTAGGTGTTTTCCTCGTTAAAATTAGGCTCGATGATCCTGCCGCTGATATTGCTCGTTTTACCTGTAAAGACGTTGTCTCTCTTGTCAGTGCTGTCGGTCAGATACGCAAGTGTTGCACTGACGCTGATGGCGATCACAAGGGCTGTGGCAACAGCCATCAGAAATACCTTGCGCAAGCCTTTGGATTTCTTTTGTTTCATATGATTTATCCTCCTTGGAATAAACTAGGTTAATAATTTTAATTTGGTAAACTAAAATCAATTCAAACGCTCTGATTTTTCATCAGCTGTTCTTGCTGTTGTAAAAATTGGTCAAGGCGGTTTCTGCAGCTGCTAAAGTAGTAATATTGTCTGCCTGAACAGCATAACCGGTAAGCTCGATCTTGAACTCAGGAAGTGCGCTCACAAAGTACAGCTTGTTGCTGTCTGTAGGATCAGAAATCACATAGTATCTCACTGTGGTTGTTCCGTTATCCGTGGTTGTCCAGGCTTGCTTGATCTGGCCGATGCCTGTACCAATATCATTGATCTTGACACAGTCAAACAGTGTTTCGGTATCTTCTCCATCTGTGAGTATCGTGTCGTACATGTAGAGGGTGCCGTTTCCGGAGGAGATATCATGCCACTTGTCGTCGCCTTTTTCAGGAGTTGAAGCAGGCTTTCTGATACCGTCAGTTGTTCCACTTGCGTCCAGATTGCCTGAGCCATTAACGGTTCTGACCGTCGCGATGGTATTGGCGAACTGAGTATAAGAAGCAAAGTTGATTGTTTTTGCATCCGATACAGCCTTTACATTGTAGGCTTTAGCCGGCGTGCTGCCGTCTTTATTCGTATTATCTTTTGTCGTATCCACAACAAGGGCCGTATTTGGAATGGTCAGGGAATATTTCACTCCAAGGGCAACCCACTCATCGGAAGATGTGCCGTTGACCTCATAACCTGTGCCGCCGATACCTGTTGTCTTGGAAGTCATCTTTGTGCTTGAGTTGTTCTTGAGCTCAGGATTCTTGGGAATATACTGTCCGGCTACATAGTGCTTTGCCTGGTTGAATCCGAGATCGTCCGGTTTATCGACCGGATCCCCGTTGGGGAGTGTCGGTGGTGTGACTCCTTCACCCCATGAACTGCCTTCGGGAACGCCTTCCTGTGGGCCTGAGCCTCTTTCTCCGCCCCATGGGATGTTATCGAAGGTGAGCTCCTGGAACTGCAGGTCGATCAGGGGGTTGTTTGTAAAGTTGTTTTCCTTGGGAGCGAATTTGGCTGATGTTGCTGCCCATGTGATGGCAACTGTGGTTGCCGAAACGAGTGCCAGTGTCAGAACGACAAGCAATGCGTTTCTGAGTTTCTTTAATTTCATTGAAAAATCCTCCTAGAAATTTTTTATATTCAAGCGGTGCGCATTCTCTTCACCGCTTAAATTCGATTTGGATTGTCTGGTTCACCTGTCATCAGAAAATGTTACGGCGTGACTGGAGCCCAGCTGCAGGTTGTCGTTTGCTGCTCTGTCATGTTGGTGACCGTTTCCGGAGTGGGCGTCATCTTCCATGCCTTTTCTACCTCACTGATCGATTCGGTCTTGTAATAATCCGCGGCTGTCCACTTCACTGTGTCAGTCGAGACGGCTTGCACCGAATCAGCCAGAACATCGATATGCACCTTGCATTTATCGGGAAGATAGATGGCATTGTTGATGGTGACGCTGTATCCGTCCTGGTCGTTTCCTTTGAACAGATTGCTTGTGGACTGTCCGGGAATGAGAATGTGCTTGTAGTAGTAGTAACCATTCGCACCCTCCCACCAGTCACCCGGAGTCTGGAAAAGATCACCGAGAGTGACGCGAAGTGAACCCTGAGAATAATTCATAGTGATGTCATAGCCTTGTTCATCGCATATGGTCATGATGACCTTCGTGCGGATATAGACAGGCTTTTTATCCTCACCCGGCAGATTTGTTATCTGGGCATTCTTGCTGACAGTACCATCAAGGCTCGTGTACTTATGTGTAACTTGGTCATAAGAAAGATCCACGGAATACGTCTTACCCGACGGCTCTATGATATCAATGTTGGTATAGGTCATGGAGGTGAACTGGTTCGCACGTAAATTGGTAATATCCGTAAGCAATGCCCTGACTACAAATACCGCAGCAGTCGAAATCACGACCATCCCCAGAATGACACAGATTGCTACGATATAATCATGTCTGTTCCAGCGCTTGATCGTATTCCATAATTTATTCTCTCGTCTTTTGCTCATTGATCTCACCTTCTTTCCTTTCCAATTCCGTGTTGATTATCGCTGCCGCCTCTTCTGGACTGATTTCGGCTTGCTCTTCGGGGGGTTCAGAAGATTCCCCTGCGACTTCTTCGTCTTCCTCGTCCTCCAATTCCCCCATCTTTCCGATAACCATTCCCAGGAGCAGCAGACACGACAGAATGATGATGGTTATCATCCTGCCCTGTGTCGTGATGAACCATGCGGAAAAGTACCCCATATAAGGTACGGAGAAATTCAGTGCCTTGCCTTTCAGACTGTCAAAGCTGACGCGCTCGCTGGTCTGGTTGTTGTCGCCTTTTGTGGTGAAGGTTCTCTGGGAATTGTCGATGGCAACAACTCTGTGGGTTATGGTGAGCGTACCCGAATTGAATGTAATCGGGTCGCCCACCTCTATTTCCTCCGGAACCGCGTCCCTGACGAAGATGAGACTTCCGACCGGGAAGCTCTGCTTCATCGACGCGCTTACTACCATGTAGGGCTGGTAGCCGAATACTCTTGGCAGCAGGAACACTACACATAGAACGACGACTACCAATACCACTACGGTATTTATAACAGCTCTTATCACTTTCACTGTATCATACCTCCTGGAAAAACTGCCAGGACTTATTATTCCTGAGGAAGGTTTTCTTCTTTAACGGGCTCATGCTTCGGAACAGTACAGCTGTTGTCAGCCACTGTAGTATCGCCTTCCACGTCCTTGCGAGGATCATCGCCGCTGTACCTTTTGTTTTCAAAGGTGACACGGGCCGCATTTTTCACCGTTACAGAATTTCCAAGCTGGGAATTGAAGACGGTGAAACTCTTGTTGAAGGTCTCGGCCTGGGCGTATTGATTGTCCCGCACCAAGTTGAATCCGTTCGGTCCTGTTCCTGTCATGGTTCCCTCTTCGGAAATGGACACCCTATTGAGGTAATACTTCCACGACCAGTCGGTCAGCTCCTGCACCACGTAGGAACAGCTGGGATCGACTTTCAGGATAACGCTCTTTTCGGTTATGCCTGCCGCGAAATCATTCGGGCCGAAGCTGATATACTCCATGAATGAACCGTTATTATAGGTCGGGGCATAAGATGTATACGTCGTACCACCATATATTCCGAACATCGGTTCGCTCTTGGAGCAAATATCGATCTTGAACAGGAAGGCCTGCTCCGCTTTTGTAGCATTCTGATAGCCATTGTAGTCCTTCACCGGGTCGGATATTCCGCCTCCGACGGTGCCGCCTCTGCTGATCAATCCCGCAGGGTCGTCTGTGGTAGGAGTGCCCTGCTGGGTGTGATAGTAGAATTTGTCTATCTTCTTGGTGATGATGAGATAGCTGCTTTCCGCATCATTGGTAACGGTGACCTCGTTCTGTCCTGAATTGGAAATGACTCTGTAGCCGTAGGCAAGTACGCCGTTTTCCATATCGACTTCACGTGAGGTATAGCCGTCGCGGGTGGCTCCTGATGATTCATAATGTGTGCCGTTTTCCCACGGTCTTGCGTAGGTCGCCGCATTGGTAATGGTGTGGAAAACCGGTTGATGGGTTTCCGCATTAATCAAAGTTTCATCCTCGGCTGTGAAATCCGTGAATGTGATATCCTTCAGGATATAAGTTGCATCGGAAGGAACAATCTCCTCCACCTTATACTTGGTGTAAACGGGAACGCCCGCCACTCTCAGACGCAGCTTCGTGCGCTGATAGGCGCCGTTTTTCTTTTCATACAGTTCGCTGAACGTCACCTCAACGACGTTACTGATCTGTTCTTGGTTGACGGTGATCTGCTGAACATTCTTCGGTGAACTGTTCTCCATCAACTTGTAAGTGGTCCTGCCGTTGGTCACGGTGTCAACTTCGACAATTTCGTATTTACCGTCGTACTCCAATTCATCCGTGCTGCCGCCGAAGATATCGTCCAGTGTCACGCGGAAGTAGAAGGATGTATCCTCGTGATCCTGGCCTTCCAGCTTGGCTGCACATAATGCAATGGCTTCTGGCGTAAGCTGCTTGTCAATGATGATATCGCCGGTGCGGACCTCGTTTGTATATTCAACCATCAGATGAATACCGTCATCACTGGGGGAAGATCCGTCCACGTTCTGAATCGTCAGATAGGGCTGTAAAGCCGGAGAGGCACTGAATACGCCTTCTCCGTGAAGTGTTTCGTTGGAAAGCGTTCCATTCACCGCGTTGGGTCCTACACCGGTAAGCGTATTGGTCTGCGCTTCATCACTCACCACATAGGTGGTGGAGTAACGCTGATAGAATGCCGGAGGATTGGGATCGGCAGCATTCGTTGAATCGACGGTGCTGAAGATCGGCGTTTTGTTTGATCCCGTCTTCACCGCGTTCGAGGTCGCGGCGGTCTTTCTCGTATCTTCGTCAAACCGGAATGAGTTGCCTGTCTGGGCAATCTTGATGCCGGTCTTACGGTTGAACTGATAGGTGAATCTCGCGGACTGACCGAACATCAGGTTATAATTGCCGTTGGCGTCGGTACGTCTGCGGGCGTAATCCTGGTTGCCGTTTGTCACTTCGGAGAAGATCGGGTCAAAGAGCTTAAAGCCTGTACCGCCGGCTTCTGTGTAGTTTCCGCCAGCACCGTTGTTGGAACCGACGAACTGTCCATTTCCGTCCCCCGACGTGCCGGAAACCGGAGTACCATCGGTGCCCTCTGCACCTTCGGGGCTTCCGGCCTCGGGAGTGCCGGTTTCGGGAGTGCCGGTTTCGGGAGCGCCGGTTTCGGGAGTGCCGGTCTCGGGAGTGCCGGTCTCGGGAGTGCCGGTCTCGGGAGTGCCGGTTTCGGAATCAGTGCTGGATTCATCTTCGGGAATGGTGGCCTGAGGCGTCAGCCTTCTGGACCGGTTGGGAAGATTGGACAATGCCTGTGTCGTCTTGTACTCGGCGGTGTAGGGCTCGTAGGTTGCTTGATTGGCCTGGGTAAAGTTCGCGAAATACTTGTCGGAAGACGAATTGTTTACGTTGTCAAACACGCCGTTGCTTCCGTTCAGATTATCGCAAATATAGCCTTCGTTATTACCCGGGTACTGATGACTCGAATTATCACGGAGAATGTAATGTGAACCGGAAACAGACGGGGTGTGAATATAATACCTTCCGTCGGAGGACTCAAGATAGTAAGAGTCATTCCATGAACACACCATAGGACCGGCGTCGTAAACGTAGAGTCTGATGGAAGAATCCCAGTTCCAGTTGTTTCCGATAGGCTCGACAACCAGCGTCAGCAGATTGTACCAAGTCGGCGTGGAACCAACCATAAACAGACACGGGGCGGTCATAGAGCTTGCAGGTAAGGAGAACGCCGTCGGTGTTTCCGAGCCTATTGTGTAGGTGGTAGTGTGGTTTGTGGTGGTTGTTCCGACAGTCTTGGAAGATGTAGTCGGTATCTTGGCATAGTAGTAAGGAAGGTTGCCGTCCTGATGGAGTTCAAGAGTCTCCTCGCCTTTGATGGTGGTTATCTTAACGGTAGGAGCCTCCGTCTTTCCGAAGAACCAGAGCACCTTGTAATTACTGAATGAATAGGATGTGTTGTCACCGATGTGCTTCTTTGCTTCTGTATTGAAATAGAAGCAAGGCTCGTTCGGGTAGAGCGGGTTATTTTCCGAGTCTACCGGAGGAGGATCAATCAGCATTTCGGATGCATCGATGAATTTTTCATCGTCGCCGACCTTTATGCGGAGATTGTTGCTCATATTGGTCGGAACCGTCGTATGAGTCGTTTCATCGGTATCGTTCTTGATGACGTACTTGGGAACGGTCACAGCGTAATAGCTGCCGCCGCTCGTCTCGCCGGTCGGAAGAGAAGGTGTGCCCTGAGGCGTATAGGCTGAAACCGTATATTCCTGTCCGTTGGTTCCGCCGGATATCGGATCGTAATTGTTATTGGAGGAAACGGAGGGCTGACTGTGAGCGTAGAGATAGAATGTAACTGTATCCGTATCATACACGTATGCGATGGTGTGGTTGCAGTTGTTTTCAAATTCTTCGTCAACCTCGCCCGGAGTCTTTTCACCCTTCGGCTGGAGCGCCTTGTACTCTTCAACCGCGGAAATATACGCGTCTCTCTTGACCGGATCCTCAGATTCCTTATTGGCATTCCACCAAACATACAGAGACTGATACAGAGCATAATAACCCGAGATCCAGTCGCTGATCTTATAATCCTGATTTCCGTTCTGACCCGGCGTGAGCACATAATCGCAGGCCGGAGCACTACTGTAGTTGGTAGAGTCATAACGGTTCAGCACGGAATAGGCGGAGTAGATGTCCCAGACATAGTAGCCTTCATTATAGAATCTGAGTGTGGTTCCATCTCTCCAGACATATTGATCGGTTATGTCGTTGTTATTCTCATCTTTAACCAACACATTATTTGTAAAATCGGCCTTCTTGTTATCGCCATACCATTTGGCAATCAGGTCACCTTTCGGATGCTGGTTATTATTGTGGTTGCTTCCTTCCTCTGACCATATTCTTACCTTGGCCCAGACCTGGATACCGCCTGTGCCGTCCGCCTTTCTGGGTTGCATATTCTTGGTCAGGTTGACAAAACGGCCAAGCTGTGCGTCGGAACCGCCTCCGTCTCTATAATCCTTGCCCTGACCCCAATAGTCGGATCCTTCTATTGTAACCATGCCGGTATGCGAAGGAGCATCACTGATATGAAGCGGACCGTGATTCAAATAGGATTTGTCTTTACCACTAACAAAAAGGGTGTGATCCGCCGGGTGATCGGCATTGACATAGAGCAGAATCGGCGGAGTCGGAGGCTCAAGCGGTGAAACCGGCTGCTTTTTCCACACGGCGTGCATTGTGACATTTCCCGACGGCGTGAACTGTCCCGTGATGCCTGTAGCTGTCTGATCCTCCGGCTTGACTTGCTGCTCAGTTGTCGACCAGCCGTCGATATAGTAGCCCGGGTAACTGACTTTATAAGCCTTGGAAAGAATCATGCTTCCTCCGGCTTTGACCTTTTTCTGCGGAATACTTGTATGAGTATCCCATCCCGAGCCGTTCCAGCTTCTGGTGTCGTAGCTTACATAATAATAGTTCGCTTCTTCCGGCTGGATTAATTCAGGATCCTTACCCTCTCCGGCTTCCGGGCTGGAAAGCTGGGATGTGGGAGAATTGGAAGCCATGACGTATTCCACCGCTTCGGTATTGGCAACCTGTTCTGTTATTTCTGTCAGAGCAGAATTGACGTTCCTTGTGGAGAGAGTGTTCTTGACCGTGATCATGTCGCTGATCTGGAAGTTGAAGGTAATGCGGCAGTTGGATTCAAGCGAACCGCGCTCAAGATAATATACTGTGAGTGTATGCTGCTTGCTGCTGTCGCTGTAAAGTCCGAGCGAATTGAAGGTGCTGAGCATATTTACACTCGTACCCGCTTTGGCTCCGACTCTGTTGGTATGATTGTAGTCGCTGCCGTCCTTGACATATTTTGTCTGTGCGTAGGGGTTGGTTTTATCAAAACTGATTTCACCTTCCACACGTCCGTGAGCGCCGCCGACGTCAAGAACCAGCTGATCGTCGATGAAGACCCATACATCATCGTCACCGCTGAATTTGAATTTAATAGGAAGGCTGCTCTGCGTCGGATCGTACTCGCCGGTATCAGGATTACGGGGAACGGTCTTGCCGTTGTCCGACATTGTGAAATCAATGGTGAACTTCGCGCCGTATCCGTAGTTCTGACCAAGACCAGGCTTCTGCGTGACAAGTGGGAAGAAGCCTTTTCCGCCCTTAAGGTCGCCCTTCTGATCTCCTGTTCCGACTTTGAATTTGCCGATCTCGGGAGTAGTACCGGAAGCATCCTTTAACTTGGTATAACCCAGACTGTCCACGCCTGACTGGCTGTCGTATCTGTAGTAACCGCAATCAGGATCGCTCGTATTGGTAACCTTTTTGAACAGGAACTCATGCTGTCCCTTATAGGCGCCGACGGAATTGAGCTTCTTGCTGGAAGGAACCGATCCGGGAGAAAGGACCGCGGAAAGCGGAGCTTCGAGGAATTCCGTATCAAAATACGGAAGGATAACCCTGCCGTTGCCCTGCGTGAGATCTCCGGCGAAAAGCTCACTGTCTACGAGATCGGGATCGGCTGCCGACTTTTTAAGACCGAACTCGCTTGATCCGGATTCGGAGTTGGCTGTCATACTATATAAATATTCATCGGGGTACTGCAGCATCTGGTTGCCCATACCGGATCTCTGACCGGGGTACTGCAGACCAAGATAGAGCGGTATATAATACATGTTGCCTGTGCTCCACGAATGACCGCCGCCTTCAGCTCCGGCGGTATAACCCGACTCATAGAGAGCCGAATTGAATATCGAATTCCGGTTCTGACCGTCGTTGGCGTTGTTATCATGCCCTAAACCGTTCTTGATTTCATTATCGGTGTAGTAATCGTAGAGGTCAATCGTCGTGGAGTAATAGATATTACTCCCCTCCTTGATTACCTTGGCATAAGCCTCAAGCAGGTTTACGATGGACGAGATATTCGCACCCAGCATGGATAAAACCATGACGAAAGCCAGCGATACGGCTATCACCTTGGTTGAACCTCTGTGGTGCTTTTCGAACCGCCTGAATTTGTGCGGCTTCTGTCTGAATCTCGTCGAATTACCAGTGTTATTCATACAAAACGCAGCCTCCTTCTTTGTATTGAACACAAAATAATCACAGTATTTTTGGATACAATTATCCCATTTACATAAATGTATTATATCAGCTTTTACTAAACAGTGCAACCGATTTTTATTAAAAATGTTATATTTGTGTATTCAGTTTGTTTTTGAAGGAAGTAATTGTGGAAATAGCACAATAATTGCACAGTACAATATTTCACCAATTAAAAGTAATAATATTCACTCACCGTCAACACTTCATCACAGTTTCTCCGCATTGTGTCTTGTCATATTCTTTTCTTTTCTGATTACTTAATTTTGATTTTTTCAGAATGGCGAAATATGGGTGTTTTCAAATGAACGTCTCACGCTGACATCTGATGAGTGTCAATATACTTTGGATATTTTGACGAATCGAAGCGGTCCGCGGCGTTTTTTCCTTTTGGGAAGGCACGTCGTCTTCACAATCATTACAAAAAATCATCGGCTTGCCACCACACAGATGACAAGCCGATGAGATTGATTCATATGGTTGCTTATACAGTCAGCAGCACGCCGACGCTTCTACCTTCCGCCTGATCCCGCGCCTGTCTTTTGGGTGAAGATTCCGGCGAGGGCTTCCGGGCAGTCACATTCCGGCGTCAGAAGCAGCCTGCCGCCGTGGAGTCCGATGAGCTCCCCCTTGGCACGGCGATATGACATTTCGGTAAAGGAAGCGAACACCCGCGCACATTCCCTGATGCGCCAGTGGGTGACAAAGCCCCCCAACATGGCGGAAAATTCCCCCACAAAAGGCAATTCACATTCCGCGGACGTCTGAAGGAAGGCCGCTATGTCCTGCGACATGGCCGCGCCGTCTGAAACCGGCAGTTCCTCAAGCTCCCAACGCGCTTCGGACGGCAGACATTCCGCCAGTACGGCTGAGGCACGGGAAGAATCCACATTGCGCAGCAGGATATGGGTGCCGAACACGCGGGTGCTCTCGGTGCCGGTTCTGCCGCTGAGTGACAGTGCGTCTGCGTATGGGTAGAGAATCTGATTGTATGTGATCTGTTGATCTTTCACCAGCACGGAGAAAAATCGGGCGCTGTAGGCCGAACAGCGTGAGATATTCTCCGCGGTCGGCTCTGCGATGAATCTGATTCCTAGTATTCTTTCCATTGACATCAATTTTCCTATTGCTTATTGGAGAGCTTTTTCAGCTCCCGCATGAAGGTGTCGATATCCCGGAACTGCCTGTAGACCGAGGCAAAGCGGACGTATGCCACCTGATTGATGTCCATCAGCTTTTCCAGTGCCATTTCGCCCAGCTCTACGGAGGTGATTTCGCGGTCGGGTGAATTCAGCAGCACGGTTTCAATCTCGTCTACCGCCTTCTCCAGCGCCTTGAGGTCGATCTCGCTCTTTTTGCAGGCACGGAGCATGCTCTGCAGCAGCTTTTCACGCTCGAACGGCTCACAGTATTTATTCTTTTTGATGACGATGATCGGCACCGCTTCCACATATTCGTACGTGGTAAAGCGTTTCTCGCATTGCAGACATTCTCGTCTGCGACGGATCTTATTGCCGTCCTCGGTCGAACGCGAATCGACTACCTTGCTCTCCAGATAACCGCAGTATGGGCATTTCATGGGAATCGCTCCTTTGATTTATTATACACTATATATATTATAGCAGTCGTTGAGCATTTTTGCAATTGCATTTTTAAAAATATTGCCAAAGTATTTTATGGCAACCATTCGTTGATTTGCGTCATCCTTCATGTTACAATAGGACTGTAAGAAATGGAATTTTTCTTCAGGGCGGCTTCGGCTGCTCTTTTTTTTGCATGGAAGGGAGGTGTTGAAAATGGACAACGAAATCGAGGCGGGCGTTGATCAGGCTGTTTCTCCCGGAATAAGCCGCGTCAGGTCGAGAAAATTCAGAATGTGCATGAAAAAGCTGCTTTCGCTGCCGGTCAAGGACGAACAGGCACGTGACGAACTTCTTGCCATGGGTCTGGACCGCAAGGACACAGACAATTACATGATGGTGACGCTCGCGGTATTCAAGAAGGCGGTCGGTGGCGATCTCAAATTCATTCAGGAGCTGCGGCAGATCGTTTCGGACAACGAAACCGAAATCGACAGGAAAACCGGCATCGCACAGCTCGACAAAATCAAGGCGCAGACCGAAGAAATCAGGCACAAGCTCGGTCCCGGCGACAACGGCGGCAGTGAGTACATGGCTGAATTCTTTGACGTACTGCGAAGCTCCGCCGGTTGCACAGACGAAACCATTGGTCAGGGAGGTGAGGAAAATTGAGAAAAAACAAGGGCGCTTTCCGTTTCGGTAAATTCTCGCCCAAGCAGATGAAGGTTTTGAGCTGGTGGCTGGCCAATTCACGCTATGCCGACTACGACGGCGTGATCGCAGACGGCGCCATCCGTTCCGGCAAGACGCTCAGCATGTCGCTTTCCTTTGTGATGTGGGCCATGGAGAAATTCAGCGGCGCCAATTTCGCCATCTGCGGCAAGACGGTCACTTCCCTGCGGCGCAACGTCATTTCACCGCTGGAACAGATGCTGGAAGCTCTCCCCTACTCTTTCAGCGAAAAACGCACCGAAAACCGCATTACCGTCTCTCTCGGCGGAAAGGAAAACTACTTCTACCTTTTCGGCGGCAAGGATGAGGCGGCCAGGGATCTCATCCAGGGCATCACGCTCGCAGGCGCACTCTTTGACGAAGTCGCGCTCATGCCCGAATCCTTCGTCAATCAGGCGACGGCTCGATGTTCCGTCGAGGGGGCGAAGTGGTGGTTCAACTGCAATCCCGAAGGGCCTTACCACTGGTTCAAGACCGAGTGGATCGACCGCGCGGAGGAACGCAGGCTGCTCTACATCCACTTCCTCATGACCGACAACAAAACCCTTTCCCCGAGAACGCTCGAAAGATACCGGAACATGTACACCGGGGTTTTCGCCAGACGGTTCATTCTGGGTGAGTGGTCGGTTGCCGACGGGGTGATTTATTCCATGTTCGACAGGGAGAAAAATGTCCGGGGCGACATTTCATTCACCCCTGAAAGGGAATTTATCGCGGTGGATTACGGCACATTCAACCCCTGCGTATTCCTGCATTTCTTCGCCGCCGGTTCGGGCGACGGGGTCAGGCATTACATCGACCGCGAATACTACCACAGCGGAAGGGACTGCCGCGACGGCGTTCCCATTCAGAAGGACGACGGGCAGTATTCCGACGACATGCTTTCTTTCGCCGGGGGAAGGAAGGATATTCCCATCATTATCGATCCCTCGGCCAGTTCCTTCATCACCCGGCTCAGACACGACGGCTTCACCAATGTGCTGCCAGCGAAAAACGCCGTGGCCAAAGGCATTTCCGCCGTTTCGTCCGAGCTGGTGCAGGGAAGGCTCGCCATTTCGCCCGACTGCGCGCAGACCATCGGGGAAATCCCTTCCTACGTCTGGGATTCCAAACACGCCGCGAGCTGCGGCGAGGACCGTCCGCTCAAGGAAAACGACCATTGCTGCGACGCGATGCGGTACGGCGTGTATTTCGACACGGTATGCCACCCCGCCGCGCGACCTTCCGTTTCGGGACGGGGAATCAGGTAGGGCGATCGCCGTTCCGCTCGCTTTAGTGAAGAGGGAATGGTGAAGAATGAAGAATGAATAGTTTCGGAGGAAAACCTTATGAACATTACACCTATGCAGATGCTGCTGGCGGAGCTGAACGGGCTTTACGGTTCGGCTGTGCTGGAGGACATCGGGAAAACCATTCGTCTGTACGAATTCTACGACGGCAAGGGACAGAATTGGCCCGTTCCTTCCGGTCTGGATTACAAGCCCACCAAGAAACGCGTCAACCTCGTCAAAAAACTCATCAAGCGAGAAGCCGGTTTTATGTTCGGCCGGACACCTGAAATCAATCTCAAATCCGACGGCGCTGACGGCAGTCTGATTGCAAGCGCACAGCACATTCTCAATGACGTGCTGGAAAAATCGCGATTCAAGAGCAAGCTCATTCAGGCGGCAAAGGACTGCTTCATCGGCAAGCGCGTGGCTGTCAAGATCAGCGGCGGCTTCGGACGGGAGCCGAGAATTACCTTCCGGCCTTCCTTTGAATTCGTTTATTCCACCGCTGACGACGACTGCGACAGACTCGACAAGATCATCTTCTTCTATCAGATCAACAACGAGGCCGAACGCAACAAACAGAGAATCTGGAAGCAGAAATACTTCATGCAGGGCGGCAGGTGCATTCTCAACGAGGGCGTCTACAACGGCTTCGGACAACTGCTCGAAGGCGGGAACGATACGGACACAGGACTCGATTTCATTCCCTGCTACGTGATCGTCAACGAGGGGCTCACCGGCGATCTGATGGGTGAAAGCGACGTCGCCGAGCTGATCGATTTACAGAACGCCTACAACCATCTGATTTCCGACGACGCCGACGCCCTCAAATTCAATATGTTCCCGCAGACCGTCGCCACTGACGCCAAGGCCGAATCGCTGGAATACTTGCGGCTTTCCCCCGGCGCGCTGGTGGATTTGCAGACCGATCCCGCCGTGATGAGCGACGGGCAGTCAAGACAGGCCAAGCTCGAAAAGCTGGAGTCCGGCTTCGGTTATTCCGATCGCTTCGAGGCGGCTGTCAATCGCACCAAGAACGACATGTACGACCTGATGAGCGTTCCCAACGTCAGCCTGGAACAGCTCAAAGGGCTTATGCAGTCGGGCAAAAGCATGCGGGCGCTTTACTGGGAACTGATCTCACGCTGCGAGGAAAAATGGGCTTCCTGGGAGCCGGCTCTCAAATGGCTTGCTTACGCTGTGCTCAAAATGGAAGAAATTTATATGAACGCCGACATTCCGGACAGTTATTACGCAGAGATCGAACATCTCTACCCCATTCTGGAGGACGATTTCACCGAGATGACCAACGACAGGCAGGAGGTTGCCGCCGGTCTCCGCAGTCGGAAAAGCTATATCGAAAAATGGGGCGTTGCACCCGACGCGCAGGCTGAGCTTGACCGCGTGAAAGCCGAGTCCTTCTGATGCACCGCTTTTGTCAGACCGCTTTGATTCTATCAGGGCGGTTTTTTGTTTTTGTCCAGAACTCTGTACGACATTAAACTCTGAGGTTCTTTTTGCCGACGGGCAGACGCTTGTTACTGTTTTAATTTGGCCAGCATGATTCGACACACTTTTGTATTCAGGGATATCGCTGCCGCCTTATTGCATGCAGCGTCAAAACGGAACACGTACATTCACGCGGTTTCTGACAGCGTGAGAAAACGGAAGGAGACAAACCAATGGAAGCTACACACAACAACGACATTCAGGCTATTTCGGAGGCTGACGCGGAGAGGATTGCCGATTCGCTGGCCGCCGCGCTCGACAATCGCAGACAGCGCGCCGAGCGTTCGGTCATCCATTCCTTCGCGCAGCAGAACAGCATCAGCCCCGACTTGCTGGAGGACATTCTCCGGCAGCGAAGGGAACGGGAAAAAGCTGCCCTTCCCGACGACGTGCAGGCTGTCATCGACAGGCGGTTGAAGGAAGCCGACGACAGGCTGATCAGTGCGGAGATCAGAGAGGTCGGCGCTCAGCTCGGTCTGATTGACACGGAGGCGGCTTTTGCGCTGATGGACAAATCCGATATTCACATCGGAGACGACGGCAGTGTAAGCGGCGTGCGTGAATCGCTGCAGGCGCTGCTCCGGCACAAGCCCTATCTCGCGGGAAACGCTTCCACCGGACGCGCGGGCAACTTCCCCCGCGCAGATTCCGACGCCGCGGGCTATGCCTCACGTCTGGCACAGGCGCGCAGCACCGGAAACAATTCCCTCGCCGCGGCGATTATCTCCGAAGCCGCGGGGAAGGGAATCTACTTAAGATAGGTCGGAATAGGGGGTGCGCAGTGAATGAGCGCGATGCGCTGCATTCAATCTGCTCACATCCGTTTGCTTCCCACTTATCGACAATGAAAGGATGGATTTGAAATTATGGCAAATGTAATGGGTACGGGTACCGTATTTAACCTGCCTAACTTCGCGGGTCAGCTCTATTCGGCGACTCCCGCTGTAACCCCTTTTCTCAACCTGATCAGAGATAAAGCGGTCAAGACAGACAATTTCCAGTTTTCCACCGGCGTGGAATATTCGCACGAGGCGGCTTCTCAGCCCGCTATTTCCGAAAACGATTCTCTGACAGCTCCCGCTTCCGTCAGCTATGTCCGCAGCCAGAATACCAATGTCACCCAGATTTTCCATGAGAAGATTTCCGTGACCTACGCTAAGCAGTCCAGCGGAGGCAGACTCAGCGGCGTCACTTCCTCGTCCGAGGGCAATTGCGCTCCCAACGAGCTTGATTTCCAGACCGCCAGAGCCATAGAAAAGATCGCCCGTGATGTGGAGTATACCTTCCTCAACGGTGTGTATCAGCTCGCGGAAAATTCCGCACAGGCCAACAAGACAAGAGGTATGCTGGCTGCTGCCGGAACCGTGATCGACTGCGAAAACGCGGCGATGACACAGAATTTCCTCAACCGCGCCTTCAAGACCGCGTTTGACGCCGGCGCCGATTTTACCGACATGGTGCTGATCTGCAATTCCGCCATCAAGCAGAATCTTTCGACGATTTACGCTTCTCAGGCCGGATTCAATCTCCCTGATTCCAGAAACATCGGCGGCGTTAATCTCACCGTCATTGAGACGGATTTCGGCCCGGTGCGTATTCTCATCGACCGCTTCATGCCGGCCGGCGTGCTGCTGGGCGCTGACCTTTCCTGCATCCGTCCCGTGGAACAGGACGTTCCTGACAAGGGCAATTTCTTCCGTGAGCCGCTCTCCAAAACCGGCGCTGCCGAGGAATATCAGATCTTCGGTCAGATCGGTCTTGACCACGGCCCCGCCTGGAAGCATTTCAAAATCGTCAACATCGCCTAGTGAACGTGTGTCTGCAATGAACACACGATAGTCCAAGATGGCACGGAGCACCTTTGGGATGGCCCGAAAAGTGCTCCTGCCGTCTTTTTTCTCATTATTCATTTTTTTCTGGAGGTGGAATTATGCCTGACAACAACGGCCACAGCGATTTCAGCGGTCTGCTGCCTTTGCTGCGATTCAATCTGAGAGAAACCTCCGGCGACTGCGCCTGCGGCTGCGCCGCATTCTCAGAGGATGAGCTTCTTGCGCTGCTGGATAAACACGGCGGCGACGTCAACGCCGCTTCGTATGAAGGACTCATCCTTAAGGCGCGAAGCGATTCACTTGTCCTTCCCGACGGGCTGGAGCTGCCGGACGGAAGGAATTACTGGCTGAATCTGGCAAGACTTTACCGACCGGTCGTTTCCAGGAATATTCCGCGCGCGGAGGAGGTGAGGGGAATTGTCTCTGACTCACAGCATTAGCTCCCTTCGGTGCAGACTGTGCAGAAACGGATTGCTCAATGAATACGAGGTGTATGACAGGGAAACCGACCCCTTCGGGGTTCCGCTTGAACCTGTACGCCGCGCTTATACCTGGGGCTATTTTTTCGCTAAGAACAAGCGTCATTATGCCGACGTCCTTGAAATGGCGGGCAACATCGCCTCACGCACCGACCATGACCACAAATTGCTGACTTTCGACAACCATGCGGATGTCGGAAATCTGGTGCGGATCAACGGCGTGTTTTACCGCGTGACATTTACTGGGGAAATCACCCCCGACTGCCGTATTCTTGATCTGGAGGTGGATCAGTTTGAACCTTCGCATTGACATTGACGGCGTTCTTGCCGGACTGGTCCGGTACGCAACGGATATGACCGCCTGTGTGGAAAGTGCCGGAAGGAACGCTGCGTCCGGTATGGAGGATTACGCGAAAAACAACCGCCCCTGGACCGACCGCACCGGGAATGCACGTCGGACTATGGAGGGCGTATGCGCCTGGAATCAGCAAGGTCAGTTTGTCGTCGGAGTGGAAGGGCATATGCCCTATTCCGTCTTTCTCGAACTGGGATACGGAGGAAAATATTCCATTCTCGCTCCCACTGTGCATCATTTCGCGCCTGCGTTCCTGCTTGAATTGGCTGACGGATCAGGCAGAGTGAGGTGAGATGCGAGATGAATTATTCCGACGTCGTCAATACCCTCTCCCGCTCCGGGATAGACGTTGCCCAGCCCGGCGCCAAACCCGGAATCTGCACTTCGCCCTATGTGGTGGTGCAGAACGCCGGCACCTACCGTTATGCGCAGTCTGCCGGATTGGGGTACACGCTGGTCTCCGTGCATTGTTATACGCCCCTGTACGCTTACGAGCAGCTGATGATTCTCATAGAAAGAGTAAAATCGGCGCTGCGCTGCCTTGAACCTGACCTCAGATATGCGGGAAATGAAGCCGTTCACATCATCAACGACAGTTTCAGGGCAAACGAGGGAAGCGTTCAGTATCTGATACAGCGATCGCTGACGCCTCCCGATTCGGAACGGAACAGTGAAGAGTGAATTCTGAAGTGATTGACATTCGCTTTGCGTACAGGCGCTTGCAAACTCTCTGAAACTTGTATTTCACTCTTCATATTTCAAACTTCACCATAAATGAAAGGATTTGATAAGAGATGGCATCTCAGCAAATGGCAATCGCCAATATCGAGCGGATTGACATTATTACAGAGGAAGCAGTTCCGAGAGTGCTTTCCTTCGACACCGCCAGCGAATCCTCCGCTGAAGCACAGATTTCAGCCGGCGCGGAGAATGAACTTCGCATTAAAAACCAGATTCTCGCGCAGAACATCACAGAGGACATCGTGAAGGGATTCAATATTACTTTTGCCGACACCACGTTTTCCCCCGAAGTCTTCGCTCTGGTGGACGGCGGTCAGAGCACGGTTGACCAGGAGGAGAATTTCAGAAAATATTCCGCTCCTACTGCCGGAGAGGTTGTTTCCCGCGTCAAGTGCCGTCTCGCGGTCTATGCCGCAGAAAAGGACTATGACGGCAACACACTTTCCTATACAGCCTTTCTCTTTCCTCACGCTTCCGGTTCGCCCGCTTCCGTCAAGCTGAAAGACGGCGAATTCTTCGCTCCTTCCTACACTATGAAGAGCAGACCTTCCAAAGGACAGTCGCCTATGACGGTGCTGTCGCTTCCTTCCCTTCCTGTCATTGTCAAGACCAACGGCGACATGCCTGCTTCCCCCGAAAACGGCAAGACGGTCGTGCTTGCCGCGGGGAGTATCTCTCAGCTCGCTGGAATTGCGGAGGCCGGTCAATTCGCTATCTACTCGCAGGAAGGCGCCGGCGGTATTTCGCCCGGTTATTCCCGGATCGACTGATCTGTTTTTTTATTTATTTCCGATATGAGAAAGGACTGATGAATTTGAATCCTGCTGAATCCATTCAGACTTCACAAACGGTCAGAATTCCCGGATGGTGCGGGGATTGGTGGGAGGTTGAGCTGAAAAGACCTTCCATCCTCGCCCTCGCCGCAAAGGGAGCGATTGTCAATCCCCTGCTGAAAACCGCGCGAAAACTCTTTTACTGCGGCATTTCACCCGACGGCGGCGACCTCGCCGAGGAGGGACGCGTTCTCATCGAGATCGCAAAGGAGGCTATGGTGAAGCCTTCCTTCCTCGAGCTGGAGAATGCCGGCATCGGACTGACCGATGAGCAGCTTGTGGCGATCTTCCAGTTCACTCAGCTGGGTGCGAAGGCACTCGACCGATTTCGTGGATTCTCCGGCGATCGTGACGGTGATTGCAATGACACAGAGATTTCGGAGTAAGCCAAGCCAAGCGCTTCGGATTACCGACGGATTTACCGCTTACTGCTTCGACGAGGCTTGCTGCTGGATTCTCTCGCAGCTCGAGGAAGGCAAACGTCCTTTCTTCGGAAGCAAAACTTCTTCCGGAGAAGGGACTGCTTCCGGGAACTCACATACTATCGAAATTCTCAGAAAACTTGGCGCGGAGGTGAAGAACATTGATTAACGCCGGCACTGTCGGAGCGTATCTTGAGCTGGATATCAGCCATTTCAAACACAATCTCGAAACGGCCGGAAAGATGCTCGAGCAATTCAGAACCCAGAAGGAAAGTGTCTTTAACGATAACGGCAGCCCGGGGACGGCATTGTTCGATGCGCTGACCGCCCCGATTACCGCCGCAGGCAAAGCGGCAGCTGCTTTCGCCGGGATTTTCGGCAGAGAGATGGGAACCGTGCGAGAGGATGCCCGTGTCACCGGAGCCGTGATCGGCGGTATAGGAGACAACTTCAACAACATTTCCGGTTCGGCGGAGAAGGCGGGTTCCGGAATTCTTTCCGCTCTTGGAAAGATTCCCGACAACGCAAGAAGGGTGATTCAATCTTCCTGCCAGGGAATGAAAACGGAACTTGCCGGCGCTGCGCCCGCACTTTCCGCCGCCGCCAAAAACGACGGGGACAGCATTGTCAGCGCCTTTGACAAAACGGTCGGCTCGGGAAAACTTCTTGCGGTCGGAAAGAATGCCGTATTGAACCTTTCCAAGGGGATGCACAACCAAAAGCCGGCTGCCACTTCCACAATCACCGGAATTATGCAGGGCATGCTTTCGGCCGCCGGAAAGGTGAAATTCAACGGCATCGGAAGCAGCGTCGTCGCCGGCATCGCAAAGGGTATGAATTCCGGAAAGTCCGGGCTTTTTGCCACTGCCGCGTCAATTGCTTCGGGCATCGCCGCCAGAATCAAGTCGGTGCTTAAAATCAGCTCTCCTTCCAAGGTCACACAGGAAATCGGCTTATTCACCGCGCGAGGGCTGGCACTGGGATTGAATCAGGAAGAACACGCGCTCTTTGAGGCGGGTCAGACCGCGGCGGACAGTATCAGATACGGCATGACCGACCGCATAACCGGAACCAATGACGCCATCGCGGCATACATGGCAGAGATGACAAGCTCCCGCAGCGCGGCCAGATTTGACCCGCAGGGTGACCGTCGGGCGGACAGTACTCTTGCGGGGATTGCCGCGTCATCCGCTATCTCGCTGGAAACCTCCGAGGTTCTGGGGAATATTACTTCACAGAGTATGCATTACACAAGCGTCGATTCCATGAATTACGGCAACAGGCTGGATAGGCTGGACAAAATACTGGATGCGGTAGAACGCCTCGCAGATGCCCAGACCACGATGGAAATCGACGGCAGACCGTTCGGAAGGCTGGTGAGAGAGTATGTCTGATGTGGAAAAA
>CAMHMN010000033.1 GCA_946186245.1 uncultured Clostridia bacterium
GCGTCTCGGTCTGGCGGAATTTCGTGTGAATCCTTCCGTCGGCGGCGATTGCCTTCTTCAGACCCTGACAGTAGGTGGAAGTCAGCTTGGTCAGTGTACGGTATTCCAGAATCAGCGCGACAATTTCGTTGTCGGCCGCAAGGCGTTCCAGCACTTCGGCGTTGGTGGAATAGCCCGTTTTGGTCTTCTTGCCGCCGGGAAGCTTCATTTTCTCAAAGAGAATCGACCCGATCTGCTTAGGGGAATTGATATTGAATTCCTCGCCGGCCAGGGAATAGATTCTGTCCGTAATCTCGGCCACACGCGCCGAAAGCCGCTTCTCGAATTCGTCCAGCGCATGGGCGTCGGCGGAAAAGCCGGCGCTTTCCATATCAGCCAGCACATAGGCTAGCGGTATCTCGATTTCTGTGAGCAGTTTCGTCTGTCCGTTGCGTTCGGTTTCCGCGAGAATCTTCGCGCACATCGCAGGAATCCGCTGGCAGAGCAGGGCGGTTTTCAGTTCGGCGGGAGCATTGTCCGGCAGGGCGGAGGCATATTGCGCCGCCAGCTTTTCCAGATCTTCGCAGTCGGAAGAAGGATTGAGCACATAGGCCGCCAGCATGACGTCGCAGGCAACATTGCGGGGAAGGATTCCCAAAGGCGCCAGGGCGTGGATTTCGGATTTGATGTCGTAGGTGAATTTTTTGACGGAATCGTCCGCAAGGATTTCGCGGCAGAATTTTTCAACGGTTTCCTCGGTGACGACCGTGACGTTTCCGTTTTTCGCGACGCAAGCCTGCTTCAGATCAGAGGCAAGCATGAAATATACCTCGCCGTCATTCCGGATTTCCGACACCAGCGCATCGACGTCCTTGCAGAAGACAACGTCGGTCACGGCGGTCTTTTCTTCCTGCGAAGAAGGAGCGGCGGCGGTCGGGACGGATTCTTTCAGCCATTCCTTCTTCATCTTCTCGAGCTGACGGAAAAGTTCGAAACGCAGCATTAGTTCCGTGACCTTTTCCGCGTCGGGCTTTGTGGGAATGTATTCCCGCAGGTCGGTTGGCACCGGCGCGTTGGTGGCAACGGTGCCAAGCCAGCGGCTGAGATAGGCGCTTTCCTTGCCTTCGATGAGCTTTTTGCGGATGCCGGGCTTGACGTCGATTTCGTCGATGTGGGTGTAGATGTAGTCCAGGCTTCCGAATCGGCTGACGAGATCGAGCGCGCCCTTCTCCCCTATTCCCGGAACACCGGGGATGTTGTCGCTGGTGTCACCCTGAATTGCCTTGACTTCAATCAGCTGAACCGGCTTCACGCCGTAATCCTCTTTGATTTTTTCCTCATCGTAGATAACCGCTTCCGCTTTGCCCTGTTTGGTGGTGAGCATACGGACTGCCACGCCGTCC
The DNA here is from genome assembly GCA_946186245.1 of uncultured Clostridia bacterium. Taxonomy (GTDB): domain Bacteria; phylum Bacillota; class Clostridia; order Oscillospirales; family Acutalibacteraceae; genus RUG762. The sequence goes on from CAMHMN010000033.1 coordinate 1,383, forward strand.
CCCACCAGCTGGAGCGTGTCCCGGTCGCCTGTGGCGATGATACAGGTGTCCTCGGGATCCCTGCGGCAGGCTTCCGCAAGCGTGCCGAGAATGTCGTCCGCCTCCCAGCCTTCCGCCGAAAGCAGTCTGATTCCCATGGCTGTCAGCAGATCCTTGAGGGGCTGGAGCTGCATGGCCAGTTCAGGCGGCATGCCCTTTCGCTTGCCTTTATAATCGGCGTATTTCAGATGACGGAAGGTCGGCGCTTTCATGTCGAACGCCACGGCAATTCCGTCGGGCTGCGTGTCGGCGTATATCTTGTGGAACATGGTGAGGAATCCGTAGATCGCGTTGGTGAAGAATCCGTCCTTTGTCGTAAGTGGACGTACGCCGTAATAGGCTCGGTTGATAATGCTGTTGCCGTCGAGTACAAGCAGCTTCATGTTAATCAGCTCCAATTGAATGATTGTATGCACTGACCGCCGCGATAAATGCCGCGGCGTATTTCTGGGATTTGAATTCGCCTATGCCGTAAATGCTGCGGAAATCCTCATCGTTTTGCGGTCGCTTGATGCATATGTCGTAGAGCGTGTAGTCGCTCATGACCGTCAGATCAGTCTTATTCTCCTTGATTGCAAAGGAATGCCGCAGGTCAGCCAGTCTGGCAAACAATTCGCTGTCGGCTTGTGGCGCCCCTTCAAATCCGTCGGGTTCGGCGCAGCTGCCGGTGTAATTCCGCACTGCTTCAACAAAGAGCCTGCCGTAGACCAGACATTTGGAATTGCCGATGTGCAGCTTTTCCATAAGCTGAAAGCGTGTGACCGGCTTCTGTTCGCTCATTTTTATCAGCGTCAGGTCGCTGATAATGCGGTTCCGGGGAGTGTGCGTTTGTTGGGACAACGCTTCCCGCAGGCTTTTCAGCTGCGTGAGAAGGGCTTCGTCGGGGGTGATCTCAAAATCGCATGATTCGCCGATGGCTTCCCCTTTGTCCGACAAATGCTTTCGGATGGTGAATACAATCTCCTTCCCGCAATATTCCACCGTAGTGGGAGGAAGGATTCCCATCTTGCGCAGGCCGGAAAGCGTAAGCGGCTTCTCAATGCACAGCTGTCCCAGCGCATCGGTGGACGCAAGGGTGTTGGTCTGTACGCAGAAATCCGATGAAAGGTCGGCGCGCAGCGTTCTCAGGGCATAGAATAAAGCCTCGTCGGCTCCGGAAGGCAGAATGTACTTTCCGTCGGCATCCTTGGCAAGATGGACGTTGGGTTTCACCGAAGCTGCACCCATGCGGGTACGCGTTCCGGGATTGCTTCTTTTTGCCTTGGCCGGAATGCGCTCGCTGTCACGCTTCGGCTCTATTCCCTTCTCGGACAGGAAGGCTTCTATCTCATCCATGAACTGTCGCCCGAATTTCTCCGTCTTGACGCTTCCCACGCCGTAAACCGCGTGGAACTGCGCTTCGCTGGCCGGCATTTTCTCCGCCATATCGCGGAGCGACGCGTCGGTGAAGATGACGTAAGCGGGAACGCCTTTCAAGGAAGCCACCTTGCCGCGCAGGATTTTCAGGCGGGTGAGAAGTTCCGGGTCCGCATTGAGACCGACGGTTTCTTCCTTCCGGCTGCCGGTGTCCGATGCAGTCTGCTCCCTGACCGTAACACGCATGCCGCTGTAAATGACGCCCCTTGCCCCGCTGCCCCAGCTCAGAATGCCGTCGGGCGATTCCTTAATATATTTATCCCCGATCATGGAGTCGATGATTCTGTCAATTTCACGGGAGGAACAATCCTTCATGATGCCGAAGGTGGACTGACGGCTGCCGCCGCAGAGTTCCACGCGGTTGTTGAGGGTTCCGCGGAGGATGTCGATAATCACCCACTTGGTCTGCGATTCGTTCATCCGCTTGATGCAGGAGAGAATCTTCTGCGCTTCGGTGGTCACGTCCTTTGATTCGAAATCCGTGTGCGCCTGCGTGCAGTTGGAACAGTTGCCGCAGTTTTCAAAATCGGGGTGCTCCCCGAAGTATTTCAGGATAAACTTTCTGAAGCAGTATTTTGACGTACAGTAGAATGTCATCTGCTTCAGGAGCTCCAGCTCGTTGGCCTTGAGCCTTTCCGCGGTTTCCTCGTCAAGGTCGGTGTTATCTTCAAATGATTTTTCAATCAGGAAGGTGTTCAGCCGCACATCCTGACCGCTGTAAAGCAAAATACATTCCGCCGGCTGTCCGTCGCGTCCGGCCCGTCCTGCCTCCTGATAGTAGCTTTCCATATTCTTGGGCATGTTGTAATGCACCACGAAGGAGACGTTGGATTTGTCGATGCCCATGCCGAAGGCGTTGGTGGCTACGATAACCGGCTTTTCGTCTTTAATAAAATATTCCTGTGCCGCATTGCGTTCCGCGTCGCTCAGACCCGCATGGTACCTTGCCGCGTTCCAGCCTTCTTCGATCAGGCGGTCGCAGACCTCCTCCACCAGCTTGCGGGTTGCGCAGTAGATGATGCCGCTCTTGCCGCGGTTGAGGGAAAGGAAGGAAGTCAGCGCGGTGAATTTGTCCTTCGGCTTGACCACCTCAAAGTACAGATTCGGCCGGTCGAATCCCGTTGCCGTCACCATCGGCGATTGCAGTCCCAGAAGAGTCACTATGTCGTTTTTGACCTTCTGGGTGGCGGTCGCGGTGAAGGCCGCGCCAATCGGGCGTTTTTTGAGGGAACGGATGAAATCGGCGATTTTCAGATAGCTGGGACGGAAATTCTGTCCCCATTGCGACACGCAGTGGGCTTCGTCCACAATCACCATGGAAATATCGGCATGCAGGGCAAATTCGAGGAAGGATGGCGTGGTGAGCCGTTCGGGAGCGACATAGATGATTTTATAGATGCCGTTTGCGGCGCGGTAGAGAGCCAGTTCGCTTTGCCTCGGGGTAAGGGTGCTGTTGATAAAGGCAGCATTCACGCCCGACTGCACCAGCGCGCCCACCTGATCCTTCATCAGCGAAATCAGCGGAGAAATGACCAGCGTAATTCCTTCCATCATCAACGCAGGCACCTGGTAGCAGATCGACTTTCCCGCGCCGGTGGGCATGATTCCCACCGCGTCACCGCCGGAAAGAAGCCGGTCGATGATGCGCTCCTGCCCTTCGCGGAAGGTTTTATAGCCGAAATAATGCTCCAGCGTTTCGGATTTGCTCATGTTGCCCAAAATAATCACCCGATTCTATCTACTTATTTTCTAATCAATTTTACCACACAACACACTCCAATTCAACCCGTTATTTTTATTTTAAAAAAATTCCAACCTATTGCCATTTCTGTGCGTATATGTTATTGTAAGGGAAAAGCGAAAGGTGGTGAAGGGGCATGGCTGACGGGTTGGATGATAAAATTTCACAGTACGGCTCACGGCTTTACGGGCTTTGCATCAAGCTGTGCGGAGGAAAATTCGACGCGGACGACCTCTATCAGGAAACATGGCTCCGTGTCTGCGGCAGCTTCGACAGGTATGACCCTTCGCAGTCCTTTGAGCCTTGGCTGACGGCGGTCTGCGTGAACGCTTACCGGGACAGCCTGCGCCGGAGAAAATTTGAAAGGCTGATTGCCGCCTTCGACGACGACGAAACCCGCGACCACGCCATGAATTCCGTTGCCGCGGAAGATCACGCCGAAGAAAATGCCGAATTGTGGGAAGCAGTGCGCAGGCTTCCCGAAAAATACCGGACAGTCGTCATTCTGCATTACTTCCGCGGGTATGACGTCAAGGAACTTGCTTTTATCCTGAAAGCCCCTGAGGGCACCGTCAAATACCGCCTGCATAAGGCAAGAGAATTGCTGAAAGGAGAGTTGTCGCCATGAGTTTTTCAAATAAGAACGAGTCTGTTTCCGACACGCGGCTGGATGAATTACTGCTTTCACTCAGAGAAGAGGAAACCACACCGGAGCAACCGCCCGTCATCAACACCTTCCGGCTGCAAATGGAAGCGGAACGCCGCAGGAGCCGGATCCAGCTGCAAATCGTCACGATTGCGGCCTTTATTTCGGTGACGGCGACGCTCGCCCTTCTCGCCTACTTCGCCTTTGTCCTGCTGCCCGAGATGGAGAAGCATTTCTCCCCTGGAACAAGATTCCTCCTCGCGCAGATAAAGCAGTCGTTTGCTTCCTGCCAGGGATGGTTCCTGGCGCTCGGAGCCGCGATGCTGCTGGGGTACCTTTTCAGTGCGGTGCTGATGATTGCTAAAAGGGACGTTCTGTTTACGAAAAAGGAATGAAAGGAGTAGGTTTTTTATGTCAATCGGTACAGGTGTGTCATCCAATTTATTATTCATGATTGCATTCATACTGCTGGCGGTATCGCTTGGCTTTGCCATTCCCATCGGTATCAGCGCATCGCACAGGGGAATGAATGCCGTCGGCTGGGGCATTCTGGCGTTTTTCACCTGGATTGCCGGGCTGGTGCTGTTTCTGCTTCACTTGCAGCCGGTCGTCACCGACATGCCATGTCCGTTCTGCGGTCATCTGATACCAATCCATCATGTGTTCTGTCCGTTCTGCGGTCACAGAGATTAAAGAAAGGGGTTATTAATATGGGATCTACCATTGTTCTGGTTCCGTTTTTTCTGCTTCTGGTTATTGTACTGACGGTTGTTCCGATACTGCTGGCCATTTATGTCTACCGCGACGCAAAGGCCCGCGGAATGGAGCCGCTGCTCTGGACGCTGCTGGCGGTGTTCGCGCCGGGATTTATCGGGCTGATTATCTATCTGGTGGTGCGAAGAGATCATTGCAGGCTGATGTGCCCCCAATGCGGCTGCGAAGTGCAGCAGGGCTTTGTTTCCTGCCCGACCTGCGGACAGAAGCTCTGCGCGAGCTGCACAAGCTGCGGCACGGCGCTTCGTCCCGAATGGAAACTCTGTCCGCAGTGCGGGACGGAGATCACGGCAGGCGAGCCTTTTGTCCCCCCTGTGGTAGTAAATCCGCAAACAAAGGGTCTGGGAGTCGCCATTGGGGCAGTCATCGCGCTGCCGCTGGCGTTTGTATTCCTCGCGGTCGTCGGTTTTGTCGGGTTATGGTCTTACTCCGCCAATATGGAAAGCAATTTCGGCGACCACGCCGAATATGTATCCAAGACACAGATCGCCCTTGAGGAATTCCGTCAGGCTTCCCAGTACGTCGATCTGGAAGTGCTCACGCTCCAGGAAGCCAAGCTCGAAAAAGAAGGGCAAAACTGGGTCAAAGAAAAGCAGAAGGGCAAAGAAGGCGTTTATTCCAAAACCTTCTTCAAAGCCGAAAACGGCAGCATCAACAGCGACAAAGGCAGCGGCAGCTACGCTCTGACTTACGCCTATACGGTCGTCGTTGTCAATGCAGCGGGCGGAAGGTCCTATTCGCCCACTGCCTATAACTTCTCACACTGTCTGGACGTGGAGAACGCCCTGCTGGTCGAGAATGTCACGGTGACGCTTGATGCCGGTCAGGAAAGCGACACGTCGGCTTCCGACTACGGCAATGTGTTTGTCATCAAGCACGCCGACGGATATTCCTTTGATTTTCAGGGGAATGAGGACAGTATACAGACTTACTACGAAGGCACTCATCAGGTATTCCGGGAATTGACGGATGATGACGGTGAAGTCGTTGGGCGTGAATTCTACGATTATTCCGATGAAGAGCCTTACTGCATCAGCATCATGCTGATTTCGGGTGACGGTGCCAAAGACGCGAAATATGAAATTCCCGTCAGGTACGATAAAGAATATTTTTCCGCGTTTACTAAATAATGCCATCATTCAATCCCTCTCCCCGCCGCGTTGGTAAAACGGCACGGAGAGGGATTCTTTTTGGCAGAATGCCCGCTGATTCGGTCGAAAATTAATGAACATTTGCTGTAAATCAACGTAATATTTTTGTCAGACTTTCGCGATAATAAAAACAAATTGCACAAAATTGTGAAATGTGACAAAAATTAATTGTTTATTAACACTTTATACATAGTTGATTCGTTTCCGGTGTTATAATATGAATGGAAGTTGTTTATTGTTTTTGTGGAATTTGTGTCGGTTTTCCAGAATTGGCGTACCCTGTTTGTTGCCCTTACGAATAACATTGCAGAGTTTGTATTTTTTGCTTTTTTTGCTTGATTGACTTTTTGAGGGATTAGTCATATTGAGAGTGGTTTCTGAGTAAATTTATTGAGACTGTCGCGGAATGTCCGCGGAAAGCAATGTTTCAGGCTTGGAGGAATCGGGCAGCTTGACACGGACCGCGTTGTGCCGTTCTGGGCTGTGCTGCCGCACATCATTCCGTATAAGCGAAAAACGACAATTTAAGCAATTGGAGGTATGATTATGTATTACAATTATGGTGTTACCATGACTGGCGCACCGAGCTGCGTCAGAAGCGGCGAATACAATGGTATTGAATCGCCCTATCTCTCGTCCGTCAACCAATCTGGCAACTTTGCGGTCATACGTAATCATTCCCAGCGTGAGCGCATTCTCCAGATTGACGATCAGCTCATCGCCGCCAATGAGGAGTACAAGGCGCTCTCCGGGAATCTGTCTACGGTAAGCGACGCCGTTAAGGATTATGTCCAGACACGTATCGCCGAACTCAAAGATTCTCTCAACGCACTGGAACTTGAGAGAAGCAGACTGCTGGCCATCGCCATGTAGTGCTTTCCCGCCGCAGTCCTGACGGACTGCCATCCTTACCTCGCAAAAGAATCCGGTCCCCTGTCAATTGCGGCAGAGGGCCGATTTTTTTTGCCCTTTGGAATGAATTTACAAATAATTCATATACGCCTATTGACATTTATGGTTTACTGTGTATAATGAGTATATACAGTATAGATGAAATGTTCGGATATACACAGTGAAGGAGCGTGAGATACAGCTTGAAAATCATCATTTCAAACGCCGATGCACGACCTATCTATGAACAGATCACCGCACAGATCAAGAACCTCATTATTTCCGGAAAACTAAAGCCGGGGGACGCGCTTCCTTCCATGCGCTTTCTTGCCAAGGAACTGCGGATCAGCGTCATCACTACCAAGAGAGCCTATGAGGAGCTTGAACGAAGCGGTCTGATCGAGACGGTCGCCGGCAAGGGCAGCTTTGTCGCCGGAATGAACACCGATTTCATCCGCGAAGAACATCTCCGCATCGCCGAAGACCATTTGCAGCAGGCAGTGGAAGCGGCGAAATCGGCGGGTATTTCCAAGACTGAACTCATTGATACGCTCGGAATGCTCTACGATGACAACCAATAATCCGGATTTATGAGAAAGGCAATAGGTGATAATATGGCAAACGCAATCGAAATCAGAAATCTAAGAAAAACCTACGGTGACTTCACTCTCTCCATCGACTCGCTGGAAATTCCCTGCGGCTGCATTATGGGGCTGGTCGGTTCCAACGGCGCGGGCAAGTCCACCATGATCAAGTCCATTCTCGACCTGATCAAAACCGACAGCGGCGAGATCACTGTCAACGGCATGAGCAACAAGCTGGCTTCTTCCCGCGAGGAAGTGGGGGTGGTATTTGACGAGATCAAATTCCCGCAGATATTCACGGCGGCCAACGTACGCCTGACCCTCAAGGGGGTCTATCAAGACTGGGACGATCAGCTCTGGGACAAATACATTCAGCAATTCCGACTGCCGCTGGACAAGAAGATCAAGGAATTCTCCCGCGGCATGAAGATGAAGCTCTCTCTGGCGGCTGCGCTGGCACATCATCCGAAGCTGCTGATTCTCGACGAAGCTACCAGCGGCATCGACCCGGTGGTGCGCGACGAGATTCTCGACATCTTCCTGGAATTCATTCAGGACGAGCAGCACACCATTCTGGCTTCCTCCCACATCATCAGCGATCTGGAAAAAGCCGCCGATTACGTTACCTTCATCAACAACGGCCAGATCGTCTTCTGCGAGGAAAAGGACACGCTGATGGAGAAGTACCGCATCGTCAAGTGCGGCAATGAGGAGCTTGCTTCGGTCAACGCCGACGATATTGTGGGCAAACGCACCAATACCTTCGGCGCGGAGCTGCTGATGCTTTCCGACAAGGTGCCGGAAGGCTTCGTTTCCGCAAAAGCCGGTATCGAAGACATCATGCTGATGATCATCAAAAACGAAGATAAGAAATAATTCCCGATTCATTCATACAGAGAAAGGAGTCTGTCAATTATGAAAGGCTTGATTACAAAGGATTTACTCGGACTCAGACAGGTGGCGCTTACAATGGGGCTGCTGATGGTGTTTTATCTCTTCCTGGGCTTTATGAACATGAAGGATTCCGGAGGCATGATGTATTTCTCTATCATGGCATTGGTCGTCAACGTCATGGTGCCGCTTTCCTGCGCGGGATATGACGAGCAGTGCGGCTGGGATCAGTTCGGCGCTTCGCTCCCGGTGAGCAAGAATCAGATCGTTCTCTCCCGTTACCTCGTCTGCCTGCTGGTCATCGGCTTCTCGACTCTGGTCATATTGGCCGGCAATCTGATCTTTGCCGTTCTGGGCGGCATTCCCTCCGGCGCGGCTGGCTATCTCCTGCCGATCATCGGATCGCTGATTTACATCGCAATCATGAATCCCATCATCTACAAATTCGGTGTGCAGAAAAGCCGCATTATCGTGATGGCTGTCTTCCTGGTTCCTTCCATGCTGGTCGCCGGGATCAGCATGATCTTTGCCAACTCGGCCAGTGAAAATTCTGTTCCGTTCATCGAGGTGCTGGGAAAGATCGGTTCGGCATCGCCTGGCCAGATTCTTGGCGCGGAAATCGGATTGACCGCTGGGGCGGCTGTCATTTTCGCCCTCTCCATGCTGCTGAGCGTGCGGATATACAAGAACAAGGAACTGTAATGATATGAAATATCCCCTGTATGATGCCGAATGCAAAATACAGGGGATATTAATTATGGTTTACTGATTGAGTATGGAATTCGCCTTGGGCTTTGGCGCGGGCTTGCCTTCGAGAATATCGTCCTCGTAGACCTTGATGGCTTCGTCGATGTCGCCGTCGAAATAGACCTTGCTGTTGTAAAGCACGATGCCCCGCTTGCAGAATTGCTTCGCCATGACGGTGGAATGGGTGACGAGCAGCAGGGTGGTGTTGTCCTCGGCGATAATCTTATTGACGATCTCCTTGCACTTCTTGCGGAACGCCGCGTCGCCGACGCTGAGCGCTTCGTCCACAATGAGGATTTCCGGTTCGATGTTGGCGTTGATGGCAAAGCCGAGACGCGCCTTCATTCCGCTGGAATAGGTGCGCACGGGCTGGTCGATGTATTCGCCGATGTCGGCAAACGCAATGATGGTATCCTCGTATTTTTTGATCACTTCGTCGGTCATGCCGCGCATGTGCCCGCGCAGATAGATATTCTCCCGACCGGTGAATTCCGGATCAAAGCCGGCCGTCAATTCCAGCAGGGCGCTGACCTCGCCGAAAACCTCCACCTCGCCGCTGGTGGGAAACAGCACGCCTGTGATCATCTTGAGCAGGGTGGATTTGCCGGCGCCGTTCTTGCCGAGGAACGCCACCGATTCCCCTCGCCGTATTTCAAAGGTCAGGTCGTCGTTGGCCGTGTTGATAGTGTAATTGACCTTCTTGCTGAAAATGGATTTCAGGCGGCTCTTTTTACTCTTGAAAAGCTTGAACTGCTTGGTGACGTGATTGAGTCGGATCACTACGTCACCGTATTCCTGAGCAGGAGCTTCGACAGGTGTTGTGTCCGTCACGGCGGGTTCGGATTCTGCTTTTATGGTTGATTGATTCTCTTTGATATTCTCAGGCATATTATTGGCTCCTTAGCGTATTTTAAGCACGTATGCACGTATGCACGATCAAAGCACGTCGGGCAGATCCTTGCGGGTCTTTTTGTAAATATACAGGCTTGCCGTCCACATCAGCAGCAGTACACAGAAGAAGCCGATGGTGGATTTGTACTTGACTTCTTCAAAGAACCATCTCTGATTGATATAGCAATCGCGATAGCCGGTGCAGATGTATGTCACGGGATTGATCCGCAGCATTTTGCGAAGCCACGGGTTATTTACCTTGGCGATGTCGTACATGATGCCTGACAGCCAGAACACGGCGGTGGTCAATGATTTGATCAGATTGCCGTAGTCCGGACTGATAACCGACAGCGAAGCGTTAAACAACGCAAAGGGCGTCATCAGCAGGAACTGACAGAGCATGTAGTACAGAATCTGAACGTAGTAGATCGTCGGAAAATGACCGTAAACGCAGTAAATCAATACCACCACCATTGTGAGCGTAATATTGATCAGCATCTTGGAAATGCTCACAAACGTCGGAATGGTAGACACCGGGAAACGCATTTTGGTGACGAGATAATTATATCTCTTTATGCAGTCGGTACCCTGCGTCATCATTTCCGATATATAGAACCACGGAATGATGCCGCCTATCAGCCAGAGAAAAAACGGGAAGGTCACGCCGGAATAATTGGTGACCGGCTTTGATGCCCGGATTCCTATCGAGAAGGCAAAGAAATAAACAAAAATCGTAATAGACGGCTTGATCAGAGCCCATAACCATCCCAGACTGGCACCGCGATAGGTCTTGATGATATCGGCCTTGGCAAGCTCTACAAGCTGTTTTTTAAATGTCAGGTGTTCCTGAACGAATAACTTTACACTTTCCATACAAAACCTCTTGTTTGATAATAATGTCAATGGCACTAATGCACACATATTCAAAATAATTATACCATATCCTACGTGGGTATTTTAAACCAAATTGTTAATTTTGGAAAAAATCATCAGAAGGATTCCGCCAGTTTTTCGGCAAGAGGAATGTCGGCGGGATGCGTGATCTTGATGTTGGAAGGACTCCCTTCGGACAACGCCACCGTCCTGCCTCTCAGGCGGAATACAGCCGAAGCGTCTGTGACGCGGCTTTTTTCCTCTTCGCTCAGAGAATACAGGATCTCGCAGAAATCACGGAACATGAAGGTCTGCGGCGTCTGGACACTGTAGAGCTTTGAACGGTCGGGAACGCTTTCAATAACCTTTCCGTCTGACGAAAAACAGATGGTATCCACGCTCGGAACGGCTGCCGTCGCGCCTCCGTAAAGCATTGCCTCATTCACGCTGGAAAAAATCATTTCATCCGTGACAAACGGTCTGACACAGTCGTGGGTAATGATTACATCGTCAGTGGAAATATCGTTTCCGTTCTGAAAAAAACGGCAGGCTTTCTCCAGCGAACCCGTGCGGTCGGCTCCGCCTTCAATGACACTCACTTTTCCGGATGTGTCCGGATATTTGTCCAGCACCCTGCGGGTGTATTCTATATAATCGCCCGGCACGCAGAGGGCTACCCTGTCCACAATGCCGCATTTGAGAAACGTCCTCACCGTCCGCACCAGAATGGGAACGCCGTTTATCTCCAGAAACTGCTTCGGCAGGTCGCCGCCCATCCGGGTGCCTTTTCCCCCTGCCAGAATCGCCGCGTAAATCATGTTGAATCCTTCCTTTCCAAGCTGTCGTACAACGCGGTACAGCCTTCGCGTATTTCATCGTATGCCTTTTCAAAATCCCGCGTGTACCAGGGATCCGCAATATCACGGGGGTTGTCGGTAAAATCAAGCAATCTGACAATCTTGCGCTGCGGATCGCCTCCCAGCATCCGCTCAAGGCATCGGATATTCCTGCTCTCCATGCATACGATCAGGTCGTAATGCCCGTAGTCCGCCCGGGTGAACTGCGTCGCCCTCTTGCCGCTGCAGCTGACCGAATGTCTGGCAAGTATCCTCGCTGCAGGCGGGTAGACCGGATTGCCGTATTCCTCGTCGCTGGTACCGGAAGACGCTGCTTCCATGTTTCCGCCCCGCTCGGAGACAATGCTTTTGAATATGAATTCCGCCATCGGCGAACGGCAGATATTTCCCAGACAGACGAACATTATTTTTTTCTTTCTGCTCATAATCCTGTATCACCATTCATTCGGATAATTCTTTTCAAATATTAGTTTACCATATATCCCTGTCATGTCAATTGATTTTTTTACCGATTTATCACTATCGTCATTTACACCTGTTATTATTGACATAGATCGGATCAGATGTTATAATAAACAGAGAAATTATCAGATCTCGTCTGAAAGGAGACTATATGATGTTCAAATCTCTTTACCGTATGCACCAGAACAGCGACCGACTGCTTCCCGAGGCAGTACTGACGGGAAAAGGCGTCTTTGTCATGCTGCTGATTTTTTTGGGCGAACAGCTTGGCGCCGAGGCCATTTCCTTACTGGCCAAACTGTACAATCTTCCGCTCGGCATTATTGGTATCAACATGATCGTCAATGTCGGTTCGCTTCTGCTGATGATTCTCTTTTTTGGCGGTTTCTTCTGGAACAACCTGAAGACATTCTTCAGGGAATTCAAGGCGATTTATATCTGGCTGCCCATCACCTGCTATTTCTGTTCGACGATCGCCAACGTGATTATCCAGATGATCCTTGCCTTTGTGCGGGGCGAATTCCAGAATACCAGCAATAACGCCCTTGTCATGCAGCTTTTTGGACAGAATCCCCTTCAGCTCATCCTGCTGGCCGTGATCATTGCGCCCATCACGGAGGAAGCCGTATTCCGTGCCGCGCTGTCACGCTCCATGACGGCAAGCAACCGCTACTGGGTCAGGAGTCTGGGCTTTATACTGTCGATATTCCTTTTCTCGTTCTTTCATATCTATCAGTTCACATTCTTTGCCACCGACGGGACCGGCGCCGTTTATCTGACTTTCAACCTCAATGAATTCCTCTCGATACTGGTCTACATTCCTATGGCAATCGGCATGACGCTTTGCTCGTTCTTCGGCAAGAATTACTGGTGCTCGGTATTTTGCCATATGATGACCAACGGAATAGCCGTTCTGCTGATGTTTTTCGCCGGAAATGCGTTGAAATAATCTGTTCATTCAGTCATCAGAACATGAAAAAGCAGCCTGCTGCATTCTGAAAATGCGGCAGGCTGCTTTTTCGTATTTTATCTTCACATGATCCCGGTTTCCGTCAGGGAAAACCGGAAGTCTGACTGTTTTCCAATTCATTTTTGCGCATTCTTCCGGCGCAATGACTGATTCAATTGCCTGTATCAGGCTCTGGCACTCCTTGTGCCCTCTGCACGCACGGCAAGTAAGCCGGGCGAGACAAAGCTGTATGATCCGCTGTCGGACGGTACCAGTGTGACTGAAACATCGGGCAGCATTACCGAAATGAGCCTGGCCGCTCCGCTTGAATCATTCTCACTGATCACAATATCTGTGACGGCATGGCTTCTGGCATATTTCAGCAGGGCTGCCGCCGGCTGTGTGCTGTAAAGCACGGTAAGATTGGCTCCTATTGAGGACGAATATCGGAAAAGCTCCTCTGTGCGCTCGGCGTACTCTTCCCCGCAATTCGGGAACACGCCGACCACCGACATTCTGTCGCCTTTGTCACGGCAGAGTGCAAGCAGCTTTGCAGCCAGCTGTCCGCGGCTGTCTTCCAGATACAACGCCGCAGTTCTGCGAGCGTTATCCATAAAATCAACACCTCCATATGTATTGCATGGAATCATACCATTCCTGCTTGATTATATTATACACCACTCTCCCCTGCTATATAATGATTTTTGGTGTATTTTATATAAATAATATGTTAATAACTATGAATTATTTGAAAACATAAACAAAAAGCATGCGTTTCTTTGGTGGAACCACATGCTTTTATTTATTCCTATGTAATACAAAAAATCAGTCGTCGGTGGACATGCCGATCAGTTGTGTTTCTTCATCGCTGCCCTCTACAATTCCGTCTCCGGTGATGACGTTCACAACGTACTGGGTAAGAACTTTGTTTTTCTTGCCATAAAGCACAACCGAAGCCATCCCGTCAGCCGCAACGGATACTTCGGCAGATTTTGGACGCTTTCCTTTGTTTGCTTCATAATGATCCAGCGCCATCTCTTCGATGTCCTTCTGGGAATAGAAGGTGAATGTATCCGGCTCCTGTTCCTCAAGCAGCGTAAGGTATTCGGTGCGTTTATCATTGGTCCATGTGAGCGTGCGCTTGCCCTTCCCGGTTTTCTCGACGCGTGCGGGTTCAGCGAAATCGACCGCTCCCAGGTTGAATTCAGCCTTATCGTCCTTTGCCGTCACTTCAAACGGAACGCCTAAGCCCATCTGGATCTCGTCGAATCTGCCGCTCCCGGACTCGAGAAAAACGTAGTAACCCAGCAGCTTTTCTCCGTCGTCGGCAGCCCATACGCCACGGCAGAAGGTCTCGCCTGTGTCATGATAAACACCTTTCTCGGCGGAGTTGACGTCAGACACGGAAACAACTTCCTCCTTCTTGTCCTTCGCGCAGCTCACCGAAAAAACAATCATAAGCAATGCCGCGATAAGAGCAGTCAGTCTGTACGGTATTTTGGATTTCTTCATCGTTATAATCCCCTGTCTATTGATAGATTCGCTTTGCAGCACAAAAAGAATAAGTATGAAGTGGAAGATGTGAATTCTTTTACCTTCACACTTCACACTTCACACTTCACACTTCAAAATTTACGCCTTATGCCAGACTCAGCCTATAAACATGGCGTGGATGGCCGAAACCGCCTTGTCTGCGTCTTCCTCGTTGATAAGAACCGAGATCTTGATCTCACTGGTGGAAATCATTCTGATGTTGATATGCGCACCGTAAAGAGCTTCGAACATCTTTGCCGCAACGCCCGCGTGCGTTTCCATGCCCGCGCCGACAATGGACACCTTGGCCACGTCGTTATCCAGCGCAACGCCCTTGCCGCCGACACTGGCCACAAATTCATTCATGATTTCCTCCGCCTCGGCTGAGCAATCCTCCGCCACGGTAAAGCTGATATCCTTTGTGCCGTCTCTGCCGATGGACTGAAGAATGATGTCGACGTTGATATTCTTTGAAGCAAGGCGGCTGAATGCCTGGAACGCTACGCCCGGTTCATCGGGCAGGCCCAAAAGCGATATTCTGGCAACATGAGTGTCCTTGGCTACGCCGCTGATAAGCATTTTTTCCATTTTTACCTTCTCCTTAACTATAGTACCGGGCTTTCTGACAAGCGAGGAAAGCACCTCCAGCTTTACGTTATACTTCTTTGCCATTTCAACCGAACGATTGTTGAGCACCTGCGCACCCAGCGTAGCAAGCTCCAGCATCTCGTCATAGGTGATCTCGTTGAGCTTGACGGCATTCTCCACCTTGCGGGGATCGGCGGTGTAGACGCCTTCCACGTCGGTGAAAATCTGGCATCTGTCCGCGTGCAGGGCTGCCGCTATGGCAACCGCACTGGTGTCGCTGCCGCCTCTGCCGAGGGTGGTCATGTCGTCGTACTTGTTAAGTCCCTGGAAACCCGCAACGACGATAATCTTGTTCTGATCAAGCTCGCTCTGGAGCCTGTCGGTTTCAATGCGTCTGATTCTCGCGCTGCCGTAGACAGAACTGGTCACAAAACCCGCCTGCCATCCAAGCAGTGAAATGACCGGATAGCCCAGCTTCTGGATCGCCATGGCCAGCAGCGAAATGGAAATCTGTTCACCGGCGGTCATCAGCATATCAAGCTCGCGCTTGGACGCGGAAGGATTGATCTCCTTCGCCTTCTCGATAAGGTCGTCCGTCGTATCGCCCTGGGCCGAAACCACTACAATTACCTTATTGCCCTGCTTGTAGGTGTCGGTGACAATCCGGGCGACGTTCATCACCCGTTCGGCGTCGGCCACAGACGTTCCGCCGAATTTCTGAACTATTAAACCCATGTGTTCAATACCTCCGAATTTATTTTTTTGTGTTTGCCTATGCCTTCAGATATTGGATAATACCTTCTTTTGCATAATATGTATGTAAAGCGGCTCTTGCGAAAAAACACAAGCGCACACTGTTTCCGTTCAGCTCTTGATTCGCTGAGCCCCTCTGGAATCCACGTCCAGAATGACCATACGCCAGTTTCCCAGCCCTCTGCGCTCCAGCTCACGCGTCATTTCGCTCTCGAATTCTTCCTCGTGCCGACGGCTGATGATCGACATTACTGTCGGTCCGGCGCCGCTGATGTAGGTGGCATACGAGCCGAATTCGTAGGAAAGAGCAAAGATTCCTTCCGCTCCCGGAATGAGTCCCACCCGGTAGGGCTGATGAAGCCTGTCCTGCACGGCGATGCGCAGGTTTTCGACATTGCCGGTGGCAAGCGAACCCGCCATCAGCGCGGAACGGGACAGATTGTAGACCGCGTCCTCCCGGGAAACCGTCTTGGGCAGAATTCCTCTGGCAACCGACGTCTTCAGCTCGAAATCGGGTATGAACGCTGCGAAACGGAATTTATCCGCAACGTGAAGCGTGACGGCATAGACCCTTCCGTTTTCCACCGCGGCTGAGGTAAGTCCTCCGAGCAGAGCCGGCGTGGTGTTGTCGGGGTGTCCCTCGATGGTGCAGGCGATATTCACAAGCTCTTCCCTGCTCAGCGGCTTGCCCAACAGATAATTGGCGCCGAGCAATCCAGCCGCGACGCAGGCGGAGCTGGATCCCAGTCCCCTTGTCATGGGAATGACGTTGCTCTGGGCTATCCTGAATCCCTTCGGGACGGGTTTGCCGCATTCCTCATAGAGTCTGCGGGCGGAAACAGCGATCAGATTATCTTCGCCTGTCGGAACATCCACATCATCGAGCGATGTGATCTGTAAAGAATCGCTCTCCTCGATGTCCACCTCGTTGTACATCGACAGCGCTATTCCAAGGGCGTCAAAGCCGGAACCGATATTGGCGCTGGTCGCCGGTATCCTGAATTTCAAAAAGCATCACCCTTTGGTTATCTGCTGAGAGTTCTCATAGCGCTGATGACATTGACGCCTCTTGCAAGGAATTTCTTTGCGATATTCTCCTGCTCGGCATATGTCGCCACATCAGTGATGATGGCGATCTCGTCGGGGTTGATTCCTTCTGTGAAGATGCACTCTCTGCAAAGCTCGTTGGCGATGTTCTTGAGCTCATCGGAGCTTTTGCCGCACAGACGCAGGTACATCGAGCAAGGCTCGTCGTGATAATCCGCGATCATGCCTTCCTCAGCTGGCGCCCAGTAGAGATACTTGCGTGCGACACGGTGCTTCACACAGTCGATGACGTCGGCGACAACCGCGCTGGCGGTGGGCAGCTTGCCCGCGCCCTTGCCGTAGAACATGACTTCGTCGGTGGCGTCGCCGATGACGCAGATGGCGTTGAACACGTCGCTTACGCCGGCAAGAGGAGAAGTCTTGGAAACAAACCTCGGCGCGACATTGATAAGCAGCTTGCCGTCCGGCATGACCTTGAACAGGCCGATCAGCTTGATCGCCGCATTGAATTTGTCGGCGTACCGGACATCTTCAAGGGTTATATTGCGAATGCCTTCGACATAGACATCATTGGGATAGACGTGCTTGCCCAGAACCAGCGATGCCAGTATGCAGATCTTGCGGCAGGCGTCGTGCCCGTCCACATCGGCTGTCGGGTTTTTCTCGGCATAGCCCAGATTCTGCGCCAGTTGCAGCGCTTCGTCAAAAGGCATATTCTCGGTGATCATCTTGGTGAGAATGAAATTGGTGGTGCCGTTGAGAATGCCGGCCACCGCGTCGATCTCGTTCGCCGCCATGCACTGCGCGAGCGGACGGATGATCGGAATGCCGCCGCCGACGCTGGCTTCAAACAGGAAGTTCAGGTTCTTCGCCTTGGCAACTTCGAGAAGCTCCTGTCCTCTTGCCGCCACAAGCTCCTTGTTGGAGGTGACGACGCTCTTGCCCGCCTTCAGGCTGTTCATGCAGAAATCAAACGCGGGATTCACACCGCCCATGCATTCCACAACGATCTCCACCTCGGGGTCGTTGAGAATGATGTTGACGTCCTTGACGAATTTGTCTGCATAGGGCAGGTCGGGGAAGTCGCGCAGGTCGAGAATGTACTTGACCTGGATTTCCTCCTTGGCGCGGCGCTCGATGCCCTCATGGTTCTTCATGAGCACTTCCACAACGCCCGATCCGACAACGCCGTGACCCATTACTGCTATTTTGACCATAGATAATCACTGCTTTCTAATTTCATTTATCATTTATTTACTCGCGCCGACACCTGACACCGAAATCACTCCGTCAAGCGATTTCAGCCTTTCAAACAGCTCCGGCACGCTCATTTCCATATTGGCGGTGTTGACCGATACCGTGACATATGCCGCTCCGTTGGAAGGAATGTTCTGATTGACGGTCAGAATATTCGCTCCTGCGTCGAAAAACGACGTGATCATGGAGGAAAGCACGCCCGGCTTATCCTCCAGCATGGACTGAATGGTGAGCACCCGATCCTGTCCGCCTTCCCGGTAAGGCATGACCGCGTCCTTGTATTTGTAGAACGCGCTGCGGGATATTCCCACCAGCCTTGCCGCTTCCGAGGCGGAATGAGCCGCGCCGCTGCCCAGCAGTCTCTTGGCCTGCACTACCTTGGCATACACCTCCGGCAATGCGCTGCTGCTCACAATATAATATTCGTCAGACATCGGAAAATCCACCACCTGTGTACGATTGTATCATGACAATGAACACTATACCATTTTATTTAGGAAAATGCAAGCCAAAATACGCTTTAATTTTGAAATTATCCCGACTTTTGATACTTTCTACGTTTGGTACAAAAAATCATGTTATGTTTTCCACAATGTTATTCACCCAAACGCCCTTACGCACCATTACAAAGCCTACCGCCGCTTTCACAGCCTCGGAAATCTGGCAGATCATGTAGACCGGAATGATGGGCAGATCGGTAAAGCGTGTGAGCAGGAACGACAACGGCACCACCATGCACAGCATATACAATCCGTCGAAAAGAAACGTCACCAATGTATTGCCGCCCGAGCGCAGGGTGAAATATGCCGCGTTGGTATAGGCGATAACGGGAAGCATCAGCGCCGTCACAAGCAGCATCACAGTTGCGATCGCCCGCACCTCCTGCGTCGTATTGTAAAGCAACGGAAAGAAGGGCGCACAAACGGCCATGATCACGCCCAGCGCAAAGCTGCCGAGGACGGAATAATTGCAGAGAATGCGGTCGGAGGAACGCGCTTCCTCCTTCTTGCCCGCGCCGAGAAGCTGCCCGATCATGATGGCGATAGCATCTCCGGCCGCGATGAAAAACACGCAGAACACGTTGGACAGCGTGGAACAGATATTCACACCTGCCACCGCGTCAAGACCTCTGGTGGAATAGCTCTGGTTCAGGAAGGTTATACCGAATGCCCACGACGTTTCATTGATGATGAGCGGAATGCACTTGACTGTCACCCTTCCGAGCAGTCTGCGGGGAATGTAAAGCGAGCGGAGGATCCCCTTGACAAACGCATATCTGTCGGAGTGTGTGTGCAGCCAGAAGGCGACAATTCCCATTTCCACCACTCTGGCGCAGATGGTGGCAATCGCCGCTCCCTTCACGCCCATGGCAGGCAGGCCGAATCGGCCGAAGATCAGCACCCAGTTCAAGACGACATTGACCACGACGGCGGCGAGTCCCGCTTTCATGGGAACCACCGTCTGTCCCACCTCGCGCAGGGTGCTGACATATACCTGACACAGACCGAACGGAATAAAGCCCCACATGGCGACGGTCATGTAATCCAGACCGTACTTCATGGTAAGATCCACGTCATGGGTGTTCTCGCTGTGCAGGAACAGCGAAATCAGGTCGCTGCCGAAAAGCATGGAAACCGCTATGGATACTGTCACAACCAATGCGCTCACGCACAGCTTGAAGCGGAATGTATATTTGATGCCTTCGCTGTCACCGCTGCCGTAGAACTGCGCCGTAAATATGCCCGCTCCCGCCATCGCGCCGAAAAGTGCCAGATAGGGAATCAGATTGATCTGATTGACAATGGAAACGCCGTTCATCTGGTGCGTGCCGAGCTGTCCCACCATCAGATTGTCCAGCATACTCACAAAATTCGTTATGCCGTTCTGGATGGCTATCGGCATGGCGATCATCAGAAATTCCTTCAGAAACACCCTGTTGCCAAGGTATTTTTTTGCGGTGTGTCTGTTCATGATTCATCTCCCTGTAGCAAAATAATGCATATATAATGCAAAGAAAACATCTGCCGTCTTTGAGCGACAGATGCTTTCCGTAATAATTCATTTATGATGTCAGAATCCGCTGCAAACGGATGGTTCCGGTTTGCGATTATTCACCAAGCGGTCTGCCGTCGGCATCCGTATTGATGGAGCCGGTGAGAATCATAATGCCCTCGATCAAGCCCCACAAGCCGCCGATTCCGCAGGTGCATATGGAAACAACGATCTGGATCACAGCCTTGCTGGAAAATCCGAGATAGAAGTTATGTACGCCCCATGCACCCAGGAAGATTCCAAGAAGTCCTGCTACCATCTTGGACTTGGGAGGATTCATTGCCATATTGGGATTATAGTACGGCTGCTGATAACCCTGCTGATAGGGCTGCTGTGCCTGCTGATAAGGCTGCTGTGCCTGCTGATAAGGCTGCTGTGCCTGCTGATAGGGCTGCTGAGCCTGCTGATAGGGCTGCTGAGCCTGCTGGAAGGGCTGCTGAGCCTGCTGGAAGGGCTGCTGAGCCTGCTGGAAGGGCTGCTGTGCCTGCTGGAAGGACTGCTGCGCCTGCTGGAAGGACTGCTGCGCCTGCTGGACTTCCGGCTGAGCGTCAACCGTCTTTGCTTCCTCAGAAGCTGCCTCTACAGGCACGCCGCAGGAGGGACAAACCGCGAGATGATCGCCAAAAACATTTCCACAGTTTTTACAGGTATAATCCATAATTATTCCTCTTTTCAAATAAATTTGTAGAAAAAATGCCGCAATCAGCCACAGAAAGCTAATTACGGCATAAATCTCTGTTATATTAACAGTCCGTAGAATTAGCTGACCGTTAAATTATTACATAGTAGCCTTGCTGGGATTGATCTTTACACCTACGCCCATGGTTGAGCTGACAACGCAGGAACGGATGTACTGACCCTTGGCAGCAGCCGGTTTTGCCTTGTTGATGGCGCCGAGCAGTGCATTGAAGTTCTCCAGCAGCTTGTCTGTGCCGAAGGAAACCTTGCCGATCGGGCAGTGAATGATGTTTGTCTTGTCAAGACGGTACTCGATCTTACCGGCCTTTGCTTCCTTGATAGCTCTGGCGATATCGGGTGTAACGGTACCTGCCTTGGGGTTCGGCATCAATCCGCGGGGACCGAGAATCTTACCGAGACGGCCGACCATACCCATCATGTCGGGTGTGGTGATGAGCACGTCGAAATCCATCCAGCCTTCGGACTGAATCTTCTGAATATACTCGTCGTTGCCAACGTAGTCGGCGCCGGCGGCTTCTGCAGCCTTGAGTGCGTCGCCCTTGCAGATAGCCAGAACTCTCACGCTCTTGCCTGTGCCGTTGGGAAGGACGATAGCGCCTCTGACCTGCTGGTCTGCGTGACGTCCGTCAACGCCCAGCTTGACATGAACTTCGACAGTTTCGTCAAACTTTGCGGTTGCAGTCTTCTGAACGAGATCAAGAGCCTCGCTGGAATCGTATAACTTCATACGGTCAACGGCCTTTGCGGCGTCGACATATTTCTTTCCGTGTTTCATTTAGTCAATATCCTCCTGTAATGTGGTAATATCGGAGATTTTCCTCCCACATAGAGCACATCATCTCAATATGAGAATCAGTCCTCTACTGTAATGCCCATGCTGCGGGCAGTGCCTGCGACCATGCTCATAGCAGCTTCGATAGAACCTGCGTTGAGGTCGGGCATCTTTGTTTCAGCTATCTTTCTGACCTGTTCCTTGGTGATCTTGGCAACCTTGGTCTTGTTAGGTGTGCCGGAACCGCTCTCGATGCCGCATGCCTTCTTGATGAGAACAGCTGCGGGGGGAGTCTTGGTTACGAATGTGAAGGAACGGTCTGCATAAACCGTGATAACAACAGGAATAATAAGACCCACATCGTTCTTTGTGCGTTCATTGAAGTCCTTGGTGAACTGCATGATGTTCACGCCGTGCTGACCAAGGGCAGGACCAACAGGGGGAGCGGGTGTTGCCTTGCCTGCCGGAATCTGAAGTTTAATGTAACCTGTTACTTTCTGAGCCATTAAAAAGCACCTCCAAAAACGTGGTGATACCGAGACAGCATTGATTTGGAATAGATTTACTGCCTCTCCCACAGAAGCCTTATACGCCTTGTGCGCACCGGCTTCTACTGCAAGATTGTTTGCGGTCTTGCCTGCCGCGAAATCGCAATGAAAAATCAGTTGAGCGGTACGACGCTGGCAAGATCGACCTCAGCCTCAATCTTGCGGCCAAACATATCTATCGTAATGACAGCCGTCTTGGCCTCGTGATCGATGGAATTGACTACGCCCTTATGACCGTACATAGAGCCGTCAATCACCTTGACCTCTTCTCCCGCTTCAAATGCAAATTTCTCAGATTTCATTTCTACGCCCCACTTGGCCGCCTCTTCATCTGTGAGAGGAACCGGCTTTGAGTCGGGCACCAATTTGGAATCATGTCCCACAAAACCCGTGCAGCCGCGTGTATTGCGCACTATAAACCAGGTTTCGTTGGTCATTACCATTTTTACAAGCACATAGCCCGGGAAGAGCTTGTGTTCCACCTCTCGCTCAACCTGCTGTTCCACGCCGCCCTTTTTGACCGTGACGGTCTCGGTAACGGTTTCCGTGGGAATCTTGACATCCAGGATCATGTCCTGAAGCTTACGGTTTTCCACTATTGTCATCAGGTCCGAAGCAACCTTATTTTCATAGCCCGCATAGGTATGAATGACGTACCAATGAGCGGTTCCCGAAACGCCTGTTGTATCTGCCATATTGTTTTCACTCCCGTCGTGCGGCAACCGTGCGGCATTGCCTGCGTGTTTGATTTTGCCGAGAAGCGATTACTCGGCGGTATCGCTTTGTGACACATCAATCAGATCCGAAGAAGTAACGGTATCATCGGCCTTGGCGGCAGCGGACCTTTCCGGAATCTTTTTGAGCCCCAGATCTCTGATCTGGCTGAGTCCGAAGTCCAGCACCCAGATGAACACGCCAACCACTGCAATAGCTGCGAGTGTAATGGCGGCATTCTTTGTGGTGTCCTTCGCGCTGGGCCAGGAAATCTTTTTGATCTCGCTCCTGTACTCGCGGACAAACTTACCTGCCGACTTAATCGGGCTTACCTTTTTCTTGGACGAATCCTTCTTGGCGGAATTCTTCTTGCCGGTGTCCTTGGCGATTTTCTTGTCTTCCTTTTTGGTTGACTTGTCGCTCATAGATCATTCGTCCTCCCTTACTTGCTTTCCTTGTGCGAAGTATGCTTCTTGCAGAATCTGCAATACTTCTTCATCTCAAGTCTGTCGGGGTCATTCTTCTTGTTCTTGACAGTGTTGTAATTTCTCTGCTTGCATTCTGTGCATGCCAATGTGACCTTAACTCTCATGTCGGCACCTCCCGTAACGGAATAATTTACCGTCAGACACAATGTATCTCTGCAAAACACATTGCTTCCGCGGCATTTCAGCCTCCCTCGATACATACCGCCATAAAGCGGCAGGTATACTAAACAGGCGCATAAAAAAAACACGCCCAATGCGAGGTAAGATTACTATATCATACTTTTTCCATTTAGTCAAGCGTTTTTTTATTTTTTCCAGGGAAAACAATTTAGGAAACCATCTCCAGACAGTCGCGCCTGCCTGCTGAGATCAGCTCTTGGTACTCAATGTTGACCGCGGAAATTGCCATGTTTTTTTCAGCCTCGGAGAGACGCATGCCTGTAACTGTCGCGGCGAAGGCTCTGGTGTAATACTCCGCAAGTCTGAGCTGCATTTCGTTGGGAGAAGCCTGATCCTGTTCACTCTTTCGGTTGATCATAACATTCTGCACTTTTTTTGTTATACATAAAATCATTCTCCTGACCGTTTTTGTTTGTGGCCTTTATTTTGCCTTTCATAAACTAAACGTCTCAGGACTCAAAAAAGTAGCACTTTTTTAATAATTTTTTTAAAAAAATCCAATATTTAGAGTATTGGCTGTTTTTATCAGCTTTTAGAGCTGATTTTGTGTCGATAACAACAAAAAGGCTCTTAGTTCAATCTCTTTCGTCCGCTTCCAGAGCAGTGGCAAAATACAGAATATCGCCCTGCCCCTTTTCCGGACCCCAACCGACTCTGTTTTTAAGTTGATTACCTATAACGATGGTGCCGGATTGCCCTCCATCGAGATTATACGCGGTTTTAACGCCTTTTGCGGCAATTTCATCAGCAAAAACCTGCATTGTCACCCCAAGGCTGTACCTGTTTCTTCCCTCAGCAAGGCAAATCAGATAATGCAGACTGTCATCGTATTGACAGATGGCCGTGCGCGGTTCACAGGTGGTAGGCTCCCAGTTGCGTTTTGTGATGGTTAGTGCCTCTCCGTCATGTACCAGCTCGGGACCAAAGGATACAGCGTTAACGATGTCGTATTTTTCAAGCAAATCGCTTTCGCCCAGCTTTCTGTCGTCAATGATGTGAAAATCGCCGTTAGAATCTATCAGAAGCACATCCACACCGTAGGGAATGTTTCTGAGTATTTGTCTTCTGTGGATGATAACGCCGCCCGGACGCTTATTATAAAAGCATCCGTTAACAGCCACTACGGCATTGACCTCTTGGGCGATCAACGACGGAAGTCTGCGGATTCTGCCGTATTTGTTCTTAGCCAGCGCCATGCGGAACTGAGAGGGGTGCTTGATCCTGATTTCAATAAAATGGAATTTGGAATCATGCATCCACTCCACAGTATGCTGTACGCTGATGGTGGAATCGGAATAATTGTCAAATTTTTCGTCATATTTGGTGGGATCAGGCTCGGGCGCGACATATCTGTCAAGCTCTATTGCGTAAATAGGATCGCGGCTCTTTATCTCGACAGAAGACAGGTTCAGTGTTTTTTCATATAAAGACTTCACGTCCGTCGCAAAAGTGTACGCTTCGGATTTCTCATCAGAAGTGAATCGGTTCAGAAACGGAATGTAATTGTACATTTCAAATTTAAAAAACGCAGTTATACATGCCGCCAGCAAAAGCGCAACAGAAATGACGCGAAGCCATATTTTTAATTTGTTTCCGGATTTTTTGTCCCCGGCATTTGATTCCGGTGTTTTTTCGTCAATCTGATTGTTTTCTATATTCATTCAATGTGCCTCCGATATCAAACCGGCTCTCATTCATTGGCCTCACCGTCAAGAGCAGACGCAAAGTACAGAATATCTCCCAGCTTGCGTTCGCCGCCGTATGCCACGACGTTTTTGACCTGATTGCCGAGGATAAGAGTGCCGGATTTGCCTCCGTCAAGATTGTAGGCAATTCTGACGCCTTTCTGTGCAAGCACGTCGGCCAGCTGCTGGGTCGTAATGCCGGGACTTTCATCCATTCTGCCGTCTACCGTGCAAAGCAGATAGTGAAGATCATCGTCAAACTGACATATGGCTGCTCTCGGCTCCTTGGAATAAGGCTCCCAGCGCACCACTTTGGAAAGATCCAACGCCTCGCCGTCACGAACCAGTTCCGGACCGAAGGAAAGCGCGTTGACGATGTCATACTTTTCAAAAACATCGCTGTTTTCAAGCTGCTTGTCCTTTACAATGTGAAAGTTACCCTCCGAATCAATCAGAAGCACGTCAAGATTATAGGGATAGTACCTGTACATTTTGCGTTTGTACATCAGGACACCGTAATAACGGTTGTTGTAGAAGCTGCCGTCTATAGCGGCCACCGCATTGACTTCCGCGGCCATTTCCGAGGGATACTTGCGAGGTTCCTTGCCGTAGGTGTCAAAAGCCAGCGCCATCCGGAACTGAGAAGGGTGCTTGATTCTGACTTCTATATAATGAAACTTTGATTCAAACAACTCTTCTGAATAATAATGCGCTTCAATCGTACTGTCGCTGTAATTATCAAAGCCTTCATCATAGTTGGACGGATCAGGTTGGGGCGCAACGTATTTGTTAAGATCAAGAATATACACAGGCTCCCTATGGGTTATCTGGTTGATGGAATCGGCACGGGTCTTATCCCGCGCATTCCTGATATCGCTGAAAAAGCTATACGCAACCGGCTCCTGCTTGCTGAAAATTTCCTTCAGACTTGGAATCATACTAAGCGAATGAAGCCATGCGAAGACCAATGCCGCTGCCGCCGCACACCCGAGCAGCACGGTAAACATTTTGAAGTTCATTTTTGAACCGTTCTTTCGGTGGGCCTGTGTTCTTTGAGACTTTGATGAAGTCTGATTGCTGCGATTGGTTTTATTTGACATAAACCATACCATCCTTCTCACGTAAGGCACTGTGAGGAAATAAGATGGACAAGCCAGATTGTTCAGATTATTTTTGAACAGTGCCTAAGAATAAATGCTCTATCCAATTATTATAATATGTTCCTTTCAATTTTGCAACAAAATTCTGATATCTTAACATTAAATAAACATTTAAAGAATGGTTTTGTTTAGCTGACAAGGCTTTTTTGCATTAAGTTAACAAAAAATGCGTGAAAAATATATTTAAAACGGAAAAAATGGAAAATCCGTGGGAATAATTTGCCGCTCGATGTTGCAATCAACAAAGCGGTGAGCTATAATATTTGATAAGTATTGCATATTGGGAAGAAGCGGCTTTTTTGCCGGAATCTCCTTCTCCGCTACGCAATAATCAATTTTTGATGGGAGAGATTTTTTCCTATGTTGACATCGTTTTTGCCGTCAATCGGCACGGAATTATTTGATGACAAGGGCATGCTGATGGCTGTAATCACCACCTCCGGCATCCTCATTGTCTTTGTAATTCTGTTATTGCTCATCATCATTTTTTACGCCTACGGAGGAATTTTCCGCGCAGTCACCGCTTCCAAAGAAAAAAAGCTCGCCGCCCAAAAGGCCGCTGATGATGCGGAAAAAGCAAAAATTTCCGAAGAAGCCGTGTCCGCGGTTCAGCCTGCGGCTCCGTCTGACGACGGTTCCATTCCCGGCGAAATCATCGCCGTGATCGCCGCGGCTGTCGCTGCCATGAGCGGCGGAAAGAAATACGCGGTCAAAAAAGTATCCCGCACCCAAAAGCCTACCGGAGGCCGCACTGCGTGGGCCTCTATGGGTGTATATGAAAACACCCGTCCGTTCTGATTTACTTTGTTTTCCGAAAGGTGGTTAATTCATGGAAATTCTTCATTCCATCTGGGCGTCTATCCTGAGCATTCTAAACGAATCCGGCCTGCTCGGTCTTTTTGAAGGCGAGGGCTGGAAAAATGCCATTATGATAGTGGTCGCCTGCTTCCTGCTCTATCTTGCCATCGGCAAGCAGTTCGAACCGCTGCTGCTGCTCCCCATCGCGTTCGGCATGTTGCTGGTCAACCTTCCGCTGTCAGGCGTGATGGACGTGCCTACCACGGAGCTTGTTCCGCTCGCAAAGGCCTCCGCAACCGAGATAGCCAAATACGGTCAGGTCATCATGCCAGACGGTCAGACATATGTGGAAGTCGCCCATTCCGGCGGTTTGCTCTATTATCTCTACTTAGGCGTCAAGCTGGGCATCTATCCTCCGCTCATCTTCCTCGGCATAGGCGCCATGTCGGATTTCGGTCCGCTGATCGCCAATCCCAAGAGCTTCATTCTCGGCGCCGCCGCTCAGATCGGCATATTCTTCACCTTCTGCGGCGCGATTCTGCTCGGATTCAACGCGAAGGTCGCGGGTTCTATCGCCATTATCGGCGGTGCGGACGGTCCTACAGCCATTTACGTAACCTCAAAGCTTGCTGCTGATTACCTCGGCCCCATCGCTGTGGCGGCATACAGCTATATGGCGCTTGTTCCGATTATCCAGCCTCCCATTATGCGTCTGCTCACCACCAAAAAAGAGCGCGCGGTTGTCATGACGCAGCTGCGCACCGTTTCCAAGACCGAAAAAATTATGTTCCCCATTATCGTGACTATCGTCGTGGCTCTGCTCCTGCCTTCCGCCGCTCCGCTGGTCGGCATGCTTATGCTTGGCAATCTGATGCGTGAAAGCGGCGTGGTCAAGAGAATTTCTGATGCCGCTCAGAACGAACTGATGAATATTGTCACTATATTCCTCGGCACCACCGTCGGCGCGACCGCCAGAGCCGAAGTGTTCCTTACGCCTGAAACCCTGATGATCGTCGGGCTTGGACTTGCCGCTTTCTGCCTCGGTACCGCGTTCGGCGTGATATTCGGCAAGCTGATGTACATCTTTACCGGCGGCAAGGTCAATCCCCTTATCGGTTCGGCAGGCGTTTCGGCGGTTCCAATGGCAGCCAGAGTTTCGCAGAAGGTCGGCCAGGAAACCAATCCTTCCAACTATCTGCTCATGCACGCGCTCGGCCCGAATGTGGCTGGTGTGATCGGCTCCGCCGTCGCCGCAGGCGTCCTTCTGGCAGTGCTCGGCAAGTAATGATTTTTCTGTGCATTTTCTGTTATCCATAAAAGCAGCGCGCTTTGCCGTCCGTTTCGGCAAAGCGCGCTT
>CAMHMN010000034.1 GCA_946186245.1 uncultured Clostridia bacterium
AAGCAAAACGCACTCCGATATTAAGCGGGCTTGGGCGAATGCAGACGGAAGAACCCCATTCAAGCAAAACGCACTCCGATATTAAGCGGGCTTGGGCGAATGCAGACGGAAGAACCTCATTCAAGCAAAACGCACTTCAAAAGAATTCGGATCAGGTTTCCTATCGCCATTCACCTGACACTGATTGTAAAATGAAACCGGCTAAAAGCCTCCCCCTCCCGCAAGGGCTCTGCAAGCGACAGCGAGGAACCAGTCCCCTGCACCCCAATGTCATCAACTTAAGACTGATGGCACTGGCACGGTTCCCGATTCAGAATAAAGCGCGATTAGCACAAACTCATCCGGCACTTCGTGCCACCTTCCCTTTCAGGGAAGGCAAATAGCGCGTCGCAGTACATCAGCCTTCTCTGAAAGAGAGGGGGGACCGCTTGCGGTGAGTGAGTTCGCCCCCCCCGGTGCAGAGTTCGTTTTGCTATGCTCCCGCATAAAAAACAATACATTTTCTTAAGTTGATGACATTGCCCTGCCCCCCGCGCTCGCGTGAAAAAAACGCTCGATTAATCGGCGCTGCGCGCTTTCTTTTATTCTTTCTTTATTCCTTGATTTATTCCTTGAACTTCCTGAACCCTATCGGCTGATAGAAACAGGAATGATTGCCCGTGTGACAGGCTGCCCCGGTCTGCTCTACCCGAATCAACAGCGTGTCGTCGTCACAGTCTCCGCTGACCGAAACAAGCTTCTGATAATGTCCCGAAGTCTCGCCCTTATTCCAAAGCGAATTCCTTGAACGGCTCCAGAACCATGTACGACCGGTTTCCAGCGTCAGCCGCAGCGACTCCTCGTTCATGTAGGCCAGCATCAGTACTTCGCCCGTCGATGCCTCCTGCACAATCGCCGGAATCAGCTCGGATTTGGCAAAATAACGTGACAAGTCTCTCGGCTTGCCACCTTCGGCAATGGCATTCGCAACGTCCAACGCGCCGGTATAAATCGCCTTGCCGGCAATCGCGCCGTACAATCCCGCGTCCCGCAGGGCAATGATGTCCTCAATGCCTGAAACGCCGCCGCTTGCGACAATATCACAGGACACCGCGCCGCTCAGTTCGATCAGCTGTGCCAGATTGGGACCTGTGAGCGTTCCGTCTCTGGAAATATCCGTAAAGATAATCGTCTTTACACCTATTTTTTCCATCTCCACTGCCAAATCGGTAAAGTAGACGTCGGAGGTGTCCAGCCAACCTTCGGCAGCCACCATGCCGTTCCTCGCGTCAATGCCGATGGCGATCCGGTCACCGTATTCCGCAACGGCCTGGCGGGCGAATTCCGGATTCTTGACGGCAGCCGAACCGAGAATCACTCTGGAAATGCCGTTCCGGAGATAATAATCCACCGCTTCCATGCTGCGTATGCCGCCGCCGACTTCCACCTTGAGCCCTGTTTCCTTCGCGACCCGGATAAAAATCTCCTTGTTGACCAGCGCCGCATCCTTCGCCCCGTCGAGATCGACCATGTGAATCCATTCGGCGCCGGCTGCTTCAAATGACCGCGCTGTTTCCAGCGGATCCTCCGCAACCTTGTGGGCGGTGGAATATTCACCCTTCACAAGCCTGACGCAGTTGCCGTCCTTTATGTCTATTGCGGGAAAAATGATCATGTCTTTTTTTGTCAGCTCCTTAATTGGCTCATAGAATCCCTTTGGTTGAAAGGGTACCTTCGTACTCTATTTTGACGGCGGCTTTCAGGGCATGAGCCACCGCCTTGAAAATCGCCTCGATGATATGATGGGAATTGTTGCCGTACAGCGATTGGATGTGCAGCGTCACTCCGGCATTCATGGCAAATGCGCGGAAGAATTCCTCCGTCAGGCAGCAGTCGAATTCACCGCACCGCCACTGCGGGAACTTCGCGTCGAACACCAGAAAGGCCCTGCCGCTGATGTCCAGCGAACAGAACGCCAGCGCTTCGTCCATCGGGATGTAAAAGCTGCCGTAGCGCGCAATGCCCTTCTTGTCCCCGATCGCCTGCGCGAACGCCTGACCCAGCGCAATGCCGATATCCTCGGCGGTGTGATGTCCGTCCACTTCCAGATCGCCCTTGCAGCTCACGCTCAGTCCAAAGCCGGAATGAACGCCGAAGGCGGTCAGCATATGATCGAGAAAGCCAATTCCGCTGTCAACGGTCACGGCTCCTCCGTCAAGATTCAGGGTGATTCTGATGTCGGTTTCCTTTGTATTCCTGATGATTTCGCCCTTGCGCTCACTCATGATAACAATACCTCCAGCAGCCGAACGACCTCGGCGTTTTCTTCTTCCGTGCCGCAGGTAATTCTCAGATAATCGCCCATACAGCGAACCACAACGCCCTCCGACTTCATGCCTTCAAAAATCCGCTTGGCCTGGCCTTCCGGGAATCTGACATAGACGAAATTCGCTGCCGTCGGAAGAAGCGACAGCTTTTCGGGATATCGGTCGGCAAGCGCCTTGACCGCACTGTATAGCCAGTCACGGGAAGAAATCACCATGCGTGTCGCGGCGTCCAACTCTTCATGATATTCAAACAGCGCTTCGGCTGCCGCCTGCGTCATCGAATTGACGTTGTAAGGTGATTTCGCGGCGCGAAGGGCATTGGTCAGGACAGGATTGGCAATGGCGAGTCCGCAGCGGATTCCTGCCATACGGAAGGACTTGGAGCAGGTTTTGAGCACCATGAGATTGTCGTAGCTTTCCACGCAGTCAAGGACCGACTGATCCCAGAATTCCATGTAGGCTTCGTCCACCACGACCAGGCAGTCCGGAACGCCTTCCACCAGCCGCAGCACTTCCTTCCTCGGAAGTCCCACGCCGGTCGGATTGCAGGGATTGGAGAAAATGACCGTCCGCGCCCCTTCCTTTTGAATGAGGTCGATCAGCGCGTCCACGTCAATATTGAAATGCTCATCCTTTTGGAAAGCAATGCAGTCATTCTCGGCGAGATAGCCGTAGCATTTGTACATCGAGAAATCGGGTGCGGTGTAAACCAGCTTTTCGCCCTTGGACATCAGCACCTGCGTGATCAGGGTAAGCAATTCATCCGAGCCGTTGCCGACGGTGATGAGCTCCGGCTTAACGCCCAGATACATTCCGGCCTTGACGCAGACAGCAGATGCGGTCGGATCCGGATACCGGTTGAGATGCAACTTGACAATTCGCGCCAGAATGTCGGCTTTCATTTCGGCGGAAATCTCCAGAAAGGATTCGTTCGCGTCCAGACGGATTCTGTAATTCCCGCTGATAGGCTCGTAAGGAACTAAATTGCGTACTTTTTCGTTTAATTGATAGGACATATGTTTCCTGCTTTCCGATCATTAATCAAATCTGACCTTAATCGCGTTGGCGTGCGCGGTCAGGCTTTCGTTTTCCGCCATGATCACCACGTCGTCCTTTACCTCGCGAAGGGCAGGTTCGTTGTAGTAAATGAAGCTGGATTTCTTGATGAAGGCGTCCACCGACAGCGGTGAGAAGAATCTCGCCGTGCCGCTGGTGGGAAGCACGTGATTCGGGCCTGCGAAGTAATCCCCCAGGGGTTCCGGCGAATAGCTGCCGAGAAACACTGAACCCGCGTTGTCAAATCTGCCGATGTATTCCATGGGGTTCTCCACGCAGACTTCCAGGTGTTCCGGCGCAAGCTCGTTGGCCATGTCCACCGCATCGTCCAGCGAATGGCACACAATAATGCCGCCGTAATTGGCAATGGATTCCTCAATGATCTCCCGACGGGACATCAGGGCAGACTGACGTGCCAGTTCCGCGTCGGTCTTCTCGGCAAGCTCCTGGCTGGTAGTCACCAGAATCGCAGAGGCGAGTTTGTCGTGTTCCGCCTGACTCATGAGATCGGCGGCAAGGAATTTCGGATTCGCCGATTCGTCCGCGACAATGAGGATTTCGCTGGGACCGGCGATCATGTCGATATCGACATTTCCGTAGACAAGGCGTTTGGCGGTGGCAACGAAGATATTGCCGGGGCCGACGATCTTGTCAACCTTCGGGATTTCCGCCGTGCCGAAGGCAAGGGCGCCGATGGCCTGCGCGCCGCCGCAGAGGAATACCCTGTCCACGCCGGCGATGGCCGCGGCTGCCAGAATGTCGCGGTTTGCCCTACCGTCCTTGCAGGGCGGCGTGACCATAATGATTTCCTTGACGCCGGCGATCTTGGCGGGAATGACATTCATCAGCACCGAAGAAAACAGCGCGGCTGTGCCTCCGGGAACATAAACGCCGACCCTGTGCAAGCCGCGGATCCTCTGCCCCAGAATGACGCCGTTTTCCTTGGCGGTGAGCCAGCTCTGCTGCACCTGACGGGCATGGAAGTCCTTAATGTTCTCGGTTGCACGCTTCATGGCGGCGATCAGTTCGCCGTCGCATTCCTTCTCGGCATTGTCGATGATTTCTCTCGGCACCTCATAGAATTCGGGGGTTGCCGTGTCGAATTTCGCGGTGAATTCCTTTACCGCCTCGTCCCCGCGTGCTTTGATTTCATCCAGCATTCCGGAGACGATCTCGGTCACTTTCTTATCCGTATCGCCGCTTCTTTCCCGAAGCTGCGCGAGAAATTCCCTCTCGGCAACACCGTCCGCCTTCACTATTTTTATCATGAATTATTTCCTCCTCAAACATACAATCCAGCGCGAAGCGCTCATTCATTATTTATTATTCAGTATTCACTTAGCCGCTTTGCAAAAGCTGCGCTTTTCCCCTTTCCCGCCCTCACGGAATGCAGTCAATGTCGCGGTCATAATGATAAGCTGTAACCGTGCGTTTGTAAACGATCGGGGCTAACGATGCTGCGGGATTCGAACCCTTAGCCTGCCCTGTGGTTACCCTAAGAAAATCAGCCGAAGCTGTTTTTGGTGACATTCGCCCTGTTTTCCGCTACCTCTGGTTGCTTTTGCTGCGCTTTATTCACCCATGAGCTCGGTTGTCCAGTTGGTCTGCTGCAAGGCATTGTCCAGCAGACGGAGTTCCTTGGCCATAAGGTCAACCTGCTTCTGAAGTTCCTTGACAGGAACGGTGGGAAGTATCTTGATCTCGGTATTTCTCGCCCGGTAGGCTGAACGGCTGGAGGAATTGACAAGATCGCGATAGATCGACAGCTGCAGGGTAAGAACGTCTTTTCTCGCAATCATTTCAGTGAGTGTCTGACCGTTCACTGAGATATTGCAATTGGTGAGATTGATGCGGCTGATCAGCCATTGCAGCCTTGTCAGACATTCATCCAGCTCCCTGAGAAGTTCGTCGGGATTTTCAGCGGGCTTTTCGCCTTCCTGCACAACCGAGTTATTTTCCAGACGGCTTCTGAGCTGCTGTATCCGGATGTTTAAATCGGCTCTCTCCTGCAGAGCTTCTGCTAATTTCATAGATCATAACCTCCTTACTTCTGTGTACCGAACCAGAAGTACACTTCGTCGCCGACTTTGTAATCAAACATGACCGAGCGGCTGTTCATGGAGCAGAGACAGGTGGCGTTGAACTGGTCGCCGTTCATATTGTAGGCAAAGAAGCTGCGCTCCTTTTCGTTGATGTCGGCATACTCCGCGATCGGCTCATCGCTTTCCTTCATCATAAAGGCAAGGGTAACGTCCGTCCAGTAATTCTGATTGATATCATTTGAAATCTCCACCTTATAGATGGTATCGTTTTCAAAGACAATATCGCGTTTCTTTCCGGTGTACTTGTCGATCAGACCGACTTCCCTGCTGTCCATATTTTCGATGATGCTCTGTTTGGTGGCTTCGAAATCTTCCACGGGAACCAGAGAAATGCCTCCGTCTCTCATCATAAGACTGTCCACATGGCAGACGCCTCCGTAAAGGTTGTCCGTGACCTTTACAAACTTATTCAGCGAATAATATTCCGTCTCACCGAAATGGATATGCGACTGGCAGCCGGGGGTCGTTTCATTGATCTTGTCGGGATCATAGTCGGGCTTTCCGTGGGCTTCGCTTGTAATGCAATAGATATCCAGCGAGCCGGCTTTCTGATTTCTGAAACACAGATCAATGGTGGTTTTGATTTTCTTGAAGAGCTTGCTGCAATCGCCTCTGTTGTCCACGATCAGAACGATATTATCCGAAGTAACCGACAGCTGGCTGTGAATGGTATAATACTCGGTGGTGGTATCGAAATACCTGTCATACATACTGTATCTGACGTCCTTGCCGCCGCGTTCGTAGTGATAGACCATATTGAAGGTCTGCGACAAATCGTTGAGATTGTCGCTCAGAACGCCGAGCTTATCAAACATCGGCATCCAGATATCGCGCATAATGGCTTCATTGATGGTGTCAGACTGACGGTCATCGTAAAATTTTTCCTCGCTGGAATCGTAGAAGGCATGCACGCCGTTATTGAAGGAAATAAAGAAGTCGTCCTTGTACTCCTCCCCCTCAGCCGCCTCACACTTTCTCACCTTGAAGCCGCGGTTGTACTTTTCCTGCATATAGCTCTCCGCCTGCTTGCCGACTTCCTCGGCTCTCTCTCGCTTCTGAATGATTTCCTGCGCCGATTCGCAGCCCACCGCGAACATCGGCAGAAGCATGGTCGCCGCCAGCAGCAGAACTGCCTTTTTCTTCAATGAGATTTTCTTCATAATACTTTCTTTTTTCATTATCAATACACCCTCCTGTATTCAGCTCTTGTGCCTGCTCATGATGCACATGTCCTTTACCGTGTCGAATCCGTGTGCCGCGTAGAAATCCTCGCTGGCTTCCCCTCTCATGGTGAGAAGGGAAACCGACGTCACGCCCTTGCGATCGAGGTATTCCAGAAATTCCTCCAGCATCTGTGTGCCGATGCCCTGTCCCTTCATGTCGTTCGCCACGCAGAATTCAAGAATCTGAAAGTGAATGCCGTCGCAGGACATTTCTCCGTGACCCATGATAAGTCCCGCGAGTTTATCGTCGCGGTATTCCGCGCCTCCGAAGAAGTTCGGCATGCGGATAATGTCGCGGAGGCGGGTGCGCGCCGACTTCTCCGTCCAGCCGTCGTTCCACGGAGGAGCGTTGAAGGTTTCGACAAAAAGCGTTGTCAGTTCTTCAATCATTTCGGGGACTATCCGTTTCATAACCCATCATCCTTCCTTAATAGCGTCTTCCATCTTCTGGGACAGCTCTTCGATCTCCGCCTTGCGGAGCTTCAGGCTGGCGGTATTGCATATCAGACGTGCCGAGATGGGAAACACGTCCTCTTTGACTTCCAGTCCGTTTTCTCTCAATGTGGAACCCGTTTCCACAATATCCACGATTGCATCGGCCAGCCCCAGCAGCGGAGCCAATTCCACCGAGCCTTCGATCTTGATCACCCTGACGTCCATTCCCTTTGATTCAAAGAATCGGCGGGTGACGTTGGGGTATTTGGTAGCGATGGTCTTGGTGCTGAATCCCGAAAGGCAATCGACCCCCTTCTTGCCGGCAACGGCGAATTTGCACCTGCCGAAGCCGAGGTCGAGTATCTCATAGAAGCAGGAGCCGTTTTCGATGATGGTGTCCTTGCCGACCACGCCGAGGTCGCAGACGCCGTTTTCGACGTAGGTGATCACATCGGGCGCCTTGGCAAGCACCACTTCTATGCTGTCGCCTACCGGCAGAATGAGCTTTCTGCCCTTCTCCCTGACGGCGGAACAGTCGTAACCGATTTTTTCAAAGAGGGCGACGGTATCCTTTTCCAGTCTGCCCTTTGTCAGCGCGATTCTCAAAGGTTTCAATAAAAGACCTCCAGTGTATTCAGATAGAAGAAAGCAGGTTGAAGTTACTGCGTTGAAACAGAGCATTGCAATGAAAAACCGAAAACGCAGTTCTGATGAATGGCACCTCAACCACAGTACGGTTCTCCCGAAGACCTGTTCAAAATCTCCGCGCATGCGGAATTTTTCGCAAGGCAGCCAAAACCGCAGCCAATTCTTTGTGAATTAACTAGCGAAACATTCGTTTCGCTTGGATTATTGGCAAAAGATGGCGGAAAATATGCAAGCCGGACGTGCGAACAGGCTCTATATCTCGATGATTTCAATTTCCTCGCCGATGTGATCGACACGGGAAATACCTTTGGCGCGGGCGTATGCCTTCGCTTCCTCCAATGTATCGCATACCGAATATTCATAGGTATGCTTGTCGCCCGCCAGCTTATGGGCGTATTGCAGTGCCTTGATCTCGTAGCCCTCGTCGGAATGCACCAGAATCTGCGGAATCTTAGCCGTCACCCGCTGCGAATGGGAACATGCCTTGGTCAGCGCGTCGATGTCAACCGCAAAACCGCACGCCGGCGTCGGAAATCCGAATTTTTCCAGCAGCCGGTCGTAACGTCCGCCGGAAAGAACCTTATTGCCTGATCCGTGTGCATAGGCGGTGAATACGATTCCCGTGTAATAATCCTTGCGGTGGACGATGCCGAAGTCAAAAATCAGCTTGTCGCCCAGCCCAAGCAGAGAAAGCCGGTCATAGATGTCGCCCAGGTAGTCGAGATAATCGGTCACGCCGCATCCGTCAAAAACCTCGTAGGCCTTGCGCAGCACTTCACCGCCGCCGAACATTCTCGGAAGCTGCCGGAGCGCCCGAACGGAGCTGCTGTCGGGCATCTGCTCCAGTTTCTCGGCAAGCGCGCCGTAATTCTTTGACTCGATGTAATCCCGCAGCTCTTCCTTGGTTTCCTCGTTGACATTCAGGTTGTCGGCAAGCGCCTTGAAGATGCCGGAATGGCCTATCTCAAAACGGAAATCGTCCAGATTTGACCGGAGCGAATTGATTGCCATGACAATCACTTCCAGGTCGGCTTTCTTGCCGCCCGCGCCGATGAGCTCGATGCCGGTCTGCTTGTTCTGGTCGCTCTCTCCACGCAGGCTCTGCCCTATGGCAAAGCTGGTCTGGGAATAATAAACGCGTATCGGAAGCTGTGCGTTGCTCAGCTTGGTTGCCGTCATGCGTGCGATGGGAAGGGTATTGTCGGGACGCAGCACCATCAGCCTGCCCTTGTTGTCGCTCAGCTTGTACATGCTGTCCATCGGAAGGAAGCTGTCGCCGAGGTTGAACACGTCGTAAAATTCCAGAAAGGGCGTGCGCACCTCATTGTAGCCGCCACGTGCGAACATCTTGCAGATTTTGGATTCCACCGCGCGGCGTTCCACACACTCCGAGAAGAGCAGGTCGCCTGTTCCTTCCGGGGTTATCTTGTAGTTTTTTCTCAAATATCTCAACTCCGATTTGTTTTACAGATTCACTTTAGCGTGCTAATATGATAGCACGCTATCATAGAAAAGTCAATGATCATGATGCGCAACCGATCATTTTCGATATTGCAGACAAAATGAAGGCGCTTTCTTGATATTGATTAGATAATTCACTCAAACCGTTTATGGAAGCGGATGTACGATGATGAAATAGTATTTAAAAATCGAACAGGCTGACCTGATTGCTTTCCGCCATTCCGCTGAGAACCCCTGCATTTTCCAGAATCTCGATGACGCTCTTGGACACGCCGGAACGCATCTGCACGTCGCTCTTGGACATGAAATGATATCCGTCCGCACGGGAATCCACCAAGCTGACGGCGGCAGCTTCGCCCAGACCCTTCAGGGTGGTGAAGGGCAGCCGAATCTG
Source organism: uncultured Clostridia bacterium (assembly GCA_946186245.1). GTDB lineage: Bacteria > Bacillota > Clostridia > Oscillospirales > Acutalibacteraceae > RUG762. Next base: position 9,626 of record CAMHMN010000034.1, read on the forward strand.
CTTGCCTTCCATGAGGAATTTCCTGGAATCGCTTCTGTACAGATCCACGGGAAGGAACACAACGCCGCGTTCGCGGGCTTCGTTGAGTATCTGGAAGGTAGCCAGCTTGTTCTGTTCCTTGGCGGTCGCTCCTTTTCCCTTCGCGTCAATCTCCTTGATGACGGCCTTGATATTGGCAAGGTCAGAGGTGGCAAGCTCCGCGTCAAATTCGTCGGCGCGGACAGTGAAATAGGCGGCGTAGTATTCCTCCGGCCTATGCACCTTGTACCAGCCGAGTCGCAGGGTCGCGATCATGTAGGCGGCGGCATGCGCTTTGGGGAACATGTATTTGATTTTCAGGCAGGATTGTATATACCATTCCGGAACGCCGTTGTCCTTCATGGTCTGAATATGTTCCTCGGTCAGCAGCTTGGTGGCGTTGCCCTTTCGCACGATCTCCATGATCTTGAAGGACATCTGGTCGGGTACGCCCTTGGCAATGAGGTAGGTCATGATGCTGTCACGTGTTCCGATGACTTCCGAAATGGAACAGACATTTTCCTTGATGAGGTCCTGCGCGTTGCCGAGGTACACGTCGGTGCCGTGGGAAAGACCCGCAATCTGAAGCAGGTCGGAGAAGGTCTTGGGCTGTGTGTCAATGAGCATCTGGCGGACGAAGTTGGTTCCCACTTCCGGCAGCGAGAAGGTGCCGGTCTTGCTCATGCACTGTTCTTCCGTAATTCCCAGCGCCTCGGTGGAGGTGAAAAGGCTCATCACCTGGGGATCGCTCATGGTTACCGATAACACGTTGATGCCGGTATATTCCTCAAGATATCTGTAGATGGTCGGCACATCGTGTCCGAGTTCGTCAAGCTTGAGGATGGTGTCATGGATGGAATGGAAGTCGAAGTGAGTGGTGATGGTGTCGGAATCCTTCTTGTCGGCGGGATGCTGCACGGGGCAGAAGTCCTCGATTTCCTTATCTCTGGGAACAACGACCATGCCGCCCGGGTGCTGACCTGTGGTGGATTTGACGCCCATACAGCCCTGTTTCAGACGCTCGATTTCGGCGGGAGGCAGGTGAAGCCCCATCTTTTCCTCATATCCCTTGACATAACCGTAGGCGGTCTTTTCCGCGACGGTGGAAATCGTGCCGGCTTTAAAGACGTTATCCTTGCCGAACAATTCTTCGGTGTACTTATGCACCTTGGACTGCACTTCGCCGGAGAAATTCAGGTCGATATCCGGCTGCTTGTCGCCCTTGAAGCCGAGGAAGGTTTCAAAGGGGATCTCATGCCCGTCGCGGTTCAGCTCCGTGCCACATTGTGGACATTTTTTCGGCGGAAGGTCGAAACCGGAGCCGTATTCCAGACTCTTTTCAAAGAACTGGCTCCATTTGCAGTTCGGGCAGACATAGTGGGGGGCGAGAGGATTGACCTCCGAAATACCCGACATCGTCGCAACGAAGGACGAACCCACCGAACCACGCGAGCCGACTAAATAGCCGTTCTCCTCGGAATAGGCGATCAGCTTCTGCGCCGTCATATACATGACCGCGAAACCGTTGCCGATGATGGAATTCAGCTCCTTGTCCAGCCTGGCCTGCACGTATTCCGGCAGCGGATCGCCGTAAATCTCATGGGCGCGCGCGGTGGAGATGTCGCGGAGCTGCTGTTCCGCGCCGTCGATGGAAGGCGGGAACACGCCGTCGGGAATGGGCTTGATTTCCTCCACCATATCGGCGATTTTGTTGGTATTGGCGACCACGATTTCAAATGCCTTTTCCGGCGGCAGGTAATCGAATTCCGCCAGCATTTCCTCCGTGGTGCGAAGATAAAGCGGCGCCTGCTTGTCGGCGTCGGTGAAGCCCTGCTGCACCATCAGCACCTTGCGGAATTCAGAATCCTCCGGGTCCATGAAATGCACGTCGCAGGTGGCAACCACCGGCTTGCCGAGTTTGTCGCCGAGGTCGATAATCTTCCTGTTGATGTCAATTAATCCCTGTCTGTCCTTTACGGTTCCCTCGCGCAGCATGAATTCATTGTTGCCGAGCGGCTGGACTTCCAGGTAATCATAAAAGGAAGCGATTTTTTCTATGTCGGCTTCGCTGCGTCCCAGCAGAATCGCCTGGTACAGCTCGCCCTGTTCACACGCACTGCCGATGATCAGTCCTTCGCGCCGTTTGATGATCTCGCTGCGCGGGATTCGCGGCTTGCGGTGGAAATATTTCAGATTGGATGCCGAAATCAGCTTGTAGAGATTTTTCAGTCCGACCAGATTCCGCGCGATGATGATCATATGATTCGGGCGCAGCTTGGTGGTGTCGGTGGACTTGGCGTTGGTGTTGATATCCCGGACGCTTGTCACATTGTACTCCTTGCCCAGCAGCTCGAATTCCTTCTGCACGATCTGTGCCAGAGCCAACGCGTCATCGCATGCCCTGTGATGCTCGAAGGGCGGAATCTCCAGATATTCGCCCACCGTGTCGAGCTTGTGGTTTTTCAGCGTCGGGTGAAGGGCTCGGGCCAGCGGAACGGTGTCGATGTAGACAGGATTGAATTCAATGGAGCAGCGCTCACAGGCGGCTTTCATGAAACCGATGTCGAAATTCGCGTTGTGGGCGACGAAAATCGGGTTCTCGCCGCAGTATTCCAGAAAAGCCCTGATCGCTTCGTTTTCGTCGGGAGCATCCTTCACCATCTCGTCGGTAATGCCCGTTAATTCCACGATTTTCTGCGGAATCGGCATGTGAGGGTTGACGAATGTATTGAATTTGTCGAGTATCTCGCCGCCTTTGTACCGGACCGCGCCGATTTCGGTGATTCTCTCGGTGGCGGCGCTCAGTCCGGTGGTTTCCAGGTCAAACACAATGAATTCGCCGTCGATCGGGCGGTCGTCCTCGCCCTTGACGATATCCACCATGTCGTCGATATAATAGGCTTCAATGCCGTAGAGGATCTTGATGGGCTTGCCGTCTTTCTTGCAGGCTTTGGCGGCATTCATTGCGTCCGGGAAGGCCTGCGCGACGCCGTGGTCGGTGATGGCGATGGCCGTCATTCCCCAGTCGGCAGCACGCTTGACCAGCTTCTTGGTGGGGGTCATTGCGTCCATTGCCGACATGTTGGTGTGCATGTGAAGCTCGACGCGCTTGATTTCGGAATTGTCCGTGCGCTTTGTCTCCTTCATCAGTGCGATGCACTGGGCGCGCAGGGCGAATTCGTGGTCGAAATCGTCGAATTTATACTCCCCCTGCACGGCGGCGCATTTGCCGTCGCCCAGCATGTCGAGGAAATCCTTATCCTCGTTCTTGACGATCATCTTGATCTGCACGGAGGAAGTCTTATCGGTCAGGGCGAAGGAGACGATTTTCTTGTCGCCCGCTTTGGTATCTTTCACGGAAAAGCTGAAGATGTCTCCGTAAACCGTGACCTTTTTGTAATTCGGGTTGAGATCGGCCATCTGAACGGCCGGAATGCTCTTGGGCGTGCCGTAAATGATTTCCGGATCGCGGTACCTTTCGGGAATGCCCTCGAAGGTAAGGCTGGCGGCGCCTTCCTTCACCTTGACCTTCTTCGCCCGCACCTCGCCGGTGAATTCCGGACGGTCAGGCATCGGAGGCGGCGCTTCCCACGGAGGCGGATCGGCGGCCGGCTTCTCGGGCATTTCCGCGCGGCTGGGTTCGGGAAGTTCAGCGGGCAGCGGAATCCTGCGCTCGGCGCTTTCGTCGAAGGTCAGCTCAATCTCAACGCTTCTGCCGAATTCCTCCTTGACCAAGTTCACAAATTCCTGACTGAAATGCTTTTCCGCCAGCAGCGCAAGGGCATTGTGGGCGAGCTCACACTTCACGACATTGGCGGTACTGTCCCAATTCCATCTGCAATTGACGAAGGAGCCGTTGACGGTGGAAATACGGCGTTTCAGCTCCATCACCATATCATCCAGCACCGACCTTCCGAAGCACTTCTCCGGGAAGCTCGGTCTGAGCATGACCGAAGAAAAACCGTATTTTTCCCGGATGTCATGTTCGGCTTTAAAGAGCAGCTCGCGGTCGATGTACTCGTTGAACTGCGCCCAGACCGTCATGGCCCTGCATCTGTCGGAAAAGCGTATGCGGGTAACTTCGCCGTCGCTGATCTGCCTGACGTTGTAACCCTCTGCCGCTTCTGTAAAAATATCGGAAACTTTGCTTGTCATTCTATAAAGGTTCTCCTTCTCTCGAAAAAACAGAATTTTATTTGATGTAATTCTTCAAGCCTTTCTGTTCGCAATAGGCGATGAATTCATCCATCGTCATCTGTTTGAGGCAATCCTTGAAACATCTGTCATCTATCAATGTAAATTCCGCAAGCGGCACATCGTTGATCAGATAGCTGTTTTCATAAAGAATCAGCTGAAGATGCGTTCCCTCGTGCCAGTCGTCGTCACTCTTGTAAATGATGAAATTGTCGCGGTTTTCTTTCAGCTTTTCGGTGTCATCCACCACATTCCAGCAGCCGCCATAGTAATAGGCAAGAACGTACGTGTGCTTGTTTTCGTACTGTGCCATCATATGTAACGGTTTGCTGTAACCCGCTCCTACACTTTTTTCCGGATCATATGAACTCTGGGGTAAGACTGTAAAGACCACATAGTAAAAAGCGTAATAGGACGCCTGCAAAACCAGAATAATCACAATCAGAGGAATGAGAATCCTCAATAAAATCCCTACGCGTCTTTTTCTCTTGTACTTGGCTATTGTATCTTCTTTGGACAGCTTCTTCTTTGCCATGTCAGTATTCCTCCCGTTTATTTTTGCTTTCTCAGACCTTTGAGCACATCGGCTGCCACGCTTACAGCCGCGTCTACCGATTGGTTCGCGGCTTTTTTAATCTTACGCTTGCTTTTTCGTGAAAGCCTGATGTTTTTCATATCGGAAATTGCCTGAGCTGTTATCAATCGCAGCAGCTTCATGTGCTTTTCCTCCCGGGCAATGCCTTGATTTTCTTCCCGACCAGGGCCTTCGCAGCTCCGGCCACAATCACCGCAGGACGTCCGACATAGGAGCGAAGCGTCTTTTTGAATTCACGCCTGAGCAGACGCCTGTGCCTGGCTTTCAGACCGACGCCCTTGAGCAGGCCTCTTTGAATCCTGTATTTTTTGATATACGGCTTCTCTGTCATGACGGACACCTCACAAAAGCGATCGCATTCACTCGCTAAATGAACAGTGAAGGAAGGCGCGTCCGCCTTGGAAAAAGGCCGGCGACCTTCTGACTGATTTACAGTTTTTCTATTTCTTTGAGCAGTTCGGTGAGAAGATCTGCTTCCGGTACCTTGCGGAGGACTTCTCCCTTTTTGAAGATGAGTCCGCAGCCCACGCCGCCGGCGACGCCGATATCGGCTTCACGAGCTTCTCCGGGGCCGTTGACCACACAGCCCATCACGGCGACCTTGATATCCTTATTGACGTCCTTGAGTGCCTCCTGCACATCCTCCGCCAGCTTGATGAGGTCGATGCGCGTTCTTCCGCAGGTCGGACAGGAGACGAACCGGATGCCTCCCTTGCGGATATCCAGACCCCGCAGAATGTCCTTCGCGGCGTAAACCTCGCGCACAGGATCGGCGGTCAGCGAGACGCGCACCGTATCCCCTATGCCGTCCATCAGCAGCGAACCGAGACCCGCCGAGGACTTGATAAGTCCCATGCGCTCGGTGCCGGCTTCGGTAACACCCAGATGCAGCGGATAATCGCACCTTTCGGCGGCAATGCGGTAGGATTCCACCATGGTCTGCACGGTGGAGGATTTCATGGAAATGACCGTATCGTAAAAATCAAATTTCTCCAGCAGCGAAACATGATAAAGGGCGCTTTCCACCAGCGCTTCGGCTGTCGGCGAGCCGTATTTGGCAAGAATGGATTTCTCCACCGAGCCGGAATTCACCCCCACGCGGATGGGGATATTCTTCTGCCGGCAGACGTCCACCACCGCCTTGACGCGGCTCTCATCGCCGATGTTGCCGGGATTGATGCGGATTTTGTCCACTCCCGCGGCTGCCGATTCAATGGCGAGTTTATAGTCAAAATGAATGTCGGCTACAATCGGCACCGACACGGCATCCTTCAATGCCGCAATCAGCTTTACAGCCGGCATATCCGGCACTGCCGCGCGGATAATCTCGCAGCCGGCAGCTTCCAGCGCCTTGGCCTGCGCCACGCTGCCTTCGATATCAGTGGAAGGCTTGTTGAGCATGGACTGAATGGTGATCGGCGAATCCCCGCCTATGTAAATATTGCCGACTTTGACCTTTCTGCTCTGTCTTCTTTCCATAAAACAATCCGTCCTTTCAGATGTGATTCAGAATAATAACAAAAAAAACGTACATTGCCCCAAGTTTAATATATTATGATAATTATATCATATAATTATCTGATTGGCAAGGAATATAGCAAAAGAAAGCCAAAAAAAATCCCGTGGAAAATACGTGAATGGTTGTACTTCCACAGGGAATTATTGTATAATCTATTCTATAAGAAATCGGAGGTGGAGAAAAAGAATGCATGAGGTATACGCAAAAGGGATCTTATCGGCCAAAAACGGAATGAACCTCTACCGCGGCTGCTCGCACGGCTGCATTTACTGCGATTCGAGAAGCAGATGCTACGGCATGACCCACGAATTCGAGGATATCGAGGTCAAGATCAACGCCCCGGCGCTTCTGGAACAGGCACTCCGCAGGAAGAAGAACCGCTGCATGATCGGCACCGGCGCCATGTGCGATCCCTACCTGCACATCGAGGATAAGCTTCAGCTCACCCGCCGCTGTCTGGAAATCATCGACCGCTACGGCTTCGGGCTTTCGATTCTCACCAAGTCATCCCGCATCCTGCGTGACCTAGACCTGCTCAAAAGCATCAACGACAAAGCAAAGTGCGTTGTACAGATGACGCTGACAACCTTTGACGACGAATTATGCCGGATTGTGGAGCCAAACGTATCGACTACTTCTGAAAGAGTGGAAGTCCTCAAAATAATGCGTAACTGCCAAATCCCCACAGTCGTATGGCTCTGTCCCCTGCTCCCCTTCATCAATGACACGGAGGAAAACCTTCTGGGGATATTGAATCTCTGCCTTGACGCAGGTGTGAAAGGAATTCTCTGCTTCGGCATGGGAATGACGCTGCGGGAAGGCAACCGGGAATTTTTTTATGAAGCGCTGGACAGGCATTTTCCCGGCCTCAAGGAGAAATATTCTTCCGATTACGGCAATTCCTATGTGCTGAATTCGCCCAATGCCCCCCGGCTGATGCATCTGTTTCAGTCCTTCTGCCGTGAGCACGGCATCATGTTCAGACAGAACGAGATTTTCGCTTACCTGAATGAATTCCCGGAAGACGGGTACGAACAGACAAGCCTCTTCTGATGGAATTACTTCTTTCTCAACACCGCAATCGCCGCGTAGTGCAGAATATTGAATGACTCCGGCGCCCGTTCGGAAAGCATCCGCCAGTGCTCGCGCTCCCAGGAGGCAAGCTCTTCTCCCGAAAGCGACGCGCCAACGCCGCGGCAGGCCTTCATACGCCCCTGCCAGCTCTCGCGGGTGAAGGGAACATACAGATCGTATTCCTCGTGAGATTCCAGATCGAAATAATCATAGGCGACCTCCGGAATGTCGATGGAATGGCGGGTTTCCCCCGCTCCGCTCCATTCCGGGCTGTAGCGCAGCACGATCTCCTCGCTGGCTCCGGCAATCTCGTCCTCGTAGGGAAGCCACGCCATGTAGAGGAGAACCAGTCTGCCGTCCGGCCCGAGGAAGCTGTGCAGCATGGGCATGACCTTCCGGTGATCGAAATACCAGAAGCACTGGCAGGCAGTGATCACGTCGAAGGAGCCTTCCGGGAAATCAAGTTCCTCTGTGGGAATGGCTGAATACTGAACTTCCATTCCCGCCGCTGCGGAAAGCCGCCTGGCAGCGTCGATCTGCTCGGGTGAAATATCGGTTCCCGTCCACTTCGCGCCGAATCGGTACATATTCCGCGGCAGCACGCCTGTTCCTGTGCCGATGTCCAGCACGCGCTGCCCTTTGACACAAAGGCCGCGGTCGGTTATTTTTCGATAGAATGCTTCCGGGTAAATATCGCGGAATCTGGCGTAATCTTCCGAGGTTCTTCCCCAATCGAATGATTTTCCGCCGTCGATTCGCTGATCGGAAATTAGCACTTTGTTTTCCTCCCTTCAATTTTTCTTCACTGAAGAATCCACCTAAAAATGCAATCCGTTTTATGAAAAATCCGGATTGCCTTTTATTTTCAAACGATCAGAACAGCGACCAGACGTCCTTGATGGTGATGATAATCATCAGGAGGATCAGCAGGGCAAAGCCGACAAAGTGGACAATGCCTTCCTTTTCCGGGTCGATGGGCTTGCGGCGAATGCCTTCAATGATGACGAAGAGCAGCCTTCCTCCGTCCAGAGCCGGAAGCGGCAGCAGGTTGAAGATGCCGAGGTTGACCGTGATCAGCGCCATGAAATTGATGATGTTGTTGAGTCCGTCCATGAAGCTGTATTTGAATCCGGCTTCCGCCACCTGTCCGATTGCCGAAGCCATTCCCACCGGCCCCGAAACCTCGTTGAAGCCGACACGTCCCGTAATCATCATAATGATACTGGAATAAATCATGCGCACATAGGCATAGGTTTCGGTGAAGGTATTGGAAATCACCGTCCAGACGTTCTTATCCACCCGCTTGACCTTGAAGTCGATGGTTGTCACCTTTGTCCCGTTGAAATCCTCCACCGCCATGTGCAGGTCGTTGAATTCCAGCTTCTTTCCGTCACGTCTGACAGCGATGTCGATCTTTCCGTCCTTCGCGGTGGAAAGGGCAAAGCTGATGTCGGTCGCGCAGTGTGTGCGGTAGCCGTTGATGGAATAAATGTCGTCGCCCAGCTGTATTCCGGCGTTCATGCTGGTGGAATCGCTCACCAGATAGGCAATCTGGGTGGAAGCATAATAGGGTTGCTGCACCTGAATGACAAACATGAAAACGATGCCCAATATGATATTCATGAAAGCACCTGCGGCAAGAATAATGCCGCGCTGCCACCATTTTTTGTTGTTGAGAGCTCGCTCGTCGTCGCTGTCCTCGTCCTCGCCCTCCATGGCGCAATAGCCGCCGATGGGAATCAGTCTGAGGGAATAGAGGGTTTCCTTGCCCTGCTTCGAGATCAGCTTGGGTCCCATGCCCAGGGCGAATTCATTTACCTTGACCCCGAATTTCTTGGCGGTGATGAAATGCCCGAATTCGTGTATGCCGATGATCATGGCAAACAGAATCACGGCGATAATCACCGTCAGTACAATGTAGAATGTTGAAATATTGACCACTCCTATCAACTATATATTTCCCGACGCCTTCAATACATATTCACGCGCCGCCTTATCGCATTCCAGTACGTCCTCCACCGTGAAGCTGTCCACCTTGGGTTGTCGCTCCATCGCTTCCCAGACGTATTTTCCGATGTCGAGAAAACCTATCTTCCTCTTGAGGAAAAGCTCTACAGCCTTCTCATTAGCGCCGTTGGCTGCTGCCGGAGCCAATCCTCCACGCCGCATGGCTTCCTTGCACGCAGCCAGACAGACGAAGGTCTCTGTGTCCGGTCTGAAGAAGGTCAGCTTGCCTACCTCAAAGAGATCAAGCGGCTTTGCCGGCGACGGAACGCGGTCGGGATAGCTGATCGCGTACTGTATCGGAATGCGCATGTCGGGCGTTCCCAACTGCGCAATGACGGAATTGTCGCAGTACTCCACAGCGGAATGAATGATGCTCTCCCGCTGGACAACCACTTCGATGTCATCCACGCCTTTATTGAAGAGCCACGCCGCCTCGATGACTTCCAGACCTTTGTTCATCAGGGTCGCGGAATCAATGGTGATCTTCGCGCCCATGCTCCAATTGGGGTGCTTCAAGGCCTGTTCCGGCGTGACGTCCAGCAATTCCTCCCGCTTCTTCCCGAAGAAGGGACCTCCTGACGCGGTGAGAATGATCCTCCGGAAGGCATGCGCTCCCGGCGAACCCTGCAGGCATTGGAAGATGGCAGAGTGTTCGCTGTCAACGGGAAGAATGGGAACGCCCTTCTCCTTTGCCGCGTTCATCACGAGCTGTCCGCCCGCAACCAGCGTTTCCTTGTTGGCAAGGGCGAGATCCTTTCCCGCCTCAATGATGGCTAAGGTGGGAACCAGTCCCACCATTCCCACGACGGAATTCAGCACCACGTCGTTGCTTGCCAGGGTAGCCGCTTCAATGAAGCCGTCCATGCCCTGCAGCACCCTGACGGAGGTGTCAGCTAATTTGATTTTTAGCTCGGCAGCGGCGGCTTCGTCCATGACAGCCACCACTTCGGGCTTGAATTCCCTCGCCTGCTTTTCCAGCAGCGCAATGCTGCGGTTGGCACAGAGAGCCGTGACATTCAGCCCCATTCCGCGAACCACGTCAAGCGCCTGCGTGCCGATGGAACCGGTAGAGCCGAGAATGGCGATATTCCGCCTTTTTTTAAAATTATTCATGTCAGTCATATCAGTAAATCCTATCATCACTAAGCAATTGCGAGCGTCTGTATTCCGGCACAAAGCGCTGCAATATGATATTTTTCCACTTCGAGTCAGAGAACGAATGTGAGTATTATCGGAAGATCGGCAAAATGTAATTCAGCAGATAGAATGTCGGGCAGACGAACAGCACGCTGTCAAATCTGTCCAGCACGCCGCCGTGACCCGGCAGCAGGTTGCCGAAGTCCTTGATGCCGTACTGACGCTTGACGGTGGAGAAGGAAATATCCCCGAACATCGACATCAGGATGCTTACTGCCGTGATAACGACGAGATTGGGATAATGAATGCCGTTTGATGTACATCCGAACACATCAGAATATAAATATGCGGCTCCGATCGAAAAAATCATGGAGAAGACAAAGCCGCCGACCGAACCTTCAATGGTCTTTTTGGGGCTGAGCACGGGAGCCAGCTTGTGCTTGCCGAATGCTCTGCCGGTAAAGTACGCCGCGCCGTCGGCAACCCACGCTATCAGCAGGCAATAGGAAACCAGCGCGATTCCGCCGGAATAAGAAGGCGTGCCGTCAGCATTCTTCATCATGGTGAGGAAAATCAGCTCCACCACCATAAAGGGAATCGAAACGAACATAGTCAGTATCATCGAGGTGCAGAGGGTTTCGATTCGCAGCACCGTATGCTTCCGGAGCAGGATGGCGAACATCACAAACAGGTAAATCATGGAAGCCGCCAGGATCGTGCCAAACATTTTCAGACTGTCGCCGATGAAGGGCGCAAGTATTACCGCGATTCCGTAGGCAAAACAGGGAACATAGAGGATTCTGACCTTATCGGCGCCCGTGGTCTTGAGAACTTCATGAATGCCGATGAGTGAAAGCAAAAGCAACACGCCGCACAGGACATAAGGACAGTAGACCGAAGCCCACATGATCGCCACAATCGCCGGAATTCCCACTGCGGCAGTCAGTATTCTGGTTTTCATCTCTTACACACCTCCGAAACGACGGTTTCTTCTGGAATACTCATCCAGCGCCTCTTCAAGGTTCTCTGTAGTGAAATCAGGCCACAGTATTTCATCCATAAAGACATATTCGGAATAAGCCGACTGCCAGAGCAGGAAGTTGGACGTGCGGTACTCGCCGCTGGGACGGATGATCAGGTCGGGATCAGGCTGACCGAAGGTATACATGTGATCTGAAATCATCGCGGAATCGATCTCCTCCGGCTTGATTCTTCCCTCGGCTACCTGCGAGGAAATCTCGCGCATTGCGCGGATGATCTCGTCCCTGCCGCCGTAATTCATGGCGATATTGAGCCGCATGCCGGTCTTATCGGCGGAGATCTCTTCGGTTTCATGAATCAGCTGCTGCAGCTTGGGACTGAATTTCGTCACGTCACCGATGAAGATGGTGCGGATGTTCTCCTCGCTGAAATCGCGCAGGGCTTCAATCAGATAATCGTAAAAAATATCCATCAGCGCGTCGATTTCTTCCTTTGGGCGCTTCCAGTTTTCGGTGGAAAAGGCGTAGACCGTCAGATTCCTGATGCCTATGCTGTTGGCGTACCGGGTAATTTTCTTGAACGTCGCTGCGCCGACCTTGTGTCCCGCCTGTCTGGGCAGACCTCTCTTTTTTGCCCAGCGTCCGTTGCCGTCCATGATGATGCCGACATGTGCCGGAAGGATTCTCTTGGAACGGTCTATTTTTGGTTCTTGTGTTTTCTTTTTAAAAATCACGGCTGTTCTCTCTTTTTCATTATATTTTTCTTGCGCAATGCCCTCAAACGGATTCCTAAGTTAATCAAAAAGCTCCCTTTAAGCTTTTACTGTAAAGGGAGCTTTCAGTAATTTGTGGAAGCACACCGTTTTTTCACAGATTCATCTTATGCCGGATGAATCTGCCTCGCCGCACGAAGGTCAGATTTCCATGATCTCCTTTGTCTTGTCGGCGCCCATGGAGTCGATCTGCTTGCAGTACTTGTCGGTTATATCCTGAATCTTCTTTTCGCCCTGCTTGAGGTCGTCTTCGGTGATGTCGGAGGACTTCTTCATTGCCTTGAGCTTATCCACGGCGTCACGGCGGACGGCACGGATGGCAACCTTGCTGTCCTCGCTCATCTTGTGAACATCCTTGGAAAGCTCCTTGCGGCGTTCCTCAGTGAGCGGCGGGAACACAAGGCGGATGATCTTGCCGTCGTTCTGGGGATTGATGCCGATATCGGCTTCATTGATGGCTCTCTCGATGGCCTTGAGAGTGTGAGAATCCCACGGCTGAATGGTGAGGGTTCTCGCCTCGGGAACATTCACCACGGCAAGCTGGTTGATGGGAGTGGGAACGCCGTAATAATCCACATTCACCTTGTCGATGATGGCGGGATTGGCTCTGCCGGCGCGAAGGGTCTTGAATTCACCCGCGAGTACGTCGAGGGTCTTTTCCATCTTGGCTTTCATATCGTCTATTGTCTTCTGCATAAAACATACCTTCTTTTTGTAAGATTAATTTGATTGAATGCTGGTCGCCGGAATGATCAGTGAATTCAGGGGGTTACGAGCGTGCCGACGTTCTCGCCCTGCATGGCGCGGACCATATCGTCGGGATTGGCCAGGTTGTAAACCTGGATCGGAATTTTGTTTTCACGGCACATAGCAGCCGCGGTGCTGTCCATCACCTGCAGGTTTCTGATCAGCACTTCCTCAAATGTAATGGTGTCAAACTTGACGGCGTCGGGATTCTTCTTGGGATCGCTGTCGTAAACGCCGTCCACCATCGTCGCCTTGAAGATGACCTGGGCTTCAATTTCGGCGGCTCGCAGCGCTGCCGCAAGGTCGGTGGAGCAGAAGGGATTGCCGGTGCCGCAGCCGAAGATCACGATTCTGCCCTTTTCCAGGTGACGCACGGCGCGGTTGCGGATGTAGGGCTCGGCAATGGTGTTCATCGGAATGGCGGACTGCACTCTCACGTCGCAGCCGAGCTGTTCCAGCATATCTCCGACGGCAAGGGCATTCATCTGGGTGGCAAGCATACCGATGTGGTCGGCGCGTGTCCTGTCCATGCCCTCCGAACTCCTTCCGCGCCAGAAATTGCCCCCTCCGACGACGATGCCTATCTGCACGCCCATATCGGCGCACTTCTTGACCGAAGTACAGATCTGACGGATTACCTCGTCGTTCAGACCGAAATGCTTGTCTCCTGCCAGGGCTTCGCCGCTCAGCTTGAGCAGCACACGGGAATATTTAGCCTGCATAATGATCATGCCTTTCTCATTATAGTTTGCGGATGTAAAATTTCTTCATTTATTTTACACAAAATACTATAAAAAGTAAAGTCTGCGAGCGCATTTTTATCAATTATTTAACAATTAAATAGAAAAAAGCGGGGAGACTTCCGATTAAAGGAAGAATCCCCGGCTCGAATGATGAATGAAGCAGCGTACTGTGAATCGCCTTGAAGAAGGCTTAGTTCTCTTCTTCTACAATGAATTCATAATTCTCCATGGTGCAGGAAGAATCGTCCGCGCTGACAAATACCTCTACGATTTCGTAGGATGACTCGGCATTGGGCGTGACGGGTGTGACCGAGCAAAGGATGCGGTAATTGGTGCCGGAAACGACCTGGGTGGCTAACAGTGCCACAGGAGAATAAGTCGCGCCGGTGAGATACTCCGCCGCGTGTTCCAGTGCTTCTTTGGATTCCATTGTGACGTCAAGCTTTTCGGATTCCGTCCAGCTGCCGGGGGCATCGGCAAATACCGCTTCGGCATTGCTGTTGAGGACGTCGATGATTTTGGCGCCGCCTTCAAGATCCTCATAGACGGTGACAAGGGCGTAGGTCGCCACTGCGTCAGGCGTGACAGGCGTGACCTTGCAGAGAAGCAGGTAATTCGTGCCGGCGACGACCTGTGTGCCGAGATAAGCGACAGGCTCATAAGTTGCGCCCACCATTTCGGTGGCTGCTTTATCCAGCAAAGCCTTGACTTCCTCGGTCACTTCGAGGGATTCGGTGTTTGTCCATCCGCCGACGATCTCATCGCTGGATGTGTCGATATCGGTTTTGGCGGTCGAATCTTTGTCGCAGGCTGCCAACATAACACCAATCAATGCCGCGAGGAGAAATGCGAACAGTTTTTTCATAGGTACCATCCTTTCATGAAAAAATGATAAATAATTGCTTTGCAATGTAGCGGCAACCGCATACACAGCAATTTCACTGTCTATTTTATACAGTATTATCAAAAAAGTAAAGTACAACATGCCATTATTATTAATTTATTAATAAAATGAATACACCCTCCATACAATCCTAACAAAAAGGAGCCGTTTCAGCGTTACTTCCCGCTGAAACGGCTCCTGTGATGAGTCGGGATATTCTTACTACTTGGACTTCTTGCCGCTTACAAAGGACTGCGCCTTCTTCTGCGCGAGCTTATCGTCACGGTATTCGCGCCATGTCACCCAAAGTGCGTTGGAAATGAACATGGAGGAATATGCGCCGGCGATAACACCCGCCATCATGGGAACGGCAAATGTGATGATGGATCGGATATCATAGACATACGCCACGATCACGATGGTCAGCACAGCCGCGAGAAGGGTGAGATTGGTGTTGATGGTTCTGCCGAGAGTCTCATTCAGACTGCGGTTGGCCAGCTCGGCATAGGACGCCTTGGGTCCCATAACGGTGCGGTTCTCACGGATTCTGTCGTAGATGATGATGGTGGAGTTGATGGAATAACCGATGATGGTCAGCAGCACCGCGATGAAATTGTCATCGATCGAGAAGCCGAAGATGACAAAGGTGAAATAGACGATCAGGCAGTCGTGAATAATAGCAATGATTGCCGTAACGCCCGCCGACATACCGCCGATCTTCTTGAATCGGAGAGCGACGTAAACGATCATGAAGAACGCCGCGAGGATAACTGCCACCAGGCACTTGCCGAAGAATTCGCTGCCGGTTGTGGCGTCAACCGAATTGGACTCCAGCAGAGAGAAATTCACCTTGGGGAACTGCTCGGTCAGCTTGGCGGCGACCTGTTCGCCCGCGTCCTCAGTGATGGTCTTCTTTCCGCTCATTGAAACGGTGACGGTGTTCTTGACGCCGCCTTCGGATGTCGCACTCTGGGCGAGAGTGATAGCGGAATCCAATGACGTGACATCCTTGACGACTGCCGCGACCTTTGCCTTGTCGAGCTTCATGTAATCGCTTGCCGACACGTCGGAAGCCGATACCGATTTATCGAGCGAATAGGAATATTTCAGCATAGCGCCGCCGGTGAATTTGATATCCAGCTTCACGCCGCAGAATAAGTTGAAAATGACGCCGAGGCAGATCACGCAAAGGGCGACAAGCAGGAATTTCTTACGGTTTTCAAGAAACTTGAATTCTTTTCTGTCCACATAACTTTTAACCATTAGTTCAGTGCCGCCTCCTTTGTTCTTGCCGCTTCAAGCTCGGCCTTTTTCTTTTCACTGTAGTCACCGTAAAGGGTTCTGCTGCGAAGAATTTTGAAGCCGGAGAGCGAGCTGATCATGATTCTGGAGGCTGCCACGCCCATGATGAAGTTCAGTATGACACCGACCAGCAGGGTGTAGCCGAAGGAATAGATCGCGCCTGTGGTGGAAGGACCGAACATCCAGAGGAAGGGATAGAGCAGTGTGCTCCAGACCGTGTCGGGAGGTCCGAATACACCCATAAGGATAACGGACACGATGATATTGGTGATATTGCTGTCGAAGATAGCGGAGAAGCTGTTGGCGGAACCAGCCTTGATGGCGCCGTCGAGGGTCTTGCCCTTGCGCAGCTCCTCACGGATGCGCTCGGCGGTGATGATGTTGGCGTCAACGCCCATACCGACCGAGAGAATGATACCGGCGATACCGGGCAGCGTCAGGGTGAAGCTGTCGAAGGCAGCAAAATAACCCGAAACCGCCGCAATGGTACCGGCGACCTGCCCCAGAAGGCAGATGCACGCCACAAAGCCGGGCAGTCTGTAATAAACAATCATGAAAACGCAGATCAGGCTGAACGCGATGATTCCGGCGAGAAGCATGGCAGCCAGAGCGTCCGAACCGAGAGTCGGGTCAACCGAGGAATAGTCGATGGTGACCAGCTTGAAGGGCAGAGCGCCGGCATTGATCTTGTCGGCGAGATCCTTGGCGGAAGCCGCGTCGAAGCTGCCTGTAATCTGCGCCTTGCCGTCGGCAATCACGCTGTTGACTCTGGGAGCGGAAATGCATTCCTCGTCCATCCAGATGGAAATCTGCTGATTGATGTACTTTTCGGTACCGGCGGCGAATTTTTCCGCGCCGGTCTGCGTCTCGCCCTCGGCAACAGTGGTGGTCAGCTCGAGGTTGACGCCGATTTCGTTCTTTTCGCCGATGGCACCGCTGACAGCGCTCTTGACGTCTTTGCCCTCAATGACGATGTCCACCGGTTCGCCGTCCTGATTGGTGACGGTCTTGGTGCCGTCCTCATTGTACTCAATGTGGATGGATGTGGGAGCGCCTCCGATAAAGAGCAGCTCCGCACTCTGTGAAAGGCTCTTGATGGTGCCGGAAACATTCTGGGAATCGTTGTCCTTCCACGGGAAGCTGACCAGCAGACGGTCGTTGTCCTTGTCGGCATACAGCTCGTAGTCCGTAACGCCGGAAGAAACAAGACGAATTTCGAGAATCGACTTCGCGCTGTCGATCTGGGCATCTGTGGCGTCGATCTTCGCCTCGGGTCCGAAGATAACGTTGACGCCGCCCTGAATATCGGTGCCCCATCTGATATCCTTTGCGCCGCGGATCACAGTGGTCTGCAAATCGCCGTTCTGTTCATACACGCCGAAAAACGAAGTGAACGCCAGAGCGAAGATCAGCAGGGCAACCACAAAAAACCACGGCTTGCCTACACGCTTCATTTGATTTCCTCCTTGAATTTCTAAATGGCCTGTATGCCGTAAGCGAACCGCTCATACAAGCAAACAGTCCGTTATCACACCGATGATAACGGACGTAACAAAACATATTATAAAATCATTAACCCGATATGTCAACAATTTTAAGATAATTTTTTGGAAAATTGCAATTTTTTTACAATTATTTCTCAGCCAGCAGCTTCTTCACCGCTGTCAGCCTGGCGCTGCAGGCGAGCACCTTCATTGCCTCGGTGAGTTCCTCAACGGAAGGCGAAGTGGGAGCGATGCGGATATTGCTGTCTTTCGGGTCGTTGCCGTAGGGATAGGTCGCGCCTGCCTTGGTGAGGGTCACGCCGGCTTCCTTGCAGAGCTTGACGGTCTTTTTGGCGCAGCCGTCCATCACGTTCAGGCTGACGAAGTAACCGCCGTTGGGCTTGCTCCAGGTGGCAATGCCGCAATCGCCGAACCGCTCGGAGAGGGTCTTTTCCACCGCCTCGAACTTGGGACGGATGATCTCGGCGTGCTTCTTCATCTGCTCGAGAAGACCGTCGAGGTTGACAAAGAACTTCATGTGACGCAGCTGGTTGATCTTATCGGGGCCGATGGACTGCACCGTCATGCGCTTCTTGATGGCGGTGATGTTCTCCTTGGAGGAAGCCATTCCCGCAA
>CAMHMN010000035.1 GCA_946186245.1 uncultured Clostridia bacterium
TGCGCATTTCGCTCTTTGCCATGAATTCGGGGTTGCCGCCCAGCAGAATGTCGGTGCCGCGTCCCGCCATGTTGGTGGCAATGGTGACGGCGCCATACTTGCCGGCCTGCGCGACGATTTCGGCTTCGCGCTCGTGATACTTGGCGTTGAGGACGGAATGCTTGATGCCGCGGCGTTTGAGCGCGTCGCCCAGCATTTCGGACTTGTCGATGGAAATGGTACCCACCAGCACCGGCTGCCCCTTCTCGTGGGCTTCCAGAATGCGGTCGATAACAGCGTGATACTTGCCGCGTTCGGTGGAATAAATGCGGTCGGGCAGGTCATTGCGGATGCAGGGCTTGTTGGTGGGAATCTCCACGCAGTCCAGCTTGTAGATCTCGTTGAATTCGGTTTCCTCCGTGAGAGCCGTACCGGTCATACCGGACAGCTTCTTGTAAAGACGGAAGTAATTCTGGAAGGTGATGGAGGCAAGCGTCTTGGACTCGCGCTCGACCTTGACGCCTTCCTTGGCTTCGATGGCCTGGTGCAGACCCTCGTTGTAGCGTCTGCCGTACATGATACGTCCGGTGAATTCATCGACAATGAGCACCTTGTCGTCCTGCACGACGTAATCCACGTCGCGGGTCATCACGCCGTGTGCCTTGATGGCCTGATTGATGTGGTGCAGCAGGGTGATGGATTCGGTGGTGTTGTCCATGAGGTTTTCCACGCCGAATACCTTTTCGGCTCTGGCAACGCCTTTGGGAGTGAGCGTGGCGGTCTTTGCCTTCTCGTCCACGATGTAATCGGCGTCGCCGTACTTGTCGTCGTGTTCTTCCTTTTCGTCCACCTCGGTGATTTTGACGAAGGAGAGCTTCTTGGCGAAGTCGTTGACGGTGTTGTAGAGGGCGGTGGATTTGTCGCCCTGGCCGGAAATAATCAGAGGCGTTCTCGCCTCGTCGATGAGAATGGAGTCCACTTCGTCCACCACGGCGAAGTGGTGACCGCGCTGTACCTTCTGCTCCTTGTAGATGACCATATTGTCGCGCAGGTAGTCGAAGCCCAGTTCGTTGTTGGTGCCGTAGGTGATGTCGCAGGCGTAGGATGCGCGGCGCTCGTCGTTCTTCATGTCGTGCAGGATCAGACCGACGCTCAGTCCGAGGAATCGGTGAATCTTGCCCATCCATTCGCTGTCACGCTTGGCGAGGTAGTCGTTGACCGTGACGACGTGAACGCCCTTGCCGGCAAGGGCATTGAGGTAGGAGGGGAGAGTAGCGACGAGGGTCTTGCCTTCACCGGTCTTCATTTCGGCGATACGTCCCTGGTGAAGGATAATGCCGCCGATGACCTGCACGGGGAAGTGCTTCATGCCCAGCACGCGCCAGCCGGCTTCACGGCAGACCGCGTAGGCGTCGGGCAGAATGTCGTCGAGCGTCTCCCCGGCGGCGAGTCTGTCCTTGAGAATCTGCGTCTGGCTGCGAAGCTCACTGTCGGACATCGGAGCGTATTTTTCCTCCAACGCCAATACCTGATCGCAGATGGGCTGCACCCGCTTTATTTCGCGATCGGAATAGCTTCCGAATATCTTTTTTAAAATACCCATGATAGAATGTAACCGTCCTTCCGTTATTGTAAAAGAAATAAACAGCAAAAAAATGAAAATTGCGGATATGCAATCTCCAGTATGCGTCAATATAACATATCCATAATAGCATACATAGTAAGATTTTACAATATCCGCAAAAGAAAAATGTTACGCAATTGAAAATATTGAAAAAATAATGAATTCTGCAGGAATTATCCTTCCGCTTCCACGGGGATGGGCTTGCTTTTTTTGAAAACGATGTGTCCGATGGCGCCGAAAAGCTCGCGGAAATCCTTCATGCGACAGAAGCAGAGGGCTGTCAGCGCGTTGGGAAGAAGGATGCAGACGCCGAGCTTGGCAAGGATTTCCGGCCAGCCGGTGAGCCGGAGGGTGTCCTCCACCAGCCAGACGTCGGCGTAATGGGTGATGGCGATCATCCCGCCGGAGAAAGCAAGGTAAAGGCATTCCTTGGCCCAGAATTCACCCATGGAGCGTTTGAGCCCGTGGCGGAAGAGCACGAGCGGTTCCACCCAGAGGGAGGTCACGACCATGCTGAATATCGTGCCGAAGAAGATGCCGGCGATGCCCATGCTCCGGATCGCGGCGATGGAAACCACGACATTGATCACCGCTTCCACGAGGGGCTTGTAGCGGTCGTACCACAGCAGTCCCATGGCTTCCTTGAAGGTCAGCGGCACCTTGCGGATGCCGATCACGTAGAAATTCAGGCCGATCATGAGAATGGTGGGGAAGGTGAAGCCGTAGGACTGGACGTCTTCCACGCCCATGAGCACCAGCACCTGCATCAGCACAGGATTGGCCAGCTCAATGAATGCCACCGTGGAGAAGGTGTAGAGCCAGAAGCTGAGAAAATGCAGATATTTGAAGGTCTTGTAGACGGTATCCTTGGATTCCAGCGCGCTCATATTGCCGACGCTGGAGAGCATGGCGTTGAAGAACTGGCTGATGAAAGCGGTCATCAGGTTGACGATCATCTTGAAATTGCCGTAGAAGCCGCAGTAGATAATGCCGATGAATTTGGAAATCAGCAGATTGTCGGTGGAACCGAGCACCACAGCGCCGACCCGGTGATTGAACATGGCAAAGACGTTCTTGTAGATTGCCTTTTTTTCATCCTTGGTGAGCAATATCTTCTCTTTGCTGTTGAGGAAGGGATAGAGCTTTTCGGCGGTGCGCGTAAGCAGGAAATTCTTGAACACCACCAGCACCGTCTGCACAATCAGGTAGTAGAAGAACCTGTACGGGCTGCCGCTGACCAGCACGATGATCTGAAGCACACACTGTATGATGGAAAACACCATGCTGAAGAGATGGGGGATATAGATTTTCTGATCGGCGTTGAGAATGGACTGCTTGTAGACAAAGAGATAGGACGACGCGGAGCTTACCAGGTACAGGAAGAAAATGACCTGCGCGTGGGGAACCTTCTCCATATTGTCAATGAAGAAGGAAAGGAACGGCATCAGGCAGAGTCCCGAACCGAATACCATTGCGGCGATGAGGTGATACGCCTTGCGGTAAAACTGGGTCAGGGCGATGAGCTTGCGCTCGTTCTTTTCGGCAATCGGCTGGTACATGCTGTAGACCAGCACCAGCCCGATGCCAAGCTCGGCGAGCGACAGAAAATCCAGAATATTGGAGAAAAGGCTTTTGGCTCCCAGATATTCCTTTATCATGAATCTGATGAATACCAGATGCACGACAGCCGCGGTCAATGCCGAAATGGCCTGGGAAAGCACGCCCACAACGGTATTTTTAAAGAGTTTTTCGCCTCTCAAAGTGGTTATCTCCTTTTTGTATCAGAATAATATGTCCTTAAAGCATACCCGCTGCCGGTTCCTGTCGTAGTCCCAGCTGTGATGCGCGCCTCCGTGGCAGAATTCGCATTGGTCGCATTCGCGGCATTTTTCGTTCAGATCGCTGAGGTCGCTGCGGAAGATTTTGAATTCCCGCTCCCAGACCTCCTTCAGGCTGTCCCTGAGAATATTGCCCTGCGCCAGCTCCGGACGCCTTTCGATGTCCAGACAGGCGAGGATATCCCCGTTGGCGGCAATGCTCGCGGTGTAAATGCCGGCATTGCACAGGAAATACCAGTCGCGCACCTGCCGTTCGTATTCCGCTCCGAGGAAATGGCTGCACCCGTAGGTCACGGGATAGCCCTCCGTGCGCTTTTCCCTGATGAAGTCGAACATGCGCCGGTATTCCCCGTCGGTGAGCATGAGATCAGGTGTGTCCAGCGCCCTGCCGATGGGTTCGATATTGATGACTCGCCATGAGTCAATATCCGTTTCCCGCATCAGCTCAAACAGTGCGGGAAGCTCCGGAAAATTCCGGTGATTCACCACCGTGGTGATCTGGATATGCTGGAAGCCGCCGTGGCTGATCAGGGCATGAATGCCATTCATCGCGCGGGAAAAAGCGCCTCTCATTCCGCGCAGGCTGTCGTGCGTAGCTTCCAGGCCGTCAATGCTGACCGAAATGGTCTTCATGCCGCATTCGTACAGCCTTTGGGCAGCCCTGTCGTCAATGAGCGTGGCGTTGCTTGTCATTCCCCAGCGGAAGCCGAGCTCGTTGGCATAACCCATGATGTCGTAGAAATCCCTGCGAAGCAGCGGTTCGCCGCCGGTGATGTCCAGCTCGATCTGCCTGGTGCCGAAGTCGCGTTTCAGGTCGTCAAGTATGGTATTGTATTGGTCAAGAGACAGCTCCGGAACGGCGTCGTGCTCGCCGCATCGGCTGCCGCAGTGAAGGCAGCGTTCGTTGCAGCGCAGCGTCAGCTCCAGAAACAGATTTTTGAGCGGCGGCCTGCCGAGTATGCTCCTTCGGTACCCGGCAAGCTGCCGCATGTGATTCGTTTTTACCTCAATGGGATTATGATTCATCATGTCATTCACTTTGGGAAGCGGCTGTCTGCTCATCCTCCGCCGAGCTGGTTTCAAATAATGCCTGTCCGTCGGCGGAATTTTCTCCTCCGTCGTCATTGTAGGCAGGCGGCGGACCGTACACGCAGACATTTGCGTTATTCTCGGATTGATATTCTTCTTCCTTGCCGCATGAAGCAAGCGCTCCTGTCAGTGCGATGGAAGCCATGGCTGCCGCAAGAATTTTACTCTTTTTCATAATCATTACTCCTCTCATGAGTGGTGAAATGCGCAATAGTATCGGAAATCTGTTTCGTCAGACCTCTTCCGAGATGAATTTGAGGATTTCGGCGGCGGTGTCGTTCCATGAACCGATGTTGTCGAGCATGGAGCGGTTGGATTTCCTGGCGATGACGTCGGGAAGCACCTTGTCGATCTCGTCGGGGGAATCAATGAAGGTGACCGCGCCTTCAGTGCACCCGATTCCTCCGAGATTTTCAAAGGAACGGTAGCCTATCACCGGCACGCCGCAGGCAAGCGCCTCCATGACCGACAGGGGAATGGAGATGACGTTCTGGGTACTGCGGATGGGGAAGAGGTAGGCGTCGGACATCTGGAAGATTTCCTCGACATTCTGGAGATAGCCCGACATGACGGTCACTCCGTCGTCTTCCAGTCCCTTTACAAGCTGTTCATCCTCAAACATGCCGCTAGCAATGATCAGGCGCTGTGCGCCCTTGATGCACAGGAAGTCCTTCAGCCCTCTGCCGCCGGAGCAGTGTCCGACATGCAGCACAAGGGGCTGCGCGGGGTCAAAGCCGTATTTCTCCTTCAGTTCCTTTGTGTCGATGCCCTGCGGAGGCAGGAATTTTTCGGTATTGATGCCGACGGAAAACCGCTTGAGCACCCTGCCTTCGGCGACGGTCAGATCCTTCACGTCGTCGTCAAATATGTAGAGGTAGCTGCATTCCAGAGGATTCTCGCGGCAAAGGGCGAGAAATTCATCGGCAGGCCTTTGAACCAGCACGACCCAGATATTCGGGCAGATGGTGGAGACGGCTCTGACCAGGTCGTAAATTCTCCTGTCAGCCCACGCAAAGACCAAGGAGACGTCAGCCTTCTTGGAATCGAAGATAATCTTGGGAAGCTGTCTCAGTCCGGAATAGATGACATTGTGTTCCTTTTCAAACGCGTGCGAGATATGAGTGGCGATGTTCCTCATACCCTCGTTGACTTCGCCGTTTACCGTGCCGATTACATGAATATTCATATCTGAAATATCCTCCGTTCAATACGTTGGTTGTATTTAGGCTTTCGCAGTGAGTCATAATGAATCTGTACAATAAAAACCTATAACTCCTCATGATAATTATACCACATACGGTAATAAAGTCAACAAACGATGCACTTTTCCTGAAAATAATTTTACAATCTGTCGGCTGAGGCTTTTTTTCGTTCAAAATATATTGAAAAATAATTCATATTATCTGGTGGAGAATTCGTTAAAAAAATAACTTGTCGTTTTTCAATAAAAATTACTTGACAAACACATAAGCGCGTGCTATCATATGTTTATCGAAACGAAACTTGTGTTGCGTTGTTTTTTTATGGAATAAACTTGCGATTCATCGGAGGTAATATACATGTCAGTCATATTTTCTGCTGCCATCACAGGTCTGGGACGTCTGGCGTATGCTGTGGCAAACGTCAAGGAGCATTTTCCGGTGACACAATCGGAATTTGAGCTGAGTCAGGACGGTGAAACGGTCTGGGAAGCAGGGGCGGAATATACCTTTGTGGGCTTCAGTGAGGACGGCGACTTCTCCCTTTCCGTTGGCAGAATCGGCGCATCGGTCGGCAGACGGCTCGGCAGACTCAAAAACGAACCCGATTACCGTGTATGGCAGCTTCGTACAGACGGCGGCGAATACATCATGCTCAAAGGCAGTGCCGACACTGCCGAGGTTTTCAAGAAGGTCGGCTGAGGCGGTTCACTGACCGTGAAGGCCCTGTTTCACATACAATTGCAAAGGCGTGCCGAATGATTTCCCCGTGAGGCACGCCTTTTTATTTATGATTGACAAATCGGCAGATTTAAGCTAAAATGAATATAATTGGGGGTATTATACTATGAAATATAAGGAAATCACCCACCGCTCGGTGGAAAAGTTCGTCTTCTGGTTATGTCTGTTTTTCTTCCCGCTGGCTGCGCTGTTCTGCTTTGTGAGTGGAATGCCGGATCATATGTGGCAGCTCATGCTGGGAATTCCGGTTGTGATGGCGCTTTTTACGTTTTTGCCCTTTCTCAACGGCGCACCGCAGGCCTATATGGCGGCAGCCTGCATGACGGCGGCTGCCACGGTTTACATCTGGGAGAATAACACCATTTCGGAGAGCCACGGCGTGTTCCTTGTGATCATGTGTTTTTCGGCTCTTTACCGCAGAATCGGACTGACGGTGCTGGAAATCATCTATGTCACCGGGCTGTATGTGTATCTGTATCTGATGTACCCCGACAAATTCTTTGCCAATCTGGAAAATCCGCTGAGCGCAGTGGCGAGGATGGTGCTGTTTTATCTCGGCAGCGTGGCGGTCATTGCGATGATCAGCTGGTTCCGCAACGCGGTGAAAATCATGGAATCGCGTTCCCAGAGCATCACGGAGCTTTACCGGATGGTGGAGCAGGAGAAGCTCAACGCCGAAGCCGGCAGCCGCGAAAAAGCGGAATTTCTCGCCAACATGAGCCACGAAATGCGCACGCCCATGATCGCGGTCTCCGGAATGAGCGAGCTTCTGCTCCAGAATGACCTCACGCCGCTGGAGGAAGAATATGTCACCACCATCCAGAATTCAGCCCATAACATGCTGAGCATGGTCAACGACATTCTGGATTTTTCCAAGATCGAGGCAAACAAGATGAATCTCGACGAAGCTCCCTACAGCGTGGAGGAGCTTGTATCCGACGTGGCAAGCATCGTCAATGTGCGTATCGGCGAGAAGGACATCGCCTTTGTCGCGGATATTGCCCCTGACATTCCCGCCGAACTCATCGGCGACGAAGCAAGGCTGCGTCAGATCCTGATCAACCTGCTGAACAATGCCGTCAAATTCACCGAAAGCGGCATGATCAAGCTGCGGATGACACGCACCGTAGACGAAGAGGCGCGGTTCTGGCTGCAAATCGACGTAACCGACACGGGCATCGGCATTTCCCGCGAGGATCAGAAGAAGCTCTTCAACCAGTTCACGCAGGTGGACACGGATTCTTCACGCCGCCTGGAGGGAACGGGACTGGGTCTGGTGATTTCCCAGCGGCTTGCCAACAAGATGAACGGCTCCATCAGTCTGGAAAGCGAACCCGGCAAGGGCTCCATCTTCTCGGTGGTGGTCGAGCAGAAGGTCAGGAAACGCCGTGAACTCGGCTTTGTGCCTGATCCGGACGGACACGTCGCCTATGTCTGCGAACCCAATCCCTATTACGCCGAAAACATCAGAGCCATTATCGAGGGAATGGGAATCGCCGTGATCAATGTCAACGACGTGGCGGTGTGGGATTATTACAACGCCGACCGATTCGGCGCGATGCTGTTTTTCGATTATGCCACCTGCATTGCGGGGGTGGATTCCTTCGCCAAAAAGATCAAGCGGATGCGGCTGGTTGCCATGGTGGATCACAACGCGTTTGTTGACAACGGCATAAAGGACAATATCCTGATATTGCACAAGCCTGTGCTGACAGGGCAGGTGGCGTCGCTTGTGCGGGGAGAAAATATTGAGAGCTTCCATCGCTCCAGAAAGATCGAGAACCACCTGTTTATTCCCGACGCCAGGATCCTCGTTGTGGATGACAATTACGTCAATCTCCGGGTCACGGCAGGTCTGCTGAATGTATTCAAGCCCAACGTGGATATGGTGAGCAGCGGCAGGGAAGCCTATGAAGCGCTTCTGCGCGATCCGCATTACGACATGATCTTCATGGATCACATGATGCCCGACTGGGACGGCATAGAAACGGTGCAGCACATCCGCGCCGCCGAAGGGGAATATTTCCGCAATGTGCCGATCATCGCCCTTTCGGCCAATGTGGGGGAAGCCGCGAGGGAACTCTTCCTCTCGCACGGTATGAATGATTTTGTGGAAAAGCCCATGAGCGGTGAAACGCTGGCGGCGGTGATCCGGAAATATATCCCCGCCGAAAAGCAGCTTTCCGAATACACCGAGCAGGTCGATCCCATGATGAAGATCAGCCGCAGCCGCGGCGAATACATTCCCGCCGCCGTGGCCAATGATTCACGCAGTATCCTCATTCCGGGGATTGACGTGCCCCAGGGCCTATTCAATATGGGCGGAAGCGTGGAGGCCTTCAACCATATACTCAATGTCTTCCTGAGCGAAGGCCGTTCGCAGTCGGCTCTTATCCGTCAATGCGCCGGGGAAGGCAACGTCAATTCCTATCGGCTGGAAGCCCATTCGCTCAAGAGTGCCGCGGCGAGCATCGGCGCGACAGAGCTTTCCATGACGGCGCGCGACCATGAGGACGCGGCGAAGCAGGGCGACGAGAGCTTTATGAAAGAGCATTGCGAGGAACTGGCGGACAAGTACGACGAATTGCTGGATCATATTGAGGATTACCTGAAGTCAGGCAACCTGCTGGAATCCATTGACGACACACCCGCCCAGCCGGCCGATATGCAGCCCATCTCCGCGCAGAAGAAGCATTCCGACGCGGTAAGGATCCGCGGACTCATTGAAAACTTCGACAGCGACGGAGCCATGGCGGGAATCAACGAACTTCTCGGCTGCAAGCTGGAGCCCGACGACAGACAGGCGGTGCGCAAGGCGGCGATTCTGCTGGAGAATTACGATTATGACGGTGCGGCGCAGGCTTTGAGCACACTCTGACGGGGTTGGAATATAAATAATTTACAATAGTTTTTTCCCAATTTGTATCCGCAGTTTAACAAATTGTTAATAATGCCTGTGTATAATAATTCAAGAAAAGTCCCTTAGGAGGAGATAGGTCAAGATGAAGAAGATCCTCGTTATCGACGATAACAAGACAACGCTGGCAATGGCGAAGCAGGCTATAGGCGACGAATACTCGGTCATTGCGGTCATATCCGGCTATCAGGCGCTGAAATATCTCGAACGCGACACCCCCGATCTCATTCTGCTGGATCTGAATATGCCGGAATTGGACGGCAAGCAGACCATGAAGAAGATTAAGGCGAACGAGAAGTGGTGCGAGATACCTGTCATCGTGCTGACGGTGGAGAACAACCCTCAGACCGAAGTGGAATGCCTGGAAATGGGCGCCGTCGATTTTCTGGCAAAGCCCTTTGTACCGCAGGTCATGAAATCCCGCATTGCCAGAGCCATCGAACTGGAGGATTACCGCAGACGGCTTCAGCTTGACAATGAGAAAAAGCGCGTACAGCTGGAAAAGATGAAGTCACAGATCATCATGGTGCTTGCCAACATGATAGACACCCGCGACGAAACCACCGGCATTCACGTTCACCGGGTCAGCGCCATTGTGGAAACACTGGTGCGCAAAATGCGTGACGAAGGAATGTACCCGGGATTTCTCGACGACCGCTACGTCACAAGTATTGCGCTGGCGGCGCCGCTGCACGACATCGGCAAGATCAAGATTCCCGACGCGGTGCTGAAAAAGCAGGGCGACCTCACCGAGGAGGAATTCGAGCTGATGAAGACGCACACCGTCGAGGGAGCGAAGATTCTCGAGGAATGTGCCAAGCAGATCGACGACAATTATTACCTGCTGCTGGGCAAGGATATGGCCGCCTATCACCACGAATGGTGGAACGGCAAGGGCTATCCCTACGGGCTGAAGGGCATCAAAATTCCCTTCTGCGCCCGCGTGCTGGCGGTAGCCGACGTATTCGACGCGCTGGTGAGCAAGCGCAGCTACAAGCAGCAGATGTCCTTTGATCAGGCGTTTGATATCATTCTCAAGGGCAGCGGCGGTCACTTCGACCCCGAAATCGTCAATGTATTCCTTTCCATCCGACCCGACATCGAGCGCGTTGCCATGCTGGGCATCGACGACTGAGTTTTTCCATTTCATTCATAACAAAATATAAACCAAAGCAGCCGGCTGACTCATTCCCCTGCGGAATGAAATGCAGCCGGCTGCTTTGGTTTTGTTGTTCTGTATCGGGTGAGGTGTAGTCAATGATTTATTCAGCGACCGAAGGGAAGTCGGTCTGGGCGAAGAAGGTCATGATTTCCGGAAGGCCGTTTTTATCTGCGTTGTACCATCTCACGCAGGCGTAGGGCTTGTTGACGTCAATGGTTTCGGTGGACTGAATGTCTTCAAAGAGCTGTTTGACCATCGCGTCGGAATCGACCTTGATCACCTTTTTCGACGCGGTTTCATCTTCCAAATATTCGGTTGCCCATTCGAGCTCCGGCTCATATTCTCCGTTGATCAGAATGTAATTCACATGAAGCATTTTGTTTTTTGAAAAATAAGAGACTGACAGTCCTTCGCCTCCGCTGAAATCCCCGTCCTCCCGTCTCATGGCGGAGGATTTAAAGCACTTCTGCGCCTGAGAGAATTTTGCGTTGCAGTATTTTACAACCAATTTTGTTGTCTCTGGGAAGTTCCGGCTGTCGATCCACAGTTTCTGATCGTACCATTTTTCGTACTCATACAGATGTCCTTCGGGATAACCTGTGATAGCAATTCCGCAAAAATTCGTATCAGGCTTGTTGGTTACCAGTAAAAGTGAGAGGGAATTGATTCCGTAATGGCTGGGTTCATTCGATTGGCCGAAAAGGGCGAGATCGCTCTCAGTAACGTGTTCGGCTATTTCCATATCCTCGTTGTCATTTTCGTTGGCATTGTTAAAAGAGACATACATACTCGCCTTGATGACCTTGAGTTTTTCCTCGTCGGAAAGAGCGTTGTATTCCTTAAGGTAGCAATTGTAGATTTCCGTCATTTTTTCGCGGGTCAGACCGTAGGCTTCATCGACGACGGCGTTCACCTGACCGACGTCGGGCAGGGTGAGAAATTTCTTCATGAATTCACCGTCGCTGAGGAAGGCATTCCGCATGGCCGTGATGTGCTCATCGTCGAAGCCGATCAGACGGGTGATGCTCTTGCCGTTTCTAAGGTTAAGGCGGATGGCGATGAGTCTCTCCTCTTTGCGCTTTGGCGCGTCATCGTATTCCAGCAGCGAATATCTTCCGTTGTACGCTTTGTCAAAATCATGGCCGTATTCATCGGAGAGTTCTTTGAGCTGCGCGGTGGCGTATTCGATGATGGCGCTGTCCCTGATTTCGGCTTCGTCGGTGACCCATCTGCCGAGGGTGTCCCTCAGGCGGAACATGACCAGCTCGTCGGGCAGGGAATCGTTGCGGGTAAGGGTGAAGGACTCCACCTCGTCGGCGGCAGGCGTTGTGTTGAATTCCGCATTGATTTCGAGGAATCCGACTGTCATAATGGCCAGTGCAAGCACGATCGGTATCGGAAGCAGCCTGAAGGAGCGGTGGGAATGTTTCCAGTCGAAGGTAAGCAGAAGCTCCAGCCCCCAGCAGCATCCGAAAATAATCAGCAGATAGAGTACCCCGTTTATAATGGATTGACCGTCAATCACGATTCCGTTCCAATGAAGGGAGAGCGTTACTTCGCGGAGAATCATAGCCACCACGACCGAGACAGGGAAATAGTCCACCGTCAGTGAGATAGCGTGCGCGGCTCCGTTGACAAAGGGCTTTCCAACGCTGTCGCCCGTTCGGATTGTCATGAAGAACGCGGCGGCAGCCAGCATGACGCAGCCCCAGAGCAGGCAGTAGCCTACGGTGGACCACGAGGCGAAGATACCGAATTCCGCGTTGAATTCAATCAAACTGCTTCCGCCGTAATCGAAAAACACGCGCTCGTAGATGTGGAAAACCGGGTCGTATTCGTACAGCTCGGAGGAAGGCACCACAAGGCGGAAACCGCTGTAAACCACGTTATAGCCTGCGGAAAAGGCGATTTTGACGCAGGTGGAAAGCGCCGAAAGCGCGAGGAGATTGACCAGCGCGTTGATCAGCCTGCCGGTGAGAGAAACCGCCAGCATCGCCATACCGAACACCATGAAGACCCCCGCCAGCACATTGAAGGCGATGAAAAGGCATATACCGAAAATCTTCGCGTCAAACGGCATCAGGAAAAGGCAGCTCACCAGCAGGAAGGAACCCGCTCCGGCCGCGATCCACGTCAGGCAGGCGGCGGCGAAATTCAGCCAGAGCGTGCCTCCGGAATGGGGGGTGCCGTAGTAGAAGTCGCGCGCCTTGGCCGAGCGGGTGAAGGGGGTCAGGACGAAGGCCGCGATCACGGCGAAGATCGAACACAGGAAAAAGACCAGCCACGCGGTGTCGGAGAAAACTTGGGGCAGTTCCTGTATCAGGCTGTAACGCAGGGGATAGCCGCTTTCGGAGTGGAAGCTGATATTGCCGAGGTATTCCCTCGCCGAACCGAGAGCGACCAGCGCGGCCAGCACAATGCCGCCGATTCTCAGCTGCCGGAGCCCTTCGAGATAGAGCGGTTTTTTGAACTTCGGCAGGCTGCCTTTATTCCATATTTCATTTACTTTCATTGCAGTATCATTCCTTTCCTACAAATTCATCTGTTCTTGTAAATGAAGACTTCCTCGAGCGAGAGCGGAAGGACGTTCATCAGCAGGGGATTTTTGGCTTTGAGTTCCCGTTCCACCTGTTCGCGGTCGTTCTCGAAGATGACCGTGGCGACCGTGCCGTCGCGGGAGAAATCGACAATGCTCGCCCCGTCGAATGCCACGGCGTCCTTCTCAAAAGCCTCGGGGAAGGCAATCTGCACCTTGCAGAGGGCGGTCTTTGCCTCGTCCAGTTCGGATTGCAGGGTAATCCTTCCCTTGTGCAGCATGGCGATGGTGTCGCACATGTCGTCCACCTCTCGCATGGAATGGGTGGCGAGCAGCACGGTGAGTCCTCGGTCGGCAACCGCGCCGCAGAGAATTTCCTTCATGTCGTGGCGTTTGATGACGTCCAGCCCGTCGAAGGTTTCGTCGATGAGAAGGATATCCGGCTGGGAAGCAATGGCGAGAATGAGCGCCGCCTGCCGCTTCATGCCCTTGCTCATGGTGCGGATGGGCTTCTTGCGGCTGGCTTCGAATTTCTCGGCCAGCTCGGCGTAGAGCTTTTCGTCAAAACCCGTGCGGCAGTTCCTGCAGAGCCTGGCCATGCTGTCCATATTGCTGTTGGGAAGGAAATAGAGGTCGTCTGACACGTAAATGAGCTTGTTTCTGACCTCCGGGCTTTCGGCAATGTCCCTTCCGTCAATGGAAATGCTGCCGCCGTCGATCCTGTATACGCCGGAAATCGCCCGTATCAATGTGGACTTTCCTGCGCCGTTGGAGCCGACCAGACCGAAGATGCTGCCGGTTTCCACCGTCAGCCCCACATTGTCCAGCGCGGTCAGATCACCGAATTTCTTGGTCACATGCGTGGCGTTTATCATAAGGTGTTCTTCCTTTCAAATATTTTTCAATCAGCGCGAAGCGCTCCGAAACTATTATCTATTATCTATTCTTTATTCTCTATTCTCTTAGCGAGCGAATGTGAGCGCTTTCGTACCCTCGTTCGACCGCGTCGAGCACCTCCTGCTTGGCGATGCCGGCACCGGCGAACTGCGCTGCCATCTGTTCGACGCCTTCCAGCTTCTTTTCCAGCTCGGCGCGGAGCTTTTCTTTGGCGTCGGGAGAAATGAAGCTGCCCTTGCCGGGAACGGCGTAAAGGATCCCTCGCCCGAGCAGGTTGGTGTATGCCTTCTGCACCGTATTGGGATTGGCGGCAATCTCGGTCGCTACCGCACGTACGGAAGGCATCGGCGCTTCGGGCTGCAGGATGCCTGCCAGAATGAATGCTTCGGTCTGGCGAACGATCTGCTCATAGACCGGAACGCCGCTCAGATTGTCTGTGGTATACATTCAGTGTTTCACCTCCGGAATGAGTGTAATGTGTTTACTAACTGTATTAGCTTGATTAGTACAGTTACATCATACACCCTTCCAAAGGATTTGTCAAGGGGGAATTCATAATTATTTTTTGAAAAATCCTACAACAACAGACACTGCCCCACAGTTTTTTTATGGAAAACATTGAAATAGACGGAATGACGTGCTATAATGTGAAAGAGAAAGAGAAGGCAGCAGACAGAAGGCCGTCGATATGGTCCGATCCCTGCACGGGAAAATTTCCTGCCGGTTGCCCGAATATCCTGCATCAATCAATAAGGAGAGATTTACAAAATGGCTTCATCATCCAAAAAGCGGAACGGCACGCTGGAATTTATGCGGTTTGTCTTTTGCCTTACGATACTGTTTTTCCATTACGGCAAGATGCTGCTGGGCGGCGTATCGCTCAAGGACGGCGTACACTTTGG
Source organism: uncultured Clostridia bacterium (assembly GCA_946186245.1). Taxonomy (GTDB): domain Bacteria; phylum Bacillota; class Clostridia; order Oscillospirales; family Acutalibacteraceae; genus RUG762. Next base: position 14,885 of record CAMHMN010000035.1, read on the forward strand.
ACTTTTCCCGCACGGTGCAATGGGTGTGGAATTCTTCTTTATCCTCACAGGCGTCTTCCTCGCCCACAGTGCCGAAAAGCAGAGTCTTCAATCCCCCCGGAAAATCAGCATCGTTCCCGACACATTCCGGTATCTGGGCAAGAAATACGCCTCCATCTTCCCGCAGCATGCGGTGGCGTTCGCGGTGCTGTTCGGTGTGATGGTGCTGATTCATCTGGATATGCCGAGGTGGTCGGCTTTGGAAAGACTCGACGCCGCGGTGCCGAGCTTCTTCCTGCTCCAGATGACAGGCATCATGGGTTCGCCGCTCAATCATATCGAATGGTATCTTTCGGCCATGCTGATTGCGATACTGATTGTCTATCCGCTCTGCCGGCTGCATTTCAAGATTTTTACCCGGTACATTGCGCCGGTGGCTTCGGTGGGGCTGTTTGTCTGGATGTGCTGCGAATATCCCTCGCTCACAGGCGTAACGCGTCCCATGTATATCGGACAGGACATCTTCATCTACAAAGGCCTGATCAGGGCGGTGGCGGAAATAACACTCGGCACATTCGTCTACAGCCTGGGCAAATACGGGCTTGCCCCTCTTGCGGAAAAGGCAGGGAAGCCTGTCCGCGTTGTGCTGACCGTTGTGGAATGGATGATGTACGTCGCGGCCGTCGTGATCACCCTGCTGACACTTCCGTACGGCTGGGAATACGGCGCGCTGGCGGTGATTTTTGTGGGAGTGACCCTTTCCTACAGCGGGCTGACTTATTCCGGGGAACTGTTTGACAACGAAGTGAGCTATTTCCTCGGCAAGATCACCCTGCCGGTCTATCTCTCCCAGCTAGCCGCCATTTACGCGGTAGATTACTACATGAAGGACAACGCCCCGGGGATGAAGGTCTGGGCGGCGGTGGTGCTGACGGCGGTCAGTTCCGCGATCACCCTGTTGGCCGGCAATTTCCTCGTCGATCTCTTCTCAGGCAAATTCTTCAGGAAAAAAACGGCTGCTGCATAAAAATCTGCATCCGCGGAGGTTTCGCATACGACGGAGCCTCCGCGGATTATTTAATTTTTACACAAAATGATGAAAATCATGTGATTCTTGTTGAAATTGACATTGCGGTGTGCTATAATACAATTTACATATCTGCAATCGGAATGGTTCTGATCGCATTTTGCACTTTACATTAGTTGAGAGGAACATGAAAAAGAATGAACAGAAGAGGCAATATCGTATCCTACAGACCCGACGTAAAGGTGCTGGACGCCACCATCCGGGACGGCGGTCTGGTCAACAATTTCTATTTTGACGATGCATTTGTCCGTGCCCTTTATCTCGCCAACGTCAAGGCGGGCGTGGACTACATGGAATTCGGCTACAAGGCGTCGAAGGACATCTTTTCCCCCGACAAGTTCGGCAAGTGGAAATTCTGCGACGACGAAGACATCCGCGCCATTGTGGGCGAAAACAACACCGACCTGAAGATTTCCGTCATGGCGGACGTGGGAAGGACAGACTTCCGCCGCGACATCAAGCCGCGTTCCGAGAGCGTCATTGATATGATCCGCGTTGCCACCTACATCAACACCATTCCGGCGGCGCTGGAAATGGTGGAATACTGTCATGAACTCGGCTACGAGACCACCGTAAACATCATGGCGATTTCCAACGCGAGCATTTTCGACCTGGACGGCGCGCTGGATATGATCTGCCAGAGCAACGTGGACGGTCTGTATCTTGTGGACAGCTACGGCTCGCTTTATCCCGAACAGATTGCCAGACTCACCGAGAAATACCTTTCCTACACCGAGAAAGCCGGCAAATTCCTTGGCATTCACGCCCACAACAACCAGCAGCTTGCCTTTGCCAATACGATTGAATCCATGTCCTTCGGCGCAAGCTACCTCGACGCCACCGTGAGCTGCATGGGCAGAGGCGCCGGCAACTGCGCCATGGAACTGCTGCTCGGCTTCTTCAAGAACCCGAAATACAATCTTTCTCCCATTCTCTCCTTTATTGAGAATTATATGCTGCCCCTCAAAGCCTCCGGGGTTGTCTGGGGGTATGACGTACCCTACCTTCTCACAGGGAGGCTGAACAGACACCCGTCCTCCGCGATAGAATTCATACGCGATCAGAAGACCAACTACGCCGATTTCTATCAGGAGCTTCTGGACAGGGATTGATCATTTAACGATAAGGAAACCTTTCATTGTTAGTTTTATGTGTATTCCGTTGACTTTTCAGAGTTATTGAATATAATAGGGTTAGTGGTTATTATTCATTTGGAAGAATTACGGAGGGCATTATGATCTGTTCCGGTTTATTTCATATGTTGAAGTCGAAAACAATTCCGTGCAAGACTGCTTGCTCTCTGATAGCGGCAGTTTTGCTTTCATTTGTGTGCTTCTGTGTATTTGCCCCCACCGTGGGCGCGGATAAGGACACCCTTTCGCCGTCGGTTGACTCGGTCAATCTCAGACAGGACAAATGGATTTATTCTGTCTATGTCGATAAAAGCAACAATCGCTATGTTTCCGTCACCCGTTACGAAGGCGACGATACAGAGGTGGAAATTCCCGATATGCTGGGCGGGCTGCCGGTGAAAGTGATTGCCCGCGAAGCGTTTTGCGACAGGCAATACATGACGTCGGTGGTCATTCCCGACAGTGTGACCGACATAGGGAAGTATGTATTCAGCGGATGCGTCGGTCTGAGCCGCGTGACATTCCCGGCTCATCTCAGAAGCATCGGGGAAGGGGCGTTTTACGGATGCCGTTCGCTGACGGAGGCGGATTTCCCCGAGGGAATGACCAGGATTGACAATTTTGCTTTCTGCAATTGCATTCATCTGAAAAACGTGGTGCTTCCTTCCACACTCAAAAGCATAGGCGACAGTTCGTTTGATGGCTGCGTCATGCTGGAAGGGATCTCCTTCGGGAGTCAGCTGGATACCATCGGGGATATGGCGTTCAAGGGATGCAGAAGGATCTCCGAGGCGGATCTGTCCGCCGTCGGCAAACTGGGGGCAGGCGCCTTCATCAATTGCGTCGCGCTGGAAAAGGTGACCATCGGCGATCAGCTGGTCGAATTGCTTCCGCAAGCCTTCAGGGGATGCGCCGGCCTGCAGAAGGTTGTGTCCGGCAAATCCCTGGAAAAGATCGGCGTTTCCGCTTTTGAAGGCTGCACGTCCCTGAAGGCGGCGCCGGGTGCGGAAAGACTGACCGAGATCGGTTCCCTTGCCTTTTCCGGCTGTGTATCGCTGAAAAAAGCGGCAATAGGAAAAAATGTCAGGCGGATAGGGACCGGCGCATTCAACGGCTGTACGTCGTTGTCAAAGATCACGGTAGCCGAAGCCAACGAAACGTATTCCTCCGAGGGCGGCTGTGTGTTCGACAGGGAGGGCGAAAGCCTGATCCTGTGTCCGCAGGGCTTCAAGGGGAAGCTGAACCTCCGGGAGCAGACGCAGAAAATCGGAGATTATGCCGCGACGGGATGCAAGGGCATTTCAGGAGTCAGTCTGCCCGAAGGCATTCTTTCGCTCGGGACGGCGGCGTTTCTGGGCTGCACCGATATCACGGCGCTTTCCGTTCCCGACAGCGTGGAAAGCATAGGCTCTGCCGCGGTGGGCGTGTACTTTGCCGACGGCAGGATAAAAAAGACCGGTTACATCAGTGTATACGGCTCAAAGGACAGCTGTGCGGAAAAATACTCTACCGGGCATGAGCTCCGGTTTATCCCCTATCAATCGACCTTCCTGGTGAGTTCCGAGCGGGTTGTGCTGGCGGAAGGCAGGACATTCGGACTGGCTGTCGGTTTCACGGCGGCTCGGAAAGCGGCGGTGTCGTGGGAATCCTCTGACGAATCGGTGGTAAAGGTAAACGACAGCGGCATGCTGACCGCCGTTTCACACGGAAACGCGGATGTCACCGCCACTGCGGAGGGATTTGACGCCTGCACGGTCAGGGTGGTCGTGGTGTCTCCGGACGACATCGGCTCCAATGCAAAAAAAAAGCATGAAACGCGTCTTCTTTACTGCGGAGAAAGCGAGGAACTGAGTTCCCTTTTCAGTCAGATCATTGACCCGATCTTTGCGGCCAACAGATTCTGGTTTTCGTCGTCCCCCTCGGTAGCCACCGTGACCAACGACGGAAAAGTGACCGCCAGGGGAAGCGGCGTCGCCGTCGTGACCTGCCGTATGCCGGACGGAAGCGAAAACACCGTCATGGTGACCGTCACCGAAAAGCCGGCCGAATTATCTCTGTCGGCTCCCGAAGGGGAATTGGCCGTAGGGGAGATTTTTCAGTTGTCCGGGATCACAAGCCCCTCCACTTCGAAAGATCTGATCACCTGGGAGAGCGATGACGAGAATGTCGCCGCCGTGGACGAAGCCGGAAAAATCACCGCAGTGGGTCAGGGAAAGTGTACGGTCACGGCGACAGCCGCCAGCGGATTGAAGTCTTCGGCGGAAATCAAATGCATCATTCCCGCCGAGAGCCTGCGGCTGAATCAGGAAACCCGGGACGTCTATCAGGGCAAGGAATTCAACCTGAAAGCGTCGGTTACGCCTCCGGAGTCCGAACAGCGGATCGTCTGGAAATCGTCTGATCCCAGCGTAGCGTCTGTCAATTCCAAAGGCAAGGTGACCGGCAGGTCCTTCGGAAGCGCGGTCATCACGGCCGAAACGGCGAACGGATTAAGCGCGGAATGCCGTGTCAATGTTGTGGTGCGTGCCGAAACGCTGACCATTGACACGAAGCAGCTGAAAATCAATCAGGACACCCAGTACAGGCTCAACGCGATTATCCGCCCGTCCTATTCACCCGAGACCACAGACAAATGCACGTGGAATTCCACCAACGAAAAGGTGGCAACGGTGGATGAAAACGGAGTGGTGAGCGCCGTCAGCCCGGGCAAATGCATCATCAACTGCCGGACCGGCGGAGAGCTTATTTCAAAATGTCAGGTGCAGGTCAGGCTTCCCGCCAAGTCAATGAAGATCAGCGTGGAAAAGGACAGCCTCTATATAGGCGAAACCCTTCCGCTCAAGGCAGTCATTATGCCCGGGGATTCGACCGACGCGGTGGAATGGCTGTCGGACAATGAGAAAGTGGCCACTGTCACTTCGGGCGGAACAGTGAAGGGCAAGGCGTCCGGGAAAGCGATCATCACCTTGAAGGTGACGAACGATGTCACAGGCGACAGCATCACCGATTCGTTGGAAATCACCGTAATGAAAAAGGCCGATTCCGTGACGCTGGACAAAAACAGTCTTTCGCTGAATGCCGGGGAACAGGATTCGCTCCTCTATATGCTCCTGCCGGATGACTGCAATGACACCGTGCGATGGTATTCCACGGATGAAGAAGTGGCCACGGTCCGTGACGACGGTCTGATCACGGCGGTATCGGCGGGTTACTGCTATATTTCTGTGGAGAGCGGCAGCGGCGTTTCCGCCAGATGCAAGGTCACGGTGAAGTAATATTGCGTCTGCCGCCCATCAGAAAATCCGGACAGCTTATGCGACCGTATGTAAACAATACCGTGGGAGGTGCTATCAGGGCTTTTTTTACAAATTGCCCGTCAGATTATGAAGGATTATAAAAAAACGTCCTGTGTCAAATGCGAAGAAGCTTTCGATGAAAGCTCCGATATAGTGGTATGTCCGGAATGCGGCGCGCCGCATCACAGGGAATGCTGGAAAGAACTCGGTCATTGCGCCTGTGAGGACAAACACGCTGACGGCTACGAATGGCAGCCGGAAAAAAGATATTTCGGAAGCATTGCGTCGCCTTCGGAAACGGAGAGCGTGTCTTCCAACGAGCGCGTTGTCTGCCCGAACTGCGGCAGAAACACCAACAAGAGCGAGAAATACTGCGAATACTGCGGGTACTATATGTACGAAGCAGCCGATCCTTTTTCGGAGGAAAAAGCCGTCAAGGACAACCTGGAGGAACTCTTTCCGTTCGACCCCGGCGAAAGCATACAAGGGGTTCCGGCAGGGGACATCAAGCGTTTCGTAGGGAATATGTGGATATACTATATTCCGAAATTCATCAGAATGTCACGCAGCAAAAACCCGGTGAGCTTCAATTTCACCGCGTTTTTTACCCACGGCTTCTGGTTTGTCTCCCGCAAGATGTACCTTCCGGGAATCCTGATGATCCTGGCGGTATCCGGCTCGTCACTCTATCAGGCCTATCTGGCAAGTGTACTGCAGACCCTTTCGGGCAACCGCCTTGCGATAGGCTCAATGATTTCCCTGATTCTTTCGGGCATGGAATTTCTGTTAATGATATTCTCGGGTCTTCTGGGCAATCGTCTTTACATGAATCACTGCACCAAGAAAATTAAAAAAATCAACGCACAGCTCACGGCGAAAAATGCAGACGCGGACGAATTCAACAGAGAACTGGAGAGCAGCGGCGGCCTGGCTATGATTCCCACTTTTTCAATGATAATGTGCTATTTGGCGGTTGTATATATAATTGAAAAAGGATTTTTGTTTTAAATATTTATAAAAAATGTTGTAATTACCATTGCAATATGTTATAATTGTTAAAATGAATAAAAAGGATGATGATAGTATGAATATAAAAGTGCGAAAAGCAGTCATTCCCGCTGCCGGCCTTGGCACACGTGTGCTTCCCGCATCGAAGGCAATGCCAAAGGAAATGCTTCCCATTGTGGACAAACCTGCCATTCAATACATTGTGGAAGAAGCAGTGGCAAGCGGAATCACAGATATTCTTATCATTACCAACCGCGGCAAGAGCGATATAGAAAATCATTTTGACCGCACCCCGGAACTTGAAAGCCGTCTGCTTCAGGCAGGCAGACAGGAAGCGTACGACCAGATCGTGGGTCTTACCAAGATGGCCAATATCTGCTTTGTGCGTCAGAAGGAAACCAAGGGACTGGGACATGCCGTCAACTGCGCGCGTTCCTTTGTCGGCGACGAACCCTTTGCCATACTCTTCGGCGACGATGTGATCATCGGTGAAAAGCCGGTGACCGCCCAGCTCTGCGAGGCTTATGAGAAATACGGTCTGGGTGTGGTCGGCACCAAGGAAATGCCTCCCGAAGTGGTCATGAGAGGCAGCTCGCTCAAGCTGCAGCCCCTTGAAGGCGAAACCTCGATCTTCAAATGCACCGATCTTGTCGAAAAGGTCAAACGCGTCGAGGATCTGCTCAGCCATTACACCATTCTCGGCAGATGCGTATGTCCGCCTGAAATATTCGATATTCTCGATCATACTCCTCCGGGAGCAGGAAATGAAATACAGCTTACCGACGCTCTGGCACAGCTGGCCAAGACCAAGGGTCTGACGGCCGTCGATTTTGAGGGCAAGCGCTATGATATGGGCAATAAGCTGGGAATTCTGCAAGCTACCGTGGACGTGGCACTGACACATCCCGAAGTGAAAGAAGGCTTTAAGGCTTATCTCAAAGAAATAGTGGATAAGCTTTGAGTATATATTATTTGTATTAAGGATGGTAGAATTAATGAGAACCAACAAAAAGTTAATCATTACGCTGACGGTATTTGTGCTGATGCTGCTTGCGAGTATCTATGCCACAACTGTATTTGCCGAGACCACAGCGGATGAAGCTCCTGAGGTGATTTCGGATCAAGCGGTCGTTTCCGGATGCGATCTGAAAAAGGAAGACCTTCAGATGGTGAAAGTCGGAGCGACAGGATTCAGCATGCTGATTCCCAAGGGAGAGTATGTAACGGCGGAAAGTGCTCCCGAGGAGATAGCCAAGTCCGATCTTGACCGTTCTACGCTGATTGACCAGAACATCTTCTTCTACACCAGAACAGGAAACGCCAATTATTTCATGGCTTACGCCGGATTCAGCGATCTCAAGCCTCTTGATCAGTACTACGGCAATTATTCCTCGCTTACCAAGGCACAGCAGGATGAGCTGATTGCCCGTCAGAACAGCAACGGCAGCACCGGCATGAAGGGCAGCTTTGAAAAGATCAACGGCAGAACCTACATGATGCTCGTGGAAAATGAACAGGATCCCAGCACCGGAACAAAATTTGTGGCTTACGGTCTGTACACCGTGATAGGCAAGTACCAGTATTTTGTCCAGATAGTAGCGGCAAATCCCGATAAAAACGACCTTCAGGTCATGAATGAGATCCTCAATTCCATCAAGATCAACGGCTTGAAGGAGCCCATGTCGGTGCTGGATATCACCCTCATCGTATGCGTTGTCCTGCTTGTACTCGCGGTGGCATTCGCACTGTTTACGCTTTACAGAATCGACAGATTTGTTAAAACCGGCACACAGCTGAAGGCCGTTATCGGCTTTGATCTGCCGGCGGCAGCCGCTTCGGAAGAGGAGCCGGATGACAGTGACGACGATGATGACAGCGGCGACGAATTTGACGACGATGAAGTCGTGGAAACCGACGATGAAGACGCAGAGGTTCCCGACGGCGATCCGAGCGAAAAAATCATCGACGAATAAGGCGGCTGCGCATTATTCACACTTGCGCAATTCATACACAAGGGACTTTTCCCGGCATCTGCCGGGCGAAGTCCTTTTTGCATTGCGGCGGTCGAAATACTCCAGCGGGAAAAGAATCTTGCTGAACGCTGCGGTTGTTTACACGCAGGTCATTGACTTTTTACGGAATACATAGTAAAATATATCCAAGTAATTCTAAATGTAGGCTTCGTTTTTTTCGCAAAGAACCAAAAGCCTCTTTGCAGGAAGGAGAAACCATGAAAGCTCATTTTTCCGATTATCTCATCGGCATCAAGTCCGGGCTGCAGGAAATGATCGCCATTCTCCGGAAGGAGTACGACTATGTCAGCGTCCTTGCCACCGATTCTCACGGTCTGGCGACGAGAATTTCCCAGCGTTCCCGCAGTGTGTCGAGCGAGACAATGACCACTGAACGCGGCATTGTGGTGCGTGTCTGCAATAACGGACAGTACGCCGAATATGCCTTCAACAAATTCGATCCGTCCAAGCCGGAAAAGGCGGCGGCCGAGATTCAGGGCGCGCTGGAAGCCCAGCTGGTCATGCTGCGGCTGGCCGGGGTAAAATCATACGATACGCCCCTTCTTCCCGACGAAGAGCAGACGCTTTTCGTGGAGAAGGAGACGCAGCAGCTCCCCGAAACCGCCGACGTCAAGGCGCTGGTGGAGAAGCTCGGCGCGATTTCCGACAAGGCTATGACCCTCAACGAGCACGCCATTGAATGTATCGTTTCGGCGCAGTCGACCCACATCTGCAAGATGTTCCTCACCGAAAAGCGCGACCTGTGCCAGAGCTATGTCTACAGCGAAGGCGCCATTTTCTTTGTGGTCAACCGCGAAGGCAATTCGCAGGTTGCCTATAAAAGCGTTTCGGGACTCTGCGGCCCCGAGCTTTTCGACGGGCTGGAAGGAAAGCTGGACAAGGTGGTGACCACTGCCTCCGAACTTCTTGACGCCGACAGAATAGAACCCGGCGAGTATGAAATCATTGCTTCCCCGGAAGTCACCGGACTGATTGCGCACGAAGCCTTCGGTCACGGCGTGGAAATGGACATGTTCGTCAAGAACCGCGCTCTGGGGAAGGATTACATCGGCAAACGGGTTGGCAGCGACAAATGCACCATGCACGAAGGCGCACTCTGTGCCGAGAACGTGACTTCCTACGCCTTTGACGACGAGGGAACGCTTGCCGGCGACGTCACCGAAATCGACCACGGCATTCTCAAGACCGGCATTTGCGACGCGCTCAGCGCACTCCGACTCGGCGTGCAGCCCACCGGCAACGGCAAGCGTGAAAACTTCGAGCATAAGGTCTATACACGAATGACCAACACCATGTTCGATTCCGGCGAGGACAGCCTGGAGGACATGATTGCCTCCATCAAACACGGCTATCTTCTCGAAGGAATGGAAAGCGGCATGGAGGATCCCAAGCACTGGGGCATTCAGTGCATCATCAAGATGGGACGCGAGATCAGGGACGGCAAGCTCACCGGCAAGGTGGTCGCGCCGATCATCATGACGGGATATGTTCCCGACCTGCTGGGCGGAATATCCATGCTCTCACCGCACCGCGAAGTATTCGGTTCCGGCGGCTGCGGCAAGGGCTGCAAGGAATGGGTCAAGGTGGCCGACGGCGGTCCCTATCTTAAAACGAAAGCGAGGCTGGGCTAATGCTTGATACGATTATCAATTCTCTGAAATCCTCCGGCGTTTACGGCTGGGAGGTCAGCGACGTCAAAAAGAACGGCTGGGAATTTTACTTCATCCGGCACGAGCTGGATCAGCACCGTGCAAAGAACGTCGAGCACATCAATGTCAAGGTCTATCAGCTCACAGATGAGGGCGATTCGATCGGCTTTGCCTCGTCCGAGATCGCGCCGACCGCTTCGGAGCAGGAAATTGAAAAGCTGGTGAGCGACCTTTCCTACCGTGCCACGCTGGTAAAGAACCGTCCCTTCACGCTGACGCCTCCCGCGGCGGATCAGGTGTCTGATGGCAAGGCCTCCGACATTGCCGATATTTCGGCTGATTTTATCCGCACGATGTCGGAGCTTCCCGAAACCGAAGGGGAGGATATCAACAGCTATGAGATATTTGTCTCCGATGTTTCCCGCAGGCTGATTACTTCCACCGGCATTGACTCCACAGAGCACTACCCCTCCAGCATGATTGAAGTGATTGTCAACGCGCGCCGTGAGGGGCACGAAATTGAGCTTTACCGATGCTATGACAGCGGCACCTGCGATGCGGCCGGGCTCAAGCGTGATCTACAGAAGACTATGAACTACGGCAGAGACAGACTGATCGCCGGGCCTACGCCCATCAACGGAAAGTCGGATGTGCTTTTCTCAGGTTCAGACGCCTGCCAGATCTACCGTTATTTTTCCGAGCGCATGAATGCCGCGCTGGTGTACCGTCAGATGAGCGATTACGAGATCGGCAAGCCTATTTGCGAAGAATTCACAGGCGACAGGGTCACGGTCAAGGCGATGCGCGAATTGGTCAATTCCTCCGAGAATCACGCCTTTGACGAGGAAGGCGCGGTGATCCGCGATACCGTGATGATCGAGGACGGCGTAGCGAAGCAATTTGTCGGCGGCAGGATGTTCTCCAGCTATCTGGGGCTTGAAAATTCCTTCAATCCCACCAATATCGAGGTGACAGGGGGCAGCCGCAGCGAGGAAGAGCTTCGCTCCGGCAATTATCTGGAAGTGGTGGAATTCTCCGATTTCCAGGTGGATGAAATCACGGGCGACATTTTCGGTGAAATCCGCCTGGCCTACCTGCACGACGGGGACAAGACCGTTCCCGTTTCGGGCGGCTCGATTTCCGGCTCGATGAACGACTTCGTGGGCAGCATGCTCATGAGCAAAACCAGCGTGCAGTACAACAGCATGAAGATTCCCGCGCTTACGCTGCTTCGCGGCGTGACCGTCACCGGCGCGGAGCAGTAGTTTTTCCAATCTATTACCCTTAATAAAATATCAACCGGCAGGGGAGAGGTGTTCCATTGAGGAAGATCCGCCCTGCCGGTTGCTGTTTGTAATGCAATCTACCAAAAAACACCGGCAGAATAGTATACTATCCTGCCGGTGCAGCGTATAGAGTGTTTTAGAAAATCTTGCCCTTTTTCCTCTTGCCGAGCCTGGAAGAATCGCCGCCCATGCTCTTTTCCAGCTGGAGAATCAGCTCGCGCTGTTCAGGGGTGATGCTCTTCGGCACAGCAACCGTGAAGTGGACATACTGGTCGCCCTTGCTGCGGGAATTGAGCCGCTGAACGCCCTTGCCCTGCATGCGGTTGATGTCGCCCGGCTGGGTGCCCGCGGGAACCTTGATCTTGACGTTGCCGTCCAGCGTGGGAACTTCTATCTCATCGCCCAGAACAGCCTGACCGTATGTAATGGGCTGTTCCATGTGTACGTCGTAGCCGCGGCGTTCAAAGATGGGATGCGGACGGATGCCGACTTCGACGAAAAGATCGCCGGAAGCTCCGCCGTTGCTGCCCTGATCGCCCGCGCCGGAAACGCGCACCTGCTGTTCTTCATCAATGCCGGCGGGGAATTCCACTGTCTTGGAGCTGACGACGCGTACCTTGCCCATGCCGCTGCATTTGGGACATCTCTGTTCGATGATCTTGCCTGTTCCGCGGCACTTCTCGCAGGAATGCTGCGACTGGATCACTCCAAATGGCGTGCGCTGATTGACCCGCACGAATCCGCTGCCGCCGCAGTCGGGGCAGGATTTGGGTGAAGTGCCGGGAGCCGCGCCGCTGCCGCCGCAATCGCTGCAGGTTTCCACGCGCTTGTAGCTGACTTCCTTGCGGCAGCCCTTGGCGGCTTCCTCAAAGGAAAGCATAATGGACTGTCGGATGTCGCCGCCGCGCCTGGGGGCATTTGGGTTGGAACGTGCGCCGCCGCCGAAGCCACCTCCGAAGAAGCTGCTGAATATATCGCCCAGATCGCCGAAATCGACGTTGTAAGCGCCGCCGGGTCCTCCCGCGCCGAAATTCGGGTCAACGCCCGCGTGACCGAACTGGTCATATCTGGCGCGTTTTTCGCTGTCAGAAAGGACCTCGTATGCCTCTCCGACCTCCTTGAATTTTTCCTCGGCGGACTTGTCGCCGGGGTTGAGATCGGGGTGGTATTTCTTTGCCATCTGGCGGTATGCTT
>CAMHMN010000036.1 GCA_946186245.1 uncultured Clostridia bacterium
GATGGTTTTGCCGTTGGAAGAAACTTCGTCGGCAGTCGCCTGTCCTTTGTGGGTGTCCGGGATGGTTTTGCCGTTGGAAGAAACTTCGTCGGCAGTCGCCTGTCCTTTGTGGGTGGTTTGGGACGGTCTTGCTCGCTCGACTTCGTCTCGCTCATGAGGGCTCTGCCCTCATTCTCCCGCCAGGGCTCTGCCCTGGACCTGGCAGGGAACCAGTCCCCTGCACCCCGCGCTCGCATTCGCTCGCTAATTATGGCACTGCGCGCTTTCCTTTTTTGTTTTTTCCTTACTTGCTGTTTTCAGCCTCGAACTTCTTCATGAATTCAACCAGCTTCTCAACGCCCTCGTAAGGCATCGCGTTGTAGATGGAAGCTCTCATGCCGCCGACCGAACGGTGACCCTTGAGGTTGACAAAGCCGGCTGCGGTGGATTCCTTGACAAACTTCGCGTCAAGCTCCTCGTCGCCTGTGACAAAGGGAACATTCATGAGTGAACGGTCTTCCGGAACAACGGTGCCCTTGAAGAGCTTCGAGCTGTCGAGGAAATCGTAGAGCAGCTTTGCCTTCTTCTCGTTGAGCTCCTTCATAGCCTCCAGGCCACCCATCTTCTTGATCCACTTGAAGGTCAGACCGGCTATGTAGATGGCATAGCAGGGAGGTGTATTGTAGAGGGAATCGGAATCGGCATGAATCTTGTAGTTGAGCATGGTGGGGGTGATGTCCATCGCATTGCCGATGAGGTCTTCACGGATAATGACGATGGTCACGCCTGCGCAGGCGACGTTCTTCTGAGCGCCGGCAAAGAGCACACCGAATTTGCTGACGTCAATCGGCTCGGAGAGAATGTTGGAGGAAATGTCAGCTACCAGCGGCACATCGCCTGTGTCGGGCAGGATATTCCACTTGGTGCCGTAGATGGTATTGTTGAGGCAGATGTGTACATAATCTGCGTCGGGTCTGAAGTCGGACTTCTCCACCTTGGGAATATAGGAGAAGGTCTTATCCTTGGAAGAAGCAACCGCCTTTGCGTCGCCGTATCTCGCAGCTTCCTCGTATGCCTTCTTGGCCCACTGACCGGTGATAACGAAATCAGCCTTTCCGTTCTTGGTCATGAGGTTCATGGGAATCATGGCAAACTGTGTGGAAGCACCGCCCTGAAGGAAGAGAACCTTGTAATTGTCGGGGATATTCATGATTTCGCGGAGATCTGCCTCAGCGTCCTTGATGATCTTGTCATAGACCTTGGAGCGGTGGCTCATCTCCATGACGGACTGACCGCTGCCCTGATAATCCAGCATCTCGTCCGCTGCCTGCTTGAGAACTTCCTCGGGAAGCATGGAAGGACCTGCAGAAAAATTGTAAACTCTTGCCATAGTTAATATACCTCCAAAAAAATAAATCAATGCGACGGCGGCAAATTCGTCAGATCAATCATCGCTTGCCGTCGGGTCACACATTAATAACAATTATAGATTGAAAAAAGGTCGCTGTCAATCTTTTTTGCAAAAAATAAGCAAATATTTAACAAATAAAAAGAGCCGAAAATCGGCGTGTTGACCGACTTTCGGCTCTTTTTACAAAATTATTCTGACGCTTATCATATTATTAGATATCTTTATTTTGCGTGAATTATTTCTTCCTCTCCGTCGCGGGGAAGCAATCGGATAAATCGAAGAGCAAAGGGAATGCTGATCGCCACTGCCAGGAAGTCGGCGCAGGGCTGCGCAAATATGATGCCGTTGACACCGAAGACACGCGGAAGGATAATGATGAGAGGAATAAAGCAGACGCCGTTCCGCAAACTGGCGAGAACTGTGGCGATGCCGCTCTTGCCTATGCTCTGATAGAGCATATTGGTACACTGGAAGACCATGCAGACGATCAGAGCGACGCATTGCGCCTTCAACGCCGGCGTACCGATGGCGATTACCTCGGGATCGTCGCGAAATTTTTCTATCACAAAATCAGCAAAGAAGAAGACCGCTGTGGAAAGGACGGCACATACAGCCGTTCCGTAGCAGAGGGTAAAAATGAATCCCTTCCGCACTCTGGAATAGAGCTTTGCGCCGTAGTTGAAGCTGCTGACCGGCTGGAGTCCCTGCCCTATTCCGATGCCGAAGGCGAACACCACGAAGCTCACCCTGCCGACAATACTCATGGCGGCAACCGCCGGGTCCCCGTAGACGGCGGAAGCATTGTTGAGCAGCATGGCGGCGATGCTGTTGAGTCCCTGGCGCAGCAGACTGGGAGTGCCTGTCCTGAATATTTTCAGATAATCCCATACATCCCCGGAAATATATTTGACGCTGAATTTGCTTTGCGTCTTGCCCATGAAAAACATGCTCAGCAGCAATCCGGCGCCGACCACCTGTGAAAGTGCGGTGGCCAATCCCGCGCCGGCAACGCCCATCTTCAGCACGAAGATAAAGAGCGGATCCAGCGCGACATTCAGCAGGCCTCCGAAGGTAATACCGATCATGGCAAACGCCGCCTTGCCCTCATAGCGGAGAATGTTATTCATCACAAAGCTGACCGACATCAACGGCGCGGCGGCGAGAATGTAGCGGGCATACTGTGTGGCATACGGAAGAATGGTGTCGGTACTTCCAAGCAGGTACATCAGCGGCGTGATGAAGATTTCACCCAGCACGGCAATTGTCCCTCCGAAAACCAGTGCCGAAAAGAAGGCTGTAGAAGCGAATTTTTTTGCCTGTTCGATATTCCCCGCACCCAGGCTCAGACTGACCAGACTTCCCGACCCATGTCCCACCATGAATCCGAATGCCTGTATGATCGCCATCAGTGCAAAGACGATTCCCACCGCGCCGCTGGCGCTTGTACCGATGCTGCTGACAAAGTAGGTGTCGGCGATATTGTAGATATTGCTCACCAGCATACTGATCACGGTCGGCACTGACAGACCCAGTATCAGTCTTGTAACGGGAGTCTGTGTCATTTTATTGTATTGCTGTTGATATTTCTCGGATTGGGTTGCTTTCATTTGTTTATCATGACCTTTTAATATTTTTGCGTTATTATATTGTATCACATTTTTTCAAATAATCAATTCATATACTAATTGTCTACTTTTGATTGATCATTAGTATTAGGCTTATTTCTGATAAAGATTCAAAGACATTTATTATTGCGTTTATAGTTTTTACGGAGTTTAGGTGTATAGTATCATTAAGTGCATTGTACATTGGATACATTGTCACAAATTCCAGTGCAAGGAGCAAGCATCCATGAATAAATCATTCAGACGCGCAGTCTGCGCCATGCTTTCGGCGGCAATGCTGATAGGCGTATGCGCCTGCGGGGAAAAAACAACCAACGGTCTGTCGGGCCATACAACTGACCTGATGGCAAACGTCAAACCGTCTGCCAACGCGCTTTCATTCAAAAAGGAAAGCGGACTGGAACAGACATTTGAAGTCGAATACCGTCGCTTTGCGTTCCGGCTTTTCAGTCTGTGCACCAAACGGGATTCTTCAAAGGAAAACACACTGGTTTCGCCGCTGTCAGTGATGACCGCGCTGGCAATGACCGCCAACGGAGCACAGGACAACACCCTTACGGAAATGCTGGACGCGATGAACGGCAAAAAGGGGCTGGATCTCTCTCAGCTCAATCAGTATCTCGGCGCCTACATCAGCCGTCTTCCGAGCGAGAAAAAAGCCAGGTTCGCATCCGCCAATTCCATCTGGGTCAAGAACGGCGCGATTGACGTTAGGAAGGAATTTCTGCAGACCAACGCCGACTACTACGGCGCGGACGTTTTCCAATCGAAATTCGATGAGAAGACCCTCGGCGACATCAATCAATGGGTATCGGACAACACTGACAAAATGATTCCCAAAATACTCGATGAAATTTCCGACTCGGCGGTGTTGTATCTCATCAACGCTCTTTCCTTCGACGCGGAGTGGAAGAGGATTTACAGCGAAGATGATGTGTGGGACGGTGAATTCACCGATATCGACGGCGAGATACAGACTGTGACCATGATGGGCTCCACCGAAAACGGCTACCTCCACGACGGCAAGGCAAAAGGCTTCATCAAGCCCTATGCGGCGGGCTACAGCTTCGTCGCCATGCTGCCGGATGAAGGCGTGTCGCTTGATGAATACATTGAAAAAATGCCGTCTTCCGGACTTTTTGAGCAGATCAGGAAGGCTGACCGTGAGCCTGTGATGGCAAGAATACCGAAATTCAACGCCAAGTATTCCACCGAACTGAACGACGTGCTGAAGGCCATGGGAATGAACGATCCTTTTGACCCGGATAACGCCGATTTTTCGGGAATGGCAGCGGTAAACAAAGGCGAACTTTATATCAACCGCGTGATTCACAAGACAGCGATCCAGGTGGACGAGCGCGGTACAAAAGCCGGAGCAGCCACTGCCATTGAAATGAAAACAAACGGCGCGCTGCTGAACGCTGTTATTCTCGACCGCCCGTTTGTCTATATGATCATCGATGATCAGAGCTGCCTGCCGATCTTCATCGGTCAGGTAAACCATATTGAATAATTGACTCAATTCTGCCCGTCATGGCCGCGGTTCATTTGTTCGTTTGCGGTCATGACGGGCATATTTTGATCCAATCCCGGATCAGTCCTATCATATTACACGGGTGACATGCGAATTCGGACAGGGTACGTCTTCTGTATTCGCCCAACCCCGTTTTGGTATCGAAGTGAATGGTGGTCGTTCGGGTGAAAGCCTTCCCCGTGAGAGGTCCGCCCTCCACCAGCTTTCGCTTGTGTCCGCACGGAGCATCACACTGCACTCCTCGCGGTGTCCAAGTTTTATTCTTATATGCCAAATGCCAGCGCGATCAGCCTTACTGCCAGAGCAGCCAACCATGCAATTGCGCATTGCCATACCACAACCGATGCTGCCCACTTGACGCCAAGTTCCCGCCTGACCGAGGCAATCGCAGCCACACAGGGCGTGTAGAGCAGACAGAAAACAAGCAGCGAAGCCGCCGCGCCGGGGGTGATGGCCGCCACAATGCCTCCTTCCGCGCCGAACAGCACTTCCAGCACAGAAACGACGCTCTCCTTCGCCATGAATCCGCTGATCAGGGAGGTGACGATTCGCCAGTCGCCCAGCCCCAGCGGAATAAAGAACGGCACAAGCAGCCCGGAAATTGCCGCGAGAATGCTGTCATGCGAATCGGCTGCAGGATTCAGCCGGAAGTCAAAACTCTGCAGGAACCACACAATGATGGTCGCTATCAGAATGACCGAAAACGCCCTCTGTAAAAAATCCTTTGCCTTTTCCCACAAAAGCTGCATTACGTTGCGCGGACTGGGAAGGCGATAATTGGGCAGTTCCATGACGAACGGAACCGCTTCCCCTTTAAACAGCGTTTTCTTGAAAAGCAACGCAACGATGATTCCCACGAAAATGCCTGTCAGATAAAGAAGCGTCATGACTGCGCCGCCGTAATTCGGGAAGAAGTTGCTGACAAAGAAGGCGTAAATCGGCAGCTTGGCAGTGCAGGTCATAAAAGGAGTGAGCAAGATGGTCATTTTGCGGTCGCGTTCACTCGGCAGCGTGCGTGTGGACATGACCGCCGGCACGGTGCAGCCAAAGCCGATCAGCAGCGGGACGATGCTCCTTCCGGAGAGTCCGATTTTTCTGAGCAGCTTGTCTGTAAAGAATGCCACCCGGGCAATGTATCCGCTGTCTTCCAGCAGCGACAGGAAGAAGAACATCGTCACAATGATCGGCAGAAAGCTGAGCACGCTTCCCACGCCCTCAAAAAGTCCGTTGATCACCAGACCGTGAATGACGCTGTTTACGTTTCCGGCTGCCATCGCGGAGGATGCCGCGTTTTCCAGCGCGTCAATGCCGTTTTCCAGAAGTCCCTGCAGCCACGCGCCGATCACATTGAAGGTCAGGTAAAACACCAGCCCCATAATGGCAATAAACATGGGAATGGCGGTGTATTTGCCCGTAAGAATACGGTCGATCTTCTGGCTGCGGATATGCTCTTTGCTCTCCCTGGGCTTGACCACGCAGCGGTCGCATACCTTCTTGATGTAGGCAAAGCGCATATCTGCAATGGCGGCGCTGCGATCCAGTCCGCGTTCTTTCTCCAT
Organism: uncultured Clostridia bacterium; assembly: GCA_946186245.1. Classification (GTDB taxonomy): domain Bacteria; phylum Bacillota; class Clostridia; order Oscillospirales; family Acutalibacteraceae; genus RUG762. The sequence goes on from CAMHMN010000036.1 coordinate 6,109, forward strand.
CTGGAGAACGACGTGTTCCAGCGTTTCCTTCTCGTTCTGATCAAGCGCAAGTTGATTCATGATCAATTCGTCGCCTTCGATCAGTTTGCTTGCGGCAAACCGAACGGGAAGTCCGCTTCGCGCAGCGTGATCTTCCGTCATATGTATGACGGCGTGCAGCGCACGGTGAACGGCTCCTCCGTTATGTGTGGCATCACAGAAGTCCTGTTTGAGCGGTTTTTCCTGGTATTTGGCTACGTGAATGGCGTGCTTTACCAGCTCGTCCACTCCTTCATTTTTGGCAGCGGATATGGGAACGACCGGCACGCCGAGCATTTCCTCCATTGCGTTGATATCCACGGTGCCGCCGTTTCCTCTCATCTCGTCCATCATATTAAGCGCTACCACCATCGGCACGTCGGTTTCAAGCAGCTGCATGGTCAGATACAGATTGCGCTCGATATTGGTCGCGTCCACAATATTGACAATTCCGTGCGGCTTTTCATTGAGTACAAAGTTGCGGGATACCAACTCCTCGCCGGTATAGGGCGACATGGAATAAATTCCGGGCAGGTCGGTAATCAGCGTATTCTCATGCCCTCGAATCGCCCCGTCCTTCCGATCTACCGTCACGCCGGGGAAATTGCCGACATGCTGATTCGCGCCTGTCAGCTGATTAAACAGGGTGGTCTTTCCGCTGTTCTGATTGCCCACTAAAGCAAAGGTCAGCTTTGTGCCGTGGGGCAAAGGATTTCCGCTTCCCTTGGGGTGGAATTTGCCTTCCTCGCCGAGGCCGGGGTGAGCGATTCTTTTTTTCTTTTTTAAGATGTCCTTATTCTCGGCTTTTTCTGCAACCGGAATGACGTCGATCCTGTCCGCGTCGTCCAGCCGCAGCGTCAGCTCGTAACCGTGAATACGAAGCTCCACCGGATCACCCATCGGTGCGAATTTGATGACCGTTACTTCCGCGCCCGGAATCACGCCCATATCAAGGAAATGCTGCCTGAGCGCTCCTTCCCCGCCTACTCTGTCGATTTTGCCCGACTCACCGGGTTTCATTTCTTTTAATGTCATAGCATCGTATCCTTCCGAATTGGTATTTGTTAGCTATAACAAACACTTTGCCAGAATGATTATACTCCACACACATTCAATTGTCAATATGATTTCGAGTCAAAAAAGGGGCTGCCGCACAGAATTTTTGCCTTCCTGTGCAACAGCCCTGATCAATGAAATTCGTATTGTTTATTCCAATTCAAATGCGCCGGTGTATAATTTGTAATACTGCCCCTTCTGTTCGATGAGCTGATCATGCGTACCGCGCTCGATGATGCGGCCGTGATCCAGTACCATGATCACATCGGAATTTTTGACAGTGGAAAGCCTGTGAGCGATGACGAAAACCGTTCTTCCTTCCATGAGCTTATCCATACCGCGCTGTACGATCTGCTCGGTATGCGTATCGATAGAGGACGTCGCCTCGTCCATGATCATGACAGGAGGATCGGCGACCGCTGCCCTCGCGATGGCAATCAGCTGCCGCTGACCCTGCGAGAGGTTCTCGCCGTTGTTTTCCAGCATAGTGTCGTACCCATCCGGCAGTCGGGTGATAAAATCGTCCGCTCCGGCTAATTTCGCTGCCGTTCTGCATTCCTCGTCTGTCGCGTCGAGCTTGCCGTAACGGATATTGTCCATTACCGTGCCGGTAAAGAGATTTGTTTCCTGCAGCACCAGTCCCAACGACTGACGAAGGTCTGATTTGCGGATCTTGTTGATGTTGATGTTGTCATAACGGATCTTGCCGTCCTCGATATCGTAGAAGCGGTTGAGCAGGTTGGTGATTGTGGTCTTTCCCGCGCCGGTCGCGCCGACAAAGGCGATCTTCTCACCCGGCTTTGCGGTGAGGGAAATATTATGAAGCACCGTTTTGCCTTCTTCATAGGCAAAGTCCACGTCGAGCAGCTCCACGTTGCCTTCCAACGGAGTATAAGTGAGTGTGCCGTCGCCGTGCGGATGCTTCCATGCCCATCTGCCGGTATGCTTCCCGGTCTCCGTAATGCTGCCGTCTTTGCCGTATTCGGCGTTCACGAGCGTGACATAGCCGTCATCAACCTCCGGCTTCTCGTCAATCATAGAGAAAATTCTCTCCGCGCCGGCCATCGCCATCGCAATGGAATTGATCTGCTGCGCCAGACCGTTTATGTTGCCGGTAAACTGCTTCGCCATGTTGAGGAACGGAATGAGAATGTCGATAGTGACCAGTCCCACAGCGCCCGCAAAGATCGAAGAAATACCTATATTGGGGGCTTTTGCAATCAGCAGCGCACCGCCGATCACCGCAAGCAGCACATAGAGTATATTGCCGATATTCTGTATGATAGGCGCCAGGATATTCGCATAGACATGCGCCCGGAATCCGTCGTTGAAAAGTTCCTCGTTGAGTCTGTCGAAGTCCTCGCGGCAGCGGTCTTCGTGATTGAAGACTTTAACGACCTTCTCGCCGTTCATCATTTCCTGAACGAAACCCTCCACCTTTCCGAGAGACTTCTGCTGACGGATAAAGTATTTTGCCGACCCACCTCCGGCTCGACCGGTGACAAACATAATTCCGAATACGCCAAGAACCACTACCAGCGTCAGCCACAGGCTGTAATACAGCATGATGAAGAACACGGCGGTAATGAGAATGATTGTCTGGAGCAGCGTCGGAAGCGTCTGCGAAATGAGCTGACGTAGGGTGTCGATGTCGTTGGTGTAGCGGCTCATGATGTCGCCGTGCTTGTTGGTGTCAAAGAACCGGATGGGAAGGTTCTGCATTTTTTCAAAAAGTGCGGTGCGCATCTTGCTGAGGAATCCCTGTGTGATGTACGCCATGAACTGCGTATACAGGATGATCGATACCAGCGACAGCAGGTACAGCACAAGCAGAATGATTACTTTTGGCAGAATGACCTTCGACGCGGCTGCCCAGTCGCCCGATTTCCAGTATAATTCAATGTCGGCAATGATCTTCTGCTGGAATATGGCGGGAAGGGCATTCGTAATCGAAGAAAGGATAATGCATCCCGCAGTGACGGGAAGAAGCACAGGGTATGACTTGACAAGCATGGAGATCAGGCGCTTGAGTCCTTCGCCGACCGGCGGACGTTTTCCTCCGGGTGCAACAGGAGGTCTTTTCATTCTATTATTCATTTTCCGTCCTCCCGCCTGTCTGCTCTTGGTAAATCTCGCGGTAAATGGGTGATGCATTCATCAGCTCGTCATGTGTACCGGAAGCGATGATCCTGCCGCCGTCCATGATGATGATCATATCCGCGTCCTGCACCGAAGCCACGCGCTGCGCAATGATCAGCTTGGTGGTTTCGGGAATATAGCGGCGGAAACCGCTGCGTATCAGCGCGTCGGTCTTGGTGTCCACCGCGCTGGTGGAATCGTCGAGAATAAGTATTTTCGGTTTTTTGAGAAGCGCCCTTGCGATGCAGAGACGCTGCTTCTGACCGCCGGACACATTGGTTCCGCCCTGCTCGATGTAGGTGTCGTAACCTTCGGGGAAAGAACGGACAAAATCGTCCGCCTGCGCGAGTTTACAGGCTTCGACAAGCTCTTCGTCGCTGGCGTTTTCATTTCCCCAGCGGAGGTTTTCCTTGATGGTGCCGGAGAAAAGCTGGTTCTTTTGCAGCACCATGGCGACGTTTTCACGCAGAACGCTCATGTCGTAATTCCGCACGTCCACTCCGCCGACGCTCACGCTGCCTTCCGTGGCGTCGTAGAGCCTGGGAATGAGCTGCACCAGCGTCGATTTGCTGGAGCCTGTACCGCCGAGAATGCCCACTGTCATGCCGGATGCAATATGAAGATTAACGTCGGAAAGCGCGTAATTCTCGGATTTGCGGGAATATTTGAAGCTCACGTCCTTAAAGTCGATACATCCGTCCTTTATCTCGGTAACAGGAGATTCGGGGTTCTTCATGGCGGGTTCTTCCGAAAGCACCTCGCTGATTCTGCGCATGGATTCAAGCGAAATGGTAATCATCACGTAAATCATCGAAAGCATCATGAGCGACATGAGTATCTGGAAGCCATAGGTCAGCATCGCGGACATCTGTCCCACGTCTATGATGCTGCCCTTGCTCGTGATGATAATTTTGGCACCGACAGTCAGTACAAACAGCATATTAAAGTACAGACACACCTGCATAAGCGGATGGTTGACAGCCACGATCCGCTCGGCTCTGGTGAAGTCCTTGCGGATATCCTCCGCTGCCGTTGAGAATTTCTGTTTTTCGTATTCCTCTCGGGCAAAACCCTTGACCACCCGCATGGCACGCACATTTTCCTCCACCGATTGGTTGAGTTTGTCGTATTTCTTGAAGACGCTGTGGAATGCAGGCATGGCGGTCTTGGCGATGATATACAGGCCTACTGCCAGCACAGGAATCACCACAACAAACGCCGTAGCCAGCGCACCGCCCATAATATATGCCATAATGACAGAGAAGATGAACATCAGAGGCGAACGAACGGCGGCGCGGATGATCATCATGTAGGACATCTGCACGTTGGCAATATCGGTGGTCAGACGGGTAACAAGTGACGACGATGAAAAATTGTCAATATTCTCAAATGAGAAATTCTGAACACGGTCGAATACATCATGCCGCAGGTTTTTCGCAAAGCCCGCCGACGCTTTCGCGCTGGCGAAGCCGGCAAGTCCTCCGCAGGCAAGCGAAACGACCGCCATCAAGACAAGCAGCCCACCGGTCAGCAACAGCGATTTCATATCCAGATCGCCTTTCAACCGGTTGACCAGATCGGCAGTAATAAAGGGGATCAGACATTCGATGACAACCTCTCCCACAATAAACAGGAAGGAAAGGACAGACGAACGTTTGTATTCCCTGACCGACGCAAGCAATTTTCTGATCAATTCAATTCACTCCTTGCTGCGCTTAATGATTTTGAATCTTATCTGTATTTCTGAGGCGCAGGATAATCCACTCCGAAAGTCTCCACGGTAACATTCTTCATGACCTGATCCTCATAGGGACGGTCGCTGTGGTCGGTTTCGGTTTCGGCAATGGCGTTTACCACGTCCATGCCTTCGATCACCTTGCCGAAAGCGGCATACTGACCGTCGAGGTACGGTGCGGGCGCGTGCATGATAAAGAACTGCGAACCTGCGGTGTTGGGCAGATTGGTTCTCGCCATGGAGAGAACGCCGGGCGTATGTCTGAGATTGTTCTCAAAGCCGTTGCGGTTGAATTCTCCCTTGATGGTATAGCCAGGTCCGCCCATGCCGGTTCCGTCCGGGCATCCGCCCTGAATCATGAAGCCGCTGATGACACGGTGGAAAATAAGTCCGTCATAGAAGCCCTTCTGCACAAGGCTAATGAAATTGTTCACGGTGTTCGGGGCATTGTCGGGATAAAGCTCGGCTCTGATTATGCCGCCGTTTGCCATTTCGATGGTGACGATGGGATTCTTTTTCATTGTAAATAATCCTTCCTTAGATAAAGATATTTATGCTGCTCACATTATTTTGAACAGATATGATTATTTTACCACAGATAGAAAAATGATTTATGTACGATATATGAATTTTAGCGTAAAAATACTCCCGTTCCGTTACCTTTACCGGACCGCGGAACGGGAGAAAGATTCAGATCTGACAAAATAAAGACTTATTCGGCTATGGCCTGAGCAGCGGTTTGGGGTTCTCTGGGCTTTATCAGGAGGACAGCGAGTATCGAAACTGCCAGCACGCAAGTGGTAGCAATGCCGCCTTCCATGCCGAAGGCACCGCCGTTGACCAGTTCCTTTCCCTCGACGCTGTTGAAACGGAATACCGACACGCCGAAATTTCCGCCGCTGACAAGTATTCCGAAGAAATTACCCTGCACGAAATTCCAGACCGAGTGAATGGCGCAGGCCATCCATATGGAATTTAATTTGAGCACAAGGAATGACATGAATATGCCGAACAACATGAGATTGACAAAGGAAAGCACCGTAATGCCGCTGTTGAACAGGTGCAGACATCCGAACACCAGCGAATTGAAGAGCATTCCCGCAAATGCGCCGCCTTTGCTGCCGAATGAGGTCATCATGAATCCCCTGCACACCGTTTCCTCACTGGCACCCTGCACGATGAATCCGAGGAACATCAACGCCAGTGTCAGATATTGGCCATTCAGCACATAGCCCCCGAAACTCATTGCTCCCGAAGCAACGCACATTCCCACACAGGCGGAAAACATGGCAAAGGCGATCACCATGCCCAGCAGATAGTCAGTGACGGCATGCTCCTTCACAAATCCCATCGTGCGAAGGCTGCGCTTCTCGACAAATTTTACATACAATGGCAGAACAACGATCGGCACGACAGTGGCAAACAGCTGCACAATGTTGGATACATCTCCGGGAAGGTTTTTCCCGTATTCAGTGGAAAAGATTATCGCAACGACAGAGTACGGAATCATCACAACCGCCTCTCCGAAAAGTGAGCCTATGGCAATTCCGAATGCAGCAAGCCCATTGAGAAAAATATTCCAGTTGGCCTGCCTTCCCGCTCTGGCCTGGGCCAGTATCGCGGGCATGGGGGTGAATGTCTCTTTCATATCTGAAAGCATGACAATTTTCTCCTTCACACATCATGAAATTAGCTGATTGTAAAACGATATGAACAGCGAAAATACGGGATTCTGGAGGATTAAAGTGTTTGTTTCTCCACTTGCAGCAAGGCGTTTATATACCTTTTACCTTAATGGTTGCGCCCAAGTCCGTCTTATGTCGCAGTGCGTCGCAGCGAGGGACGCTGCGCTATGCTTTTTTTACAATCGCCTGAGATTATGAATTAATCAATAGAGCTTACCGCTTGCACGTTGCGGATCTGCAAGGGCAATGATACGCTTGGTCATGACCGGATGGCTGGAAACGAGGTTGTAGCAGAAGAGGAAGAAACCCCTGACCTCACTGGCCTGAATCAGATAATCATTCTTATTCACTTGCTTGTAGAGATGCTTTCCGGCGATGAGCGTCATCATCGCGTCAATTCCGTCGCTGCCTGAAAGAAGCTGTGCGAGCCTGTCACAGCTGTATTCTCTTGCACGGGAGGCTGTGGGTCCCAAAATCGGAATTGCCTGAGAAAACATCATGCCGTAATAATAATGCATGGTGGCGTGCTGATAATAGATATGCGCCATTTCATGGGCGATAATGAATCTGATGGTGTCCATATCGTGATGTTCGCGGTAAGCGACTTCCAACAGATCCGCATATACCTCTATGTACTGTCTGAACGGAATAAATGCCGAGAAAGCGTTCATCGCGCCGTCTCCCTGTATCATGTAAATCTTCGGCACACGCTTCATGCCGAGTTTCTGCGTGTATTCCTCGACAATGGCATATATTTCGGGGTAGGTATTCGGAGTGATCCTCACCGACATGCTGCGGTACTGGGCGTAAGCATAGCTTACCACAAACGGAATCGCAATTATCGTAAAGATGACTGCCAGAAAATACTCTATGTTTTTGGGCATATCGTTGATTTTTTCCTGAAGCTCATCCTGTTTGTCCTTTTGCCGGCTGTCCGAAGAATGACCGGAATCTCCGCTTTCACCTTTCTCGGCGTCATTCTGTGCTTCTTCGATGGCGGAAGCATAGTAATCCGCAATGCCGTCGTAATAGGCTTTATTGTCATCCATTGAATAGGCAAAATAGGCAATTACAAAGGCAATAATGAGAATATTCAGCACAAAAAGGCGGCGATACCAGCGTTTTTCCGCCTTATGGCGGCACTGTTTCAATATCCGCTTATCAATGCGCTGATAAACAGGCCTTCCGTCCGGTCCCTGCTGCGGAGAAGTATTCTGCGGCTGCGGAACAAACGGCGGCTGGGGTATGTACTGCTGCTGGGTTGCATACTGCGGCTGGGGTATGTACTGCTGCTGGGTTGCATACTGCGGCTGGGGCACGTACTGCGGCTGGGGTACGTACTGCGGCTGGGGCACGTACTGCGGCTGGGGCACGTACTGCGGCTGGGGTGCGTACTGCGGCTGGGGTACGTACTGCGGCTGAGGTGCGTACTGCGGCTGCGGAACACATTCCTCCTGCGGAACGAAGGGTTCCTGTGGAATCGATGGCTGTGAGTCGACCGGCGGAGTGGTATTCGTCACTGTCTGCTGAGAATTAAGATTGTTTTCCATTTTTTGTTTGGCCCCTTTCTTCACCGGAAGACGGTCTCTCTCGCCGTCCGGACGTTTCATCATCATTATATCATAATACTAATACAAGAGCAACCCAAAAAGATTGCCTTTCCTGCGGATTCAATCGACGGATACATAACCGTCATTCCTCAAACTCACGCCGGCTGCGAAGTTCCTTTATCTTCTTGGTATATTGAGGTATCGGCACAAGCAGCACTATGCTGCAAAGAAGCTCGACAGCAGCACAGACAAATTCAAGACAGGCACTCAGCGAATGAATTTGTTCATCCGGATACAACCTGTAGTTATGTACCATTGAACCTCCCCATAATATGCACAACACAAAGAACGCCAGTAACAATACGGCAAAGGTAATATGATACCTGCGTCTTCCCTTGTATTCGATCAGCAGCGAATCAATGTCGGTGTTTATCTCAAAATCACCCATTTCGGCACGCCGGACAGCGTAAAGTCTGGTGTCGGCGTCGATGTTGGTTTCGGGAATGATCTCCGCCCCCGATTCCGTGAGAAATTCCGTGAGCTGTTCCCTGCGTTGTCTGCTCGCTTTTCGCCCCTTCGGGTCAATGCAGGTGGTAACTCTTGCGATGTATTCTCCCGGCTCGCATTTCTCAAAGCGAAACCACATGCCGAGAATGATTCTGACCGGTTTCCAGCCCGCCGCGCACATTTCGTTGAGAAATACTTCCTCGCGGTCGATGGTGGCATAGGCGCGGATTTTGGTTATCTTTTGCTTTTCTGCTGTTTGATTTCTCATGATACCTACCGTCCTTTTCCTCAATTCTCATTGTACTGCGCCAGCACTCTTTTTCCGTTGTCCAAAAGTTCCTGCAGGCGGTCTGTTTCGTCGAGAACGGCGCGTTTGCCCGCCTCTGTGATGATGTATTCCTTTTTTCTTTCACCCGACTCACCGCATTCCACGATCCAGCCGCGGGAGAGAAGGGTATTCAGCGCGCCGTAAAGCGTCCCTGCTCCCAGTCTGACTCTGCCATGGCTGAGGTTTTCCACGTTCTGAATCACGCCGTATCCATGCAGCGGGGAAAAAAGTGAGATAAGTATGTAATACACTGCCTCGGTCAAAGCGCCCTTGCTTTCATTCATCGTTCAACACCTCCGGATGAAGCGCTCGTGTGTTACTATATCTTTCCTTCCTTGGCAAATGTAAAGACGTCGTCTGTCAGTCGGTTGATCTGCTCCACATCGCAGGGAATGTCCTTCGATGTATGAATCAGCGGCAGGTAAAGCAGCCCCAGGAGGGATTTTTTGGTATAGCTGACCATCACGGAATTATTGAAATTCGCGTGGTCGCTGAGGAAGATCATGGCACTGCGTTTTCTGACCGGCTTCTGACCCGCTTCATCGAATGCCTTTGTAAGCGCGCCGGAAATTTCCGTGTTTTTGGTAGAGGCGAATGTCAGCACATCGCCGCAGCCCACACAGTCGAAATTGATGACCTTTGTGCCGCTCAGATCAATGCCGTTCTTCTTGCAGTAACCGGCAAAGCCGCCGGAACCAAGCAGGCCCCATTCCTCGTTGTCAAAGAACACGAAGCAGCTCTTCTTCCTCATTTCCTGATCCGCGGTGACCTTTTCGGCCATGGCAAGCAATGCAAGAACGCCGCTGGTGTTGTCGTTGCGGTTGTTTTTATTTTTGATTACCATGGAAATGATCATGATAACCAGAATCAGAAGAACCGCCAGTTCACCCAGCCAGAACATCCCTGACCCCGAAACATCGGGTACAATAAACGAGCTGGCAATCGGAACTGCCATGCCGAGCAGACACATGATCATTATAAGAAATACATTGGCACCGGTCTGTCCCCAGAGCGAGGCTGTTTTCAGCATCCAGCCGGTTCTGCCCGGGGTATCGTAATGGGCGGTGAACATGTATTCCGCGTGTGGATCGCCGACAAGCAGGTTGGTGCCCGAAGCCTTGATCTCGGTGATTTCGTCATCGGAATAGCCCATTTTGTTCAATTCGGCTCTAAGCGTAGCTCTCAAAGCGCTCTTTTCCTTCCCGGTGAATCTGGTGGGATGGTTTTCAAAGATTTCCTGTGCTTTCTGATGGGTGATACTCATTTTTTTCGACTTCTTTCAAATAAAGTTGGAATGACAGGTAGTTATTACGCAATACGATATATCGGATTCCGTAATTCTGATACCACTATATCACCATCCGATATATTTGTCAAGAGTTTTTTTGTTTTTTTTTGGGAAATAATCCCGGGAAAAGAATATGATGGTAGAAAAACAGGAGGTGAACCACTTGCAGTCAAAGGAACTAACCGCTCTGATCACAGCCATCGCCAACGCATTAGCCGACAGAATTTCCCTACATGAATTGAATCTGCTTGCGGTAATATTCACACAGCTCGGCGATACACTCGCCACCATCGCCACCCATCGAGACATCCTGGAGCCGAAGAAGGAATGACGCCTTCCGCCCACAAAAAAGCCGGAGAAGCGTTTTTGCAAATACTTCTCCGGCTGTCATTCTGTAAAGCGAAAAAATTTTATCTTCCGCCGCACTGGGCGTCTTTCTTGGTGCGCTGCACCGTTCCGAACGGATGATGGGGCGGCGCGTAGACGGAATACACCTTCAGAGGCGTATTGCCGATGTTGACGAGATTATGCCACGTGCCCGCGGGAATGATCACCGCGCAGTCGCTTGTCACCTTGCGGCGGCAGTTCATCTGATTTCTGCAACTGCCTGTCACGGCAAGGGCGCAGCCGCTTTCGACCCGCAGAAACTGGTCGGTATCGCAGTGAACCTCCGGGCCGATGTCGCCCCCTACGGGAATGCACATGAGCGTTACCTGCAAATGTTCCCCCGTCCAGAGCGCCGTCCTGTAATTCTGATTGCTTTTGGTGAGACGTTCGATATCGACCACCACAGGCTTGCCGCCCATGTCGATATTGCCGCATCTGTTGTCATTCATATTCATACCTCCTGTCAGAAAGCAAAGGATAGGCTTTCATTAGCAGTATATGCAAGGTGTGAATGATTGTGCATTATTCGACAATCAGATGCGCAAGCTCATAGAATCCGTCCCTGATTTCATTGTTATTGGAAAGTCTCAGAGGCATAACCGTCTTTGAAACTTCCTCGGCGGGATTGACAAATCTCGCCCGAACGATATATTCTCCCGCTTTGAGTTCCTCAGGAATGAAAAATACCGATTCCGCCGTATCTCCCGGCAGCAGCTCTGAAAGCCTGAATTCACTGTCCCGGTATGTATAGACCACGTCGCCTTGTGCGTCGATGATACGGTATTCCAGAACCCAGTCGTAATAAAACGGCGCGATGCCGGAATTCCCGAATGCAGTCGTCATCTTGAACATGCGGTCTTTGCCGGTGACCGAATCAATATACAAATCATAACCGAAGCTGCCTGCGACCTTGCGGAATTCCTTGTATTCGTCGGAATTCAGCTCCGGAATGCCACCGACGCCCACGCCCATCAGCCACGACATATGGAACTGATTGATGCAATACTCCAGCGCCTCTCGTTCCGTACCGGACCACAGAGGTCCGAACGGCTCCTGATACATCTGCAGGGAAAGCTCGCCGCCGAACATCTGCGTTTTCCACACATCCCAGAGAGGCTTGTATTTACCTCCGTTGCCGTTAATGAAATCATAAAACTGCTGAAGTGTACCGTAAGAATAATTCTGCTTTCTCAGCAGCTTTTTCCATTCGCTGTTTTTTTTGTGAAAATCAGATGTATTAAACAAAAAGTTGTCGTCGTGATAGCCGATGGGGAATTCATTCGCATAGCCGAGGGAAGGATTTCTTCCCATCAGCTTGGTTTTTTTGAAGGAGGACACATACGACTCGATTATTCTTTGCAGATTTTTATTGGTCATCTGGCAGTTTCCTTCGCCGCATCCAGACATATTCCATTCACCCCACGAGCCGTAAAGCCCCATCTGAATGGTGGCAATCGAGGGATTTCCGTCGTATCTTCGTCCCAGCTGCTCTATGAAATCAGTCATGACGCTAATCAATTTTTCGCTGTTGAAATCGGGATATTCCAGCACCCCTGCGGATGTGTGGGTGGAATAAATGTCGCCTGCGCTTTTCAGTTCCTCGTATAGTTCGTCGGGCAGAAACAGTCCTGTCTGAACACTGTCCACATAACCGGGATTCAGCATATATACCCGCAGAATCGCCGAATGGCCTCTTTCAGCAACATTTAATAGCCTGTAATCCAATTCTGCGGAATTGAGTTTTCCTTCACCGTTTTCATAGCTGTAAATCTCATTGAATTTCAATCCGATGTATTCCAAGGAAGCGTCCTGATCGGCCTTTTCATAAAAGGCGGCGAAGCCCTTCATCGGGTTGGGAACCACCGCCTCCGTACGTGTGAATTCATTGGGCAGAATGGTCGCCTTCCGGCTGCTGCAGGATGCCGGAAGCAACAGCGAAACGCCAAGCAGCGCTGCCAGAACGATACGCGAAATTGATTTATTTTTCATTGCCGTCACCTGCCACAATCTCAAGAATATCGCCTGGCGAGTGCACCAGATAATGGGCGCCCTCGGCTTTCAGTTCCGCTTCCGAACGGAAGCCCCAGCAGACGCCGCAGCTTGTCAGACCCGCGTTTCGCGCCGTCTGCATGTCCACATTACTGTCGCCGACATATAGGACGTCGCTCTGATCCAGTTCAAGTTGGCCGAGAAGATAATCACAGGAAGAAGGATCCGGTTTGACCGGAAATCCGGCTGATTTTCCCAATACGATATCAAACGTACCGTCGCCGAAATAATGCCGGATGAGCAATGCGCTGATCTCGTGCGGTTTGTTGGAAAGAACACAGAGCCGTATTCCCTTCTCCCTGAGCTTGTGGAGAAGATCGGGAATTCCTTCATACGGCTTTGTCTTGATATCCCTGTGTGCGTTGTAATACACCGTGAATTGCGCCAGCGCTTCATCCAGCTCGGCCTGTGAAGTCCCCTGGGGATGAATACGCTTCATCAGGACGGCCGCGCCGTTTCCGACAAATTTCTTAAACTGCTCTGTTGAGAATGTGGGATATCCCTTGGCGGCAAGCACATAATTGCAGCTGTCCGCAAGGTCGTCGATTGTATTGAGAAGCGTGCCGTCAAGGTCGAAGATGACGGCTTTATACGTTGTATTCATAAAGGATCCTCCCCACTGTATGTCCAAAAAAAGCACGGCGGTTCAATTGTTCATCGAAGAGCCGTGCTTAATGCTTAACTGTTTGCTTTCTGTAGATGATGAAAGATTACTCGCAGACCGCGATAATTTCCACTTCGGCGAGAACGTCCTTGGGAAGCTGTGCCGCCGCGACACAGGAACGGGCGGGTTTGCTGGTGAAGTACTTGCCGTAAATCTCGTTGAACACGCCGAAATCCGACATATTCTTGAGGAAGCAGGTGGTCTTTACCACACTGTCAAATGTCAGCCCGGCTTCCGCAAGAATGGCCGCGATATTTTTCATGATCTGTTCGGTCTGTCCCTCAATGGTGTCGGCTTCCACGGCGCCGCTGGCGGGATTGATGGCGATCTGTCCCGAAGCAAAGAGGAAACCGCCGGCGATCTTTGCCTGAGAATAGGGGCCGATGGCATCGGGAGCGTTCTTGGTGTAGATTGTCTTGATCATAATAGAAAACCTCCTGTGAGAAATGCAGTAAAAGTTGAAAAATCAGTTGTTGGCGAAATGATAGCCCGCGTCGAGCAGAGCCTTCTTGATTTCCTCGATGTGCTGGAAGTTCTTGGTTTCGAGCAGCAATCTGAGGTAGCAGCCGTTGACGTCTGCGCCTTCGTTGGCACGCTCGTGGTGAATGGAAATGACGTTGCCGCCGAGATTCGCGATGATATTCGCAACGCCCTGAAGCTGACCGGGCTTGTCGATCAGTTCCAGAATGAGCGAACAGGTGCGTCCGGACATGAGCAGACCTCTCTTGATGACTCTGGAGAGAATAGTCACGTCAATATTACCGCCCGAAACAACGCAAACGACCTTCTTGCCCTTGACCGGCACCTTGTTGAACATCGCCGCGGCGACGGAAACGGCGCCGGCGCCTTCCGCGATCATCTTTTGCTTCTCGATGAGAGCGAGAATGGCAGCGGAGATTTCGTCGTCGGTCACGGTGACGATTTCGTCCACATACTTCTGGCAGGTATCAAAGGTGATGGAACCGGGTTCCTTCACCGCAATACCGTCGGCAATGGTGGACACCGAGGGCAGACGCTCGATCTTGCCGTCGTGGATGGAATTGAACATGCTCGGGGCGCCGGCTGCCTGTACGCCGTAGACCTTGATATTCGGATTGAGCTGCTTGATGGCGAATGCCACGCCGGAGATCAGTCCGCCGCCGCCGATCGGAACGATGACCGCGTCCGCGTCGGGAAGCTGGTCGGCAATTTCCAGACCGATGGTGCCCTGACCGGCGATAACCGATTCGTCGTCAAACGGGTGAATGAAGGTGTAGCCCTTTTCGTCGCGAAGTTCCAGCGCCCTGTTGTAAGCGTCGTCATAAACACCGTTGACAAGGCAGATATCCGCGCCGAGCTTACGGGTGGCTTCCACCTTGGAGATGGGAGCGCCGTCGGGCAGACAGATCAGCGATTTGATACCGCTCTTGGTAGCGGCAAGTGCAACGCCCTGCGCGTGGTTTCCGGCGGAGCAGGCGATAACGCCCTTGGCCTTTTCCTCATCGGAGAGAGTAGCGATCTTGTAGTAGGCGCCTCTGACCTTGAAGGAGCCGGTTACCTGCAGACATTCCGGCTTTAAGTATATATCCGCCTCGGGGTTGAGTTCCGGCGCGTAGACCAGGTCGGTACGGCGAAGAACACTCTTGAGCACATAGGCGGCATGGTAGAATTTGTCCAGTGAAAGCATATCAAATTCACCTTTCCTATAGTATGTGGATTGTTGCTATCTATTATCTACCCATTTTGCCGAGATGTCAATAACCAAATGCAACTTCCGGCAGAACCATCAGTATTTTGCGGCTGCTGAATAATAAATTTATTGATAATTCAGAAGAAAATACCCCCGCTTCGGCGGAATCCTTCCCATAATCCGGAAAAACTCCGCTTCAGCGGGGGTTTATCAATGATTGATTGATTTCAATTGCCCAAAAAAGCGTAAGGAATCATTACTCAGCCTTGCCGATGCAGCCGAAGATTTCCATCTTGGTCTTGACCATGTCTCTGATGGCCTGTGCGCCGGGAGCGAGCAGCTTACGGGGATCGAAGCCCTTGCCCTGCTGATCCTTGCCTGCCTCGATGTAGGCTCTTGTGGCTTCCTGGAATGCGAGCTGGCACTCGGTGTTGACGTTGATCTTTGCAACACCAAGAGAGATAGCCTTCTTGATCTGATCCTCGGGAATGCCTGTGCCGCCATGCAGAACCAGCGGAACGTCGCCGACGGTGTTCTTGACAGCCTCAAGGGTGTCAAAGCTCAGCCCGGGCCAGTTCTCGGGATACTTGCCGTGAATGTTGCCGATACCGGCAGCCAGCATGGTAACGCCAAGATCTGCGATCTGCTTGCACTCTGCGGGATCTGCGCATTCGCCCATGCCCACAACGCCGTCCTCTTCGCCGCCGATGGAACCGACCTCGGCTTCAAGAGAAAGGCCCAGCACTTCGCAGGTGTTGACCAGAATCTTGGTCTTTTCGATGTTCTCTTCGATCGGATAATGAGAACCGTCAAACATGATGGAGGAGAAGCCAGCCTTGATGCAAGCCTTTGCGCCCTCGAAGGAACCGTGGTCGAGATGCAGAGCTACAGGAACCGTAATGTTCAGCTCCTCGATCATGCCCTTCACCATGCCGACAACGGTCTTGTAGCCGCACATGTACTTGCCTGCGCCCTCAGATACACCGAGGATAACGGGAGCTTTAAGCTCTTCCGCAGTGAGAAGTATGGACTTTGTCCATTCGAGATTGTTGATGTTGAACTGACCGACGGCATACTTGCCTTCCATAGCTTTGATAAGCATGTCCTTTGCGTTTACCAGAGGCATATTATGTCACTCTCCAATGAATTAAAAATTTGCTCTGCGGACGGAGTCTGCCGACGAGCCGCCCCAGTACTTTTTCATTATACATCATATTTTATGTAATTTCAAACATTTTTGTCAAATAATTCTTGCATTTACATTTTTTTAATATTTTTTATTCCCGCAAAGATTTATTTTTACATCTCGTTAGCAATATTCCCCATATCGGAGTTTATAATGACATACGTAATGAAAAGAGGGAACCAGTTATGAATGATAAGACCAGGGTATATTTCAGATACGGATTGCTGTTTGTCTTTATTTCCATCACTATGTTTGCCGCCTTCAACAATCTCGGCAGCGTGCTGGCTTTTTTGGACTGGGTCATACAAATAACCATGCCCGTGATAATAGGATGCCTTGTTGCCCTGGTGCTCAACGCACCTATGAGGGGATTTCAGAAGCTCCTGTCATTTATTTCTTCCAGAACGGAAAAGAAATCAGGCAGAAAACTGCCGGTTTCTTTTATCGACACATCAAGTCTGGTGCTTACGCTGATCTGTACGGCTTTGATTATTTATCACGTTTTCGACGTCGTCGTTCCGCGAGTGGTCAATTCCGTCTCCGGCATCGGGGATGCCTTCATGATGTACTATCCCAAACTCATCAACACCATGAAAGGGTACGGCATTGACACCGCGAACATCGAGCAGATCATCAATTATCTGAATATTTCCACTCTGATCGATCAGATGACACAGAATATGACCACACTGGTCGATACAGCCTACAGCGCCGCCTCATCGGTTGTGAATACGGCAATCAATCTATTCACCGGAACGATCATTGCCATTTACATTCTGGCCGGCAAAAAAAGACTCAAGCGCCAGTGCAAAAAACTGACCTATGCCTATGTTGAACCCAAAAAAGCAGACAAACTGTGCAAGATCGCCCGTCTGTGCTCGGACACCTTCTTTCATTTTATTTCGGGACAATGCCTTGACGCTTTTATTCTCGGAATGATGTTTTTCATTGTCATGAGCATATTCAGAATGCCTTACACAGTCATCACCAGCATGTTTATGGGCGTTATGGCGCTGATACCGTATCTCGGACCTCTTGTCGGCATGCTGGCTGGCTTTTTGCTTATCGTGATGATCAGCCCGATGAAGGCGCTGGTGTTCCTGGTCATATTCCTTGTGTTACAGCAGATTGACAGTCACCTGATTTATCCCAAGATCGTCGGCAACTCAATGGGGCTGCCCGCCATCTGGACGCTGCTCGCCGCGCTGCTTGGCAACGCGTTTATGGGACTGCCGGGAATGTTGGTATTCATTCCGCTGACCTCTGTTTTCTACACGCTCCTGCGTGAAAATGCCAACAAAATGTTGGATCAGAAAGGGATAAAGCTATAGCCGCTTCCCGGTTCTCAATAATATTTAATAAAAAAATAAAAAAAGTTCTTGACAAACATAAGAATAGCTGATATAATAATGAAGCTGTCACGAAGACACAGTGATGAAACGTCCGTGACAACAGAATGGCCCGGTAGTTCAGCTGGTTAGAACGCTAGCCTGTCACGCTAGAGGTCGACGGTTCGAGCCCGTTCCGGGTCGCCAGTTTGCTGTTATAGCTCAGTAGGCAGAGCACTTCCTTGGTAAGGAAGAGGTCACCAGTTCGAATCTGGTTAACAGCTCCATCTCAAAAAGCCTGAAGGTCTGATTGAAAGATCTTCAGGCTTTTTGTTTTCTATGCTGCATTCTTCATTCATCGCTGACAGGCTGCAAAATGCCGATCCGCTTTCCGGTCAGAATAAAACAACAGAGGCTGTCTCACCTTCCCGATGCGACAGCCTCTGTTATTATTTTTTGGGTTGATGCCTCAAAGTATCATTCCATGCATTCTTCGCAAGACAGAATAACTGCCTTGCTCTCAGACTTCACGCTTATTTAAAATACTTCACGCCGGAAAGGAAGATCTTCTGATCCTTTTCGCCGGGAACATTCTTATAGAGGTCTTTGCCCATGCGTTCGGAATGACCCATCTTACCGAATACTCTGCCGTCAGGCGAGGTGATGCCTTCAATCGCGCATACCGAGCCGTTGGGGTTCCATTCGATGTCGGAGGAAGGCATGCCATTGGGATCGACATACTGTGTAGCAACCTGACCGTTGGCAATCAGCTTGCCGAGCATTTCCTCGTTTGCGACAAATCTGCCTTCGCCGTGAGAAACCGGAACAGTGTGCATCTCACCGACTTCGCACTCATGCAGCCACGGAGATTTGACCGAGCTGACGCGGGTGTATACCATGCGGGAGACGTGTCTGCCAAGGGTGTTGAAGGTCAGAGTCGGGTCGTCCTTGCCGATTTCGGTGATTCTGCCGTAAGGGACCAGACCCAGCTTGATCAGAGCCTGGAAGCCGTTGCAGATACCCAGCATCAGACCGTCTCTCTCTTCCAGCAGCTTGGTAATCTCATGCGCAATGACGGGATTGCGGAAGGTAGTGGCAATGAATTTGCCGGAGCCGTCCGGCTCATCGCCGCCGGAGAAACCGCCGGGCAGCATGACGATCTGGGACTTGGCGATTCTCTTTGCCATTTCCTTGATGGTTTCCTCAATGGCGGAAGGCGTCAGGTTCCTGACTACCAGAATATCCGCCTTTGCTCCGGCTTTTTCAAATGCCTTCGCGGTGTCTATCTCGCAGTTGGTGCCAGGGAATACCGGAATGAACACTCTCGGCTTTGCGTCGGTCACCGGCAGAATGCTCGGATAGGAAGCTCTTGCCGTATTCATAGGTACGTTCTTGACGACAGGCTTGCTCTTGGGAGCAACCGGGAAGATCGGCTCGAGAGGAGTCATCCACGCATCTTTCAGCTTGCCGAGGGCTACCTTGCTTACGCCGATTCGGATCAGCGGATTGACGGTGGTCTTGCCGAGATTGATATACTTGACTCCGTCGATCATATGCACGCCGTCTTTCAGCTCCAGCACAAGCGAACCGGAAAGCGGAGCGAAAAGCTCGGTATCGGTGACGGCTTCCTCAAATGTGAAGCCAAGTCCGTTGCCGAAGCAGGATTTGATGACAGAAGCTGCCGCACCGCCTTCATGAACAACGCTTGCGGAAAGCACGTCGCCGGTGCAGATCATGTGATAAACATTCTCGTACATGGTACGGAGTTTTCCCCACTTGGGCATATGGGATTTTTTCTTATGATAAGGCACGGGAACCAGCACGACCGTTGAATTCGCCTTGGTAAAGGCCGCCGAAAGGGTTCGCTTGGCGCTTGTGGGAACAAGCGCGAAACTCACCAGTGTAGGAGGAACGTCCAGCTCGTTGAAAGAACCGGACATGGAATCCTTGCCGCCGATGGAAGGCGTTCCCATCTTGAGCTGCGCGGTCAGAGCACCGAGAAGGGCTGCCGCAGGCTTGCCCCAGCGGGAAGGCTTGTCGCCCAGACGCTCGAAGTATTCCTGGAATGTCAGGCGTGCGTTAAGGGGATTCGCGCCGACGGCCAGCAGTCTGGAAAGCGACTCCACGACCGCAAATGCGGATCCGTGGTAGGGGCTCCATTCGGTGTGACCCGGCACATAGCCGAATGACATGGCGGTGGCGCAGTCGGTTTCTCCGCTGTCAACGGGGATCTTTGCCACCATTGCCTCTTCCGGCGTAAGCTGATTCTTGCCCGCGAAGGGCATCAGTACGGTTGCCGCACCGATGGAAGCGTCGAAACGCTCGGAAAGTCCCTTCTGGGAGCAGACATTGAGTCTGCCCATATTCTTTACCAGTGCGTCGCTCACAGAAAGACCCCTGAGTTCATAGGGAATCGACACGCGGTAATCGTTGTAGGGGAATACCGCCTTGATTTTGGCGGAGGCATGCTGTCTCACGCCGTTGGTATTGAGGAATTCACGGGACAGGCTGACGATGGTCTTGCCTCTCCATACCATGTTAAGGCGTGCCGTATCGGAAACAGTTGCCACTTCGTAGGCTTCCAGGTTCTCCTTTTCGGCCTCCGCAATGAATTTGTAGACGTCCTTCTTTTCAAGCACGACTGCCATTCTCTCCTGTGATTCGGAGATGGCAAGCTCGGTTCCGTCAAGACCTTCGTACTTCTTGCGCACGTCGTCAAGGCGAATGTCCAGACCGTCGGCCAATTCGCCGATCGCGACGCAGACGCCGCCGGCGCCGAAGTCATTGCAGCGCTTGATCATGGCTGCCACCTTGCCGTTGCGGAAAAGACGCTGAATCTTGCGTTCGGTGGGAGGATTGCCTTTCTGCACTTCCGCGCCGCAAGTCTCGAGGGAAGAACTGTTGTGCGCCTTGGAGGAACCTGTCGCTCCGCCGCATCCGTCACGGCCCGTTCTGCCGCCCAGAAGCACGACGACGTCGCCCGGCTGGGGAACGCCTCTGAACACATTCTTCTTGGGAGAAGCACCGACAACCGCGCCGATTTCCATGCGTTTGGCGGTGTAGCCGTAGTCGTAGATTTCCGTGACCTGTCCGGTGGCAAGGCCTATCTGGTTTCCGTAGGAGGAATAGCCCGCGGCGGCTCCTGTCGTGATCTTGCGCTGGGGAAGCTTGTTCTCCATCGTTTCGGCAACCGGCACTCTCGGGTCGGCTGCGCCGGTAACGCGCATCGCCTGGTATACGTAAGCCCTGCCGGAAAGCGGATCTCTGATCGCACCGCCAAGACATGTGGCAGCGCCGCCGAAGGGTTCGATTTCGGTGGGATGATTATGTGTTTCATTCTTGAACTGCACCAGCCACTGCTCGGTCTTGCCGTCGATTTCAACCGGCACTTCAATGGAACAGGCGTTGATTTCTTCGCTCTCGTCAAGATCGGGAATGAGACCCCTCTTTTTGAGCACCTTTGCGCCGATGGTTCCCATATCCATCAGTGTGACCGGACGGGAAGTTTCCTCGCCGTAGACCTCGGCGCGCGCGGCTAAGTATCTGCGGATGCCCTTGCGGATTTCGGCTTCATAGCCGCCTTCCTCCACCTTGACATCGTCAAGCTCGGTCAGGAAGGTGGTGTGACGGCAGTGGTCGCTCCAATAGGTATCGATCACCTTTAATTCGGTGACGGTGGGATCGCGCTTCTCATCGTCGCGGAAGTAGTCCCGGCAGAATTTCAGATCGTCCAACGTCATGGCAAAGCCCATGGATGCGAAATATTCCGCCATCTTGTCGTCATCCCAGGCGGTGAAGCCTTCCAGCACCTGCA
>CAMHMN010000037.1 GCA_946186245.1 uncultured Clostridia bacterium
ACATCAATTTCAACTTCGACACCATCAGCATTGAAAAGACGCTCAATTACGAGCCCGACGCGGACTGTATATCGACATTCCCAAAACGTCCAAATCCACGCGATTCATCAAGGTGCCGAAGCAGACAACGGAGCTTTTGCAGCAGTACCGCGACGAATACTGGCAGCCGCTCCGCAAAGCCGCAGGCAAGGCTGGGAGCGACTGGGAGGGCGGGAATTTCCTCTTTGTGCAGGACAGCGGCAAAAGAATAGGCTCGCCAATGCACCCCGACAGCATAAACGATTATTTAACAAAATTCTCAGAGCGTTATAACCTGCCGCATATTCACCCACACGCCTTCCGGCACACCGCCGCCAGCGTCCTATACTTTGCCGGAATGGATATAGTCAGCATTGCAAATCACCTCGGACACGCTTCCCCTTCCACCACCCAGAATATTTACGCTCACATGATTGCGGAAGCCGAATCCCGCGCCGCCGACTGCATGGGACAGCTTCTGCTGAGTACGAAAAAGGACAAAAATCATTCCTCCGACAGCGAGGAAGACGAGAAACTGAAGAAAAATACTGCCGGATAAGCTTGCCGGACAGCAAAAAAGAGCAGGAAAAAGTGAACCCCTGCTCTGATACATATAAAAATGCCAATCCCCATTTAATCCCCGCGGTGTCCCCATAGTGTCCCCGAGGGTGTTTTTTGGCAAGAAAAAAGCACCTCCGAAAACCTCGGAAGTGCCTAAAATACGTGGTTGCGGGAGCAGGATTTGAACCTACGACCTTCGGGTTATGAGCCCGACGAGCTACCTAACTGCTCCATCCCGCGATATGATTCAATCTTATCGACTGCTAGGATATTGTACTACAATTCTGACTCATTGTCAAGAGTAAAAAGATAAAATTATTATTATTGTTAAAATATCACAAAGCAAATCAACTATTTTATGTAATTATAGGCAAAAGCAAAAGAGGGAAACCATTGTCTACTAAATTATTTCCTGTGCTGTTGATTAATGTAAATCTTTATGGTATAATGAATATGAATAACGCACCTCAGCTTTTTGGAAAGGAAATGATCCGCTATGTCAAATAACACGCTGTTGCTTCTGATTCCTTGGATGATGTCATTCGTCTTTCTGCTTGTCGCCGTGATTCTTCTGGTTGTCGTACCCTTGCGCATGAAAAAGAACACCGCCGTCTGCACCGTTCCGGTGACAGCCCGGATTGTGAATTTCATCAAAGACCATTTCGACAACCGAGCAGACTCCTTCAGGGCGCCCATGTATGCTCCGGTCTATGAATTTCTCTACAACGGGGAGGTTCAATCCGTCGCTTCGCATCTTTACAGCAACAAGAAGCCGAATATCGGCGAAGTCCGGACGCTGATGATCGACCCGCAGAATGTCAGCCACTTCTACGATCCTTCGACGCGCGGACGCACTAAGCTGATCACCACCATCGTGGGAGTCGCCATGCTGGTAATGGGTATTATTGCCGTGATTGCAGGTATTTTACTCGTCCCGGTTTTTCAATCCTTCTGAGTCTGAGTCGAAAATTAATCATTGATTACTGTTTTTCTTGCTATTTTCTCTCCCTTTTGATATAATATTTATCAAAGGGGAGATTTCCTGTTAAATTAACCGATACGGAGGCGGATTACCATATGAATTACGGCAGGATCAAATACTTCAATATCGAAGGCAGCCGCGTTGAGATTACCTTTGAAAACGCCGTCGGCTACATCACGGCGGTCACCGAGGAAATTATCAACATCTTCAGTCCCTTCAAGCCGGAATGCAATCATTCCTTTGCCATCGAGGGCGACAAGTCCCGAAACGTCCATGTGATAGCCAATATGGTGGGCAATTACATAGTGATTTCCACATCGAAGCTGGCGATTTACGTTTACGACAATTTCCAGACGCAGATCATGACGTCGGACGGCACTCTCATCTGCCGCGATTACAAGGGCGAACGCGAAGCGCAGGGCGCGGCGATCATCACCCAGGAGGCCATCGAACAGGCACGGATGGAAGGACACGCCATGTCGGACGGCATAGCGCATCATAAGATCGAAGTGCTCAAATGCATGGAGGGCAGCGAATGCTTCTACGGTCTGGGCGATAAATACAACTTCCTCAACAAAAAGGGATACGCCTTTGAAATGTGGAACAGCGACATTCCCGACCCGCATTACGAATCCATGCCCAGTCTCTACAAATCCATTCCCTTCCTGATCGTTCACCGCGAAAAGGTGGATTACGGCATTTTCTTTGACAATCACCATCGCACGCAGTTCGATCTCGGCAAGGAGAATGCCGGCTACTATTCCTTCTCCGCCGACGACGGAGATCTCAATTATTATGTCATTTCAGGGGATTCCATCAAGTCGGTGGTCAGCGGATACACCTACCTCACCGGCACGACACCCCTGCCGCAGCTCTGGACGCTGGGATACCAGCAGTGCCGCTGGTCATACGAAAACCGCGACGAGCTGATGTCGGTGGCGGTCAGCATGAGAAAGAACGAAATCCCCTGCGATGTGCTTTACTGCGACATCGACTACATGGACGACTTCAAGGTCTTCACCTGGGGCGAAAAGCAGTATCCGCAGCACAGGGAGATGATCGACACATTATCGGAGCACGGCTTCAAGGTCGTGACCATCATCGACCCCGGCGTAAAGAAGGAGGAAGGCTATTCCGTTTACGATGAGGGCGTAAGGAACGACTTCTTTGTGCACGGCACCGACGGCAGAATCTACGAAAACGTCGTCTGGCCGGGGGATTCGGTGTTCCCCGACTTCGGCAGGCGAGCCGTCCGCAACTGGTGGGCGGACAAGCAGCGGATTATGACCGACGACGGCGTGGCCGGCATCTGGAACGACATGAACGAGCCTGCCAGCTTCCGGGGCGAGATACCCGAAGACGTCGTATTCTGCGACGAGGAACGCAAGACCACCCATTCCGAAATGCACAACGTATACGGCTCCCTCATGAGCAAGGCAACCTATGAAGGCATCAGGCGTCACACCGGCAAGCGTCCGTTCGTCATCACACGGGCGTGCTACAGCGGCGCGCAGAAATACACCACCGGCTGGACGGGGGACAATCAGAGCCACTGGTCGCACCTGCGCTATTCCATCGCCCAGATGTGCAGCTTGGGTCTGAGCGGAATGGCCTTCATCGGCTCGGACGTGGGCGGCTTCGGCTCGGACTGCACGCCGGAACTGCTCTGCCGCTGGACGCAGGTGGGCTGCTTTACCCCCCTTTTCCGCAATCACGCCGCCAAAGGCACCCGGCATCAGGAACCGTGGGCATTTGACCAACAGACGCTCGACATCTGCCGCAAATACATCCGTCTGCGCTACAGGCTGATTCCCTACCTCTATGACTGCTTCCACGAAACCGAAAGCACCGGCCTTCCGGTCTTCCGCCCGCTGGTGCTGGAATTCCAGAAGGATAAGAATGTCCTTGAGATCAACGATCAGTTCATGGTGGGACAGTGGCTCATGGTGGCTCCCATTGTCGATCAGGGCAGGGTCAGCCGCGACGTCTATCTGCCGAAGGGATGCAACTGGTACGACTTCCACACCGGCGAGCGATTCCCCGGCGGCACCCGCATTCTCCGCGAGGCTCCGCTGGATACCTGCCCCATCTACGTGCGGGAAGGCGCGGTGCTGCCCATGTGGCCGGTGATGAATTACGTCGGCGAAAAGAAGGTGGATTGCCTGGAGCTGGTGGTTTACGGCGGCGACGGCGAATATCTCCATTATCAGGACAACGGCACGGATTTTGCCTACCGCGACGGTGAGTACAACCTCTACAGATTCGTCAGCAAGCGGGGCTGTCTTTCGGTTGAGCTGGTCAACGCAGGCTACGCGGAAAGGTACGAACGCTTCAAGATCAATTTAAGCGGCAAGCTGTTCAACGTCAAATTCACCGGCAGAAGGCTCAACGCCATCCGATAATGCCTTAATTCATAATGTTTCCCAATAAGAGCCTGTTCGGGATCTCCGCGTGTGCGGATTGCGCCGTCAGATTTTTCGCCAGATGAAGGGAATAGTCGTATTGCAAGCATAATTCTCAAAACATGGCGGAAAAGAGGCAAGCAAGCTGTGCGTGGAGAGATGCTGAACAGGCTCTAAAGCGCTGATCATTTCGGTGAATCGTTTCCGGCCGGATGATCAGTGTTTTTGATTCCTTGTAAAAAAGACAATAAAACAGTTGCTATTTCTTAAAAATCATCGTATAATATAGTCTGATATTCAAAACAAGGCTTATACTAATTATCAATCAAAAGTAGACAATCTTTGCGGTCTATTCCGCGCCCTGCTTCGTCATCCTCGCAAATGATTTGCCTACTTTCAATCGACAATCAGGATTGAAGGAGAACCGCATGAATCAGAATGACAGCTGTATGGTTTCGGTTTTTTGCACAACGTACAATCACAAAAAGTATATTTCCAGATGTCTGGACAGTCTGGTAAATCAAAAAACTTCGTTTCCATATGAAATCATTGTAAGAGACGATGCCTCCACCGACGGAACAAGCGATATCGTAAGGGCTTACCACGAAAAATATCCGGAAAAAATCGTTCCCTTCATTCAGAGTGAAAACCTCTATCAGCGAAGGCTCAGCCATATTTCCTACGAGAAAATGTTCAGGATGTCAAAAGGGAAATATGTAGCGATATGCGAAGGGGACGACTTCTGGACGGACGAGAAGAAGCTGCAGAAGCAGGTTGATTTCATGGAGCGTCATCCGGACTATTCCCTTTGCGGACATGCCGCGTACTTTGCTTCCGAGGACGGAGAGCTGTCACAGGACAAATTCTTTCGACCGCGCCCGTATTCCTGCGATTTGTCAACGGAGGAAATCATCACGGAATGGTCCATGGCGACATGCTCGCTGCTTTTCAGAAAGTCGAGCCGAACCGACATCATCATCCCGTTTCTCGATGGCTGCATTAACGGCGACTACGCCCAGATGGTTTACTTTTCTCTCAAAGGCAAGGTGTATTACGCGGATGAACTGATGAGTGCCTATCGCCTGTGCAGCAGCGGTTCCGTGTCGATGAAGGTCAGATCAGACCCGGATACTTTAAAGAAAATGCGTCTGGAATTTGTCGATATGCTTGACCGGATAGATGGGTACACCGACGGACAATACGCCGAAGCGATCTCCGCCAGAAAAAAAGCCGTTCTGTTTGACTTGTATCTGAATCTGGGAGACGGCAGGAACGTCCGGAAATACAGCGAAGTGCTCGGAACCGTGGGATTTAAAACCAAAATCAGGTATTTTCTGTGCGTGTACTGTCATCCGGTCTTTCATGTGATCGATAAGGCCTATCATCGTCTGAAAAAATAAAGGCAAACCGGATTAAGAGAATTGAATTGATATGAATACAAAGCAAAAAGTAATTAATAATTTCTTATGGCGTTTTATGGAACGCTGCGGAGCGCAGGGCGTATCGTTTGTCGTGTCGGTCGTGCTGGGCAGACTGCTCGGTCCCTCGGTCTACGGAACGGTCGCGCTTGTGACGGTTTTTATGGTGATCATGCAGGTCTTTGTGGACAGCGGCATGGGCAACGCCCTCATTCAGAAAAAGGACGCGGACGACCTGGATTTTTCCAGCGTCTTCTGGTTCAATGTGACGATGTGCCTGCTTCTGTACATCATCATGTTCACGGCGGCGCCGTTCATAGCGGCGTTCTATCGTCTGCCTGAACTGACGCCCGTCGTCAGGGTACTCAGCCTGATGCTGATTCTCTCCGGCGTAAAGAACGTCCAGCAGGCCTATGTATCCAGGCATATGATGTTCAAGGTGTTTTTCTTCTCGACGCTGGGAGGGACTGTCGCGGCTGCCGTCGTGGGTATTGCCATGGCGGTCATGGGCTTCGGCGTCTGGGCGCTGGTTGCGCAGATGCTTGTCAATACAGCCGCGGATACCGTCATTCTCTGGATTACGGTCAGATGGCGTCCCAAGCGGATTTTTTCAATGACAAGGCTGAAGGGGCTGTTTTCCTACGGCTGGAAGCTGCTCGCTTCCGGATTGCTCGACACCGTCTACAATCAGCTGCGGCAGCTCATCATCGGCAAAATCTACACAAAAGCCGATCTTGCCCAATACAATCAGGGGGAGAAATTCCCCCACTTCATCGTGACCAACATCAATTCCTCCATAGACAGCGTGCTGCTGCCCACCATGTCGAACGCGCAGGATGATCCGGCGATGGTAAGGAAAATGACCCGGCGCGCCGTCAAGACCAGCACGTATCTCATCATGCCCTTCATGATGGGACTGGCGGTATGCGCCGAGCCTATGGTGCGTCTGCTGCTCGGGGAAGAATGGCTGCCCTGTGTGCCGTTCCTCCGGATCTTCTGCTTCACCTACGCCTTTTACCCCATTCACACCGCCAATCTCAACGCGATCAAGGCGATGGGGAGAAGCGATCTGTTTCTGATACTGGAAATCATCAAAAAAGCCGTGGGGCTGGCCGCCATTCTGTCCACCATGTGGATCAGCGTAATGGCGATGGCATACAGTCTGTTTTTCACCTCGATCTTCAGCCAGATCGTCAATTCGGCTCCCAACAAAAAGCTGCTGGACTACAGCTATCTCAGCCAGCTCAGGGATATGCTGCCCCAGATCGGCCTATCGCTCGGAATGGGTGCCGTCGTTTACAGCGTGCAGTTTCTGGGGCTGGGCGACGTTGCCACGCTGGCGGTGCAGATACCGCTGGGAGGAATCCTCTACTGGACGTTTTCCAGGGTATTTCATGTGGAAAGCTACTCCTATGTGGCGGACACCGTAAAGGGGTATCTCAAAAAAGGCTAATAGGCGATTGTATAAAGAAAAAAAAGCATAGCGCAGCGCCCCTCGCTGCAACGCCCTGCGATTGTAAGCAGGGTCGGGTGCAGCCAATAAGGAAAAAGGTTAAAAAACGCCTTGCTCCGAGTGGAGAAAAAACTCCCTCTTTCATCCTGCAAAATCCCGGAATTTCACTGTTCATATAGTTTTACAATCAGCTAAAATCAAGAAGGCAAAGCAAAGGAGAGCTGAAGGAATGGAGCCGCTCATCAGCGTGATTGTTCCCATCTACAACATCGAAAAATACCTGGGAATATGCATCGAGAGCATTCTCGACCAGACCTATCAGAATCTGGAAGTCATTCTGGTAGACGACGGCTCTCCCGACCGCTGTCCCGAATTATGCGACCTATACGCCTCCAAGGACAGCCGCATTACGGTCATCCACAAAGAAAACGGGGGGCTTGTTTCCGCCAGAAAGGCCGGAATAAGAGCCGCTCACGGCGAATACATCGGCGTGGTGGACGGGGACGACTGGATCGGCAGAGGCTTCTATATGTCGCTGTTGTCTTCCGCCCTTGAAAGCGATTCCGATGCGGTCATTGCCGGATTCACCCGCGATCTCTTTGCCAGATCCCAGGTCATCCTCAACACGCTTCCGTCAGGAATTTACCAGGGAGAGGAACGCCGCAGACTGTACGGTTCCATGCTCTCCTGCGGCGAATTCCATTCCTACGGCGTCACGACCTATCTCTGGAACAAGCTCTTCAGGCGGGAAGCCATTCTCCCCTGTCAGCTGGACGTGGACGACAGGATTTCAATAGGCGAGGACGCGGCGGCGGTCTATCCCGCCCTGTTGAGATGCCGTAAGATATGCGTTACCGACAACTGCGCCTATCACTACCGCCAGCGGGAGGACTCCATGCTCAAGCTGTCAAAGAGCTTTTCCGCCGAAGCGGCTTCCCTGCGGCTTCTCTACGGCTTCCTGTCAGAACAGTTCAGGAAGTATCCCGCCGGATACCGGCTCATGGAGCAGCTCGACGACTGGATGCTGGGTACCTTCATCATCCGTTCCGGCGCCATTGACTGCCTGCATCAGAGGCTCCCCGAAGGATTCCCCTTTGCGGCGGACATCCGCGGCAGGTCGATTGCGGTCTGCGGCGGCGGCACCTTCGGACAGCAGCTGGTGCGCCGAATGAGGGAGTCGGGCAACTATCGCATCATCGGCTGGTATGACGATGATTATCGGGAATACCGTCGCTGCTGCATGGACGTTGATCCGCTCAGCGATATTTCGGGCTGTCAGTTTGACTATATCATCATCGCCAAACTCGATCGTTCATCGGTGAATGCCTATCGCAGGGAGCTGCTGGATCTCGGGGTAAGCGGCGAAAAAATCTTATCTGTCGAGCCTTCTGATGACGACAAGAAGCAGGCTCTGCAGGTTTATCTCAATGAATCGGACGGAGGCAACCGCAATTGATTTCACTGGCAGAAAAAATCATCTCCGCAGGCTGTGGCAGAACCACCCTTATTTCCACCGGCCAGGCGGGATTCATCATAAAAAGCAGCTCCGGACAGCTGCTGGGCATCGATCTGTATCTCTCGGAATGTGTCGAAAGGCTGGAAGGCAGTATCGGCTTCAAACGGCTGCTGCCGCAGCTTCTTTCCCCCTGTGACGTGGCATTTGACGGCATTATCGCCACGCATCCGCATTTTGACCACTTTGATTTTGACTCGGTTCCCGAATGGATGTCCAACCGCAGAACCCGGCTTTTCGCTTCGGTGGAATGTGAAGGGCTTGTCCGGGATCTGAAAATGACAAACGACAGAATCACCTATGTCACGCCGGGCGAATCCTGCCGGTGCGGGGATTTCACGCTGCATTTCGTCAGCTGTGACCACGGCAAAGGCGCTCCCGACGCGGTGGGCGTTATCGTGGAAGTGGACGGCAAGCGGATTTTTGAAGCGGGAGACACCTGCCTGCGCCTTGACCGCGCGGAGGAATATCTTTCCTTTGGGGAACTGGATGTGATGATCGCGCCAATCAACGGCGCGTTCGGCAATCTGAATGAGGAAGAATGCGCCCGCCTCGCCGCCCGTCTTTCCCCCAAGCTGACGGTTCCCTGCCATTACGGAATGTTCGCGTCCCACGGAGGAAACCCCGGCGCGTTCATGGAACATATGAAAAAAATCTGCCCTGCGCTGGATTATACCCTCATGGCGCAGGGCGAGACCATTACGATATAACCGGAGGATGGGCAATGAACAATCAACTGAAAGGCAAAAAGCTCCTGATTATGGGAGCCAATCCCGAAACCGTTCCGCTGGTGGAGCTTGCCAACGAAATGGGCATTCAGACCTATGTCACGAGCAACCGCCCCGACGACCCGGCGAAGAAAGTCGCCTGTAAGAGCTGCGACGTGGACGGCATGGACGTTCCGGGACTTGTGGCTCTCGCGCGGGACGAACAGATCGACGGCGTTCTCGTCGGCGTCGCGGACATTCTCGTGCCCGCCTACTGCAAGGTATGCAACGCGCTGGGCTTTCACTGCTACGCTTCGCAGGAGATCGTGGACGTCTTCTCCTACAAGGACGTCTTCAAGGCGACCTGCGAGCGCTACGGCATTCACGGCATTCCGGAGTATTATCTCGACGGGGAAATGCGGCGGGAGGATCTGGACAAGATCAAATATCCCGTCATGGTCAAGCCGGTGGACAGCTGCAGCGGGATGGGCATGACGGTCTGCTTCGGCGAGCAGGAACTTGCCGCCGCCGTGCGGAAGGCGCTGGACGCTTCCAAAGTCAAGCGCTTCATCGTGGAAAGATACATGCAGTGCGAGGACATGGGCATGTATTACACCTTCAAGGACGGCTGTTGCAGCGCGTCCTGCATATACGACCGCTACACCACCGACGAGCAGAAGGGACTCAGCCGCGTCTGCCTGGGCGGCACTTATCCTTCCAAGCACATCGGGGAATATTTTGAACGCATGCACGAAAACGCCTGCCGCATGTTCAGGGACATCGGCATCAGGAACGGCGTGCTGATGCTTTCGGCCTTCTACGAGGACGGGGAATTCTACGTCTACGACACCGGCTTCCGTCTGCAGGGAGAAGCTCCTCACCTGCTGATGAAGGCGGTACACGGCTTCGATCAGAGAGAAATGCTGATCAACTTCGCCCTGACCGGTTCGGAGGGGGACGTGAATCTGTCCGTCCAGGACGACCCCTATTTCCGCGGCAAATGGGCGGCAACGCTGTGGATCCTTCTCAGGGAAGGCACCGTATCGAAAATCGAAGGCATGGAGCACATCGCAGACGACAGGCGTGTGGTGGCCAATATACAGCGTCTTTACGAAAGCGATTGCGTCCTCGGGGAATGGATCGGCACCGAAAAGCAGGTCATGACCCGGCTTTATCTGGTCTGTGAAAGCAAGCAGGAACTGGCCGGCACCCTCAAGGAATACATGGAAAAAATCAGGGTTTACGATACACGGGGAAATCTGATGGCGCTTCACGGATTCGACGTGGACGCCGCGCTGGAGCTGAAGCAATGAGCGAAAAGAAATTATCGGGCAAGGTCATTGTGGTTTCCGGCGGCACCAAGGGCGTCGGAAGAGCCGCCTCGGAGGAATTCGCCCGCCAGGGAGCCAAGGTGGTCATCGGCGGCCGCGATGAGGAATCGGCGCTGAAATCCATCCGGGTGATGCGCACCTACGGCAGCGATGGGATATTCGTTCACACCGATCTGGAAAAGGTGGACGACTGCCGCGGGCTGTTCCGCAAAGGGGTTGAAGCCTTCGGCAAAATCGACGGATTCTTCAATTACGCGGGTATCACCCCTGTTTCACCGCTGGACAGCTGCAGCGAGGAGATATTTGACAGCGTGATGGACATCAATTTCAAAGCCTGTTTCTTCTGCTGTCAGGAGGCAATCCGCTATATGCGTCAGGGCGGCGGCGGTTCCATCGTGCTGACCGGCTCGGCACACGCCTGGGGCGGTCAGAAGGACAGGGCGGCGTACGCCTGTTCCAAGGGAGTGCTTCTCACACTGATGGAGCATATCTCCCACAACTACGCCTGCGAGCACATCCGCTGCAATTATCTGACGCTGGGCTGGACCGCCACCGAAGGCGAGGTCAGCCTTCGCCGTTCGCAGGGGATGACCGAGGCGGAGCTTCGCAGGAAGGCGGCCGGCATCCTTCCCATGGGCAGAATGCCGGAACGCACCGATTATCTCGACGCGCTTACTTTTATGATGTCCGACGCGTCGCAGATGATGACGGGAAGCACATTCAGAATAACGGCAGGAGAATACATATGACAGAGTGTGAAAAGATAGCGGCCAAGGGCATTTTGCCGGAGGACTTCTTCAGGGCGGAAACCATCTGCGAATTCCGTGTGGACGAAACCATGAAAAAGGTCTGGGCCATCGAGCTTGACTTGCTTTATGAATTTGACAGGGTGTGCCGCGCGCACGGACTGCGGTATTTCCTGATCTTCGGCTCTCTGCTGGGAGCTGTCAGGCATCACGGCTTTATCCCGTGGGACGACGACATGGACGTCATCATGCCCCGCGACGACTATGAGAAATTCCTGACGCTGGGCAGTGAATTCAAAGCGCCGTATTTTTTGCAGACCATCCGGACTGACCCCGGCTTTTACTACGCGCATGCCAAACTGAGAAATTCCAACACAGCGGCCATCGACTACCCGTTTGTCTTTCAGGGCTTCAATCTGGGCTGCTTTATCGACGTGCTGCCTCTGGACAATTTCGACCCGGAGAACGGCGGGGAAACCTTCAGCGAAATCAACCGTCTGATACTGGAAAATTCCGTGGCGATGCGGCTGACGCACCCCAGGCTCTCCGAAAGAGACCGGGAAAGGGTCAGCCGGCACAGCGGGATTGACCCGATGGAAGCCTTTGAACGAATCGACACGCTGTCGAAAAAATCAAATGAAAACTACACCGGCTACGTGTCGATTCTGGCGGCCACCACCTACGGAATGAAAAAGGACGTATTTCCGGCGGAGTGTTTTGCGGAATGTATCCCGTGCGATTATCACGGCATCCGGACCTTCATTCCCAAAGGATACGACACCGTCCTGTCCACCACGTACGGGGACTATAGGCAGCTCCCGCCTGTAGAAAAACGGGGCGCGTGGCACGGCAATCTCGTCTTTTACCCCGATATTCCGTATGACGAGGCGTTAAAATCAACATTGGAAAAAATCGGTAAGGATCAGGACAATGGAAAATAAGATCAATGTCACCCGTTCCTCACTTCCGGATTTTGAGGAATACTGCGATGAAATAAAAGAGCTGTGGGAAAGCAGGTGGCTCACCAACAACGGGATCAAACACCGGCAGTTCGAGCAGCAGGTGAAGGATTATCTCGGAGCGCGGAATGTCACGCTCTTTACCAACGGCCATCTCGCTCTGGAAAATGTGATCGAGGCCATGGAATTCCCCGTGGGAGCGGAAGTGATCACCACGCCTTTCACCTTTGCCTCCACGACACACGCAATTGTTCGCAGCGGGCTGAAGCCGGTATTCTGCGACATCAAGCCCGACGATTACACCATCGACGAAAGTCTGATCGAAGGGCTGATCACCGAAAAAACCTGCGCCATTCTGCCTGTGCACGTCTACGGAAACGTCTGCGCGGTGGAAGCCATCCGGACACTCGCGGAAAAACACGCGCTGAAGGTCATTTACGACGCGGCTCATTCCTTCGGGGTGACCTATAACGGCGTTTCCACCGCAAATTTCGGAGACGCTGCCATGTTCAGCTTTCACGCGACCAAGGTGTTCCACACCATCGAGGGAGGCGCGGTCTGCTGCCATGACGATGCACTCGCCCGGAAGCTGGGATATATAAAGAATTTCGGCATCGACGGGCCGGAAAGCACGCCTTATATAGGCGGCAACGCAAAGATGAATGAATTTCAGGCGGCGATGGGAATATGCAACCTCCGCCATCTGAAGGAAGAAATTGAAATGAGAAAATCGGTTGTAGAGCGCTATCGGCTCCGTCTTTCGGGCATAAAGGGAATCACGCTGTGCGGGGAGCAATCCGGTGCGGTCACTAATTACGCGTATTTCCCCGTGGTCTTTGACAGGGCGGAATTCGGCGCGGACAGGGACGAAGTCCTTCATGCGCTGGAGCAGCAGGACATCAAAGCGAGAAAATATTTTTATCCCCTTACGAGCGCATTTGAGTGTTATCATCACATGTTTAATCCGGAAAAGACGCCTCTTGCGCTCAGGATCAGCCAAAGCGTTCTGACGCTGCCGCTGTATTCCGGACTGTCCCGGACAGACGTGGACAGGATCTGCGATATCGTCACAGGCTGCGGTAAATAAATTCGACCGGACGATTGTATAAGAGAAAAAAAGGGAAAAAAGCAAGCGAAGCGCCATAATTTGCGAGCGAATGCGAGCGCGGGTTTCCCAAGGGATAGTGTCCCTTGGGCGGGTCAAGGGCAGGACCCTTGCGAGGAGTGGGGCGGAGTCGAGGAAGCAAGATGCCATTCAAAATCAGCAAACTCAGGCGAATACAGAAACTGCCCCATTCTACGATTCGTCTTGCACCTAATGGAGAAAAACCTCGTTTTATAAAACGCACCAACCCGCTATTTCAGGCATTTTCTGCATCTTACAATCGGCTGAAAAATTCAACAAAAAGGAGAAAGGAAACATGAAAGGCATCATTCTTGCGGGCGGTTCAGGCACAAGGCTTTATCCGCTCACCAAAGTCACGTCAAAACAGCTGCTTCCCGTCTATGACAAACCGATGATTTACTATCCGCTGTCAACCCTCATGCTTGCCGGAATACGGGATATCCTCATTATTTCCACACCGTCAGATACCCCGCGGTTCAAAGAACTGCTGGGAGACGGGGCAGATATGGGAATTCATCTGACATATGCCGTTCAGCCCAGTCCGGACGGCCTGGCGCAGGCGTTTATCATAGGGGAGGATTTCATAGGAGACGACAGCTGCTCCATGATTCTGGGCGACAATATCTTTTACGGCGGGTGGTTCAGAAAGAATCTCCAGGAGGCTGTCAAAAACGTGCAGAGCGGCAAGGCAACCATTTTCGGATATTATGTGCAGGATCCGGAACGCTTCGGAATCGTGGAATTTGACAAGAAGAAAAACGTGCTTTCGGTGGAGGAGAAGCCTTCCGACCCCAAATCCAACTACGCCATCACCGGGCTGTATTTTTACCCCGCGGGCGCAAGCAAAATGGCCAGACAGGTCAGACCCTCCGACCGGGGCGAACTGGAGATCACCGACATGAACAGGCTTTATCTTGAGCAGAATAACCTCAAGGTGCAGATTCTGGGACGCGGCTTCGCGTGGCTGGATACCGGCACCATGGAAAGTCTGATGGACGCGGCATCCTTCATCCGCACGGTGCAGTGCAGACAGGGCGTTGTCATTTCCTCGCCGGAAGAAATAGCGTATTTTGAAAAATGGATCACCAAAGAACAGCTTCTGCATTCCGCGCAGATGTACGGCAAATCGCCCTACGGCGAGCACCTGCGCCGTGTGGCGGAAGGCAAATTTTCATACTGAGGGGTTTTAATGATGAATATTATCGTAACCGGAGGCGCCGGATTCATAGGGGCCAATTTTATCTTTTACATGCTCCGCAAGCATCCCGGATATCGCATCGTGTGCGTGGATAAGCTCACCTATGCCGGAAATATCCTGACGCTGCAACCGATCATGAAGGAGCCGGATTTTCGCTTTGAAAAGCTCGACATCTGCGACCGCGAGGGCGTTTATCGCCTTTTTGAAGAGGAAAAGCCTGACGTCGTGGTCAATTTTGCAGCCGAAAGTCATGTGGACAGAAGCATTACGGATCCGTCGGTCTTTTTGCAGACCAACATCATCGGCACCGGCGTGCTGATGGACGCCTGCTGCAAGTACGGAATAAAAAGATTTCATCAGGTCAGCACCGACGAGGTCTACGGCGATCTGCCGCTGGACAGACCCGATCTCTTTTTCACTGAACAGACCCCGCTTCACGCAAGCTCTCCCTACAGCGCGTCCAAGGCGAGCGCCGATCTGCTTGTGATGGCATATCACCGGACATTCGGACTGCCGGTGACCATTTCCCGCTGTTCAAACAATTACGGGCCTTATCAGTTCCCGGAGAAGCTGATTCCCCTGATGATCTCCAACGCTCTTACAGACAAGCCGCTTCCCGTTTACGGTGACGGACTGAATGTGCGCGACTGGCTGTATGTGGAAGATCACTGCCGTGCCATCGATCTCATCCTTCACAACGGTCAGGAAGGCGAGGTCTACAATGTCGGCGGACACAACGAAATGAACAATATCACCATCGTAAAGCTGATCTGTCAGGAGCTGGGCAAGCCGGAAAGCCTGATCACCTACGTGACCGACCGCAAGGGTCACGACAGACGCTATGCCATCGACCCCGCCAAGATTCACGCCGAGCTTGACTGGCTGCCGGAAACAAGATTTGCGGAAGGCATCCGGAAAACCGTCCGGTGGTATGTTGACAACAGGCAGTGGTGGGAAAAGATTCTGTCAGGCGAATATCTGAAAGGCTGAGCGGTTTATTTCAATTTGGTAAATAATTCCAATTCTGCAGGCTGTTTGATGTAAAATAGTTACAACTTTGTATTTGCCCATTTACAAATAGTTACATATTTCGTAAAACGCTTTATTTTTTCTGAGATCGTAATATAATTATGTTGAAATGATTTGCTTTACGGGAGTGAGTGTGTAATGAAATATATGAGGTGTTTGGCTTTGATTCTTGCGTTGCTGATGACGCTTTCATTGGGCGGATGCGGAGACGACAAAAACAAGGATTCCGCCGACGGCGTGGAGAGTGCGGAAGCCGCGTCAGCGGAAGAAAAGACATATGCTGTGGGGACATACGAGCGCAAGGTGGCGGACAGTGCCGCATCCGGCGAGCTGGATCCTGACGCAGAAGTCATCCGCTTCGGCAGCAAGAGCATATTCAAAGGCATACAGATCGAAACGGACGAAAACGGCGAGATTGTCTGCAACCAGAGCGACGGAGAGCTGCAATATGTGATCGACGACAAGCGGTTCAAATCCTATTGGGAATTCAAAAAGTTTGTCAAGAAGAAATCCGGCGCAAAGGCGGTTGACAAATTCAGTCAGTATTTCGGTGAGAGAGACGGCAAGCTCTGCTTTATCGTCGGGGCAAGGAACCGCGATATCAGGGACAAAAGCCAGTATTATGTCGATGACGCCACAAAGCTCATCGTCAATGTGATACATACCGAGGAATGCCGCAAAAAGTTCAAGCTCGCGGGCAGCGATATTACCTTTGTCCGCAAAAAAGGCGTATGGAGGCTCGAAAGCCTTACCATGTATATGGAATAATCCGTGTTTTTCTTTCTCACAATCAAAAAAAAGGCAGAAACCGTTTCCGTCGGCTCTGCCTTTTTCTTTTATATTATTTGATTTCGTACGCCTCGATGACCTCCACCAGACTG
Organism: uncultured Clostridia bacterium; assembly: GCA_946186245.1. GTDB lineage: Bacteria > Bacillota > Clostridia > Oscillospirales > Acutalibacteraceae > RUG762. The sequence goes on from CAMHMN010000037.1 coordinate 16,325, forward strand.
CCTATGCCTTTTTCGGCGAGGTTGATGAAGGGAATCACCTTCTCGCTCCAGCCGGCGATGAGGTTGAACCTCTTGCCGCAGAACTGCTGCGTGCCGTAGCCCTGAATGTCCACGCCATGCACCCAGAAATTCCTGTTGTACCTGGCGCGGTATTCGTCCGCCATGCCCTGCACGGTTTTGTCGAAGCCGCCGTAGGAGCTGTTGCATTCGTTGTCGCTGAAGTAGATGACGCGGTCGAATGGCTTGATCTCCCGGCTGCCGTCCTCCTTCAGCGCGTAGACCATCGGCAGATCCATCTGCGTGCCGCCGCCGTAGAAACGGCTGTTTTTGCAGATCTCCAGAATGGAGTCGTATTTGCCGTAATGCATGACGGTGTAGCCTTTATGTTCCTGCGACGACCATGAACCCGCCGCGTCGAAATAGCACACGGTGGCGTCCTCGCAAATGCGGCTTGCCATCGCACCGAGAAGCGCCGCAATGTCGCAGCACCGCACGTCACTTCTCTGGGAAACGCGGCTGCCCATGGAGCCGGAAACGTCAATGGCGATCAGCGTCCTGCCGGGAATCTGCTCCATATTGTCGATTGACGCTTCCAGTGCCTTTTCCAACGCGCGGTGAACATTGCCGCTCAGGATATTCTCACCCGAGAGAGTGAGATAGGCGCTGTAGAAACGGAAGGGAAGCTGCCGGCTCTTCCTCACCTGTTCGGGGTCGGAGAGGGTCTGCAGCACGGGAGAAAGATCCGCCCCGCTGCGGATGATGTTGCGCAGGTTGCGCAGCAGCGCCATGTAGCCCACCTTGCCGGAGGAAATCAGCTCATTCCAGACCTCTTTGGTATTGCCCTTGGCGGAAAGCTCGGTTTCCCATGTGTAGGGCGTTTCCAGCGAGTCCTCCAGCACTTTCTTAAAAAGTGCCTCGGTCTGTACGTCCTTGGGATGGGGATGGGTGATCCGCAGCACGTCCCTGAATCTGATGGAGCGATTGCCGCCGTTGTACTTGGCAAGCTGATACTCGTCAAATCGCTGCATCACCTGGGCGATTTCCCGCTTGAGGGCATTGGGAAAGGGCTTGCCGTACATCTGCAGGTAGCAGGCGAGAATTTCGGTGATGTCGTCGGGACGGACGACGATATTCCGCACCGTCCTGCGGGTGAATTCGTGGGCTTCACGGGCGATCACGCAGCACAGCACATGGCTGACCGAACGCAGGTTGCTGTCGTTGCGGGCGTAACAGGCCAGCTTGCAGAGGAATGCCGGATCGGCGGCGGCGCACTGTGTGGCAAGCCTGACGATGTCGCCGTCGGTGGAGCCGTAGAATTTCGGCTCTCCGAACATCGTGGTGAGGACGGAAGAAACCAGCTGTTCCTTCAATTTCATGCGGTAAGCCGGAAATCCGTCGCGGTTTACGGTCTTGTCGGTGTTGTTCTGATTGAATTTGGCCATGATTCTCAGCTCCTTTGAAAGAATAAAACGGCCGGGCACAGAATCCCGGCGCGTCATGACAGATGTTATAATCACATACAGAGAATGGGCGGCAGCGGTACAAAAATAAGAAAAAATATTAAGTTGTCGAGAAACTTAAAAAATCCAGAATGTGTTCGGGCGAACCGGTTTTTATTTCTGTCGTGATTGAAAACAGAATAAAAAGCTCAGACGTTCTGTGGAACAGATAGAATGGAAATCTATAAAGCGATCATCAAGTATGTCTATGAAGTAACCGCTGTCTGCGCTGCTGTATGTCATTATCAAGGTTGACCGGAGGGCCGTTGCGCCCTCCTTGATTCTCATTATACCACGGGAAAAACAAAATGCAAGGGTTTTGGCAAAGCTTTATGTTTTCTTTAGATTCGGGCATCCGACAAAAAAATATCACACAGAGAATGGTCGGATACGGCGTCTTATGTACCTATGAAATACGAAGTAACCGTATCCTGCACTGCTGTGTGATATTGATTGTAAGAAGGTGATCATACACAGAGAATAGGCGAAAGCGGTACATAAAGCGCTCTGCCGATTGAGCTACAGGGCGGTGGTCGCCCCGATGGGATTTGAACCCATAACCTCTCGTTTACAATACGAAGTAACCGCGTTCTGCACTGCTGTGCGTGATCAATGATATTATAGCATATGCCCGATGAAAAAACAAGCATATCGGAAATCTTTATGATTTCTTAATGATTGGCTTGGCTGACTGGGGGGGGTTATCCTTTCAGGTTGTAGGCCAGCAGCCGGTAGGTGCTTCTCTTGGTGAGATCGGAGGCGTAGATCAGGGCGGTGCCGTCCTGATGCTTGGTGAGTTTCATCTTTTTGACCTCCGCCGGGGTGAGGGAATAAGGCTTGTCCTTTCCCGATTTCCTGTCGTAGAACTGATTGATATCATAATTGCTGAAAGTGACCTTGAAAATAGCTTCGTCGTACTTCTCGATCTTGCTGACCACCGTGAAGTCGCCCCACGGTGCGCCTTCCAACACGTCGGTAGAATACAGGTAGCCCTTCTTGCAGGTCATGAAGTTGTCGCTCTTGGCATAGGCGGAAAAAGCGCTTTCGTCTGTGTGAATGAAGAAATACTTGTAGATCTTGGCGTCGATGTTCTTGGTGCTCATTCTGTAGCTGTATTCGTCGCTGACCTTGGTATCCACCGTCTTGGCGGAGTTGTTCTTTATGTTGTGAAACAAGCCGAAGGAAATGAGCGCGTTGGTGTCCGGCATACCGGTGAAGGAGGGAAGATCGACCTCGGCAAAATTGCTCAGATAGAGATTCATGTCTTTCTGACGGTCGCTGCCCAGCTCGACGGGCAGGAGGAAGGTTTCGTCCAGATGGTACAGACAGCCGGTGTAATCGCAGAGAATGGCGTTGAGGGTGACGTTGTTGCTGCCATTATCCACATAGGTGATGATATGCCGGCAAATCCGCGTCACCGATTTGCTGTTCTGTTTCGCGCCGAGATTGACGCTTCCCGTAAATTGAAGCGAAATGCCGTATTCGCTCAGCTCGGAGGTCAGCGCCTTCTTGTAATCGGTGTATTTGCCTGTTACTGCGGCGTTCTCCTCATAGCTCTCGCCAAACAGCTTCTCCCAATCATCATAGGACGTTTTGAATACTCTCATCCCGTTTTCGTCAGGCTGGAAGCTCTTTCCCTTGGTTTCCATGAAGACAGCCCTCTCGGATGTGAAGCCCGGGTCCACGATGCTCTTGCAATGCTTGAGCGCCTTGCCGTCGTAACGCAGAATCAGGTACTCGGTCAGTCTGGCTTCTCCCATTAAATCGCCGAATTCCTCAAAGCAGATATAGCATTCGCCGTCCTTCCGGCTGAGGAATACCGAGGCGGAGCCGTTGCCGAAGAACGCCATGCTCTCGTCGATCACAGCGGAGGCGGATTTTTTAACCCTGCCGCCTTTAAATTCATACACTTCCAGAATCACCGAGTCTTTATTATCCCCGTACTGACCCAGAAGGATGTGAATCATCTCCTCGTCGCCGTCATTGTCAATATCGGCAATGCAGACGCTGGCGGAACCCGTCACCATCGAATACTTATTTTCTCCGATATTGACCTTGACTGTCCTGGGCGTGCCGTATTCTGTGGTTAGTTCCCTAAACCAGTAATCGTAATAAACCGACTGGCTGTACGGGGTTTCCTCTGCATTCTCATCATCCCCGGCTTCATCCTCGTCGTCGGAAAATTCATAGATAATCACATCGGATTTGCCTGGCTTGTCCTGCGTCTTGCTGTCTTCCTCATCACAGCCCGGAATGACCGCGAGCATGGAAAGGGCGAGAAGCAGACTGCATGCCGACAGAAACACCCTCCGTCTGAGGGACGATGCGTGACAGGCGGATTTTTTGAAAGTTGACATATTATCATCTCCTGCATGTTATAGTGCATAGATAAAAATGTAAGAGCCTGTTCAGAATCTCCGCGTGTGCGGATTGCGCCGTCAGATTTTTCGCCAGATGAAGGGAATTTTGTGCCGCCATACTGTCGTATTGCAAGCAAAATTCTCAAAATATGGCGGAAAAGAGGCAAGCAAGCTGTGCATGGAGAGATTCTGAACAGGCTCTAAGGATGGAATAAATGAAACATTATTCCTTGGGGTTCTTTTCTTCCTTGCGTGTAGCAGCCGGACGGGAGGTGAGGAATTCGATGGTGCTTTCGATGGAAGTGCGTGCTTCGTCGGACATGGGCTTGCCGGCGTTGCGGTAGTCGAAGGCGTCACGGAACTGGGTAATGCCTTCCTGCAGCGAATCGGCGTATTTTTTGACCAGCCTGCGGGTGACTTCCGCAAAATAATCGAATTCCTTGCCCAGCGGCTTCTTGGCGTTCTGCATGATCATGCGGTAGTGATTGAGGCAGATGAAGGGCTGCGATTCGTAGAGCCTGCGGAATTCCGGCTCGTTTTTGTAGCTCAGGCAGACCGTTTCGATGGCGCGGGCGAGGTGCGGCTCGATGTATTCGCAGACAAAGCAGCTGTGCTCCAGCGTGTCCAGTGCCTCCAGTATCTTCTTGTCAGCCTTTTTGGAGAGCCATTTCTCACGCACGTCGATGAGATGGCTTTCCAGGGTCAGGGCAACAGGAAGGCGTGCCCGTCCGGAGGTGAGCATCATGCCGAAGTGCCGTTCGCAGAAGCCGGCGCGGTTGGTTTCAATGCGGATATCGGGTTCCATCATGGCGGGGCCGGTGATGTAGTCGATGTATTTGGCTTCAATGAGGTCGCGCATACGGCAGATCGGGCAGCCGTCGTGTACTTCAAATACCTCGTTTACCGGAATGGTGCAGATGTTTTCTTTCATAATGGTAGTGTCATCACCTTTCTGTGTAATGTGAAGTGTGAAATGATGCAGTCGTCACTGTCATTTATCCTTCCAGCGCCGCGCATGCGCGTGCGCTCCTTGCTACAGTTTCCTGATCATGGCGAGGAATTCGTCGATGTAGTCGTCGGTCTGGGCGCGGTTGTCGAGCATGATGGCGAGAAGGGCAAAGCTGCGGCGGTCGTCGCCGATGCCGAATTGCAGGGCGATTTCCACATCTCTGCCGGCGACGGTGGCGGAACACTTGCAGTTGACATAGATGGGTCCCTTGCGGCTCTGGAAGGCTTCCCAGTAGGGATGTCTGCCGTCGCAGAGAGTGGTGAGTCGTTCCTCGATGGTGGCGCCCTCGTCGCCGTAGAAGGTGCTGTTCTGCAGGCAGTCGATGATGTCGAGCATGGCGTCCTCGCTGACGGCGTATTCGCTGGAAGGCGACATTCTGACCGAAGAATCTACAAATTCTGTTATATCCATTGTATTTTATTGTCCTCCTGTAAAATCTGAATGAATTGATAAAAATTGTCTGAAGCCCGTTGCAACAGGCCCGTAACTATATTATAATATATTTTAGGTACAAATCAATAGATTTTTTCATTTTAGATGAATTTTCTGACGGATTTTTCCATATTTTAAATGAATTTTTTATGGAGATGACGAAAAATGATGACAAAGCGAAAGGGCAGCGTGATGGAGGCCGACATTCACGGCATGAATCCGGCGCAGGCGCGGCGGGAGCTTCTGCAATTGCTCGACAGGCTGGGCGGCGACGTGACGGAATTGCATGTGATTCACGGCTACCGGGGCGGCGATTCGCTGCGCAGCATGGTGCAGAATTCCCTTGCACACCCCAGAATCGCCCGCAAGATGCAGTCCTTCCTCAACGAGGGCGAGACGAAGATTTATTTGAAGGCAAAGAAATGATTGTTTTTTGCGGGAGTTTCAGATATAATAATGGACAGAAGAAAGAAAACAGGAGGTAACACAAAAAAATGCTCGAAATCGGAACAAACGCACCGGCATTCACCCTGCCCGACAAGGACGGCGTGGAAAGAAATCTGACCGACTTCCGTGGGAAGAAGGTCGTTATCTATTTCTACTCCAAGGACAACACCGCGGGCTGTACCCGTCAGGCGCAGGCCTTCGCCGCCTTGTACGATGAATTCAAGGAGGCAGGCGCGGAAGTCATCGGCATCAGCAAGGACAGCGTCGCCTCGCACGCGCGATTCGCGGAGAAACATTCGCTTCCCTTCGTGCTGCTGGCCGACCCGGAGCGCCAGGCGATCGAACCTTACGGGGTCTGGCAGGAGAAGAAGCTCTACGGCAAGGTGAGCATGGGCGTGGTGCGCACCACCTTTATCATCGACGAGAACGGCGTTATAGTAAAGATCATGCCCAAGGTCAAGCCCGACACCAACGCCGCCGACGTGCTGGAAATTTTAAAAAATCCCGGATAACAGAACAAGCAGAAATCCCTGTCGGTCATTCCTTCTTCACAATGACCGACAGGGATTTTTTTATGTGTGGCACAACAGAAAAACCGGAATAATATGATAAAAGAAAGCATATACTGTCTGTTTGCTCAGATTGATGCTTTTAAAAACAATATATATACGAAAACGATTGAAAGGAGCAATTGACGTGCAGGACGATTACAACCGCTTTATCAGACGTTCGATCAAGCAGGCGCAGTGCGGCTACGAAGACATTTTTGCCGCTGACGAATGTGCTTGCGCCGGAAATCTTTCCGACATGGACGAAACCACTTCCTGCGGCTGCAAAATGACGATGAACGATGCCGCTATGACAAATGCCTGCGGGTGCGAGGTCAAATGCAAGCCTGTTTGTGATTCGGCTGTGCCGGTCATGGCATTTGTGGAAATGCAGCCCTTCGGCAGAATGTACAACGAAGCGGAGGGCTTGTGCAGAGGGACGATTTTCCCCGCGCTCGACAAACCATTCACAGGGAGAGGAGGCTGCCGCTGATGAACGCGTACGCAAATGACGAGAGAAAACGACTGCTCATGAAGCTGACCGCGTGCAGATTCGCGCAGTATGAGCTGGTGCTCTTCCTTGACACCCATCCGGATTGCACCGAGGCGATGCAGGCGCTCAACATGCACCGCGCCAACGCGATCAAGCTCAAGGAAGAATACGAATGTAAGTTCGGCCCCATCAGCAATCCCAAGGCGAACGGAAAGCACTGGTGCTGGATTGACGATCCGTGGCCGTGGGAATACTGTCCCCAGACCGGCGGCTGTGGCTGCTTCACCCCTTCCATGGGAGCAAGAGGAAAGAAAGGAGCGTGCCGATAATGTGGAGCTATGAGAAGAAACTGCAATACCCCGTCAACATCAAGAATCCCAACCCCAAGCTCGCCCAGATGATTATTTCGCAGTACGGAGGTGCATACATCAAAAGTGATGATTTCACCTTAAAAAAATATCGACCGTGCAGCTTGCACGGTTAAACACGATATGGGAGATCAGTGTGCGGAGCAGGATGTTTTTCTCCTCGGTGGTGAGGTCGGGGTCGCGCAGCTTGGGGAGCATGTCGAGGTGCTGGTTGAGCGGCTTGCGCAGCTTCGGCTTCGGCTGCTCGGCTTCGAGCTGCCTGATGCGCTCGGTGATTTTGCGCTTGTTTTCGCGGTATTCCTCCAGCGTGTCGATGCCGGCTTCATATGCCTGCTTGACCCGCTCCAGCTTTCTCTTTTCCGCTGCCAGCAGGTTGGCGGACTGAATGGCCGGGTCCTCGGTCTGATACACCCTTTCGGAATACAGCGGCGGAATGGTTCCCCGGAGTGTGCCTTCCAGCGATTCCAGCACCAGATCATTGAGCTTTTTGATGCTGATGTGGTGGGAGACGCCGCATTTGCCATGGGCGTATTTGTAGCACTGCACGGAATCTTTCGCGGAGCGTGTGAGCGTTGCGCCGCAATTGCTGCATTGCACCAGGCCGTAGAGCATGAAAGGCTCCTTTGCGTGATTCTGTCTGGCGGTGGATCTGCCGTAGAGTGCTTTGATTTCGTCGAGCTTCTCATTGGCGGCATGGAAGGTCGCTTCCTCAATAATCGGTTCATGATGCCCGTCGATCAGCATGACGGAAGGCTGGTCGTAATTCCGGCGGGTGCGTCCGGCGGGATTCCAGCGGATTTTGCCGATATACACTGGATTGCGCAGGATGTATTCCACCGTGCGGTTCTCCCAGAGTCCCCCGCGTGATGTGCGGATGTCAAGGGCATTGAGCTTCTGCGCGATCTCCCGCGTGCCGCTGCCTGCAAGAAAATCGCTGAATATGCTTGCCACGATGGGCGAAGTCTCCGGGTTGGGTACATAATTCTTGTCCCTGATGTCGTAGCCGAACGCCGGAATGGAAACCGGCTCGCCGCGGCTCACCTTCTCGATCATGCCGCGCTTGACTTCCTCCGCGAGATTGATGGAATAGTATTCGTCCATCGCCTCGATCATTGCTTCGATCAGCACCGACATTTTGTCGTCGCCGATATTTTCGGAGACGGAAATGACTTCAATCCCCAGTTGCTTGCGGAGCATGGATTTGTAGACAATGGCGTCCTCCCGGTTGCGGGCAAAGCGGCTGAATTTCCACAGCAGGATCACATCGAAGGGCTTCGGCTTGCTCTTGGCGGTGCCGATCATGCGGTTGAAAGCGGGTCGCTTAGCGGTGGTTCTTCCGCTGATCCCCTCGTCGATGTAGATAAATTCTTCCGGCAGAATCATGTCGTTGCGCTTGGCGTAATCCCGCAGCGCTTTGAGCTGGCTGTCGGGCGAATATTCGATCTGATCGTCGGTCGATACGCGGATGTAAGCCGCGGCGGTTTTCATGCTTTTCAAAATTAAAACACCTTCCTCGGAAAATAAATATTTGACACCGAGGGAGATTTATGCTATCATAATGACAGACTTCACCCTTGGTGTGGTCAATCGAAATTTTCCTCTCTGTGCGGTCGCCAAACTACAACAGGGAGGATTTTTTTATTTTATTTTTTTTAAAATAACTATTGACAAATTCAAAACACTATGATAAAATAAATAATTTACGTTTCACGTGAAACTATTGAAAAACTCGACAAGCTCCTTCCGCTCCGGCTCCTGGTATTCCGGGTAGAGCAGGGCGAAGGATTTTTCAATCAAGTGCTGCTTGGCCAGGCTGTCGGGCGCATTCCGCAGGGAATGACGGATTTCCGCGAGGGCGCGGCTCATTTCGGCGAACTTCGGCCAGTCCCCGATGTTGTAGCCGTTGCGGAACATGTGCCGCAGAAACGATGCGTTTCCGGTGACGTCTATGTCGCGGATGTTGAATTTGATAAAGGGCGTCGTGCTGATCTCGATGTTTTCACCGTAGGAGTAGAAGCAGTATTCCTCACCGTTGGTCAGTATAATCAGATGCGCTTGCGGGTCGGCATTGAAATAGCCGGAAATCTGTTTGATAAAATTTTTGTTCCGGTCGATGTTTTTGAAGTTCAGCTTTTTGGCTTCGATAAGAGTCCAGCCGTGGCCGTTCTTGGAAAAGGCGTAATCCACATGCTTGTGAGTGCCGTTGATCGGGTATTCCGATTTCCAGACCGTACTGTACGCATCCCAGCCGAAGGCGCGGAAAAACGGGAGAATGAACCTGTTGCAGGTGTCGGCTTCATTGAGCGCCTTTTTGTTGCAGCTGTCTATCTCCCCGACAAGCCGGTGAAGTTCAATCTGCACATATTCCAGCGTGTACTCCGCACGGGTCTTTTCCGGCGAAGCTGCCGGAAGCAGCGGTGGTTTCTTTTTACCAAACATTTTGCATCACTCTACTTTCTGCGGAGAATAAAGGAATTAATACTTGACAATCTCAATTCTGAGAATTATAATAGAATCAAAAAGTCCGAGAGGGGAATTTTTGAGATGAAGGAAAATCGCAATAAGGAAGAAAAAAGGATACTGTTAGGCAAAATCAACGATCTGCTGCTGAAACTTTCCAAAAAGCAGCTCACCCGCATTTACGAAATGATCAAATACATTTACATTTACGACTGAGTGTATTCCTGGAAAAACAACATACCGAGAGGTTTCTGTCAGAAGGCGGAAACCTCTTTTTATTTGTCATTGATAATGCGCATGATATAGTCCTTCAGAACCTGCCGCGATTGCTTACTCATCTTTATGTATTCCTGGATCAGTTTGCGGTCGGTCTCGTCGAGATCGTAAGCACGGCACAGCTCGTCGAGTATCGTCTTGGGCAGCTCGGAGAACATTTCGCCGT
>CAMHMN010000038.1 GCA_946186245.1 uncultured Clostridia bacterium
CCGATTCCTCAAAGGAACGGCGGAAGTAATCCGCAACGTCATTCTTGACGCCCATGGCGGCAAAGACGATACAGAATTTCGCGTCCTCGTCGTTGGCGATCTTGGCCTGACGCACGATCTGCGCGGCCAGCTCGTTGTGCTTCATGCCCGAACCGCTGAAAATCGGCAGCTTCTGACCTCTAATCAGGGTGATCAGGGTGTCAATGGAGGAAATGCCGGTGCAGATATAGTTCTGGGGGTAGACTCTCGACACGGGATTGATGGGCGTGCCGTTGACATTCATGCGTTTTTCGGGGTAGATTCTGCCCAATCCGTCGATCGGCGTGCCGACGCCGCTGAAAATTCTGCCCTGGATTTCCGGAGAAAGGTCAAGCTCCATCGGTCTTCCCTTGAGTCGGGTGCGTGTGTTGTTCAGGGAAATGCCTCTGGTGCCTTCAAAGACCTGGATCACGGCTCTGCCGCCTTCAATGGTGACGATTCGGCCGTGACGCACGGTGCCGTTGTCAAGGCGTATCTCGACGATTTCCTCATAGGAAGGGCAATCCACGTCGTCCAGCACGATCAGCGAACCGTTGATCTCCTTGACTCCGATATATTCAAAAATCATTCTATTACTTCCCTTCCGGATTTATGATACGGCGAAGGTATTGATCACATCGTCGATTTCTTTGGTATAGCCGTCGAGCAGCTCTTCCTTGTCGTTGGGAACGTCATACTTGATGCGGACGATCTTGTCGAACAATCCGCTGTCGGTGATCTTGGAGAGCGGAACGCCCTGCGCCACGGCATACGCCGCCACATCGTACAGATGAAGGGTTGCCCGCATCATTTTGAGCTGCTTGGAAAGCGGCACATAGGTGTCGTCCTTATGGAAGGCATTCTGCTGGAGGAATCCCACGCGGATCGCCTTGGTAATTTCGATGATGAGCTTCTGGTCGTCCGGCAGAACGTCGGAACCGATCAGCTTGACGATTTCCATCAGGCTGGCTTCCTCCTGAAGTAATGCGGCGAAGCGTTCGCGGCACTTCATGAAGTCCTCGCCCACGTTGTCGCAGTACCATTTTTCCAGATCGCCGGCGTATTCGCTGTAGCTGTCCAGCCAGTTGATAGCGGGATAGTGTCTGGCATAGGCGAGGGATTTATCCAGCGCCCAGAAGCAGCGGGTGAAGCGCTTGGTGTTCTGGGTGACAGGCTCGGAGAAGTCGGAACCCTGCGGGGAAACAGCGCCGATAATCGTGACGGAACCCTGCTTGCCGCAGAGCGATTCCACCAGACCCGCGCGCTCGTAGAATTCCGAAAGGCGGGAAGGCAGGTAGGCCGGGAAGCCTTCCTCGGCGGGCATTTCTTCCAGACGTCCGCTGATTTCGCGGAGGGCTTCCGCCCAGCGGGAGGTGGAATCCGCCATGATAGCCACATGATAGCCCATGTCGCGGTAGTATTCCGCGAGGGTGATGCCGGTATATATGGAAGCCTCACGCGCCGCAACAGGCATATTGGATGTGTTGGCGATCAGGCATGTTCTGTCGGTCATAGGACGGTTGGATTTCGGGTCGATCAGGGAGGAGAATTCCTCGAGAACCTGGCTCATTTCGTTGCCGCGTTCACCGCAGCCGACGTAAACGATGATGTCCGCGTCGCACCACTTGGCGAGCTGGTGCTGGGTCATGGTCTTGCCGGTGCCGAATCCGCCCGGAATGGCAGCCGTTCCGCCCTTGGCAATCGGGAAGAGCGCATCGATGACACGCTGTCCGGTAATGAGGGGGATATTGGCATAAAGACGCTCGTTGATGGGGCGCGGGTGACGGATCGGCCATTTCTGGCAGAGGGTCAGCTCGTGTGTATTGCCGTTGTCGTCCTTTATGGTAACAATTGTATCGTTAATCTTGTATTTGCCGTCGGGAACCACGCTCTCCACCACGCCCGAAAGATCAGGGCGCACAAGACAGCGGTGCTCGATGATGGTGGTTTCGGGGCAGGTGGCGTAGATCATGCCGCCGGTAAGCCTGTCGCCGGGTTTGACGCAGACGGTCACGTCCCATTCGCGTTCGGTATCGAGAGAAGGCACACTGGCGCCGCGGTCGATGAACGCGCTGCCGGAGTGCTTTTCGATCTCCTTGAGGGGACGCTCGATGCCGTCGAAAATATTATCGAGGATACCGGGACCAAGGGTAGCCGAAAGCAGACCGCCGGTGGAATAGACGGGCGCGTCGGGCATAAGGCCTGTGGTTTCCTCATAGACCTGAATGGTTGTATATTCACTGGAAATGCCGATTACCTCGCCGGCGAGGCGCTGCTCACCGACATAGACCATTTCCATCATTGTCAGATCGGTCTTGCCCTTGACGGTTACTACGGGGCCATTGATGCCGTAGATCTTATAGGATTTTTCCATAAAGGGCATCACCTCCAATTTAATAGTAAGAAGAAAAAGTAAAAGAAAAGAAAAAGAAAAAAAGAAATAGCGAAGCTCGTAATTAGCGAGCGAACGCGAGCGTGGGGTGCAGGGGGCAAGGCTCCCTGCCGGGTCAAGGGCAGAGCCCTTGCGGGGTACGTTGGCAGCGAAGCTGACAACGAGGGGCAGAGCCCCTTCGCTGCAACGCGCTGCGAAAGGCAACGCGCCCGGGCGCAGCCGACCGTGTTTCCAATCACAATCCGCCCGACCCCGATTTATATTGAAAGCGCGTTTTTCCTGTGTGGGGTTCTTCCTTCGGCAGTCGCCTGACCTTGTTTAATCCCGAAGCGCGTTTTTCCTGTGTGGGGTTCTTCCTTCGGCAGTCGCCTGACCTTGTTCAATTCCGAAGCGTGTTTTGCCTGTGTGGGGTTCTTCCTTCGGCAGTCGCCTGACCTTGTTTAATTCCGAAGGGGGTTTTGCCTGTGTGGGGTTCTTCCTTCGGCAGTCGCCTGACCTTGTTTAATTCCGAAGGGGGTTATGCCTGTAGGGGGTTCTTCCTTCGGCAGTCGCCTGACCTTGTTTAATTCCGAAGCGCGTTTTTCCTGTGTGGGGTTCTTCCTTCGGCAGTCGCCTGACCTCATTGCTTTTCCGGGCTGGTCTTGCTCGCTCGGCGTTGCCTCGCTCGTGAGGGCTCTGCCCTCACGCTCCCGCCAGGGCCCTGCCCTGGACCTGCCAGGGAGCCTTGCCCCCTGGACCCCATTATTGGCGCTGCGCGCTTTCTTTTTTTATTTTGTTTTTTGCTTATTTTTTTGCTTATTTTTTTGCTTATTTTTTGCCTTATTTTACGCGATCGTCAATCCGGAATTTTCCGCAAACCACTCGTGCTGCTGCTCCAGCGTCACGTCCAGCGTCACATCCAGCACCCTGCCAATCTCCGCATTCTCCGCACGCAGCCCGCCAAGAACGATCGTCGGATCAACCTTCACCGTGCAGTCCCCGAACGCCGTCTTGATCAGCGGCGAACATTTCTTGTCTCTGTCACGGATATAGATCACCGTGGAAGCCAGATGCTCCTCACCGCACTTGATGAATGCCTTCTTCGCTTCCAAAGCTGCCCTGCGCAGGTACGTCTTGTAAGCGTCGGTCTTGGTGAATTCATCCAGCTTTGCCGCAGCCCGTTCAAAGACCTCTTTCTCAATCGCGTTTCGCCGCGCCAGAAGCGCCTTCTTGCCCGCGCTCTCCTTCTCGGCCAGCTCGCGGCTGATCATGCTGCGCACTTCGCCTGTTCTCCGCTGAATGGTCTTGTAGCTCTCCTCGCGGAATTCCTTCTCGGCCTTCTCCAGCTCGATGGCGTTCTGCGCCTCTACTTCGCGCATGATCTTGTCGTGCTGCTCCTGCGCGTATTCGTTGATCGCCAGCATGAATTTGCTGAGCTTTTCTTCCTGTGTCAACATTTTTTGAGTTACACCCCTTCGTTATTTAGGGTTCGTTTGGGTAAAAATTATATCTTCACGCCGATGGCCTCGCGTACATAACGGGAAATGGAATCCTTCGCGCGGCCGTTGCCGTGGCGGTCGGGAATTTCCACGATCAGCGGACGGGAAACCGTCAGCTTCAGGTCGTACACGAGATCGGGACAAAGCGAAACAAGCCGCTCGGTCATGAGAATGATTCCCACCGATTCGTCAGCCATTGCGCTTCGCAGCGCGTGCTCGACCTCCCAGTCCTCATGCACTACCGTGCCTTCAATGCCTGCCAGCCGCAGACCTGTGGCGGTGTCGATATTGTCGCTTATCAGGTAAAATTTCAAGGAAACTCATTCCTCTCAAAAGGTTAGATCTTGTGACAAAATCCTTAGATTTTGTTAAGTATCATAATGGCGATAACCAGACCGTACAGAGCAATGGATTCACCCAGAGCAACGAAGATCAGCGCTTTACCGAATGCCTTGGGGTCTTCGCTGGTAGCGCCGATAGCCGCCGGAGCTGCGGATGCAACGGCGATACCGCCGCCGATGCCGCTGATGCTGGTAGAAAGAGCCGCCGCGAGAAGTCCCAGACCCAGAGCAAGGCCTGAAGTGCCGGCCGCCGCGGTTGTTTCGGCTGTATCCTCTGCGCCTATCGTATCATCGGCTTCGGCTGTGTCGGTCACAGCCGCTGTGGTTTTGGGAGCCTCGGCCGAATCGTCCGCCGCTGCCATTGCTGTCATCGCGCCGAACATGCAGACAACGAAAACAAGCGCAACCACCGCGAAATTGACCTTGAGAGCCTTAGCGCCGCTGCCGCTCTGCTTGAAGAATCTGATGGCGGCATAAGCCGCTGCGAATACTGCGAGTACCGGAATTGCATAGATAAGTACGTTCATTTTAATATCCTCCATTAATTGATGATTGATTGAATATGATAAGCTGAATTATATTCCAGCGCGAAGCGCTCCGAAACTATTCACTATTCTCTATTCTTTATTCTCTATTCACTAATTATTTCTTGAGTTCCTCCGCCATGGTGGAAGCCGATTTGAAGGGTCTGCCTTCGCCGGTGAAGAAGCGGCTGAACATCTCGTAGAATTCCAGACGGAGCGCCTGGATGCCCACCAGAAGGCCTTCCAGCGCCATGATGATGATATTGCCCAGAATCACCGTCACCCAGTAGCCGAAGCCGCTCATCATGCCTGCCAGGGTGAAGACCACCGTCATCATCCCGGCGTGCACCAGAATGAAGGCGCCCACTCGCAGGAAGCTGACGGTATTGGAAACGTAGGAAAGCACGACTTCCAGCATTTCAAAGATATTCTGCATGAGGAAGTCGCCGATGTTCTCGGGGAACCAGTCCTTCTTGCCTTCCAGCAGTTCACTCAGCGGCTCATTGAGGAAAATCAGTATGGCAGGAATGACGATCAGGCAGATCACATAAGCCGGCGTGAGCAGCGGGATGTGCAGGAACATCTGTCCCAGCACGCCGAAGATGGTTCCTCCGTAGAAGAGGAAGCCCGCGACGCCGTTCTGACTGAACAGCGCGTTGCCGTATTTGTGCTGCTTGCATTTGGTGTAGATGTTGAGCAGGATTGCCACGAGCACCAGCACCACGCCGATGCCGATGGCGGCGTAAATCAATTCGGTGCTGAGTTCGTTGACGTCGAGCAGCTTGCCCTCCATCAGCGGCACGCCGGTTTTCTGATGCACCCAGCCCCAGAAGGGATTGAGCAGATCTTCAAAGCCGAACACCGAGCCGAACAGCACGCCGAAGATCGCGGACGAAATGCCGCACATGGCGATGCACTTGCCCAGCTCCATCTTCTTCATCTTCCACATGAAAAGCCACGTGATGAACGACAGGCAAAGTCCCTGTCCCACGTCGGCGAACATGATGCCGAAGAGAATGAAGTAGGTGATCGCGACGAATGGCGTCGGATCCATCTCATCGTAATTGGGAAGTCCGTACATCTTGACAAAAAATTCAAACGGCTTGAAGATGCCGGCGTTTTTGAGCTTGACAGGCGGCGTCTGGGTCGGCTCTTCGCTGGCGTTCTCGAATTTGTACTCGATGCCGCCGAGTTTTTCCAGACGCTTGGTAAATTCCTTCTCGTTCTCGGCGGGAACCCAGCCGGCGAGGAAGAAAATTCTGCTGTGCTGGTATTTGGCGGTGTAACGCCGCAGATCGAAGTTGTTCTTGTGGCGTTCGAGGTAGTTCAGCACCTTGCAGCATCGAATCTCTTCATCGCCCCAGAAGTCGTCCATCTTTTTCTTGACCTCGGCAAGCCTTTCATTCAGCCCCTTGAGCTGCTCCGCGAGGGTGTTGTAGGCTTCCTCCGGGGTGCCGACGGCATCCGGAATTTTCAGGCGCTCCCAGTAGAGGCTCTGGAAGATTCTGTCCACCTCGTGAATGTTGTCGATCGGCGCCATGTAAACGCCCCAGACGTATTTGTCGTCGCTGGTGCAGGGGAAAGTGACAATGTAGGGATTGTCGCTGTACATGCTGAGCTTTTCAAAGCTCTCCTTCGGCAGCCTGCCGAAGCGAACCTTGATGAATTCACACTTGAATATCTCGTCCAGCTTCATGTCGAAGCCCTGGAAGTGCTTGAACTGCTCCATGGAATGACTGACATTCTCAATCTCCTGCGTCAGGCTGAATTTTTCCTCCTGATAGGCAGCCAGCTTGGTGGAAGTAGTCTCCACATAGTCCTTGATCTCGTCCCAGTTGAGAAGAAGGTCGGAGTCCTCCACAGGCGCGGCTTCCAGCCTTGCCAGCTTGACCGCGTCGCTGAGCTTGTTGAAATAGAAGGTGTAGGGGTTTTCGTCATTGAGCGAAACAAACTCGGATTTGTCCTTGAAGAAGCTCATCGCCTGATCTAAGTGAAAATTTTCCGAGGAACAGCAGGTGTCAAGAACGGCATCGAGCTGATCAATGCTCCCGATAATGCTCAGGAGCTTCATTTTCATTACAGCCATGTCTATACTCCTTAAACTTTGGATCCTTTTTAGATTATTATAGTAACGTGACAGTTATCACGAAATCGTTATCATAGAAGCGATCACGTCAGGCGACACTCTGTAACGCACGCCTTCAATGATGGTCACGATGTCCTTGCGTTCGATGCCCGAAAGCAGGATGTAGGAGAAAACCGCCACCGTCGGGTCGGTGGAGAATCGCATGAGGTGACGCACCCGCTTGTAACTCAGCCGGTTGACCACCTGGTCGATGTATTCCTCGTCGATCTCGCCCAGCTCCCTGCCGTAGAAGGTCTCGGAACGGAAGATTTCCAGCACGTCCTCCGCGCTCTCGGCGTTCAGCATTCTGTCAAACGTGCGCCTGGATATCTTGTAATTGAAATTGAATACCAGCGAACGCGCCAGATCGTCGCCGCAGGCTTTGTAGTATTTCTTGAAACGGTAAATATTCAGAAAGCTGCTCAGCTCGCTTCTTGTCCCAAGAAGTCCCAGCAGATCTTCCTTCGCGCTGCCGTGGAAATTCTTATTGATCACCGATTCGGCATAGCTGAAAAGGTGGGAATAGAGCGAGTGCTCGATCATGGTGTAGTCGATGGTGCCGTCCTCGCCCACCGAAATGCCGCGCAGTATCTTGTAAAACACCGTGCCGCTCATCGCCCGGAGGAATTCCTCATAAGTCTTGGCCTGGGCCATCTTGATGGGATCCAGTCCGTCCCGCTTGACGAAGTACTTCGGCATGGCAAATACGTATTCGCCGCCGCGTCCCGCCGACAGCAGACGCAGGAATTTGAGTATCTCCCTGATCTGCGTGCTGTAGACCATGAAGGAGCGCATGTATTCCCCCGCGTCCACACGGTATTTGGAAAGGGCGGTGAGCTGGCTCTGCATGAGATCGTCCAGCGCCGCCTCCAGCTGTCCGCGGTGAACATTGGAGTCGTCAATATTCCGCAGTGCGTAGGCGTAATGGGTGTTGTTCTTGAGATAGGCTGCCACTTCGGTCACCGTCTGACAGTTCAGCAATTCGCTGATGTTCTGCCCGGTCAGCCGCTTGCCGAACATCGCGCGGCTCTTGGTGAGCAGCACATTGGAGGCTTGTGACATTATTTATCATCTCCCGTGGCTCTGGCGACGATGGCTGCTACCCATTCGTCCCCCTTCTCGGCGTAAATCGCGTCGAGCTGTCGCTGGGTTTCCTTCTGGCGTTCGAGTATCGCCTTCAGCTCGACCTCGGCATTCCTCGCCTCCGCCTTCTTGATGAGTTCTACTCTCTCCTCCGCCCTGTCGCGGTAGCCGCGGCGAAGCTCTTCCTTTTTGGATTTGATTCTGTCCTCCGAGCCGACGCGCAGTTTTTTCGCTTCATCGGTCAGCTCACGGGCGCGTTTATCCATTTCCACTATGCGTTCAACCATATCCTGCATGCTATGCACCTTGCTTTCATCGGCTGTTTATGGGTGTTTCAAAAGCCGCAATTCTCATGATAGTAATTGTTTATTTGTCTATTATACCGCAGAATGCCCTATTATTCAAGACCACAATGCACTAAAAGAATTTCGATTTTTTAGACAATTCTGTGAATTCAGGCATGAATTAAACGCCCTGCACGGCGCAGACCGTACAGGGCGTTGTTTTGGGCATTGGGACAAGCATCTGGCTTCAGGATAAAAAAATCCACGCAAGCACCATAATGCCGATCAGCACCAGAAATACAGGCGAAAACACAATCAGCGCGGATATGATCAGCGCCGGAACATCTCCCTTTTCAAAGCCCGCCTCCGTATTCAGCCGACGGTATTCCTTTTCGTGCTCCTCGGTATGATCGGATTCGTCGGCGATTTGCGTCAATTCATCGGGGGAAGTTTCCTCTTTTGCTGCGTCAGGATTCATTTTCTCGAGGTACAGCCTGTTGCGCTCGTTCATTACCTCCATGCTTTTGTTTACCTTTTTGTCAAAGAACATGTCGTCTTCCTCCGGATCAAAAAATTCAAAGAAAGGCCCGGCAATGGATTGCTGAGCCTCTCCGATATGATATTGGTATTGGTCACCCGAATGACATCACTTTGAGGATGCTTCGTCTTCTGCGCCCAGGACATGGTGGCAGGCCACGAAGTGATCGGGTCTCAGCTCACGGAATTCGGGGGTAATGTTCTTGCAGATCTCCGTGCAGTATTTGCATCTGGTATGGAACTTGCATCCCTTGGGGGGATTGACCGGGCTGGGAATATCGCCTTCCAGCACGACCAATTCGCGATTGTCATCGACATTGGTGGTCGGAATGGCGGAAAGCAGCGCTTCCGTGTAAGGATGCATGGGATGGTCGAACAGCTCCTGCGAATCGCTCATCTCCACCATGTTGCCGAGATACATAACGCCTATGCGGTCGGATATGTACTTGACTACCGAAAGGTCATGGGTGATAAAGAGATAAGTCAGGTTGTTCTTCTCCTTCAGATCCTGCAGCAGATTGATGATCTGCGACTGAATGGAAACGTCCAGCGCGGAAACAGCCTCGTCACAGATGACAAACTTGGGATTGGTAGACAGTGCGCGGGCGATGCCTATTCTCTGACGCTGGCCGCCGGAGAACTGATGCGGGAAACGGTGAATGAAATAAGGCGCAAGTCCGCACATCTGCATGATTTCAAGAATACGCTCCTGCATTCTCGGGCTGTTTTTGGTGAAATACTTGTGGGCCAGCATGCCTTCGCCGATGATCTGACCAACCGTCATTCTCGGATTGAGGGAGGAATAGGGATCCTGGAAAATGAGCTGAAGCTCACTGCGGAAGCTGCGCATTTCCTCCTTGTTGAGTCTGGCGAGGTCGATGCCGTCGTCGCGGTATATTTCGTACTTCTGGAATTCCGGATCATCCTTGTATTGCGCGCGGATTTTGTCGATTTCAGACTGCGCATCCCCCAGACCTGCTCTCTGATCGGCGATCTTGGCGTCAATCTCTTCGATCTTTGCTTTGAGGGTGTCGACCTTCTTCTGGCCCTTGCCGTTCTTTTCGACATTATACTGCGCGTCCGCGAGCTTATTCTCCCATTCTCTGCGGGAATCAAGCAGCTTGCGGAGCTGGGCGGAATGATCTCTGGCGCTCTTGAAGGCTTCCTGTATATGGGACGTATCCTCCACCGTAATAAATCCGCCAAAGATGTTGGCTATATCGTAAAACGCGGCGTCTGCGTCTCTCTTGGCCTGACGGAGGGCTTCATTCTTCGCGTGCTGTTCGGCCGCGGAAGCCTTATCGAATTCCGCCTGCGCCTCTTTCTCTTTTTCACGGAGCTTCAGCCATTTCTTGCGCAGCGCGGGCAGGTTTTCGATGGTTTCGCTCATGTACTCCGGAGCGAATTCATCGAGCGACCGTCCGTAATACATCGTTCTGCCGTCTGTCTGAGGATAAAGCTCCAGCACGGTACGTCCGAAGGTGGACTTTCCGCAGCCCGACTCGCCAACCAGACCGAAGGTTTCACCTTCATAAATATTGACGTCGATTCCGTCGTTTGCCTTGACGTACATTCCCTTCTGCTTGAGGGGGAAATACTGCTTCAGATTTGTTATTTTAAGGAGAACCTTCTTTTCAGTTGTGTCCTTAATGTCTCTTTTTTCATCGGCCATTCTGACGTTCCTCCTTATTGGGATAGAAGCACCTTATTTTCTGTGTATCGCTGATCTTGACAAAATCCGGCTCTTCTTCCTTGCACTTTTCAGTCGCATACTTGCACCTGGGTGCGAATTTGCAGCCCTTGGGCAGATCCAGCGGATGAGGCACGGAGCCCGGAATAGCCTGAAGTCGCTGATTTGCCGGAGTGTCCAGTCTGGGGATAGAAACCATAAGACCCTCGGTGTAGGGGTGTGAATATTTTGTCTTGGGGTCAAACAGAACCCTGGCGGGAACGCTCTCCACCACCTGACCGCAGTACATGACGGCTACATAATCGGCCATCTGGTTGATAACGCCGAGGTCATGGGTGATGAAAAGAATGCTGGTTCCGCGCTCTTTCTTGAGTTCATTCATAAGCCTGAGGATCTGGGCCTGAATGGTCACGTCAAGCGCTGTCGTCGGTTCGTCTGCAATCAACAGCTTGGGCTTGCAGGCGAGTGCCATGGCGATCATCACGCGCTGGCGCATTCCGCCCGAAAGCTGATGGGGATACTGCTTTGCCACTATTTCGGGATTGGGGATCTTGACCGATCTCAGAATTTCCACCGATTCCTTGGCAGCGTCCTTCTTGTTCATGCCCTGGTGGATCATGAACACCTCGGAGATCTGCTTTTCAATGGTGAAGACAGGATTCAGGCTTGTCATCGGCTCCTGGAAAATGACGGAAATATCATTTCCTCTGACCTCATACATCTCATTGAGGGTGATTTTGGTCAGGTCCCTGCCGTCAAAAATAATCTCGCCGCTGTCAATGTAGCCGTTTTCATCGAGCAGACGGAGAATGCTCATGGCTGAAACGCTCTTGCCAGAGCCGGATTCGCCCACGATACCCAATGTTTCGCCTTCATGCACGAGATAGGAGGTGTCATTGACCGCCTTGATAACGCCTCTCCTTGAAGTAAAGAAGGTATGAAGGTTCTTTACTTCAAGCAATACTTTACTATTTTCCATATTATATTACCAACCCTTTCGCCCTATGCGAAAATCATCCTTTCATAAGTTTTAAGGCAACCCGAAAGCGCTTATCTGCCGTTTGCTTTCGGATCGAGGGCATCGCGGAGACCGTCGCCGATCAGATTAATGCAGATACATGCCACACCGAAGATCGTGCCGACAAACAGCCAGTTCCACCAGTACTGCTGGATGATGATGCTGTCGTTGGCGTTGGTGAGCATATTGCCCCATGTGGGTGTAGGCAGCGGAACACCGAAGCCGAGGTAGGAAAGTGTGGATTCAGTGAGCATAGACGTACCAAACGCAAGAGTGATCGAAACAAGGCACACTGACATGACATTCGGTATGATGTGAGAGAAGATGATCTTGCTTTCGCGCACGCCAAGTGCCTTGGCTGCCACCACATATTCCATCTCTCTCTGGGAGAACATCTGGGCGCGGACCAGTCGGCAAAGACCGGGCCATGACAGCACACCCAGAATGACCATGATAATATACATTCGCTGTTCGACCGATACCTTGGTGCCCATAACGGCGGAAAGTATCATGGCGAAGGGAATGAACGGCATACTGGAAACCACTTCTGCGATACGCATGATGACCATATCCACAACGCCGCCGAAATAACCCGCGATACCGCCGAGAATAATGCCGATAATCATTTCAATGATAACCGACAGAGCGCCGATGGTCATTGTCATCTTACCGCCGTTTACCAGACGGGCGAAGACGTCTCTGCCCAGCTTGTCGGTGCCGAGCAGGAAGCCTTTGAGTCCCCATGTGTGGATCTCGCCTTCGCTGTCTACAGCGTAATTCTGGAAAGAGCCGACAAAAATATTTTTGATCTTGCTGTCTTTCAGGGATTGGGGAACGCTTGACTGCTTGTACCGATTGCTTCCCCAGCAAACGATGCTTCCGTCCTTAAGAAGGGCGGTGTAATGATAGCGTCCGCCATCAATGCTGACCACATCCGAGGAGAACTGCGGCACCTTGTTTTCGCCCTTGGTAGCGGCGCCCCAGACGATCACTCTGCCGTCCTCACGGAGAGCCGCAACGGTCGTGCTGCTGGAGGCGATGCTCTTGACTCCGTGCATGGCCATCAGGGGAATCTTGGTGACGGTCTGCGAAGCGTTGAAATTGGCGCAGACAACCGAGCCTGTATCGGTCAGAACGACATAGGCGGTATTGGTGAGAGCCGCGTCCAGAACATGACCGTCAAGCTCAGAGGATTTGTAGGAAAGATCGGCAAAGTTCTCATTGCCCCAGAGAATCGCCCTGTTGTCCTCTGTGACAACAAGAGAGAACTGGTCGGAGGCGTAGATTTTCCGGATGCCGAACTCATGGGTGCGGTTGTTTGCGACAAGATCCGCGGGAAGCATGGTCTGTCTGAGGCGGTTGTTGCCCCAGGCATAGACCGTTCCCTTGTCGTCAAGGGCGACGATATGGTCGCTGCCTGCCGCAACCTGCACAATCTTGGCATTCTGCACGTTTTCCGGAATCTCGGAAAGGTCGATGACCTGCGTTACCTTGTATTTGCCCCAGACGTAGACCTTGCCGGTCTTGTCACAGGCAACGGAATAGTTATAGCCGATGGAAATGTCCTGCACGCCGTTCTTTTCCAGCTCGCCCGGGTAGTCCAGCATCTGGAATCCGGGGGAAATGTTGACCAGCGTGCTGTCCTGTTCGCCGAGATCAAGCTCGACAAACTCGGGGGCGATAAAGACGAAGAGCGCTATGATGATAAACACGACCAGCGCGATGACCGACATCGGCTTTGAGAAAAAGTTGCGCACGACCATTCTCATCGGGCTTTGCAGCTGCTCCTCGGCATAAATGTCAAGCTCCTTATTGGGAAAGAGAAGCCTTTTGATCCATCTGAAAAGGAAGAATTCCTTTTTGGCGGAGCCATTTGTCCTTGTCTGATTGGTATTGTTGCTGCTCATGAAAAATGACTCCTTTCTTATTTATCAATGCGCACTCTGGGGTCAACCAGCGTGTAGCTGATGTCGGTCAGCAGAACGCCCACCAAACTGACCAGCGTGTAGAACATCTGCATGGCGAGAACCAGCTCGTAGTCGGTGGCGTTGAGCGCCTGCCAGTACAGACGGCCTGTTCCCTTGAGGGCAAAAGTCGTTTCAATAACCAGCGAACCGCCGGTGAAGACGGCAATCATCCAGCCCATGATAGAGGTGGAGACAGGCAGCAGGGCATTGCGCCACGCGTGGCTGTAAATGACAACCTTTTCCTTCAGACCCTTTGCCCTTGCCGTGCGGATATAGTCCTGTGACAGAGTATCCATCATCGCGGCGCGGACGGTACGGGTCATTCCGGCCAGTCCCGTAAACACCAGCACCAGTATCGGCAGCGCCATGTAATACATACGGTCGCCGAATTCCATCAGTCCCGTGTAGTTGGAACCGGGCGTCTTGGCGCCTCCGGTCGGGAAGATGCGGAACAGCACGGCGAATAAAAAGATGAAGAGAATACCCACCAGATAGGTCGGCAGGCTGTAGCCGATGACCGTCGTCGCCTGAATCGCGCTGTCGGAGGGCTTGCGGGCGTGAACGGCGCAGTAGATGCCGAGCGGAATGGTAATGGCCAGCGTGATAATGGTAGAGCAGAAATTCAGCAGCACCGTGTTGAGCATGGGCGTGGGAATAATTTCAATCACATCGCGCTTGTAGCCGGTGGAGTAACCGAAATTGCCCTGAAGCAGACCGTCAAAACTGCCGTTGACGTCCGGCCAGAGACCCATCCAACGGGCATATCTCTGAATCAGGGGAGCGTCCAGACCCATCTGCGTGCGAAGCGCCTGATACTGACGGGCGAATTCGTCCGGCTTGAGCGACTTGCGCAAGGGTTCCATCGCGACCAGCGCGGGATCGCTGGGAATCAGATTGTAGATGGCGTACATCATGAGGGATACAACAAAGAAAACTATGATAAGGTATATGAGACGCTTGAAAATGTACTTTTTCATATATCCTACCGACCTCCGTCCTTGATATTTTTAATGATATTCAACATCGGACAGACCGACGATTATTTTCAGAATAATATGCATAATCACACAAAACGATGTATAAAGTTACCTTGAAGCTCATTTATTTTGCTTTAAACCAGTAAAGCGTCATCATATGCAAAAGAGTCTCCCTCCTTTGACAAACCAAGGAAGGAGACCCTTCGCTCAATGATCCGGCTGACTTATTCAGCAGCCGAAAATGTGTGCATTAAGAATTCAACACGCCGGATTAGCCAACATACTTCGCGTAGAGGATGGCTCTGCAGAAGCCCCAGAACGGACCTTCCTGATAATCGCTGATGGTGTTGGGATAGATGGAAACATAGATGTTAGCGTACAGCGGAACTCTCGGGAGAACGTCGTTGTAACGGATAACGAAATCCTGCCACTTCTTGAGGTAGGTGTCATAGTCGCCGGGCTCAACGCCGTAAACCATATCCATAGAGAGCTTATCCAGTTCCTCGTCATAGCAGTGAGTGGAGTTGTAACCTTCCTCAATGTAGGCGGGATCGGTGGTGAACTCGAAGGACATGTCATACACACCGCTGTTGAAGCCGGTTGCGAGGTTGAACATGTTGTAGGTGGGAACGGAGTAGTCGCCGCCGATGCCGTAAGCATCCTGACGATACATATAGTTGAGAAGCTCGGGGAATGTCATGACATTCTGCTTGATCTCAACGCCGGACTCCTTGGTTGCCTTGCCGTTGGCCAGCATGGTGACGAGGAGGTCGGAAACGGAGTTGCCTTCGGAGGAAGCCCAGTTCAGGGTAGCGGGCATGAGAATCTTGCCGTCAACGGTGACGCAGAACTGATCGTAGTTGGTGGCCTGCTCGGCGGTAACTTCCTTGTAACGGACTTCGCCGCTGCCGTCGACATAGTCGCTGCCGTCCTTGTTGTAAACGAAGCCGGCCTTCTTGAGCAGCTCAACCGCCTTGGCGGGATCGTAGCTGTAGGTGTTCAGCTTGGAAGCAAAGAGCTCCTTGGAATCATTGTACATGGTGAAAGCGGTGCAGTAAGGACCGTGGACAACGCCGCCCCAGCCCTGGCAGAATGTCTTGGCGAACTCTGTGCGGTCGAGGAGGTAGGCAACAGCCTGACGGAACTCCTGGAACTGAGCAGGACCGAGGTCGCAGGCAAACTGGAAGTAGCCGAAACCGGCGCGGTCATACTGGCAGTAGGAGCTGTCGATGGCCTTGCTGTCGATGAGGTCGATCGCCGCGTTGACCTGATCGCCGTCAGCGATACCGGAGTAAATCTCGATGCCGCCGGTGCGGAGGGTGTCAATAACGGTGTCGTCTTCGGTCTTGACGATGATAACCTTCTTGATGTGGGGCTTCTGACCCTGGAAGTCGCCGGGGTAGTTCTCGTTGACCTCGAGAGTGATCTGGTTGGCGCTCTTGTCGAAGCTGACGAGGTTGTAAGCGCCGGCGGTTACTCTGTCAGAGGTGGCAAACTGAGCGGCCTTGACCTGTTCGCCGATGTCAGCGACAGAGAGGGTCTTGCCGTTTGCGTTGGTGAGGTAGGCGCCTTCGCCGTCGTCCTTGACAGACCAGCCTTCGCCGAACCAGTAGTCGAGGTTGACTGCACGGGCTGCGGCGTAGCCGAGGTCATAGTAGTAAGGCAGATAGCCGTTGCCGTCTGTACCTGTCTTCAGAATGCTGATGGAGAACTTGTATTCATCCAGCAGGCGGAGACCGGCAAGAACGGTAGCGGTGCCTTCGCGGTAATCCTTACCGCCGGGAATCATGTTGTATTCAGCCGTAACGGTGCCCATTTCCTTACCGGCGGGGCTGAGTGTGAACAGTCTCCAAGCGAGGAAGTTCTCGGCCTTGATGTCGGTGCCGTTGTTGAACTTCATACCCTGCTTGATTTCAAAGGTGTAGGTGGCGTTGCCGTCGGCGTCCTCGGTGCGCTCGTACTTCTCAACGACGGTATTGTTAAGAACGTAGTCGCCGCCCTCGTTGGTAGCAACGGTGTTAACGTCATCCGTCAGGTACATAACGTCGTTATCGGTAGCGTTGGGGTTGCTGGTGAATGCGCTGTAAGCCCAGTCGCCGTTGGCCTCTGTGCTGGTACCGATGATGACCTGACCCTTAGGGGTGTTGTCCTCGACAACTTCTTCCGGCTTCTTATCGCCGCAGGCACTAAATGTTACGGCAGCAAGAGCAACGGCGAGAAGCAAGCTGAGGATTCTTGTGTGCATCTTCTTCATTTGCTTTTTCCTCCAATATTTTTTATTTTAACTGTCTGCGATCTGCGGCGGCTAATGCACAATCCGCCGTTTCTCCGCATCCAGTCAAATTACTCCCTGCTCTGCTTTATGCACGCAGAGAAATCTATTTCCAAAAACAGACAAATGCACTTTTGCCTGTTTTTAAAAATACAAATCAACCGGCAGATTTTACACATCCACCAAAATGACCAGAATTTTTTAATATTTTTGGCATCTTCTATTCGTGACTGAAATAGTATATCATACAAAATTCATATTTTCAAGAGAAAATCGCAAAAAGTTAATAATTTCTTTTTCCGGTTAATATGTTTTATGAATAATAGTAAAAACAATCTTTCAAAACCATCACACAAATGTCATTATGATGGTTTTTTGAGGATTGTTTTTGATGATTTTTATATTGTAAAAAGAAATTATTTCTCACATCATAGAAAATCAATGAATTTACCATCCTCCCGACAATTTAAAAATCTATGCAATTTATCCAAATCAGATAAAAACGGAATCACCGCCCTGCGTGAGTATATGACGAAAACAGGACAATTTATTACTGTAAAGCAACAAATACACGCCGGACAAAATGTAAACAAAATGTTAATTTATTGCATCGTCAAATTCCGTCCATGATTGTCCCCCGTCGAAGGAATGGTTGTAGACGGTGAAGGCTTTGAGCGAGTTCTTTTTGTAGGCGGAGAGGTCGTTCTTGAGGCAGTCCTTGTACCGGAAGCCGTCCGGAAGGACATAGGCGGCGTAAACACAGACAATTCTTCCCCCCTCCCGGTCGATCAGGGCATATTCGTAGGTGGAGTCGAAGCCGTCGTTGGTGATGTAGGCGGGATATCGGTAGGAGGTTTCATCGTACAGCACGCGGTTGGTGAAGGTCTGCCCGTCGGTGTTCCGGATGGTGAAGGAAATCTGTTCCAGCCTTTGCTCCTCGGCGGTGAGCTGCTGCGCGTCACAGCGGTATTCCAGCAGGATGTAACCGTCGGTGTCAAAAAGTCCCTCGCCCAGAGAGGATTCAAAGCGGACAATCCTGCCTGCTTCCAGACCATCGGGGAACACCGACAGATTGCTGTCCAGGTCGCCGCCGTATTTGTTGATGTAGTACGACTTGTCGTAATGCTCCGCGCCGATTCTCTTTTCGGCAAGGCAGCCGACAAGCGACAAAAGCAGGGCAGACAGCAGTACAACGGCCGCCAAGCGATTCATTTTCATGGGAAAACAGCTCCTTTCTTTGCTGATAGTATATCATCGGCATTGTCAATTGTCAATATTAATTTATCGAATTTCGATGAATTGATTTTGAATAACGTAAAAATCCCGTGAACAGAAGTGCTCTGTCCACGGGACAATCCTATATTCCAAGCCCGAAGGGCTTCCTTCATTATTCACGATTCGTTATTCACCATTCTCTAAGCGAACGCATGTGAGCGTTCCGCCCCTGCAACAGGCTAATTCTTCAGACTCTGTAAGGGGGCGGGAATTCTTCCGCCGCGGGAGATGAATTTGAGAGGCGAATAGGTGTTCACGTCCATGATGGGAGCGCTGCCGAAAAGTCCGCCGAATTCCATATCCTCGCCCGGCTTCTTGCCGATGGCGGGAATCAGGCGGATGGCGGTGGTCTTGCTGTTGACCATGCCGATCGCCGCTTCGTCAGCCAGAATGGCCGAGATGATCTCGGCGGGCGTATCGCCCGGAATGGCGATCATGTCCAGCCCAACCGAACAGACGGCGGTCATGGCTTCCAGCTTGGTGAGGGACAGCGCGCCGCAGCGTGCCGCGTCGATCATTCCCGCGTCCTCCGACACCGGAATGAAGGCGCCGGACAGTCCCCCGACGTGAGAGCTGGCCATTACGCCGCCCTTCTTCACCGCGTCATTGAGCAGGGCAAGACAGGCGGTGGTACCGTGGGCGCCGCAGCTTTCCAGACCCATTTCTTCCAGGATATGGGCCACCGAATCGCCTACCGCCGGCGTCGGAGCAAGCGAAAGGTCCACGATGCCGAAGGGAACGCACAGACGGCGGGAAGCTTCCTGCGCCACAAGCTGTCCCATGCGGGTGATCTTGAAGGCGGTGCGCTTGACGATATCGGCCACTTCGGTGAGGTTCGCGTCGGGAGCCTTCGCCAGAGCCGCCCGCACAACGCCGGGGCCGCTGACGCCGACATTCACTACGCAGTCGGGTTCGCCGACTCCGTGGAAGGCGCCTGCCATGAAGGGATTATCCTCCGGCGCGTTGCAGAAAATGACCAGTTTTGCCGCGCCGAAGCAATTGTTGTCGGCGGTCAATTCGGCGCACTGACGAACGATGTGTCCCATTTTGGCAACCGCGTCCATATTGATGCCGGCTTTGGTGGAGCCGATATTGACCGAGGAACAGACCCGTTCGGTCTCGGCGAGCGCCTGCGGAATGCTCTCAATCAGCGCGTAATCGCCCGGGCCGAAGCCCTTATGCACCAGCGCGGAATATCCGCCCAGGAAATTCACGCCCACCTGCTTCGCCGCCCGGTCGAGGGCATGGGCAATTTTGACGGGGTTCTTGTCGGGACAAGCCGCGGCGACCATGGCCGCCGGTGTGACCGAAATGCGCTTATTGATGATGGGAATGCCGTATTCGGCTTCTATATCCTCGCCCGTCTTGACCAGATTGCCGGCGTAACGGCAGATTTTGTCGTAAATCTTGCCGCACATTCTGTCGATGTCGCTGTCAGCGCAGTCGAGCAGGCTGATGCCCATGGTAATGGTGCGTATGTCCAGATTTTCATCCTGGATCATGTGTATCGTTTCAAGAATATCGTTGGTATTCAGCATTTTTTTCGCTCCCGGTTTTTTTCTCTTAGACTCTGTGCATGGAATTGAAGATATCCTCATGCATAATGTGGACGGAAAGCGCGTTCTGCTTGCCGTACTCGGTCAGTTCTTCCTTCAGCTGCGCAAACGGCGCGTTGGAATCGGAAATATCCGCCAGCATGATCATGGCGAATAAGTCCTGCATAATGGACTGACTGACTTCCATGATATTGACGTTGTACTTCACGCAGATATTGGACACACCGGCGAGAATGCCTACCATGTCCTTGCCTATAACGGTGATGACTGCTCTCATAAATTATCTTCTCCTTATGATTTAAGAAAATTTGCCGATTGTAAAGTTGAAAAAAGCGTAAATAGGTGCTTTGCAAATTTGAAGCTGCAAGTTTTTTCTCCGTCGAGGGGAAAAGCGGATCTTGCGTTTACGCTGTATCTGTTGCGTCCTGGCCGGTTTTTCATCGCAGCGCTGCGCGCTTTCTCTTTTTCTTCATTTCCTCAGTCGATGAAGACGTCTTCTTCTTCTTCCTTCTCGATCATTCCCTCCGGAATGATGTCGTCCGTGATCACTTCGGGGTGAAGAATTTTCGCCATTCGCCACGCGCCTTTGATGACGCCCTGGTACTGGTCGTCAAAAACCGACATATCCATGGCGTAAACCCTGAAATTATCCAGCGCAGGAATACCGACCAGACTGCTCTTGGCACGCAGGCGCAATTCCACACCGGGCGGAGCGATGATCACATCCGGGTCGCTGCGCATGAGGTCGGAGAGAACATATTCGCCCTTCATGGAATCCTTCGCCACGTTGAAGCCGCCCACCAGTTCCAGTATGGCGGATACAAGCGTGTCGCCTGTGGCAAAGGTGGTGAGATCGCTGGAAAGAATCACGCAGGTGTTCCATGTTTCCTCGTCCTCGACCAGCCGGGATATGTCGTCCAGCTGGGAGAAAATGTCATTGGCTATCTTGCATCCCTTGTTGTAGCCCTTGTTGCCGCCCTTGAACACCGCGCCCAGCGCGCCGTACATTTCCACCATGGAGGCTCTGCCGGTCGCTCTGGGAATGACCACCACGGGTATTTCCTTTTCCTGTATGCTGTCAACGGATTTTTGGGACATGGTATCGTCGGCAATCACCAGGTCCACGTTGTTGCCCACCAGCAGGTCAACGGAAGGGTTATCCGGGGTGCCGCAGGCCTTGAGTTCATCCGCTTCTTTATAATCGCAGTTTGCGGTGCGCCCGAACAGCTGCTTCTCATAGCCCATGGCATAGGTGATTCCGATCAGGGTGCTGGAATAGCACACCACTTTTGACGGAGGACCCACAAATTTCACGCCGGCTATCTCCACGGGATAATCCGGGGTATTGTCTGTCTCCTTGTCCTCGCCGCAGCCGCTCAGTGGCAGCATCGAAAACACCATCAGCAGCGCGGCAATCACTGCCGTCACTCTCTTTTTCAAAACAGCGCTCACCTCCTGCGGATCATTATCTGCTTGTCAGGAATATCTGTCACTTCTTACCCTTCATCCGCTTTTCTTTTTGGACTTTGCGGTCGTTTTCGCTGTGGTTTTTTTGGTTGTTTCGGTGGCTTTGGTGGTGGCGGAGGTCGTGGTGGTGGTATCCGACTCGGAAACTTCGTCCTCCTCTTCCTCCTGCGCTTCCTTGATCGCCGCAATGGTGGAATAGAGTCTGTCGAGGGCGGTCTGGAGCTGCGGGTCGCTTTCATCCGAAAGCAGATAGCGGTTGGTCTTCTGGTAGGAAGTAAGGCCGACTTCGAACTGCGGCACGACCTTGCCCTCCGACATCATTTCGCTCACGTCGTCCGACCATCTGCCGGTCGTAATCCTGACGGCGCAGCCATTGCTCAGCTGGAACAGCTCCTGAACGGTATCGTGGCCTGCGGTGCTGGTGCCGAAGCTCTCGGCATAGCCGTAATTTGTCATAACGGCGGCAAACAGCTCCGCCGCGCCATCGGTGCCCTCATTGATGAGCACCTCCATCGGCAGGTCGATGAATTTGGTGTCCGAAGTGTATCTGATGGAGGAATTGCCGTCCTTGTCGGTGACGCTCATCAGCTTTCCGGCGGGAAGCAGCGTGTCGAGTATCTCGCAGGCATACTCGTAATTGTTGCCGTCGTTGTCGCGCAGGTCGATGATAAGTCCCGTGATAGTCTTATTGCGGAGCTTATTCAGCGCGCTGTTGAACTGTTCGGGCGTCTTGGCGTTGAATTCATAGATTTTAATCACGCCGATGTGTTCGCCCGTTTCGCGGAAGGAGATGGAATTCGTCTCGAATTTGGATCGGGTCAGCTCATACGCCGATTTTTTTCCGCTGCGGCTGAGTACGACCGACACCTTCGGGGAAGCGTCCGCGATAAGGGATATGGCCTTGTCGTAGCCTACGGTCAGTACATCCTTGCCTTCCACCGTGACGATCTGGTCGCCCGCCTTGATGCCCGCCTTGTCGGCAGGGGAGCCTTTATAGACCACATTCACCAGGATATACCCTTCCGTCGAACGGTCGACGTCCATTCCCAGTCCGAATGTGTAACCCAGACTCTCGCTCAGGGCAAGCTGGTACTCGTCAGCCGAAAGATAGCCGCAATAGGGATCGTCAAGGCCGAGTACATAGCCCTGTGAAAGTTTCTTTTGCAGATAGTTCTCCGAGATTTCACCGTAATAATTCTGCCTGACCTTCATATCGATCTCGGAAAGAACCTGGTACATATTCTGGCGTTCCGTCACAGAGCTCATTCGGCTGTCAAAGACCCGGATAGCGGCGGTATAGGTAATGACGACGGCAAACGCGGCGACAATGGCGGCAATTGAAACCGCCATGCCGAGGGAGATTTTCTTGTTCATCTGAAAAAAGCACCTCTTTTACGGTTATTCACGAAAAATGCCGGAACACACTGTCTGTAGACGGAATAAGACGTCATTCCGGATACAGGCAGACTTCTCATATAATCATACCACATTCCGCGACAATAATAAACACCTTTTTTATAAATATTTTTATTTTTTTGGCAGCTCCTGCCCGAAAAAAATGCCCGCAGACCAATGAAGAAAAGATCTGCGGGCTTTAAGAAAGGATAAAGGTATAAAGAGGATGTCAGGTGAAATTACAGATAGTTGATGGGGTTGACGGCCGTGCCGTTGATGCGTATTTCAAAATGGAGATGCGGGCCTGTGGAACGTCCGGTGGAACCGACCTTGCCGATCTGCTGTCCCTTGCTTACCGACTGTCCCACGCTCACACCGCGCTTGCTCATATGGCCGTAGACCGTCATCTTTCCGCCGCCGTGGTCGATAATGACGTAATTGCCGTAGCCGCCGGCGTTGTAGGCGCTGGTCACCACTTTGCCGCCATTGGAAGCGACAATCTTCGCGCCCGACGGAGCACCGATGTCGATGCCCTTGTGGTTGCTGCTGATCCTTCTGCCGTTGAGGGTGTAGGTTCTGGGACCGTAGGGCGAAGTGATGCGCTTATATCCGGGAGTAGGCCAGCCGAATGAGCCGCCGTAGTACTCGGTGTTCTGTGAATTGGTATTGTTTTTGCTGATCAGGGCGTCGAGCTGTGCTCTTGCCTTGGCCATCTGAAGGTCGATCTCCGCCTGCTTTTTCTTGTATGCCTCTTCGTCAGCCTTGATCTGCTTCATCAGCTCTTCGGCTTCCTTCTGCTGGGCGTCAAGCTCGGTCTTTTTCTTGGCAAGCTCGGCCTTCTGCGCGTCGATCTTCTTCTTATGCTCCTCGACCTGCTTTTTCTTTTCCTGATAGCCTTCCTTGTCATTGACAAGCTCGTCTATCAGACCCTGGTCGTATTTCGCCATGGCCTCCAGGTAAACGGTGTTGGAGATAAATTCCTCCATGCCGTCGGAGCAGAGAATGACTTCCAGACCGCCCGTCATATCGCCGGATATGTAGATGGCTTTCATGCGCTCCTTGAATTTTTGCTTGCTGTTTTCTATCTCCTGATCCTTTGCGGCGATTTCATCCTCGATCTCTTTGATTTCGGCGTTTGCCGCGTTGATCTGATTATTGACCGTGGCGATCTGGGTCTGGAGATTTTCCACCAGCTCGTTGACAAGATCCAGCTGATCCTGCGCAGCCGCCTTGCTCTTTCTGAGATTTTTGAGCTTGGCGGTGATATTCTTATGCTGGCTTTCCAGCGCTGCCTGTTTGTTCTTAAGCTGTGCCTGTGTGGCTGCGGAAGCCGTAACGCCTATATGAGCGTCAGCCGGCGCAAGCTCTATCGCAATAGCCATCGCGGAGAGTATCAGAATAACGCATATTATTACTTTTGCAAACGAAAATTTGGATTCTCTTTCGATTACGGTTGAATCATTCATCATTAAGACCTCCGTCATTCCTAAGATATTTCCTTATCGACACCAGACTGCCGATCGTACCCGAAAGCACGCCGCTGCCCAGAAAGGCAAGCAGCAGATTGAAAAACAGCGAACCGTAGGGCAGCACGCCCGTTGCCATCACGTCGGTAATGGACGAAGCCGCCGCGGAATAGATATAAGACACCAGCCCGAAGGAAATCAGACCGGCTATAAGACCTATCACAATGCCTTCCACAAGGAACGGCATCCGTATGAACCAGTCGGTCGCGCCGACCGATTTCATGATGGAAATTTCCAGTTTGCGGACATACATCGTCAGCTTGATGGTATTGGTGATGATAAAGAGCGAAACCACCAGAAGCAGACCCACGATCCAGGAGCCTACCACTGTGACGGTCTGATTGATGCCCATCAGCCTTTTGGCAAATTCCCGGTTATCTCGCACCGTGTAAACCACCGGAAGGTTTTTGAGCTGCTCCACCGTCGTTTCGTACCGCGTAGGATCCTTGAACCCCACCTTGAAGGCGTCAGGCAGGATATTGGCGGTATCGCCCAGCGTGTCCATGATCTTGAGCTTTTCGTCAAATCTGTCCATCAGGGAGGCGAAGCCCTTCTCCTTCGGCACAAATTCCACATTGTCGGGGTCGACATTTTCTACGGTAAGTATCTGCTTCTGCACATCGGCCACCGTCATCGCCGCGTCGCTGCCGCTCACTTTGTCATTCAGGAATACCATCACGACGTTTTTGTCATCAAAGATCTGCATAATATGCGTGATGTTAAGCGACACAAGCACGGCGCTGCCCATCAGCACCAGACAGCACACCAGCACGCCTACCGAGGCAAAGGTCATCAGGCGGTTGGCCCAGGCGTTGCGCAGGCCCTCGCGGACAAGGTACTTGAAATTATTAAACATAGTAATCGACCTCCGGTCCGCTGTCAGCCACAAGCTCGCCGTTCTGTATCTCCACGATGCGGCGGCGGAACTTTCTGACAAGGGCGTGCTCATGGGTTACCATGAGAATGGTCGTGCCGTTGTTGCGGTTGATCTGATTGAGCATATCCACTATTTCAAAGCTCATTCGCGGGTCGACGTTGCCGGTGGGCTCGTCCGCTATGATCAGCGCGGGATTGTTGATGAGCGCGCGGGCAAGACCAACGCGCTGCTGCTCGCCGCCCGAAAGCTCATTCGGATAGCACTTGGCTTTGTCGCTGAGCCCCACATGACTCAGCACGTACGGCACCTTCTTGCGTATCGCCTTGGTGCTGGCGCCTGTGACACGCATGGCAAACGCCACATTGTCAAAGACCGACATCTTGGGGATCAGCCGGAAGTCCTGGAACACCATGCCCAACGTGCGTCTGTAGTAGGGGATATCCCTGTGACGCAGGGTGGAAAGGCGGGTGTTGTTGACAATGACCTCGCCGCTGTTGGGCGTTTCCTCCCGCATGAGTATTTTCAGCAGGGTGGATTTGCCCGCACCCGAAGAACCAACTATAAAGACAAATTCGCCCTCGTTGACTCTCAGATTGAGGTCGCGCAGTGCCTTGGTGCCGTTATCATAAGTTTTGTATACATTGCGGAACTCTATCACTCTGACCTGTTCACTCCTTCAATCACATACACAAAAGAATCATATCACACACTTCATAAGCGCACAAAAGCGAGCCGGCAGAATTCCTATTCTACCAACAGGCTCCTATTTCTTATTAACCATATAGATTATAAAACAACCTTTGGCAATAAGTGTTACATAATTGTTACGATTAATTATATAACAAAATTTTTATAAAATT
>CAMHMN010000039.1 GCA_946186245.1 uncultured Clostridia bacterium
TCCGCCGCTTCAAGACGGGCGCGATGTCCTACGGCTCCATCTCGCAGGAAGCGCACGAAACGCTCGCCTTAGCCATGAATATGCTGCACGGCAAGTCGAATTCCGGCGAAGGCGGCGAGAGTGACGAACGCCTTGCCACCAAGGGGACGGCGGAAAACCGCTGCTCGGCCATCAAGCAGGTAGCTTCCGGCCGATTCGGGGTGACTTCCAAATACCTCACCTCCGCCGATGAAATTCAGATCAAAATGGCGCAGGGCGCGAAGCCGGGCGAAGGCGGACACCTTCCCGGACGCAAGGTCTACCCGTGGATTGCCAAAACACGCCATTCCACCCCCGGCGTGTCGCTGATTTCCCCGCCGCCGCATCATGATATCTATTCCATCGAAGACCTCGCGCAGCTGATTTATGACCTCAAAAACGCCAACAAGGCGGCCCGCATTTCGGTCAAGCTGGTTTCGGAATGCGGCGTCGGCACCGTCGCGGCAGGCGTTGCCAAAGCCGGCGCGGGCGTGATTCTTATTTCAGGTTACGACGGAGGCACCGGCGCTGCTCCCGGCAGCTCGATTCACAATGCCGGACTTCCGTGGGAGCTGGGGCTGGCGGAAGCCCACCGCACGCTGCTCATGAACGGTCTGCGCGACAGGGTGATCATTGAAACCGACGGCAAGCTGATGACCGGCCGCGATGTGGCGATTGCG
This sequence comes from uncultured Clostridia bacterium, assembly GCA_946186245.1. Classification (GTDB taxonomy): domain Bacteria; phylum Bacillota; class Clostridia; order Oscillospirales; family Acutalibacteraceae; genus RUG762. Next base: position 699 of record CAMHMN010000039.1, read on the forward strand.
GCTATTCTCGGCGCGGAGGAATTCGGATTCGCCACCGCGCCGCTGGTGACGCTGGGCTGCGCCATGATGCGCGTCTGCAATCTCGACACCTGTCCCTTCGGTGTGGCGACACAGAATCCCGAACTCCGCAAGCGATTCTCCGGCAAGCCGGAATATGTGGTGAATTTCATGCGCTTCGTCGCGGAGGAGCTTCGTGAAACCATGGCGAAGCTCGGTGTTCACAGCGTCGATGAACTGGTAGGCAGAACCGACCTTCTCCGGCAGAAGGAGAACCTCTCCGAACGGGAAAAGAGCGTCGATCTTTCCGCCCTGCTCGACAAGGCGACAGCGGCGCAACACATTTCCTACGACAGCAAGAATCTCTTTGACTTTGAGCTGGAAAAAACGCTCGACGAAACGGCGATTCACGACGGATTCAAGTCGTCCTTCGCCAAGGGGAAGCAGAAGACCATTGAAATAAACGTAAAAAATACCGACCGCGCGCTGGGAACGGCATTCGGCGCGGAAATCACCCGGAAATTCGGCGACAGTCTGCCGGACGACACCTTCCGCATCGTGTGTCACGGCGCGGGCGGACAGAGCTTCGGCGCCTTCATTCCCAAGGGACTGACGATGGAACTGGCCGGCGACAGCAACGACTACTTCGGCAAGGGACTCTCCGGCGGCAAGCTGATTGTCTACCCGCCGAAGGGTTCGGCATTCAGACCGGAGGAGAATATCATCATCGGCAATGTCGCTTTTTACGGGGCGACCAGCGGCAAGGCCTTCATCAACGGCGTGGCGGGCGAACGCTTTTGCGTGCGTAATTCCGGCGCGACGGCAGTCGTCGAAGGCGTGGGCGACCACGGCTGCGAATACATGACGGGCGGCTGTGTAGTCGTTCTGGGCAGCACCGGCAAGAATTTTGCCGCCGGCATGTCGGGCGGTGTGGTCTATGTGCTGGACGAGGACAGAGAGCTTTACATGCGGGTCAACAAGGAACTGGTGGAATTCTCCGAGGTCACGTCCAAATCCGACGCGGAAAAAATGAAAGCCCTGATCGAAGAACACGCGGCCGCCACCGGTTCGCCCAAAGCAAAGGAAGTACTGGAAAATTTCAGCGAATACCTGCCAAAATTCAAGAAGATCATTCCCCACGACTACAAGACCATCATTCAATCCATCGCGGAATTCGAAGGCAAGGGTCTTTCGGTGGAGGACGCGAAGATAGAAGCCTTCTATCAGTTCACCCGTGAACAGTAAGCAGTAAAGGAGAAGAATACAATGGGAAAACCGACAGGATTTTTGGAATATCAGCGCGAGGACGCGCCGGCCTTCTCCGTCAGCGAGCGCATTCAGAATTTCAATGAGTTCCACGAACCTCTCAGCGAGGCCGACCGGAAAAAACAGGCGGCACGCTGCATGGCTTGCGGGGTGCCCTTCTGCCAGTCTGGCATGATGATAGGGGGCATGATTTCCGGCTGCCCGCTGGGAAACTTGATTCCCGAATGGAACGATCTCATCTACAGAGGGGCATGGAAGCAGGCATATGACAGACTGCGGCTGACAAACAGCTTTCCGGAATTCACCAGCCGCGTGTGCCCGGCGCTCTGCGAAAAGGCCTGCACCTGCGGCGCTCACGGTGAAGCCAACGGCGACGCGGTGACGGTCAGGGCAAATGAATATGCGATTGTGGAACGCGCCTATTCCGAGGGCTGGGCGAAGGCACAGCTGCCGAAGGTGCGCACAGGCAAAAAGGTGGCGGTTATCGGTTCGGGGCCTTCTGGACTTGCGGCGGCTGATCTGCTCAATCACAGGGGACACAGCGTTACGGTGTTCGAGCGAAGCGACCGCGTGGGCGGACTGCTCATGTACGGCATCCCCAACATGAAGCTGGAAAAGCACATCATTGACCGCAGAATTGCCATCATGCGGGAGGAAGGCATTGAATTCCGCACGGGCGTGAATGTCGGCGCGGAGCTTGATGCGCAGGCAATTTTGGGTGAATACGACGCGGTGATTCTCGCCTGCGGCGCTTCCAATCCCCGTGACATCAGAGCCGAAGGGCGTGACGCGAACGGCATTTATTTCGCTGTGGATTTCCTGAAATCCACCACCAAGGCACTGCTTGACAACGGATTGCAGGAAGGCACGTTCATTTCGGCCAAGGACAAGAACGTCATCGTCATTGGAGGCGGCGACACGGGAAACGACTGCGTGGGAACCTGCGTGCGTCACGGCGCGAAGAGCATTCTCCAGCTGGAAATGATGCCGAAGCTCCCCGATACACGCGCTGCGAACAATCCGTGGCCGCAGTGGCCGCGCGTATGCAAGACGGATTACGGTCAGGAGGAAGCGGCGGCGGTATTCGGCAGCGATCCGAGAATCTACCAGACCACCGTCAAGGAATTTCTCAAAGACGAAAACGGCAATCTGCGCGGCGCGGTTCTGCTCAGTCTTGAGGCCGAAAAAGATCCCGACACCGGCCGCATGAACATGAAGCCGGTGGAAGGTTCGGAACGCGCGGTGGACGCGGAGCTGGTGCTGATTGCGGCGGGATTCCTCGGCAGCGAGAACTACGTGACAAGCGCATTCGGCGTGGAAACCGACAGACGCACCAATGTCGCAACCGATAAAGGCTCCCATCGCACGAGCGTTGAAAAAATCTTCACCGCCGGCGATATGCACAGCGGTCAGTCGCTTGTGGTACGAGCCATCCGCGACGGACGTGACTGCGCCAGAGAGGTTGACGAAGCCCTCATCGGTTACAGCAATCTGTAAATGAGTAATCAGAATGCATCGGCACATCATTTCATCAAAATAATCTGCGGTCTTGCAAAAGAACAACTTATCGCAAGACCGCAGATTTTTTCTCTCAATTTTTTCTGTGCGGCAGATGCTGACGCCGGACAGCCCAAAATAAAGAGGTCAGTTCTCTCCAACATAGAGATTTAGCCAAATTTGATATTGACCGTGTTCGTCATAGTTGAAGGAAAAAGGTTTGATATTGTTTTCTATGCAATGTTCCTTCACGTTGAATTCGCCGGATTCCAATCTACTGTCATATCCGAGAGAAACAAGGCCGGGAAGGTTTTTGATTCCCTCAACGGACTCGATGAAATTACAGCCCAGACTCAAATACTTGAGTTTTTTCAGCTTAAAGACAGGGGAAATATCGGTTATACACTGACCTTCCAGCACAAGCACTTCAAGATTACGCAGGTATTCCAGACCGCTGAAATCAGCCATTTTTCCGCGCGGATCACCGTGTCGCCAAAAGATAAGTAGGTATCATCTGTTATCTGCCTGGGGTCAAAAAAAAAGTGGAATAATTGTCAGTCGTCTGGCGTAGTTCAACATGAACATTGCCCGCATAATGCTGTGGCTTTCTGCCTCCGTAAATGCACAGGGGTGTGATCTTGTCAAGTTCCTCCTGCGTGCCTGTAATACTGAAATCGCCTAATATTGTAATTATTTCATATTGGAATCCGTGCATTGTGAGGACTGCGAAGAAAGATCAAAAATATTAGCGGGGATATTTGTGCAAAGTATACTATTGTTTTCTTTTCGTTGTGTAAATATTCTCATCTTCCGGACACAAGCATGTATTCTGACAGGCTGTTTTTGTTGATACTGTCGATTTTCCTCAGGCGGCAAACGGCTCAATGACGCAGGATAACCGTCAGGGAAAAAAATATGCCGTTTTTGACGGGATTGTATTGACAATTATCGATTGTTGAGGTATAATGACCGCAAAAATAGTTTGATTCTGATGTAATAGATGAAAGGAAGGATTGAAAAACAGGCATGTCTCAAAATACTCGCAGTAAATCTTCTCACGTGTTGTGGCTCACTTTGATGATTCTTGTCATCATATGGTCATTTGTTATTTGCTACCGTAGCGAAATTTTAGGAAACAAAGGCTTTTTTCAGCGGGTCAAAGACCATTCCGCTGCGCAGGGAGACGAAGTGCAGTCGGAACCGGAAAAAAATAAAGATACCATTCCTCCTGTTGTGTCGGCATCTGATTTTGTTATCATGGTGGGCGACAGTGTCAGCTACAAATCGTATATCTCCGTATCGGACAATGAGGACGCTGCGCCGATTATCGAAGTCAGCAATTCCGATGTCGATCTCGATGAACCCGGCGCATACACGGTCAGGTATACCGTCACCGATCACGCCGGAAATTCTACCGTCGTAGATGTGACGATGACCGTCAAGGGGAAGGATGAATACGAGATGGATCTCTATTTGTCCGAGCAATCCCAAAGTGTTCTTGGCAAGATTCTGGAAGACGATATGAATGATATGCAGAAGGCGTATGCCATCTACCGTTATGTGAAAAAGAATATCGGCTATTCGGGCTCCTCGGATAAATCGAATTATAAAATTGCCGCCGTGGACGGGTTTAAACAGAGAAGGGGAGACTGCTTCACCTATTTTGCTGTCTCCAAGGTGCTTCTTGACGCAGCCGGCATTCAGAATGTGGATGTGGTGAAGCTGCGTCTTTCCAAGAACCGTCCGAGGCATTACTGGTCTTTGATCAATGTCGGTACGGGATGGTATCATTTTGATTCCACACGTTTCGCGTCACAAGCCAATTTGTTTATGGTGACAGATGAAGAGCTGAAAAACTGGGACAACAAGCATTACAAGAATGCCCATAATTTTTCGTCTGACGGGTTGCCGGAGCGTTCCACCAAGTCGATTCAGAAAATGATTAATTATTCATCCGCCAAATTGAAAGCAGGGGACTGATGTCCCTGACCAGGGCGTTTTTGCCCGAATCGATTGGCAGGTAAACAGAAAGGCAAGGATTCGGTATGGCTTTATTGGGAGTGATCGGCGGACTAGGACCTATGGCGACAGCCTATTTTATGGAGCTGGTTGCCGGAATGACCGATGCGGAAACAGACCAGGATCATATCAGAATGCTGATATACAGCGCTCCCGACATTCCCGACCGCACGGAGTATATACTCGGTATGAGTGACAGAAGTCCTCTTCCCGGAATAGTCAGCGTCGGAAAGACGCTTGCTTCTATGGGGGCGGACATCCTTGCGATTCCGTGTGTGACAGCGCATTATTTTCATACTGAAATAGAGTCGCAGATTCCGGTGAAAATACTGAATGCCATCCGTGACGGCGTCACGCTTTTGTCCGACGCAGGCGTTAAGACGGTGGGACTGATGGCTACGGAGGGCACGGTAGCGACAGGACTTTTTCAGCGTGAACTTGAACAAAAGGGCATTTCGCTGCTGGTGCCGGATGCGGAAGACCAGCGGGCAGTCACGTCGCTGATCTACCACGACGTCAAGCGCGGACATGCTCCCGATATGGATTCGTTTTTTCACGTGAAAGAAAGGCTGCTGGGCAGAGGCGCGGAAGTCGTGCTGCTGGGATGTACCGAGCTTTCCGTTATCAAACGCGATCATGACGTCGGTCCCGCGACGCTGGATGTTCTGGAAGTGCTTGCCTACTCGTCGATTACCGCCTGTGGAAAGCAAGTCAGGTATCATCCTTTCATCATATAACATGATATAAATTTTCTTTCAGGAGAAGAACTATTTTATGAAGCAGAAAAATGTTCTCGAATATCTCGAAGCCACCGTTCTCCGTCTGCCCGATAAGGTAGCGTTTGCGGATGATGCCGGCGAAATGACCTTTTCACAGGTGTATCATGACAGCCGAGCGATCGGAAGCGTGCTGGCGGAAAAGGATCTGTGCGGCGAACCGATAGTTGTGTTTATGCCAAAAAGCCCCGCGACCATTGCTGCCTTTTTCGGGTGTGTGTATGGCGGCTGCTATTATGTGCCGATTGACCCGGAAATGCCCCGCTTCAGGATAGAGCTGATTTTTGATAACCTCCGACCCAAGGCAATCATTTGCGACAGGAGCGTTGCCTCTGAACTGGAATCCTACCAGCACAGCGGCGAACTGCTTTTTTACGACGAGATTGTCAAATGCGAAATTGACGGCGAAAGGCTTGACGGCATCAGGGAACGGCAGATTGATACCGATCCCATTTACATAGTATTTACTTCCGGTTCCACGGGAGTTCCCAAGGGGGTCGTTGCCTGCCATCGTTCGGTGATCGACTACATCGAGCAGCTTTCCGATGTGCTCGGTTTTTCGGAACAAACGGTATTTGCCAACCAGTCCCCCCTTTATTTCGACGCCTGTCTCAAGGAGCTTTACCCCACCATCAAGTTCGGGGCAACGACTTATCTGACGCCCAAACAGCTGTTTATGTTCCCCATCAAGCTGGTTGAATATCTTAACCTTCATAAGGTCAATACCGTGTGCTGGGTTGTTTCCGCACTGACAATGATATCGGCATTCAACACCTTTGCCAAGGTGAAGCCGGAATATCTCACGACAGTGGCGTTCGGAAGCGAGGTTTTCCCCATAAAGCAGTTCAGGCGATGGAGAGAAGCTCTGCCGGATGCGACCTTTACGAATCTTTACGGACCCACCGAAACCACCGGAATGTGCTGCTATTACCGCGTGGACAGGGATTTTGCCCCTGACGAGGTGATTCCTGTGGGCAAGCCCTTCCACAACCGGGAGATATTGCTCCTGACACAGGACAACAGGAGAGCCCAGCCGGGCGAGACCGGCGAAATCTGTGTCCGTGGCACGGCGCTGACGCTCGGGTATTATCACGCTTTTGACAGAACGTCCGAGGTGTTTGTCCAGAATCCGCTCAATGACCGTTATCCCGAATTGATTTACCGCACGGGAGACATCGGCAAATGGAATGAACGGGGAGAGCTGATCTTTGTTTCACGCAAGGATCATCAGATCAAACACATGGGACACCGCATAGAGCTGGGCGAAATCGAAGCAAATGTCAACCGGCTGTCCGATGTATCCATGTGCTGCTGTCTTTTCAATAAGGAAAAGGATAAAATAGAGCTGTTTTATGTGGGCGAAATCGGCGAGGCGGATCTGATGGTGGCGTTAAAGGATAACCTGCCGCGTTATATGCTGCCGAACCGGATAAAGAAGCTGGACCGTCTGCCGTTGACGCCCAACGGAAAGACGGATCGTATGCAACTTCAGAAGATGTTGTAAAAAACGTCAGCAATATTCAAAAGGAGATGTCTAACATTATGGAAGAACTGCTTGAAATACTCAACGAACTGCATCCCGACGTTGACTTCACTACCCAGAAGGGGCTTGTGGATGATCGCATTATCGATTCTCTGGATATCATTTCGCTGATTTCTGAGATTGACGACTGCTTTGACGTCACCATTCCGGCGGAAGAGATTATTCCCGAAAACTTCAATTCCGCGCAAGCCCTCTATGCGCTGATCCGCCGTCTGGAAGAAGACTAAGTTATGCTGTTTAATTCGCTTCCGTTTGTGTGCTATCTTGTCTGTACACTTCTGCTGTATTACCTGATTCCCAAAAAAGCACAATGGGGCTTTTTGCTGGCTGCCAGTTATGTGTTTTATGCCATTGCGGATCCCAGATATCTTATTTTTATTCTTACCACGACGGTTTCGGTCTGGTTTACCGCACTTCAGGTGGAAAAGATCAACGCGGGTCAGAAACTCTATCTGAAAGAGCATAAAAAAGAACTTACCAAGCAGGACAAGCAGGAATATAAAGACCGCATGAAACGCAAACGCTGGAAATGGCTGCTCCTCTGTCTGCTGTTCAATCTTGGCATTCTGTCGGTTACCAAATACACCAATTTCGTCATTTCTACCTTCAATTCTCTGTTGAACGGAGCCATGACGCTGCAGCCGGTGGATATGATCGTTCCGCTGGGCATTTCCTTTTATACTTTCCAGTCGCTGGGTTATCTGATTGACGTCTATCGCGGAAAGCAGGAGGCACAGCACAACATCTTCCGGTTTGCCCTTTTCGTCTCGTTCTTCCCGCAACTGGCGCAGGGTCCGATCAGCCGGTACGGTCATCTTTCCGCTACGTTGTTTGCGGAACACCGTTTTGAACGCAAGACGTTCCTTTACGGTCTGACACGGATTATGTGGGGCTACTTTAAAAAGGTAGTGATTGCCGACCGCATCATTACAGGCGTGAAAACGTTGGTGACGGGCTCTGAATACACCGGTGCCTATGTGTTCTGCGCGATGTTCTTCTATGCGTTTGAACTCTATTGTGATTTTACGGGCGGCATTGATATTACGATCGGCATCGCAGAGGCGATGGGAATCAAGGTGACGGAGAACTTCAATCTGCCCTATTTTTCCAAGGATATCAAAGAATACTGGAACCGTTGGCATATTACCATGGGCTCGTGGTTTACGGATTACATTTTTTATCCCATTTCCGTTTGCGGGCCAATGCTGAAGCTCTCCAAATGGTCCAGAACCCATCTGCCAAAAGCCATCGGAAAGCGCGTGACCGTTTATCTTTCTTGCTTTGCGGTATGGCTGGCAACCGGCATTTGGCACGGCGCGGCGTGGAATTTTGTGGTCTGGGGACTGATGAACTATGTCGTGATCATGGCGTCACAGGAATTGGAACCGCTGTACGCAAAGTTTCACAAGCGTTTTCATTGGAAGGGAACGCCTGCTTATGAGGTCTTCGAGATCCTGCGCACGGTTTTCCTGATGTCCGCGATCCGCATGTTTGACTGCTATCGCGATGTTCCGCTGACATTCCGGATGATAGGGAGCATGTTTACTTCTTTCCGTCTTTCCGTTTTTACAGACGGTTCCCTGCTTTACATAGGCCTGTCCGCTTCCGATTACGCGGTGCTGCTTGTCGGCTTTGCCGTGGTACTCGGCGTAAGCCTGATCAAGCGCAAAAAAGGCAACGTGAGAGATCTGATTTACTGTAAGTCCGAGTTCTGGCTCTGTCAGATCATTGCTGTCCTGCTGATTGTCATTCTTGTGCTGGGTGCGTATGGCGAGGGATATGACGCGTCGCAGTTTATCTATACGCAGTTTTAGGAGGGACGGCATGAAGGGTACAAATAAAAAATTTGCAGTCATATTGATTGCCTTCTGTACGGTCACCTTCTGGCTGGCAGTGCTGTATCTGCTGCAACGTCTGCTGATGCCCAAATATCAGTCGGGAATCGTGGAAGGCTCCATGATTGAAGAGTACTATAGGGATAAGACGGAGCATGACGTAGTGATGATCGGCGACTGCGAGCTTTACGAAAACATCTCTACCGTCGAGCTCTGGCGCAAGTACGGAATCACTTCCTACATCAGAGGCAGTGCGCAGCAGCTCCCGTGGCAGTCCTACTATCTGCTGGAGGATACGCTGCGCTGCGAAACGCCCAAGACGGTAGTCTTTAACGTGCTGTCACTCAAATACAACGAGCCGCAGAGCGAGGCATACAACAGAATGACGCTGGACGGCATGCAGTGGTCGTCCGCCAAGTTCAATGCAATCAGGGCGTCGATGACCGGCAGCGAAAAGATGGAGGATTACCTGTTTCCGCTGCTGCGTTACCATTCCCGCTGGACGGAACTGACGGAGGAAGATTTCCGCTGTATGTTTTCCAAGGATTTCGTCACCTGCAACGGTTATTATCTGCGTGCAGATGTCCGCCCGGAGGATGAATTCCCTGACCCGATGCCGCTGGCGGATTACACGCTCGGCGAAAATGCCATGCACTATCTGAAACAAATGGACAAGCTCTGCAAGGAGAAGGGCATCACCCTGGTGCTTGTGAAGGCGCCTGTGCTCTATCCCCATTGGTATGACGAATGGGATCAGCAGATTGTTGATTACGCTGAGAAAAACGGACTGGCGTATCTCAATTTCATCGGGCTTCGGGACGAAATCGGGCTGGATATGAGTACAGACACGTATGACGCGGGACTGCATCTGAATGTTTACGGTGCGGAAAAGCTCGCGGATTATTTCGGCGCCTGGCTGGCGGAAAACTGCGATCTGCCTGATCATCGTTCGGATTCGGAGATTGCGTCTTATTACACGTCTCTCGAAGAGCGTTATGACAATGAAAAAAATAAGCAGCTGGCGGAGCTGGAGGAAAAAGGAGAACTTGTTTCCCATTCTGCGGCTGCGATCAATGAAACAAAGGAGACAAATACTATGAAAAAATTAATCGTTTTCGCCTTGGTTGCGGTGCTTTGCCTTGGTCTTGTCGCCTGCTCGTCAGAAAAGGACAGCGGTAAGAATTCGGCTGTCGGAAATGATACCTCGGTGGCCGAAACAGACGGTACCTACAAGATGGTTTTCCGTGAGACAGAAATTGTTCTGGGTGCAGACATGCAGTCTGTCCTGGACAAGCTTGGCGAACCCAAGAAGTATTTTGAGTCTGAATCATGTGCATTTAAGGGGCTGGACAAGGTCTACACCTATGATGGCGTTGTGATCAGAACCTATCCCAAAGACAAAAAGGATTACATCCTGAATGTGGAACTCAGAGACGACACCGTGTCCACTCCTGAAGGAATTTCCATTGGCGACAGCAAAGCGAAGGTGACGGAAGTCTACGGTGCTGAGACGACATCCAACGACACATCGGTCAGCTACCAGAAGGGCGATGTGGTTCTGGCGTTTATCATTAACGCGGAAGGCAATGTGACCTCCATTACCTATACCCTTACTTCACAGGCGGGAGCTGGTTCGTCCGCACAGTAAACGTGTATCTCGTGGATGAATCAAGTGTCGCATCCATCGGACGGCTTTTGGCGTGTAAACCGTTCATGAGGCGTTGAAACAATCAGAACCATCGGACAACCAGAAATTCAGAGTGGAATTTCTGGTTGTTTTTTTATTTGCTTTACTCCCTTCCTCCGCAAATGCATAAAAATCCCACAAAGAAACCCGAGATTTTATAATATGTTAATATGCCACAACATTAAATCACTAAACTAGTCAATTTTACGAATAAGAAGAAATGATAAAAATGTGATATCATTGTGAGAAATGACGAAAAAGTTAAGTCTATATTGCCTAATTTACTATTTTTTAAGCACGATGATTCGTATACTATGACAATTGAAAACTTTTTGACTATCCTCTATAATGAAATTAAGGTAGAATCGTGCAATTTGACATATTGAGCATTTCGGGAGAAGATACACATATCATTATGTGTATCTTTAGCAAACTTACGTGTGGGAATGATGGGAATGCACGTTTTTTCTGAATTTGTGAACGGGAGGTATTTTGATGAGCAGGAAGTTAAGTATGAGATTCCTGCGGTTCTGCTGGTGTTGTCATTGATTGTCACCCTGGCGAATCAGGGATTGCTCGCCTACAACAATATAGTAAGTGTGCAGGCGTCCAGCAGCTCCGAAAACGCCGGTATTGACAATTATATCACCTACAACGGCACGATGGATCTCAGCACGGTCGGCAGTGTGCAGGTTCCGCAGGAGGAACCCTCTCAGGAGGAAACGCCCGAGCAGCCCGCCGAACCGGACGAAGCTGCTGCGGCAAAGCTGTGGAGCGACGGAATGATTCATGTATTTCATTACCGCCAGCTGCAGCTCATTGGCACGGGTGCTTCGCTGACTGACAGGGACGCAGAGGCGGAAACTGTCGGCACAGGAAGCGTGATCACAGACGAAGACGGAAACCCTGTGATCTACGCAAGTGACGCCAGGTATTTCTTCGAGGGCGACATCACACTGCCGGAAGGCGAGTCGTGGATTCTGCCGGATGATTTTTCCGGGGAATTTCTGTCGGAGGTACCAGAGGCGGAACAGACGACGGATGAGAACGGGGAGGATGATACCCCGCTGGATCAGGAAGATCCGGTTCCCAATCAGGATTCTTCCGATCAGGAGCAGGAAACCGACGATTCCGTGGCAAAAAATGAGCGTCTGTATGATGAGGAGAGCGACACAGTCTACATACAGAACATCTACCAGCTTATGACGCTGGCGGACGAGCGCAGAGACACCGTTCCCGTCATGTCGAACGACTGGGATGCCACGCAATTCGGCACAGGACAGTTAATCTACTATACGGATGAAACGCTTGGTTATGTGACCTACGGCACCGGTCATAACTATGTGATTTCTTCGGAATTCACGGCAAAGAAGCCCGAGCAGGAATCCATCGCGCTGCGCGGCGGCGTCGGTATTCTCAGACCGTATGCGGACGGAAATACCATCGGAATTGACGGCAGAGACTATTTCGGTCAGCCCGCCGTGACTATCGACGGTACACAGTATATTCTTATCGGATGCCGCAGACAGCTTGAGGCGATCAATTACGGCAGAGTGGACCTTTTGGGTGAGCGGCATGAGATCGAGGTATCCGGTCCTGTCTACAAGGTCGTGGAGGAAAGAGACGGTCTCGGAGACAGCAATCCATGGCGGCTGAAATCCGCGGAGCTGATTTATCCGGGCGACGCCGACCTGATCGACGGCATTTACATCGACGATGAGAACCTTGAAACCAAGAGCTACGATTTCGGTTCGGTCGAGGATATGTACTCCGATAATAACGCCTTAACCGGCAAGACATACCACAGTCTGAGCAACGGTACCCGGACTGCCAAGACAAAGAATACCGCCTACTGTACGGTTGACGACCAGGGACGTTATTATATTGACGGAGAATTAGGTCCGGTCAGTAATCCCTTCAGCGATCTGAAATATGAGCGCGACGGCAACTACATCGTCTTCCGCAACATCGACATGGGATGGGACGAAGACAACAACCAAGGCAAGGCATGGACGCCTTTGATGTTCAACGGCACGATGTACGGCGCGCTGTCTGAGAACGGCAGCAAGCTCTGGGACGAAGGAAAAACGACCATCAACGTCAATACGCAATACAAGCCGAATATCTATCATTTCAATGTCGTTCCGGCGGAGCAGAAAAACAAGCTCGACCTGGTGACCAACATGGGCGTCGGCTTCTTTGCCACCATCAGCGGCAAGCTCGACCGCACCAACTTCCTGAGCTCCACCGCGGTTGTCCGGAACATCAAGCTCAGCAACGGCAAGGTCAACAACCCCTATACGGAAGGTTATGTGGAACAGACCCTCGTCAACCTTCTGCTGACAGGCGTGGGAATCGGCGCCGGATGGTTGCTTGACGGCGTGCTGGGCGGGCTTGTCGCCGGTAACGATACCAGCGTCAGTGAAAGCCTCAAACAGATGCTCAACGCCCGGGCTACAGATCCATCCGCATTGGCGACCGGCGCCTTCGCAGGACGTGTTGTGGGCAGCGTGGAGATAACCGACTGTTATGTGGAGGGCGTCTCCGTCAGCTCGGTTGCCACCAAATTTGAAAACGACGAGAATCACAAAATCGTAGGATGCGGCGGTTTTGTGGGTCATGTACAGGGCAGCTTCAGGTACGACAATCTCAGCAACGTTCTCCAGGGCACCGCTGACGGCCTGTCAACCGTGCTCAATCTGATTCCCGGCTTAGGTCTGGGCGACCTGGTGGACGTGCTGCTCAACAACACGCTGCCGGTCGGCGATCTCATTCCCACCGGCTACAGCAATCCTTTGATTGAAAACTGTACCGTTTCCGGCGGCACGCTTAACTTCGGCGAAGGCAGATACGGCGTAGGCGGCTTTGCCGGCGCGGTCTGCGGCACCGAGATCAGCAAATGCACGGTGGAGAACATGGCTGTGACGCTCGACGCGACGGGCTTCGGCGGCGGCTTTGCGGGCGTTGTACGCGACGATATTATCCGGGCGACGCTGGAAAGCCTCGGTGTTACGATCAGCTCCATCAACCCCGAGAGCGAGATTTACCGCTGCTCGGTTATCAGCAGCCCCGTGACGCTGTCCGGCGGCAACTACCTCGGCGGCTTTGCGGGAATGCAGGCAAACGCCAGCCTCATCGACTGCACGCTGGATGGATCGAGTCCCGTCACCGTTGACGCGCAGGGCGAATGCATCGGCGGCATTACGGGATGTGCCGAGCTCGGTTCGTCATTCTCCCTCCAGAACGAATACCTGGATGTGAACGGTGACCTTCTCGGATTGGTCAGAAATGCGTTGACAGGTCTGCTCAGTAATGAAAATGGACAGAACCTTCTGGAACTCGGCGGCGTTACCAGCTCCGGCATTATCGGCTGCCAGGCGCAGGGCAGGGTGGACATCATCACCTCCGGCAGCAAAGCCGGCGGTATTATCGGTTTCGGCAACTGCGCATATATCGAAAACTCCAGACAGATTGCGAGTCTCTTCAAATATAAGCGCGGCGACGTAGCTGTTCCCGAAGTGTACAGCCGCAATACCCAGCTGAACAATCTTTACAGAGTCCATGCCTCCAAAAAACGCGGCGTGGAAAGCGAATGCGGTCTTATCGGCGGCGGCGCGGGCTATCTGGTCTCGGCGAATGTAGGCGCGCTGCTCAATAAATCGCTGGGTTTGAGCAGACATGTCGCGTTCCGCATGGCAAACACGGACATTTTTGTCGGTACCGATGCCGATGGAAAGTATTCGGAATACACGGTCAAGGCGGACGGAGATTACGCCGGCGGAGCGGCAGGCTATGCCATCGGCGGCGACGTCGAGAACGTGCAGGTAAAGAACCTCAAGAGCGTCAAGGCGAACAATCACGCCGGCGGCTTCGTCGGCACCACCGGACCCGATCTGGTTGTGAGCGACGACAGTCTGAATCTGACGCTGTTGGGAATTTCATTGCTCAGCATTGACAATCTGCTTGGTCTGACCGACGGAGTTCACTCCACCTTTACCAACTGCGTTGTGGAAGGTTTTCCGACAGGCTATACCGTGGAGGCTTCCGGTACACGGAACACAGATGATCCGCTCGATGAAACCGACTTCACGGCGGGCGGTTTCGCGGGCGACTGCACCAGCGTTACCATGACGGACTGTCACGCGGTCAACCTGCTCAGCGTCACATCCGACATGCGCTACGGCAAATCCGGCGGCTTTGTGGGCCACTGTGCTGCGGGCGACCTGTCCGAGGCAAGCGTCGGAGAAGAGAACGGTGTCACGGTGCTCCAGCTTGACCAATTGCTTCAGCTGGAATCCGACATCATTCCCAGGCTCGAAAGATGCGACGTTTCCTTCCACTATGAAACAGAAGGCGATAAAATCATCTGCAAGGGCTTTGTCAAGGGCAACGCGGCAGGCGGCTTCGTGGGAGAATGCCGCAGCGGCACGCTGAATATACCTTCAGAGGAAATCAAAGAAGATCCGGAGGCACTCCAGAATTATCTTTCGCAGCTTCAGGCAAGTCCCTACGCGGTCTATCATCTCGACCATGTGGAGGGCGGCAAATACGCCGGCGGCTTCGGCGGCAAGGTACATTCCGGCGCGCTGGAACGCAATGGCGGCAGCGGTCTGAGCCTGATCAGCGACTCCCTGAAGATCGACTTGGGCGGCATTTTCAGCATCACCAACGCCTATCTGCCCAGACTCCACTACGCGGGCGTCAAATCCGAATCCGGATTTACCGTGCTTGCGTCGCGAGGGGATCCCGCTGACAATACGGCTCCTTCAGAAGAGAGCTTCGCGGGCGGTTATATCGGCTACGCAAGCGGTGCCGATATATCCCACTGCAATGTGGAAAGCCTGAAAAAACGCACCCCGAAAATTCCCGCCAACCTGGAGGAGAAGGACGGCTCTGCCTATATGGACTTCACTCCCGGATGGGATACCATTCCTTACTCGGTGGCCGGAGCGCATTACGCCGGCGGTTACATCGGCTACATGAACGTCGGTGCTGCCTCAGCGCTTGGCGACTCGATCAAGGTCCTCGGCGAACGCATCACCACCAAGAACCTGCTGAAAGGTCTTCAGGCTGTTGTCACCACCGTCGAGCATTCCGACGTCTACGGCATGCCGGGCGGATTTTCGGTTCTTGCTTCCAGCCACGTCAATCTCGGCGGCAGTCAATATGACGAAAAGGGCGTCGGTTATGCGGGCGGTTTCGCCGGCAAAATCGCGGGCGCTCATGTGCAGGACAGCAATTCCTACAATTTCTCCTATATCATAGGCGAGGTAGCAGCCGGAGGTTACGCAGGGGAAATGATTCCCGGCGACCTGGCGGATATTCTTGATTACGAGGAAGGCGGCCTTGCCGATGTCCTGGAAGAAGTGGTTCAGGTGGATGACCTGGTATCGCTTGTGCAGGCATTCGTGCCGACGGTTTACAACAGCTGCACCACCTGCATTCCCTGCGGCGGCGCGGTAAGAGCCCAGAGCTTCTCCGACAGCGGAGATGTGCAGATTCCCGTTTCCCGCGGCTACGCCGGCGGCTTCGTGGGTCACAGCTCCGGCGGTCAGATCTGGGGCAGCAGCAACGCGGCATGGAGAGAAGACGAAGTGTACGGCAAGAATCCGGAAACCGGCAATAATACGCCGGGCGAGCCTACCCGCAACTGCGACGCCATCCGCATCCGTTCGGTCTACGGCGCGGAATACGCCGGCGGCTATGTCGGACTCATGGAAGCAGCCAGCACCGCGAAGGGCGGCGGACTTTCCCTGCTCGGCGGACTGGTTGACGTAAATAATCTTTTCAACGCACTCGATATGGTTTATCCCACCATTGAGAACGCGGATATCTACGGACCTCTCGAAAATCTCGATATAAATACATGGAACCTGTGGAAAGACTTTGTCGGTATGGAAGGCGGCTTCGCCCCCGAATTGAAACAGATCGGCACGGTCGATTCGGATGCTGAGCTCGAGGCTGCTCTCAGTCAGTTTGCCTACGGCTATCATGTGGTAGCCGGACGCGACGAATACGATCACAGCATTCAGACACGGCTTTCGGGCTGTGCAGGCGGCTACGCGGGCGCAATGCACAGCGGCGTTATCCGCTACGGCAAGGCTCACAACGCAAAGCTCGTCAAGGCGCTCAGGGCTGCCGGCGGCTATGTGGGCGAAGTGCAGACCAAGGGCCTGGCAGACTTCGGTGAAGTCAGTCTCCTGGGCGGTGCACTGGATCTGAATATCGGTCAGCTCGTTCAGGTGGCGCAGGTACTCGTTCCGGTCATCTTTGAATCAGGCGTAACAGGCTATCAGAACGGACTCATTGTCCGCGCCGAAGGTGAACCGACTGCGGATATTCCGGTCTTTGAAGGCGAAGAAGAAACATCAAGAACCGTCAATACCGACTGCGGTATGGCGGGCGGCTTTGCCGGCGCCTGCTACGGCGGTCAGCTCGGCAACCGTGCCGACGGACGAATCGGCAACGGCGTTGAGATTCCCACGGACGGCGTCTGGGTGAAATATCTCAAGACCGTCAACGGAAAGAGCTGTATCGGCGGCTTTGTGGGCAAGACCACGGCGGCGGCAGTTGCCAATGCGGACGATTCCGACGCTTCGAAGGGCTTCCTGCAGGGACTTCTGGACACAGTCATCTCCAATCCTTCAAACCTGGTGCAGGCGCTCGACGCGACACTGACGGTGATCGGTAAGGCGGAGGTTTCAGGCGTTCCTGGCACCAAGTGGGGTATTGTAGTCGACGGCGAATATGTGGCCAAAGACAAGGGCGGCAAGGATGAAACCAGATACGCCCACTGTGCCGGCGGCTTTGTCGGTTCCTCCGAAGCAACGGTATTCGGCGCGAAGAATACCCCCGAACGCACGCTGAAAGTCAGCGAACTGCGCGGCGTTTCGGCTGCCTACTACGCGGGCGGCTTCTTCGGACTGGCTCATGTCGGCAGCGTTGCCAAGGTGGGCGACAAGGACGGCACTACTAACGTTCTTCATCTGCTCCAGACAGAAAGCATCAGCGTACTGGATGTTTTCCGCACCTATATTTACCATGCCACCGTCACAGGCGTGGAGGACGGCATCGTAATCGTTGCCCATGACCAGTCGAAGAGCGGCTCTCTGGGCAATATAAACCTGAGCGGCGCTGCGGGCGGCTTCGGCGGCGGCATGATGAACGGCACCGTGGAGAATTCCTCCATCACCGGTCTCAATTTCGCGCAGGCTCCCAACTACGCCGCAGGCTTCGTCGCACTCAGCGGCACCAGCAGCGGCATCGGCGCCGATAATCTCGGCATTGAACCGCCTGAATCCGACAATCCCGGTCAGGGAGGAGAAGGCGGCGAGGATGATCCCGATGATCCGCTCAAAACGGTTCTCGGCGGTATCGGTCTGGGCAACCTGAACGTCAGCGCGGAAGTGCTGAATGTCATTGGTTCCGTTTACAACAACTGCGCTGTGACAGGCCTGGCAAAGGGCTTTGTCACCAGCACCACCAATATCCAGACCATGCCGGAAAACGGTTCCAAGGGCGAAGTCAAAGGCTCCTGCGCAGCAGGCTTTGTCGGCTATTCCGACATGGCGCACTTTGACGAGTGCCATGTAACCAACTTCAAGCTCGCCAGGAGCACCCAGAACGCGGGCGGCTTTGCGGGCAGATCGGC
Organism: uncultured Clostridia bacterium; assembly: GCA_946186245.1. Lineage (GTDB taxonomy): Bacteria > Bacillota > Clostridia > Oscillospirales > Acutalibacteraceae > RUG762. The sequence continues at coordinate 18,970 of CAMHMN010000039.1, forward strand.
CCTCAATTACCTGGTGGATGTGGCGCTGGATTCCGGACTGACAGGCGCGCTTGTGAAGATCGTTGACGTTCTTGTGCGCGGGCTTTATATAGATGAAGCTGAACAGCGCGAGTCTCTGTTCCACGATTACAACAGCGATCTCCTAGGACTCAATGTTCTGTCGGACGGCAACCTTCTCTATGTCAATCTGTTCGGACTGAAGATCAGCGCAGCCCTCTCCCAGGATGAGCAGGACGTCGATGATGAAGGTGTCAGCAACGCGGCCGTCATTACGATAGGTTCTTCCGTTGTCAAGCTCCCATGCAGCAAGGATGGATTAACCAGAGACGAGAACGGCAATCCTCCCGATCTTTCCATTCAGCTGATTGAAGGCAACCGCACCGAGATCACCAATTCCACCGTCAAGGGCATTGCCGACGGTTACAATATCTACGGCGGCTGCGCGAACGATGACAACGACGGCACCAACGAGCTTGGATACGCCGGCGGCTTCATCGGCTACAACGACGCGGGCGTGATAGAAGACTGCTCCACCGAGCTTTGCGACGTGATACGCGGCACGGCTCCCGCCGATGAAAGCAAGCCCCTGAAGGTCGGTCCCTTTGTTGGTTACACCAAGAACCGCAGCAGACCGGTTGCCATGCTCGAAGGTCACCGTGACAATTCACAGTTCGACAGCGAAGAGAGCTATGTCTACAGCAACAGCTACAGCATCTACCGCACCGACGACGGCGGATTCACCATGATCAAGACCGAGGAAGGCAAGAAGATCGCGGATAAGGCGGACGGCAGCGTCACCATCAACGGCGAAGCATGCAACCGCTATGAGGTTGAGCATCTGCCGGTCATCAAGACGCACGCAGACCTGAAGGATGCCACAGAGGACGGCACGGGCAGCAGCAGAGCGCTGAAAGCCTATGTATCTCCCGCAATGGCGGTTCTGATGCTCGATGTGCCGTTGGATGACAACGGCGTAGGCGACACTCCGCTCACCGTGGATCTCAAGGATCCCTGCGACCAATCCGTCGATATTACGGTCAACAAGGTGTGGAAGGACTTCGTATTCCTCTCCACCAGACCCGAACAGATTCAAATCACACTGTCGAAGTACGCTTTCGATACGCCTCCTGCCGCACTGCTTGCCACGGAGCCTGTGCAGGGCAAACAACCTGTTCTCACGCTGCCTCTTACACTCCGTAATACCGACACAAACGCATGGACGTCAACATGGCAGGCAGTACTGAATAATGAGGATCTCAAGGCCGCCGAAAGAATCCAGGAAGGTAATGAGGAAAAGGTCGTATACTATCAGTATGTGATCAGCGAGGTCAGCGTAGACAATTACGCTTCGACTTACGAGATCGTACAGAACTCCGCGACGTTCACAATCACAAACCGCTACACCGGACCTCTTCTTCCCATGACAGGCGGCACAGGCGTGCTGATGTTCTACGCTGTGGGCGCGTTCCTGCTGGTCAGCGGCGTTATGCTGCTCATTCTGCGCAGGAAGACCGCTCCCGAAAGAGAAGCGGCAAAGATTTTCGGAACGACTGACGTCGAACTCGATCTCTCGAATTTCTCTGACTTTATTAAACGCAACAAAAAGTAACGTAAACTGATTTAGGACAAGGAGCGTCCCGACATGAAAAAGCATTTGGGTACCATACTGATAATACTGATCATCCTGACGGGACTCTCCCTGTTCCTTTATCCGACTGTCAGCAATCTGATCAGTGAAAAGAACAGCTCACAGGCTATCGGAAGATATTCCGACAATGTGGGCGGCCTTCAAAGCGGAGCGGAAAGCGAAGAACTGGCAAAGGCGGAGGAGTACAACCGCAAGTTGTTCAGAATCAGCCAATCCGCCGAGCCTGTTTCCGTTTCGGCTTCCGATTACGATTATCTGCTCAATATAGCGGGAGACGGCATGATGTCCTACATTGACATTCCCAAAATCAATTGCCGTCTGCCGATCTATCACGGCACCGATGCGGACATTCTGGAAAGCTACATAGGGCACCTTTCGTCAAGCTCCCTTCCGGTGGGCGGCGAAAGCACGCACTGTGTACTGACGGGTCACACGGGAATGCCCAGCGCAAAGCTGTTAAGCGATCTCGACTCCATGGAGATAGGCGATCGCTTCACATTGACGACCTTCAACCGCAAGCTCACCTATGAGGTGGACAACATTGCGGTGGTGTCACCCGACGAGACGGAAGCGCTCAATATCGCGCAGGGACAGGATTACTGCACGCTGGTGACCTGCACGCCCTACGGGATCAATACCCACAGGCTGCTTGTACGCGGACACCGCGTGCAGGACGCTGAGCCGGAAGTTGCCCAAGTCAGCGAGTCGTTTGTGGAGGCGCTTTACAGCAATCCCGTCATGATTGTGCTGGCTGTTCTGCTGATTATGCTGATGATCACATACGCAGTTATACGAAGATTTGAAAACTAAAAATTTAGAGAAAACGAGGCGATGAAAGAATGAAAAGAATCAAAATTACTCTGTCGCTTTGTCTGTTGATGCTGCTGCTGCCTGTCTTTACGCTGAAGGTTCTGGCAGCTGTCGACCCGATTAAACCCGTAGATACGGGCAAAACGACCCAACTTACCCTGCAGTATCTGTACGGGACGGAAAAACTCAGCGACGCTCCCTTCCAAATGTACCGTGTCGGCGACATTACCAAAGCCGGTGCGTTCAGATTTGATGAGCCGTTCAAGAGCGTTTATGACCCGAAGGACAGCTGGTCCACAGTCGCCGCCAAGATGAAGCAGGAGGCGGAACGTGAAGAGGAAGGTCATAATAAGGTTGCCCCTTTGCGTGAGGGTGTGACCGATGCAAACGGCGTCATCGTATTCAAAAGCGAAACCAATGACAGACTCTCTACCGGTGTTTATCTGATCGTCGGCGGTGATATCACAAACGACGAAACAGGGGACGAATACTCCGCGCCTGCGTTTCTGGTGAGCCTGCCTACCTTTGTCGGCGAGAATCACAACGGCACCACGGACGATGTGTGGAATTATTCTGTGGTGGCGGCGCCGAAGGCGGCAAAGAAAACCGATCTGTACGTTATCCGCTATAACGACAACCGTGCCAAGATCAACAATACCGAGGTTACGGATATGCCTTTGCCGCCGGATCATGAAGAAACCTTCACGATTCGCAGCGACAGGCTGCATTCTCTGCCTGATCCGCTTGCTCCTTACGTAAAGAAAGGCACCAGCGGAGAGAATTCCCAACTGAACAGCTTTGAGCTGATCTATGCCGAACCGAAGGCGGAGGGTTACACCTTCCAGGGCTGGAACACCAATCCCGATGCGACCGATGGCTATTCGACAATAGAATTTGATCCGGATATTCATGCGTACGATGTTCATGCCATCTGGAAAGCAAATGAAAACCCCGGTACGGATGACCCGGGTACGGATGACCCCGGTACGGATGACCCCGGTACGACCGATCCCAGTACGACTGATCCCAGTACGACCGATCCCGACACGGATAAACCTGCCGACAAGGACAATACCCAGAAGAAAGACCCCATTCTTCCCCAGACAGGCGTGCTTTGGTGGCCTGTGCCTGTGCTCGCGATTCTCGGATTTGTGCTGTTTATGCTGGGCGCATTTGTCAGCAAGAAGAATTCCTCCAAAAAGAATGGCTCCGGAAGCGGACTCATGCTGCTCGTAGGCATCGTCTGCGTTTCCTCCGCTCTCTGTCTGGTGCTTTACAACGGCTGGGACGACATAAGGGCAGGTTCGGACGCATCGGACGAATACGCAAGCGTTATGCGCATTCTGCCCGATCCCTACAACGAGTCTGACGACGCCAGAAGCACCACCCTCAACACGACCGAGATGCCGGTCAAAAGGGTACATGAGACCGACTTCGTAGGGGTTCTGAGCATTCCTTCGCTCTCCCTGGAGCTTCCCGTGCGCAATGAATGGAGTTATCCCGGACTGCGGCGTTCCCCCTGCCGTTACGCCGGTTCCGCCTATACCGACGATCTGGTGATCTGCGGACACAACTACACCGCGCACTTCGGAAAACTCAGACGTCTGACAAAGGGCAGCGAGGTAGTCGTCACCGCCATGAACGGCGATGAATTCCGCTACAAGGTGGAGGAAGTCACTGAGCTTGCTCCTACCGATATCAGCGGGATGAAAAATTCCGGGTACGATCTTACGCTCTTCACATGTACTATCGGAGGCGGCAGAAGAGTTACCGTCAGATGCAGTCTTGTGAACTGTTCGGTACACGATGCACGCACGATTGTTTCAGAGTATATACTGTTCTGACGGTCGTATTTGACTGCCTAATAATGAATAAATGATGAACAATCCCAGGCTTGCGTTGCAGATAATTGCGCGCGAAAAGCCTGGGATTGTTGTTTTTGTGTTGACTATGTGAAACATTTTCTGGTTTGTAAAAATATCATCCGCTATGCTTGAACTAAATGTTAATTAATTGTGAACTATATGTTTAGAACGCTGACATTCGTGCGATTTATGCTATAATGACAAGAAATCATTTTCTACATAGAAAGCGAGAGGATAAAGGTGAAAAGACTCAAGATTTCATTCTTTGGCAAACGCCTTACCGCTGTTCTGCTGTGTCTTGTATCGGTGGCAGTGCTGACGCTTCCGATGACGGCTCACGCGAAGTCAGCCGGGAAGGTCGTGCGTGTCGGCTGGTATGAATCGCCCGTCAGCATGAAGGACGAGAACGGTCGCCGTTCGGGCTACGACTATGTCTACGAGCAGAAGCTCGCCGCTTACACCGGTTGGACATATGAATATGTAGAAGGCAGCTGGTCTGACCTTTTGCAGATGCTCAAAGACGGCAAAATCGACATGATGGGCGATATTTCCTATACCGAGGAACGTGCGGAGTATCTGCTCTATCCTTCCCTGCCCATGGGCACGGAGGATTACTATCTCTTCGTTACGCCGGACAATACGGAACTGACGCAGGGCAGCTATACCGCCTTTAACGGGAAGAAAATCGGTGTCAATAAGGATTCCGTTCAGGAGCAGTATTATCTTGAATGGGCGGAGAAATACGAGATTGAGACGGAACTTGTCGAACTGACGGTTTCCGAGGCGGAAGCCTTTGGTATGGTCGAGAATAAAGAACTTGACGCCCTGGTGACAATTGACGGCTTCGGCGACCCCGAAAAAGCCGTTCCGGTCTGCAAAATCGGCGCTTCCGATTATTACTTCGCCGTTACCAGCTCACGCACCGATATTTATGAAGAGCTGGAATATGCCCTCAACAGAATCAACGATGAGAACCGGTATTTCAATCAGCAGATGCATGAGAAATACTTTAAGACCACCGGTTCGAACCTGTACCTCAACGAATCGGAAAAGACATGGCTTGCTTCCCACGGCACGGTCAAGGTCGGATATATGAAAGATTATCTGCCCTTCTGCGCCAAAGACCCCGAAACCAGAAAGATGACAGGCGCGCTGAAAGATTACCTGAATCCGTGAAATTCAAGCGAAGCAGAACTGTCTGGTGAGTGCGAGAAAACA
>CAMHMN010000040.1 GCA_946186245.1 uncultured Clostridia bacterium
GAGATTCATTCAAGGAGAGAGTTGACAAGAAGTTTACCAGATTTGATAAATTCTTCGACGAGAACGCGGACGCCGACGTTACCGTTACAATGGAGCGCAACAGATACACCATTGAAGTTACCGTCCGCAGCAAGGGATACATCTACCGGGCAGAGAAATCTGGCCTTGATCTGGATGAAGCGCTCGATCTGGTGGTTGACAGCCTTTCGGCACAGATTCGCCGCAACAAGAAAAAGCTCGCCAAGAGGTTCAAGAATACCAATACAGTCGAGATTTTTGAGCCGTTTGGCGGAGATTATGAGGAGGAAGAGGTGGAAGACGAGCAGTTCCAGATCGTCCGCACCAAGAAATTCCCCGTGTTTGCAATGGACGTCGATGAGGCCGTGCTCCAGATGAATATGCTGGGTCATCAGTTCTTCATGTTCCGCAACGTCGAGAACGGCAGCATCAATGTGGTGTATCGCCGCCGCGACGGAGACTACGGTCTGCTGATTCCGGAAGATAAGTAAATTCCCTATTCCCTTGATTGATTTGTAAAATACGGCGGCTCGCTGAATTGACCTGAATGGGTCGGTATTCAGCGAGCCGCTTTAATAAATTCCGAATAGAACAGAGCCTCGTTTCCTGATTATGCGATGGAAATCACCAGCGAATCCAGCAAAGTGTCATTGTACAATACCGAGATGACCGAACCGTTCGTTACCTCGTCGTTTTCCTGAAGCTCCTGACCGTCCGGAGAGGAAAAACGATAGGTCAGTGTTCCTTCATTCCTGTACTGTTCGGGGGCATTGGAATCGATGGATAGCTCCAGCTCCACCATGACGGAAACGACCGTGATCTTTCCATCGAGCTGGGCAGTGGTTTCCACGTTGAGCAGTTTACCGTTGAAGCGGTCAATTGACAATTGCGATCCCTGACGCACGGCGATATGTACCTGGCGGACAGCGTTTTCATAGGCGGTGACCGAGCTGATCATCTTCTGATACAGATCGGGACTTAGTGCGGAACGGTCACTTTCGCTGAGAGAAAGGTACTTTTCTTTGACAGCCCGTATCTGATTGGCGTCATAAGAACTCGGATTGTCGGGGAGGACTTTGATCATTTTTTCCAGTACCTTTAATTCGGAATCACCCTCATCCTCTGAAGGAAGATCATCGTCGGAGGAAACATCAGGTCGGGAATGTTGGTTCGTCTTCCCGCTTGTGATTTCTTCTGATGATCCGGAAGAATCAGGCTTGCGTTTCAGACCGTAATACCTTGCGATGCCGTCTGCGTCTGCCCTGCCGAGCGCTTCCAGATCGCTGTCACTGTCGAGATAATCCGAGTCCGCTTCGATAAAGGCGTGTTCCACCAGAATGCCCGGAATTTCCAGACGGCTGATCGGCTCGCCCACTACATAATAATAATCGCCCGTTTCGGTGGTGCCGTCGGAGAATTTGTAGACCCTTCCTCCGCGGCTTTTTTTGGTTTTGATGCCCCTGCTGTTGAGCCCCAGTGAAGTGACGCTTGCAATGATGCTTTCACCCAGCTTGGTGCATTCCTCGTTGTACTTGGGCTCATGGGTGGTGACAGGTACAAACACTTCCACACCGTTTGCCGATTTGTTGGTGGCGGAATTGATGTGCAGGCTGATGAAAATATCCGCGCCTACCTCACCGGCGACGCTTACACGGCGGCTGAGGGAAGACTTTCCGTAGAGATTGTCAACCCCGGTGTGTGTCATGTATACCCGTACGCCCTTGTACTGCTGAAGGCGATCTCGGCAGGCGAGGGCAATTTTCAGATTAATTGCCGACTCGCAGATCCCGATCCGGCTGTTGACCGCGCCGGAATCGAAACCTCCGTGCCCGGGATCAAGTACAATCACGATATCATCCTTGCTACCGGTATCATAACGGACCAACGCGGCAGTCAGTCCTGTGATCACCAGAGCGCCGCACATGACAACGGCCACAAACATTCTGGCAATACGGCTTGGAATGGAGTATTGCATTGCCGGTTTTGAGCTGCTGTTCTTTTCTTCTTCCATGTTGTTTTTTTTCTGAAAAAAAACGATCAAAAGCGATCACCTTCCAATCCTTGTTTCAATCATTCCATTTAACTATATTATAATAACCTTTTTGTTGAATTAAAAGGGAAAAAATATGAATTATGTATTATTTTTTTAACCGAATATAATACACAATTATTAAAAATGCTTATGCATAACATAGATAATTCATCAATCGCACAAAATTGTATCATTTTTTATTGCTTTTTCGTTAAATAGCTGTTAAAATTATACATATAAAAATAGACAGAATATTATTATACTATTCATGTCATTTTGTTTTTATTCAACAAGGAGACGATTATTCATGTTTTGCGGAAACAATGCAGTGAGACGAGCCTCCGCAGCAATAGCTGTTTTGCTGCTGACTGCGACAGTCAGCCTTATGGGCACACCGACGGAAGCTTTTGCTGCCAGTCAGATAAAAGGAACCGTGACAGCGGATTATCTGAATGTGCGCAGCGGTCCGGGACTTAACAAGTCTATTCTCAATGTGATAAAAGAAGGCGATACGGTAGTGATCGTCAAGACGGAAAACGGCTGGTACAAGATTAAACGCGGGAATAATAAGTACGGCTGGGTGTCGGCTGATTATGTCAAGACAAAAAACGGAACCCAAACGACCAAGAAGACTACCGCTACGACAAAGAAATCTCAGAGCACAAGCTCCGTCAACACAAATGGCACCGTGAAAGTGACTGGCAGTTATACCAATCTCAGAAAGGGAGCCGGATTCGGTTATGCCGTTATCAAGAAGATCAAAAAAGGGACGACAGGCGCAATTCTCCAGAAAAACGGCTCCTGGTACAAGATAAAGCTAAAGGATTCAAAGGTCGGCTGGGTGAACAAGCAGTATGTCAAGGTTTCGGGATATAAAGAACCTGCCAAATCGGAGTCAGATGACCCGATCATTATCATCAATGCCTCCTCTGTCAATGTGCGAAGCAAGCCTTCCACATCAAGCTCGCTGGTTGCGACCATAAGGCATAATGAAGTGTATGAGTATTCTGAAATCAAGAACGGTTGGTATAAGATCATTACCCCTTCGGGTGCCAACGGATATGTATGCGGCGATTTCGTGTCAAAATTCAAGAGCTATGCTGTCAAAGGCGGAGGAAAATATATCTGGCCTACACAGAACGCAACAAGAATTTCTACATATTTCGGCAAGCACAACGGCAGGACTCATTACGGACTTGATATCGCAGCTCCGGGAGGTTCCCAGATCATAGCCGTAGCAGACGGCAAGGTGGTCAAAAAATCATACACCCCCAACGGATTCGGCAATCTCATCATTATTGAGCAGAATGACGGTATTCGCGCCTACTACGCGCATATGCAGAAGGAGAGCTTCCTTAATATAGGAGATCAGGTCAAGGTGGGAGACACCATCGGAATCGTCGGAACGACCGGGAAATCGACAGGCAACCACCTGCATCTTGAATTCCGCAAGGGCGATGAACGCATAGATCCGCTTGACTTCTTTCCCAAAATGAAAAAATAATAAATAAAAAAGAGGTTCAATTTGTCCAGACAGAATTGAACCTCTTCTTTTTTTCGTTCCTTCGGCATATACTTTCATGACTGAATAACCCGAAAGGATAGTGACTCTATGATGGAAAACGCCGGAATCTCCACTGTGCATCCTCATTTGCTCACTCAAATCTTGAAAAGACTGGCAGAATTAAAGGCATCGGATAAATACAGATACGAATTAATTGCATGCTTGACAGTGGGGATTCTTTTCGGCTGCGTCACACAGTCGATCTACGGAAACAAAGGCGAATGGAACGGCATTCTCGAAAGATACTGTTCGGGATTTATGCCGCCGCTGCTTGCGGTTTTTCCGGTGACGTTCGGATTCTGGGCTTACCTGTTTGTCTGCGCGCCGTTTTACTTTTCCCGGCTGCTGATTTACCCCGGAACGGCCATTCGGGGAATGGGATTTGGCGCTTTGATTTGCGGTGCAATGCAGTGCGGGAGTCTGCGGGAGATGTGCTTTGCCTTTCTTGCGTTGCTGCCATATGCGGTGGTCAATTGCGTAATGGCCGTGTATGCGGGGGAATATGCATTGGGAATGAGGGACGCCTTTTCAGACGAAAACGAGGGAATGACAAAGCACCTGATCATTCATACCGTTAAAATGGCTGCTTTTTATCTTGCCCTATTTGTCCTGAGCTGCGTGATGTTTGCCGGGACATGCAGGATGTTCGGATTATTCCTCATCTGACGTTTTTCCGGCTCGTGCTTCCGAAGCCGCCGTCACGCACGCCGTCAGCGTCGTCTTCCTCGGTGATTCCAAAGGGCGTAAAAATCCCCTGTGCGAAGCAGTCGCCGGCTTTCAGTGAAAGCGTTTTGCCCTCGTTGGAGTCGTTGGTAATCTTGATGAATATATGCCCTTCGTTGCTGGAGAAATAATAGTCGCTGTCGATGACGCCCACGGTGTTGTTAAGCTGCAGGCGGAATTTGAATCCCAGACCGCTCCGGGGGTAAATCATCAGTACCCAGCCTTCCTGAATGGCCGCGCGAATTCCGGTGGGAATTTTGGCGGTCTGCCCGGGTGCAAGCTCCAGATCAAACGGGACGGAAAAATCATAACCGGCTGAACCGACGGTAGCGCGACGGGGGAGAGAAAGCATTTCGTACGCTGCTGCGGCGCCTTCTTCCGTGCCGAAGATATCCAGCCAGCCCTCAGCGAACTGCTGAGGGCTGACCTTTTCAAATCTTGCTATTCTGTTCATATCATCTTAAAGCTCGCCGTTTTCGATGGCTGCTATCTGGGCGATTCTGGCGGAATGTCTGCCGCCCTCAAATTCCGTGTGAAGGAAGAGATCCACCAGCTCGACGGCAACACCTGGGCCGATGACCCTGCCGCCCATGCAGAGGACGTTGGCGTCGTTGTGCAGACGGGTATATTTGGCGCTGAAATGGTCGGAACAGCAGGCTGCGCGGATTCCTCTGACCTTGTTGACAGCCATGGACATGCCGATTCCGGTGCCGCAGATCAGGATCCCCTTATCACATTCGCCGTCCGCTACGCTGTGCCCGACAGCGGCGGCAATCGGCGCGTAATTGACCGATGCTTCCGAGTCGGTGCCGAAGTCCTTGAATTCAATCCCGTTTTCTATTAAATACTTGATAATTTCCTGTTTTAAGGCGAAGCCGCCGTGATCACAGCCAATGGCAATCATTTTTCATTCTCCTTTGTCTTTTTGAGCTTGAGCTCCGATTTTTCCCGTTCCGCCTGTGAAGGACGCAGGTAGGTTGGCACCAGGCTGTCCGGTGAAACCGCACCTTCGCCGGCAAGAATCCTCTGCGCAGCCATCGCAACACCAAAGCCGCGAGCGTAGCGGAGATGTTCCGGGACAATACGTACATTCGGCAGTGTTTCGCTCATTGATTGATAGCAGAGCAAAGCACCGTCACCGGCGAGGTAAACGGTATTCTGTGTGGAACGAATTTCTTCTGTCAGTTCCTCAATGGAAATGGCCCTGTCTTCGCAAAGACGTTCAATTTCTTCTCCGTTGAATCGGAAAAGAGCGTTGTAGACCTGCTGTCTGCGGGCGTCCATGACGGCACAGATCATACCGCCGAGTCCTGCGCAGTTCCACGCGATTGCCTCCAGTGTGGAAACGCCGACGCAGGGAGTGTGATTGGTAAATGCCATTCCCTTGACAGCGGCAACGCCAATCCGAATGCCGGTGAAAGAACCCGGTCCGGAGGATACGGCATAGCACTCTATGTCGCCGGCCGTGAGCTTTGCGTTGGCAAGGGTGTTGGAAACCATCGGAAGCAGCGTTTCACTGTGGGTCAGTCCAACCCTGACAAAGCTCTCGGCAATCACGCCGCCGTCCTCCACTATCGCGCAGCCGGCTGAAATGGCCGAGCTGTCGATCGCAAGTATTTTCATAACTATTTCAAATCGCTTTCATTATCATAATCGGTTGAAAGATCAATTCCGCTGACTTTAATAATCCGTGTATCGTCATGATCGGGGGCGGAAATCTCGATGTTGATCCGTTCATCCGGAAGAGCACCCTCGATGTTCTCGCTCCATTCGGTGACGATAACGCCGTTCCCGATATAATCAAAGAACCCTGTGGAATAGAGATCGTCCCAGCTCTCCACCCGGTACATGTCAAAGTGGTAGAGTGTCGTTTTGTCGCCTTCGTGTTCGTGGACAATGGCGAATGTAGGACTTGAAATCTCCAGAGGGTCAATTCCAAGTCCTGCCGCAAGGCCGCGCACAAACGCCGTCTTGCCCATTCCAAGCCCGCCGAAGAGGGCTAAGATCTCGTCTCCGCCGAGAAGAGAACCGATTCTTTGGCCGATCGCTTCGGTTTCTTCGGGGGAGCGGGTGATGAATTCCTCCGTCATCAGAAAAGACCTGAGATGAAGCCGCTGCCGTCCACGTCGATTTTGTTGGCGGCGGGAACCTTCGGCAGACCCGGCATGGTCATGATGTCGCCGGTGAGAGCGACCACAAATCCCGCTCCGTGGGAAAGCCTGACTTCCTTGACGGTGATTTCAAAATCGGTCGGTCTGCCGAGCACGGTCGGGTCGTCCGAAAGGGAATACTGCGTTTTGGCAATGCAGACCGGCATATTCTCCGCCAGCGGTTCGAAGGAAGCAATCTGCTTTTCGGCTGCCGATGTGTAATTGACTTTGGAGGCGCCGTAAATCTTGGTGGCGATCTCGTTGATCTTTTCCTTGATGGAAAGCTCGGTGGAATAAATGGGGGCAAAATCGGAAGGCTTTTCGACTGCTTCGACAACCTTCTTTGCCAGCTCTACGCCGCCTTCGCCGCCTTTGGCGAACACTTCGGAAAGAGCAAATTCCGCACCCTTTTCGCGGCAGTAATCGGCGATGAAATCCAGTTCCGCCTGTGAGTCAGTGAGGAAGCGATTGATGGCGACAACGACATTGACACCGTATTTCTTCATGTTTTCGATGTGGGCGCCGAGGTTGACAATGCCCTTTTTGAGCGCGTGGAGGTTTTCGCCTGAAAGCTCGGTCTTGGGCACGCCGCCGTTGTATTTCAGTGCGCGGACGGTTGCCACCAGCACGCAGGCGGCAGGCTTGAAGCCCGCGAAACGGCACTTGATGTCGTAGAATTTCTCCGCGCCGAGGTCGGAGCCGAATCCCGCCTCTGTAATGCAGTAATCGGCGAGTTTAAGCGCGAGCTTGGTGGCTCTGATGGAATTGCAGCCGTGGGCGATATTGGCAAAGGGACCGCCGTGCATGATAGCGGGGGTGCCTTCAAGGGTCTGTACGAGATTGGGCTTGATGGCGTCCTTGAGAAGAGCTGCCATGGAACCTTCCGCGTGAAGATCGCTTGCGAATACCGGCTTGTTGTCGTAGGTATATGCCACGAGAATTCTGCCGAGACGGTATTTGAGGTCGTTCAGATCGGAAGCCAGGCAAAGAATCGCCATTACTTCGCTGGCAACGGTGATGATGAAGCCGTCCTCACGGGGAACGCCGTTCATCTTGCCGCCCAGACCGACGACGATATTTCTCAGGGCGCGGTCGTTCATGTCAAGGCAGCGCTTGATCAGAATTCTTCGGGGGTCGATGCCGAGCGAGTTTCCCTGCTGCATGTGGTTGTCGAGCAATGCGCAGCAGAGGTTGTTGGCGGAGGTGATGGCGTGCATATCGCCGGTGAAATGCAGATTGATGTCTTCCATCGGAACGACCTGGGCGTATCCGCCGCCTGCCGCTCCGCCTTTAATGCCGAACACCGGACCGAGGGAAGGTTCGCGCAGGGCGATAATGGCCTTTTTGCCGATCTTGGCCATAGCCTGACCCAAACCGACGGAAGTGGTGGTTTTGCCTTCGCCAGCGGGAGTGGGATTGATGGCCGTCACCAGAATCAGCTTGCCGTCCGGCTTGCCCTCAAATCGGGAATAAAGCTCCTCGCTGAGCTTTGCCTTGTATTTGCCGTAGAATTCCAGATCGTCGGCGGTGAGTCCGAGATCAGCGGCAACATCCTGAATAGGACGCATTTTTGTCTGCTGTGCAATTTCAATGTCAGAAAGCATTTTTTTCGCTCCTTTGAAAAGAAATATAATTGTCTATCGAAACCATTATATCATATATTAATGCAGAATTCAAATATCTTTCACTATTTCTACTTGAAGTATTTGTTTAAATAAATTATAATATTTCATGTAATTTAACCATACTGCGGAATAAGAAAAGAAAGGAACGATGGATGAAAAATGTCGGATAAAATACAGGCATTCAGGCGTTTTATGTTCAAAGCGGCAAATGCATCGGTTACATATGCGCGAACGACTTATATCGCTATGTGGACGCTGATTCTTACCTGCACGGTTTACGGATGTATGCTGATACACAGCGCGCGTCCTATTGCCATCAAGACGCAGGTCATGGCGGCGATGATCGGATTCGGCGGAGCATTTGTCATATCGCTGATGGATTATCACAGATTGGGACAGCTATGGCCGCTGGTGGGCGGTGCGTGTGTATTTCTTGTGGGACTGACATTCGTTGTGGGACAGTCGGCTATCGGCGGCAACGCGGTAGCCGATGACGTGGCGTGGCTCAATATTTTCGGCTACAGCTTCCAGCCTTCCGAGCTGATGAAAATCGGTTTTATTGTGACATTCTCCTATCACTTATCGTATGTGGTGGAAAAAAACACGCTGAACACTCTGTCCAGTGTGTTCATGCTGGGCGGTCACGCACTTGTACCGGTTGGATTGTGCAAGCTCCAGGGCGACGACGGAACGGCGCTCATGTTTATGGTGATGTTCCTGATTATGTTTTTCTCCAGCGGACTTAACTGGAATTTCATTTTCCTCGGACTGGGAGCCATGGCTTCGATGCTGCCATTACTGTGGCAGAGCATGAGTTCTCACCAGCAAAAGCGTTTCGCTGCCGTCTACAACCCACAGGAAGGGGACGAGATGGGCATTCTTTATCAGCAGACACTTGGCAAGGTGGCAATCGGCAACGGAGGACTGACCGGAGAAGGCCACGGCACCAGCACCATGATACAGTCGGGGCTGGTTCCTGAAGATCACAACGACTTCATCTTCACAGTGGCCTGTGAGGAATTCGGCTTTTTAGGCGGGGTGTTCCTGCTGGGACTGCTCTTTGCCGTGATGATGCTGTCGCTCTACGCAGCTTTCAAGGCAGTGGACATGATGGGGAGATTCATGTGCATAGGCTTCTTTGCCATGATCGCCACGCAGACCATATTCAATATCGGCATGTGCATTTCTGTGCTGCCCGTTATCGGTATTACATTGCCCTTCTTCTCCGCCGGCGGATCGTCGAGCATGTGTCTTTATTTCGGAGTCGGCGTCGTGCAGAGCGTATACATGCGCACGATGGAAAGCACCGGCGCTGCGATCGGAGCCAAAAAGCGAAGCATGCGGGTTCGCTACAGTTGATTCTTTCTCAGAAAAAATCAAAATCGACCGACAGTTGCTTTTCAACAGCTGCCGGTCGATTCTTTTATGGTGCAATGAACAAATGAATAAATTATGCTTTTGTGCTTTCCACTATGTCTCTGGTATCTCTTGCGATGACCATTTCCTCGTCGGTAGGAATAACGTACACTCTGACCTTGCTTTCGGGAGTGGAGATTTCGCATTCCTTGCCGTGAATGGAAGCGTTGACTTCTTCGTCAAGCTCTACGCCGAGGCATTCGAGATAGCGGCAGATCTTGGAGCGGTGAACGGTCTGGTTCTCGCCGATACCGGCAGTGAATACCAGCGCATCCATGCCGCCGAGAGCGACATAGTAGCTGCCGATGAATTTGGCAATCTGATATTCAAGAATCTGGTGAGTGAGAATAGCTCTCTCGTTGCCTTCCTTGGCGGCGGCGGTGACATCGCGGTCGTCGCTGGAAACGCCGGAAAGACCGAGCATGCCGGATTTCTTATTCAGTATGGTGTCCATCTCGGCAGGCGTCAGGCCTTCCTTCTCCATGATGAAGGTGACAACCGAGGGATCGAGTGAGCCGGAACGGGTGCCCATGATGAAGCCGTCGAGAGGAGTCAAACCCATCGAAGTGTCGATGACCTTGCCGTCCTTGACTGCGGAGATGGAAGAACCGTTGCCGAGGTGGCAGTTGATGATGCGGGTACCGGTGGGATCGTCAGCCTTGCCGAGCAGTTCAAGGCATCTGCCTGTGACATATCTGTGGCTGGTGCCGTGGAAACCGTAGCGACGGATGGAATACTTCTCGTAGTACTCATAGGGAACGCCGAATGTGTATGCCTTTGCCGGCATGGTGGAATGGAAGGAAGTGTCGAACACAGCAACCTGCGGGACGTCCTTGCCGAATACATCCACAGCGGCTTCGATGCCCTGGATATGTGCGGGATTGTGCAGGGGAGCAAGCGGGCTGAGATCGCGGATGCCTTCGATAACCTCATCGGTGATCAGGCAGCTGTCCTTGAAGAGTGCGCCGCCCTGTACCACTCTGTGACCGAGAGCGGAAATTTCGCTGAGGTCGTCGACAACCTTGCCGTCCCCGGAGGTGAGGGCTTCCTTGACAGCATTGAATGCTTCGGTGTGGTTGGGCATGGGGACCTCTGTGACATAGGACTCGCCGTTCACCTTGTGGGTGAGCTTGCTGCCGTCCATGCCGATTCTCTCGCAAAGACCCTTTGCGATGACAGTCTCGTTGGCCATATCAATGAGCTGATACTTGAGGGACGAGCTGCCTGCGTTGATAACAAGAATTTTCATTGGTATTATCTCCTGTCCGTAAAATATGTGAGAATACTGCGAAAAAACAATTGAATTTGCATATTCCTGATTATATAATATAACATTATAAAGGAAATTTCAAGAAGTATCACGAAAACACAAAAAAAAATTTACCAAAGTCGGAGGATATTTTTATATGGATTTGATAACGATGGGGAAGACGGCGGCCATAATCGCCGAGTACAATCCCTTTCACAACGGACACCGATTGCATATCACCCGTACGAAAGCAAAATGCGGCGCGGAGAATATCATTGTCGTCATGAGCGGCAATTTTGTGCAGCGAGGGGACTGCGCCGTTACCGATAAATTCAGCCGCACGAGGATGGCGTTGGAAGGAGGGGCGGATCTGGTGCTGGAGCTGCCGCTGCCCTTTGCCTGCGCCGGAGCAGAGAAATTTGCGATGGGCGGGGTAGGAATTGCCGATGCACTGGGGTGTGTGGACTATTTGAGTTTCGGCATGGAGTGCGAAAGCACAGAGCGGTTGACATCCGCAGCGGAAGCGGTTTCGGATGACGTCATAAAGCCGGAGCTTGACGTTTTGCTGTCGCAGGGAATGTCGTTTGCCGCGGCTCGCACCGAGGCGGTGCGCAGGGCATACGGTGACGATACTGCCGAAGTATTATGCATGCCCAACAATACGCTTGCGGTGGAATACATACGGGCATTGAAGCGGCTTGGTTCAGGCATGGCGCCAGTAGGGATTCCACGGGAAGGAGCCTTGCATGATTCTGACGAAATATCAGGGGATATTGCCTCCGCGACAGCTGTCAGGAGAATGATCTCGGAAGGTCAGCCGGAGGAGGCAAAACGGTATCTTCCGCAAGGTACATACCGGATTCTTTCGGAGCTTTTGGAATCGGGCAAGGCCCCTGCGGATTTAAAAACGGGGGAAAGGGCAGTGCTTTCACGTCTTCGCAGCATGACCCGCGAGCAGATCGCACGCCTGCCGGATATCTCCGAAGGGCTGGAAAACAGGATTTTCGACTGTGTGCGCACCGCCTGTTCGCTGGAAGAGCTGTACGATTCGGTCAAATCCAAACGCTACAGCCATGCCAGGATACGCAGGCTCATTCTTTCGGCTTTTCTGGGGATACGCAGGGAGCACGCCGAAGCGCTGCGATATATCCGTATTTTAGGAATGAATGAGCGGGGAAAGCGGTTGCTGTCGTCGGCAAAGCCGAAGCTGCCGCTGATATCGACCTACAGACAGGCAATGAACCTGCCGCAGGAGGGACGAAATCACTACCTTCTGGAATGTCACGCCGATGATCTGTGGGGACTCATGACGCCAGCGGTTCAGCCATGCGGAGCGGATATGACGGCAAAAATCATATTGATGTGATGACTGAAAATAAGAAAAATCGCTTGTGTTTTTTGACCGTTCCGGCAAACCACAGGCGATTTTTTCTGTTATTTGATTATATTCTCATAGCAGGAATTCATCACTTCGTCGCATACTGCAAACACGGTGTTTTTGTTTCGGTTAGTATACGCGCCGGATGTGATAATCACAATCCCGCTTTTGTCGGTCGGGTCGAATGCCATGAGCGCATAAATGCCGTAGGAGGCTCCGTTGTGGAAATACATTTCCCTATTTTTGACGAGTTTATCCGACTTACGCAGTCCGATGCATTGCTTGAAGCCTTTACCGGAGTCAATCTGTTCGGTGAGCATTTCATTCAGCGATGGCCGGGTAATAAACTGTTGCCCTTCGTATTGTCCGTCGTTAATCAATACAGTGAATATCCGCGCCAGATCGACCGAGCTGATCAGCAGTCCCCCCTGACCGAGGTGGAATGTATCGCCGGGCTTACCCTTCTCCTGTGAGCGGCAAAGGTATTTGCTGTCATGGTCGAGGTTGCCTGCCGAATAGCAATTTGCCACAAGCGATTTGTCCGTCAGGTATTTCGCGTCGTAGGAGGCGTCAATATCCATTGGTTCAAAGAATTTTTCGCTGGCATACTGCGATATGGTTTTGTCAGCGGATTTTTCGATAACCGCGCCGGCGATTCCGACGCCGAGGTTGCAGTAGAGGAATTTAGCGCCGGGAGGAGAAACATAAAAATTCTGGTTGTGCGTAATATTCTTCAGACTCATGGAATATTCGTTGTCTCTGTCGATCAACCCCGACGTGTGCGTCAGCAGCATGCGTATCGTGACCTTCTTGTCGGAGTGAGAGGGAGGATAGAACTTGAATCCCATGATTTTTGTCAGATCTCCGTCGAGATCGAGCTTGCCGTCATCCACTTCCGTCATCGCCAGCATGGAGGTGACAATCTTGGATACCGAGGCAATGCGGAATTTGGTGTGTTCATTGACTTTGATCTTTTTTTCTTTGTTCGCGTACCCGTATTCGTAGTGATACGCCACCTTGCCGTCTTTGATGACCGCCAAGGAAGCCCCGACGGTGGAGTGCTTTTTCAGAATATCCGCGATTTCGTCTCCCTCTTTGGTTCCGTTCATTTTGATGGGATCGCCGGACTTGTAGATGGGAATATGCTTGATCACGGCTTCCTTTTCAAAGACGTCTCCGCAGGTTTTATATATCCATCCTGCTTTGCTTCCGGAATATCTGACTTTGTATCGCTGTTTGCTTTCTTCTATGATCTCCACTTCTTTACCGACAGTCAAAACAGAAAGCACCCTGGCGTTTGCGTTCTCTGTATCTTTATCACGGACGTTGGCGGTTTTGGTGATTCTGATGTATCTGAGAGTGACTTTTTCTTCCGGGGGAATCTGCGGCTCCTCGGAAGAGACGGGTTCCTGGGGAATGTCGTTGATCTTGTCAGAGCCGGAAACAGGCAGAGAAGTATTGGCAGACGTGATTTCCGGAGCATCTGAAAATCCGGTGTCCTTGTCATGTCCGTGATCAGTCGGATCAGGCGCTGAGCCGATTTTTGCATATCCAAGCCAGGCGGACAATGCGATAATGACTGCAATCAGTATCGCGGAAACCTTTCTGGCCTGTTTCGGGTCAATTGTTTTCATTTTGTGTTCCTCCTGAGTGATTTACAGAAGATGACCGTAGCAATACTCCATCACGTCGTTGCAGACTCCGAAAATCGTATTATCATCCCTTACCGAGTTGGCTCCGGAAGTGATGATCACAACACCGCTTTTGTCGGCCGGATCAAAAGCCAGCAATGCATAAATTCCATAATAGTTTCCCGTGTGATAAAATATGTCGCGATCGCCGATCAGATCGGTGTATTTACGTATGCCTATACACTGCTCATACTTGTTTTGTGTCTTGATAGGTTGAACGGTCAGCATTTCTTGAACTGTTTGGGGAGAAAGATATGTCTGTCCGTTATACTGCCCGTCATTTATGAGAATGGTCATTACCTTTGCAAGATCCACGGCGCTGATCAGAAGGGCGGACTGACCGGTATAATACTTATATCCCGGCTGTGTTCTTTTGCTTTCATTGGATTCTATGATCGCTTCTCTGGAATATTTGACAGAACTGCGGAAATAGCAATTGGCTACCAGCGATGTATCGGACAGATAGTTGGCGGCGTAAGACGCATCTATTCCCATAGGAGCAAAGAACCGGTCACGCGCGTACTGTGACAGAGTCTGATTGGATGCCTTTTCCACGACTGCCCCGGCAATACCGATGCTCAGGTTGGAATACAGATATTTATGTCCGGGCTTGTAAGAGTAATATTTTTCACTGCTTGCAACGGTGCTCAATGGTTCATGGTATCCCTGCTTGTCAGAATAACCAGCTGAATGTGTCAGCAGCATGCGGGGGGTAATCGCAGTGGTCGGGAATTTCGGATTGTAAAACCTGTAACCGAAAAGGTTTGAGATATCGGCGTCCAGATCTAATTTGCCGTCATTGACTTCTGCCATGGCGAGCATGGCGGTAAAGACCTTGGAAAGAGAAGCAACCCTGAATTTGGTGTTTTCGTTTACGGTAATGCCGTCTTCTTTGTCGGCATATCCGTATTCGTAGTGATATGTGACATGACCGTCTTTAATCACTGCCACTGATGCGCCGACGGTTCTGTATTTTCTTAGTCTTTTGCCGAGATCTTCGCCTTCCTTGGTTCCGTTCAGAGCAAAAGCCGTGTCGATGGTATGTTTGGGAGCATAAGTGATCTCTACTTCCTTTTCAAAAAGCTCGGCGTTGCTTTTTGGCACCCAGCCGTCGTTGAAGTCGTCGAAACTGACCTTGTAATAATCGTCTTTTTCACTGAGAAATATTGATTCAAATCCTTTATTCAGTGTGCTGAGAATTTCGGATTGATTGTCAGCCTTTTTGCGGATATATGTTCTGGCAGTAATCCTGATATATTTTGCCACGGTGTTTTTCTTTACCGGGAGCAGATCGTCATGGTTTTCAGGTGGTTGGGAGGATGTGTCGGATTCAGATACGGTTTGCACCGGAATCGTATCGTCAGAGTGCGGGCGATGATTTCTGTATGCAAATCCCATCCATCCTGAGAGAACGGCGATCGAAACAATAACAAGCAATGATATGATTCTGGCGGTAGTCGGCTTTATCTTTTTCGTGCAAATCCCTCCGTACAACAGTCAATTCTAAATCACTGTACCATATTAATTTGTACATTTTATTAACAAACTATAAAACAAGCGCCATAATAATCCAATCCCCGTGACAGTCTTTGAAACAAACCGTCACGGGGACAAAATCATACGTTAATTTCAACTGTAACGCCGAGGTCATCCTTGTACTGCTCGAGAATGGGATTGACACACTCGGTGAGGAATTCGGTGACCTGTTCGGGACTTCTGCCGACATATTTGGTCGGGTCGAGAATATCTTTCAGCTCATCCAGCGATACGCCGAAGGTTTCGTCAGCGGCAATCCTTTCAAGCAGGTCGTTTTCCTTGCCTTCGACCTTGACCTGTCTGCCTGCCTCCATCGAATGCACGCGGATGCGCTCATGAAGCTCCTGACGGTTGCCGCCTCTCTTGACAGCGTCCATCATGATGTTTTCGGTTGCCATGAAGGGGAGCTCCTTCATAAGGCGCTGATGGATGACCTTGGGGTAAACCACCAGACCGTCAACGACATTCAGGTACAGGCTGAGTATGCCGTCCACCGCAAGGAATGCCTCGGGAATGGAGATGCGCTTGTTGGCACTGTCGTCCAGCGTTCTCTCAAACCACTGCGTCGCGGCGGTGATGGCGGGATTGAGAGCGTCCACCATGACGTAACGTGCGAGGGACGCGATTCTTTCGCTGCGCATGGGGTTGCGCTTGTATGCCATGGCCGAGGAACCGATCTGTCCCTTTTCAAACGGCTCCTCGATTTCCTTCAGATGCTGGAGAAGGCGGATGTCGTTGGAGAATTTCGTGGCTGACTGGGCAATGCCGGACAGTACATTCAGAATGCGGCTGTCGAGCTTGCGGCTGTAGGTCTGACCCGAAACAGCGAAGCATCCGGAGTAGCCCATTTTTTCAGCGATGCGTCTGTCAAGCTCGCGGCATCTGGCGTGGTCGCCGTCAAACAGCTCGAGGAAGCTCGCCTGTGTGCCGGTGGTACCCTTGCAGCCGAGAAGCTTGGCTCCGTCGATCTGATGCTGTACGTCCTCCAGATCCATGACAAGATCCTGGAGCCAGAGAGCGGCTCGCTTGCCGACGGTGGTGGGCTGTGCGGGCTGGAAGTGGGTAAAGGCGAGCGTAGGAAGATCCTTGTACTGATCGGCAAATTTGGCAAGCTCGGCAATGACATTGACCAGCTTTTTGCGAATGAGCTTCATCGCCTCGTTCATCACAATGACGTCGGTGTTGTCGCCGACATAGCAGGAGGTCGCGCCGAGATGAATGATGCCGGCAGCCTTGGGGCATTGCTGACCGTAGGCGTAGACGTGACTCATTACGTCATGACGCACGATCTTTTCACGCGCCTGGGCGACTTCGTAATTGATGTCCTCAGCGTGTTCCTTCAGCTCGGCAATCTGCTCATCGGTGATATCCAGACCGAGTTCCTGCTCAGTTTCGGCAAGAGCAATCCAAAGCTTGCGCCATGTGCGGAACTTCATGTCGGGGGAGAAGAGGTACTGCATTTCTTTGCTGGCGTAGCGGGAGCCGAGTGGAGTTTCATAGATGTCTTTCATTTGCTGTCAGTCCTTTTTCAATTAATGAATTATTTATGTTACAGTATTTCGTCTTCCTTGTTCATATGGTGGGATGTGATGCCGTCAGGATAGCGACCGTCAAAGCAGGCCGTGCAGAGCGACATCTTCTTGCCGCAGGTGAGCTTCACAATTGCGTCCAGATCGAGGAAGTCGAGCGAATCAGCTTCGATGATCTCCGCAATTTCTTCAACGGTGTGCTGATTGGCGATCAGATCATCCCTGGAAGGAATATCCACTCCGTAGAAGCAGGGGTTGCGGAAGGCGGGCGAGCTTATTCTTACGTGAACCTCGCTTGCGCCGGCCTCGCGCAGCATACTGACGATGCGGTGCATGGTGGTGCCGCGTACGATGGAATCGTCCAGCATGACCACTCTGCGTCCCTTGACGATGGATTCAAGCGCGTTGAGCTTCAGACGGACGGCGTTGGTACGCTGGGACTGGTCGGGCTTGATAAAAGTACGGCCTATGTAGCTGTTTTTGACAATTCCCTTGGCGTATGGGATACCCGATTCTTCGGCGTAGCCTATAGCCGCGTCGATGCCGGATTCCGGCACGCCGATGACGATGTCGGCTTTCACAGGCTTCTGTTTGGCAAGCTGACGACCGGCCTGTCTGCGGGATTCATAGACCGAAACGCCGTCGATGACAGAATCGGTGCGGGCAAAATAGATATATTCAAAAACACAGTGGGCAATATCACCCTTACAAAGTGTGCGATCGCTGTGAATTCCGTTTTCATCGCAGGTAATGATTTCTCCCGGATCGACGTCCCGCATGAACTGGGCGCCGACCGCGTCGAGCGCACAGGTTTCGCTGGCAAAGACGATATCGTTGCCGATGCGTCCCATGCAGAGCGGGCGGAAGCCTTTTGGATCGCGGGCTGCGATCAGTTTGCGGGGACTCATCACCAGCAGGGAATACGCTCCGTGAAGCTGCTGCATGGCATTCCGGACAGCAAGTTCAACCTTGTGGGTTTTTGGACGTTCCCGTGCGACAAGATAAGCGATGACTTCAGAATCAATCGTTGTCTGGAATATCGCGCCGCGCTGCTCCAATTCCTGGCGAAGTTCATAGGCATTGGTGAGGTTGCCGTTGTGTGCAAAGCCCAGCGTGCCTTTGACGTAGCGCATGACAAGCGGTTGGCAGTTTTCCGCCACAGAGCCGCCGGCAGTGGAATAACGCACATGTCCGATTGCAATCTGTCCGGTAAGCTCGTCCAGCTTCTGCTTGTTGAATACCTCGCTGACAAGCCCCATATCCTTGTAGTGATTGAATTTGCCCAGATCGCTTACGGCAATACCGCAGCTTTCCTGACCTCTGTGCTGGAGAGCGACCAGGCCGTGATAGACACAGGGGGCGACGGCTATCTCCCGGTCATAGGAATAAATGCCGAAAACGCCGCATTCCTCGTGCAGCTTTGCGCGTTCGAGAGAGGAAAGCTCCACACCGCAGCCGCCGCATTCGCTGCAGCTGCCCTGACAATGAGATGATTCATAATCGAAAAAATCCATTTTCATTTTCCTTTACGTTATTAATTTTTACATAATTACACGCTGTCGGAATCGTTATGGCAAATCAATGCCGATGAATAATCAGACTATTATTATAAAATATCCGGGGATAAAAGTCAAATGAATTATGTTAATTTATAACTTTTACTATTTTTAATAATTATTCAAATAAAAAAACAGGACACACTATCCGAAATAATATCGGAACGAATGTCCTGTTTAACGATATGGAAATAGAATTACTTGCCGAGTGAACGCGAACGCTCGGTGCAAGCCTTCATCGCCTCAATGACAGCGCTGCGCATGCCCTTTTCCTCAAGCACGCGAACGGCTTCAATGGTGGTTCCGGCAGGAGAGCACACCATATCTTTCAGCTCTGCGGGATGCTTTCCTGTTTCCAGCACCATCTTTGCACTGCCCATAACCGCCTGCGCGGCGAATCGGTAAGCCTGTGCTCTGGGCATTCCGTCGGCGACTGCCGCGTCCGCCATCGCTTCAATGAACATGAATACATAGGCGGGAGAACTGCCGCTTACAGATACGACTGCGTCCATCAGGTTTTCGCTGATGACCTCGCTGATGCCGAAACCGCCGAGTATTTTTCGCACGTATTCCAGCTCCTCGGAGGTGACGTTTGAATTGGGGGTCACAGCTGTAATTCCTGCGCCGACCATGGCGGGCGTATTGGGCATGGTGCGGATGATTTTCAGGCTGTCGCTGCCGAAACGTCCGGCTAAAGAGGCAAGCGTCTGTCCGGGAGCGATCGTAACGATGATCTGTTCCTTGCTGACATAAGGCGCGATTTCGGTAATAACCTGCGTGTAGTACTGCGGCTTCACAGCAAGTATCAGAGTGCCGCAGTTTTTCGCGACTTCCATGTTGTCGGAAGTCGTATCGACACCGTATTTTCCCTTAATGAACGCAAGGCGTTCCGCGCTTACATCTGACATCATGATTTCTTCTGATGAAAAAATGCCGCCCGACACAATACCGCTCATCATGGCGGTTGCCATATTTCCGGCTCCGATGAAGCCCAATTTCCTGCTGAATCTTTCCGTATTGTCCATAAACCTAATACCGCCTTTAATTAAAAATTATGTCTTGCCGGAGTGTGAAAGCTCATTTTCCTCGGCTTCACGTCCGAATAGTCTCATAGAGAAAAAGTAAACGCCGTAATGTCGCTTTTCTCTGTGAATGTAATCCCCGATGTGTCGATAGAGAACGGCAGCGGTTATAATGGCCGCGCCGAGAAGAAGCGACGTTCTGCTTTCAAAAAACACCGAGGCACACAGCGTTGCCAGATAGGTCGTCATCACTCGCAGACCGTGCGGCGTAATGCGAACCGCCGTTGAAAAGAACACGAACGGAATCGCCAGCAGAAAGAGCAGCAGCGAGTGAGGACATAGCCCGATGTAAGTGCCGAAGGTAACGGCGATGGCTTTGCCGCCGTGGTTTTTCAGCATAGGCGAGAATGCGTGCCCCAGGGCGGGAGCAGCCATCACGCCCGCGAACATCAGGTTGTCGGGACTGACATATCTGAGTGACAGCCAGATGGGAACCGCGCCCTTAGCAAGCTCCAGCAGCAGGCAGAGGATCCCGCACGGAATTCCGACGCAGGTGAAGACGTTGCCGCAGCCGGGATTTCCGTCTTTGCTGATTTTGGTGATGTCTTTCCGGTAAAATACCTTCGGTATGAGATAGCTGTACATTACGCTGCCCGAAAAGAATGATACAGCCGTCCAGAATAAATAGGTCAGCATATTGATCAAAACCTCCGTGCGGCAGACATTATATCACAGGCCTGCCGCAATGTCAATTTCATTTGGAATATTTTTCGAGGATAAACCGGCATATCTCCTCTGCCGAATGGGGATTGACGTTGTGTTTCTGTGCCTCGAGCATTTTTCTCTGCGCATCGGCGTCATTCAGCAGGGAACGGGCTGCTTCCGCAATGGCTTCGGGAGAAGCGTTTGCCCCGGGACAGACTGACATTCCGCGCGAGGAGAAGAATTTCGCGTTAATGGTTTCACAGCCGGGAATGGGCGGGGTATGCACAAGCAGCACATTCTTGACGGCAGCTTCGGTGGAGGTGAGTCCGCCCGGCTTGGTGAATACGATATCGGCGGCGTCCATAAACAGCGCAACCTTGTCGGTGAAGGGCTGCAGAATGACGTCGGGAATATCGGCGAATACCTTCCCGAGGTGTTCCTTCATGGATTCGTTGCGGCCGCAGAGAATGATGATGCGCACATTTTTTTGAAATTTACTGTAAAGCTCGCGGGTCATCCCTTCAAGACCTCCGAAGCCCATACTTCCCGACATCATGAGCAGAATCGGCTTGTCGTCAGGCAGACCGAGCAGGGAACGGGCCTCTTTGCGGTCGGTTTTTGCCTTGAATCTGTCACTCACGGGGATGCCGAAGGGAAGCAGCTTGTCCTTCGGAATATTCCTGGAATAAAAATCCTCGGCGAGGTCCTTGTGCGGAATGACAAAATAGTCAGGCTTTGTTTCTTCCCAGAAGGGGATGCAGGCGTAATCGGTTGCCACGCAGATAAACGGAATATTGAGTATTCCGTGCTTCCGCAGAGAAGTCAGGCATTCGGCAGGGAAGAGGTGAGGCATTACCGCCACGTCATATCCGCCGTCCATGATGAATTTTGCCAGCTTTTTGCGGTAAAGGGTATTGGCCGCGTAGACAGGCGATTTGATGTGCAGGTGTCGTGTGTTCATATCGCTTACGGCTCTGCCGAGGGAATACATCATCCCGAACACCGCAGGGACGGAAGTGGTTATGCCGACATAGGAATTGTTTACCGCTCTGGAAACCTTCATTCCGGCGATAGAGAGGGTGTCAACAAAGTCGCATGCTACCCCCATCTGCAAAAATTTATTGTAAATTGCTTTGCCTGCCGTATTGTGACCCTCTCCCGTATTGCAGGACAGTACAACTGCTTTCATTGGTGCATCCTCCTGATGTGTGATTTTATCAAGAGAAAATAATAGAGAGCTTATGTTAAAATAATATTAACTCAAAAATTAACCCGAAAAACTCAAAAATAATGTAAAAATAGCGTTGACAGTCTGAATGTTTTGTAATATAATGATCTAGTTGCAGATTTCCCGTTGTCAATTCTGCACATTAGTTCATTAAATTATGAAAATGGAGATGAGCGTGATTGGTTAGAGCTATAGTCGGAGCAAACTGGGGCGACGAAGGCAAGGGCAAGATTACCGATATGCTTGCGGCCGAGTCGGACGTGGTGATTCGCTTTCAGGGCGGTGCCAACGCAGGACATACCATTATTAACAACTTCGGCAGATTTGCGCTTCACCTGCTGCCTTCCGGAGTATGTCATCAGCATACTGTCAATATTATCGGCAACGGTGTTGCACTCGACCTGCTTAAATTTGAAAAGGAGCTTGCTTCTGTCATAGAGCAGGGCGTACCCACTCCAAAGATACTTATTTCAGAGCGTGCACAGCTGATCATGCCTTATCATGTGCTGTTTGATGTGTATGAGGAGGAAAGACTTGGCGGTGAGGCATTCGGCTCTACCAAGTCTGGCATTGCACCCTTTTATTCGGACAAATACTCAAAGATCGGCTTTCAGGTCAACGAGCTTTTTGCCGATGATGAATATCTCAGAGCCAAGATCAAAAAAGTGCTGGACATCAAAAATACGCTTATCAGGCATCTTTACGGCAAGCCTGAGATTTCCGAGCAGGAGATATACGATTATCTCATGAAATGCAAGGAGATTGTGACGCCCTATGTGGCAAACACCTTTGAATTCCTCCAGAAGGCTGTTCGAGAGGATAAGAATATCCTGCTCGAGGGACAGCTCGGTTCTCTGAAGGACACCGATTTCGGCATATATCCGATGGTGACCTCTTCTTCTACCCTTGCGGGCTACGGAGCGGTCGGCGCAGGTATTCCGGCGCGTGCCATCAGCGAGGTGATAACCGTCACCAAGGCGTATTCCAGTGCGGTTGGCGCGGGTGAATTTGTCAGCGAGATTTTCGGAGATGAAGCCGAAGAACTGCGCAGACGCGGCGGAGATAAAGGCGAATACGGCGCTACTACGGGCAGACCGCGCAGAGTGGGCTGGTTCGACTGTGTTGCCACGCGGTACGGCTGTATGGCACAGGGTACGACAAAGGTGGCTATGACTTGTCTGGACGTTCTGGGCTATCTGGATGAGATTCCGGTTTGTGTCGCTTATGAAATTGACGGCAAGATTACCCATGAATTCCCTGTCACCCACCTTCTTGCGAAGGCCAAGCCTGTGCTGCAGACTCTTCCCGGCTGGAAGTGCGATGTTAGGGGCATTACATCCTATGATGAACTGCCTGAGAATTGCCGCAATTACATCGAGTTTATCGAAGGTCAGATCTGCTTCCCGATTGACATCGTTTCCAACGGTCCCGGCAGAGAAGAAGTCATTTACAGATAAGATTGAATAAGAAAGCCGTGCTTGGAGCGATGGATGGCTCCGAAGCACGGCTTTTGGTTATTTATTTGCTTATGCGACAATCCGGAAGTTCCTTTTTGAGAGCAGCCAGATCTTCGGCAGATACGTTGGTGCCGGTGAGATTGAGCTCCAGAAGCGACTTCATGCTGCCGAGGGCAGAAACATCGCTTACGGGGGTTCCGCTGAGGTCGAGCATAGTGAGCGAAGAGAGCGATTTCAGTGGCTTCACATTGGAAATCTTGTTGCCGCTGAGATTGAGGGTGGAAAGACTGCTCAGTCCGTTCAGCACGGAAATATCGGTTATTCCGTTGTTTGCAAGCTCCAGCGTCGTCAGGCCGGTCATATCTGCAAGGGGTCTGATGTCGCTGACAGCGTTATCCGAGAGAATCAGCTGCCGGAGCGAAGAAACATTGGCGAGCGGAGAGACATCGGATATCTGGTTTTTTGAAGCATTGAGTGTTTCCAGCTTCATCAGGTTCGTCAGCGGCGAGAGATCGCTGATCTGATTGTCGCTGATATCGATATCTTCCAGCTTGTCGAGGTGTGAGAGGGCCGAAATATCGTTGATCTGATTGCTTCCGGCATTGAGTGTGGCGAGCAGATAGCAGTCACCTATGGCAGTGAGATCGGCGATCTGATTGTTATTGATAAACAGACTCTTTACGCTGATGCAGTAGGAAAGGGCGTTTATGTCGCTGATGTTCATTTCGGCAAGTTCGATATAGTCCGAATCGGTTTCTATCTTTTTTCCTCCCAGCGTAATGCTGTCGGGAGTGCTGTATTCCTGCGTGCTGTCATCGGCTGACAAATTGCGCCACTGCTTGTCCTTGCCGGAATTGCTGACGGCAAAAATGATAATTGCGATCAGTGCTGCCGCCACAGCAAATCCTCCCAGAATCAACGGCTTGCCGAGAATGCCCGCGGTTCTCACTGAAGCGGAGGATGCGGAGTCTCCTTTGTAATTGATGTCAAAGGAACTCATGTCTATGCCGCCTCCCTCGGCACTGTCGTGAATGATCTCCCTGCGCCTTGGATCGGAAGCCCTGGGGGCATTGTAGTATTCGTCGTCGTGAGAGGAACGCTGCATTTTGTCCGTTCGGTTGCGTCGCACGTGATTGGCGTTTTCTCTCGTGTTTCCTTCTGCGCCCTGCCGTTCGAATCTGGCGGAATCCCTGCGGCCTTCCTGCTGACCTGCGCCCTGCCGTTCGAATCTGGCGGAATCCCTGCGGCCTTCCTGCTGACCTGC
>CAMHMN010000041.1 GCA_946186245.1 uncultured Clostridia bacterium
ATCCGAACCCCAGCCGGAGGAAGCATCCGAACCCCAGCCGGAGGAAGCATCCGAACCCCAGCCGGAGGAAGCATCCGACACCCAGTCGGAAGAAGCATCCGAATTCCAGCCGGAGGAAGCATCCGAATTCCAGCCGGAGGAAGCAGGGGAGAGCGTAGAAGCATCTGTCAGCGTGACGGACGATCTGACCGGGAAAATACATATCGAAGTCAGCATTCTCCCGGTAATCAACTACGCACTGTTGCAGAACGGACTCAAAATCATCCGTTCTCTCACCGTAAAAAACGATTCGGAAGAGAATGTAACCGACATTGAGCTGCGTATCACCTCGGAGCCGGCGCTGAGCCTGCCCTATACCCAACACATTGACATGCTGCCCGCAGGCAGATCGGTCACGCTCAGCTGCGTGAAAATCATTCCGGACGGCAATTTCCTTGCGGGCATTACTGAAAAGATCACGGGCATTCTGTCCGTATCGCTAGTAAGCGGAGAGACAACGCTTTGCTCCGAGCAGACCGAAATCACCGCACTGGCCTTTGATCAGTGGCATGGCGATTCCATTTACCCCGAACTGCTTTGCGCGTTTGTCACGCCGAATCACCCGGTCATTGCGCAGATTACCGCCCGTGCCGCCGAGCTTCTCGGCAAATGGACGGACGACCCTTCGCTTGACGCCTACCAGAGCAATGATGCCAACCGTGTGCTGAAACAGGCGGCGGCGGTCTACGGTGCCATGCAGGAGCAGAACATTGTCTACTGCGTGCCTCCCGCCAGCTTTGAAGCCATCGGGCAGCGCATCCGCCTTTGCGACACGGTAATGGAGCAGAAGCTGGGCACCTGCATGGATCTGACGCTGCTTTACGCCGCTGTGCTGGAAGCAATCGGTCTGCATCCTCTGCTGATCCTGTTTAAAGGGCATATTTTCGCAGGCGTCTGGCTGGAGGAAATGTCCTTCCCGGAAACCGTGCAGGACGATGCTTCCCTTATTACCAAAAGGCTCGCCAACGGCATCAATGAGATTGCGGTAGTGGAATGCACGGGTTTTACGGCAAAGGATGAACCTATATCCTTCGACGACGCTCAAAAGGCGGCGGAAAAGCAGCTGGCTGATCTGACCTCGGTGCAGTGCTTTATTGACGTCAACCGCGCCAGACTCAGCGGCGTCAAGCCCATTCCCATGCGCATTCCCACCGAGAACGGGTGGAAAGTGGAGCGTCCCCTTCTGACGGAAGAAGAACTGACCGCAGCCCCGAAGGAGAAGGACGCCGCGCTTATTCTCGACACACAGGAGGAAGACACGCCGATCACACGCAAGACCCGCTGGGAGCGCAAATTGCTGGATCTGGGACTGCGCAATTCGCTCATCAACCTTCGCCTTTCCAAGACGCTCATTCCGCTGCTGACCTCGTCGGTGGACGATCTGGAGGACTGTCTGTTTGAAGGCGACGATTTCAAGATCATGCCCCGTCCTTCGGATTGGGAGCAGGTGGAACTCGGATTTGACAACATGCATGATCTCGGTGCTTTTGCTTCCGTCATTCAGTCGGAATTCAAGAATCACCGCCTGCGTTCTGCACTCAGCGAAAACGAACTCGCCAAAACCATCAAGGAGCTTTACCGCAGTGCGAAATCGGCACTGGAAGAAAACGGCGCGAATACCCTTTACATGGCTTTAGGGTTGCTCCGATGGTACGAAAATCCCAGAAGCACCAAGCCGAGATACGCGCCGATCATTCTCGTTCCGGTGGAAATCGTCCGCAAATCGGCGGCGCAGGGATATATTGTCCGTCTGCGGGACGACGAGCCGCAGATGAACGTGACCATTCTGGAAAAATTAAAACAGGATTTCAATATCGAAATAAAGGGTCTGAATGTCCTGCCTGAGGATGAACACGGCATAGACACCCGCAAGGTTTTCACCATCGTGCGCAAGGCCGTCATGGAGCAGAAGAACTGGGATGTGCTGGAATCAGCCTACATCGGCATCTTCTCCTTCTCGCAGTTCGTCATGTGGAACGACATTCGCAGCCGGTACGACGATCTGGCCAAGAACAAGATCGTCAGCAGCCTGATGGAAGGCAAGCTGGAATGGGAAGCCGAGGAAATGAGCATAGGAGACGAAGTGGACGAAAGCGGTGTTTTCCTTCCCGTGTCGGCGGATGCTTCACAGCTCTTCGCCATCAAAGCAGCGTCGGAGGGCAAGAGCTTCGTGCTGCACGGGCCTCCCGGCACAGGCAAATCCCAGACCATCACCGCGCTGATCGCCAACGCCCTGGCTCAGGGAAAGTCCGTTCTGTTCGTGGCTGAAAAAATGGCAGCCCTGGAAGTGGTGGAACGCCGCCTTGACAAGATCGGAATCGGGGACTTCTGCCTGGAACTCCATTCCAACAAGGCAAAGAAAAAATCCGTGCTGGAACAGCTCCGACGCGCTTCCGAAGTCACCAAAGGCCAGCCGGCACAGGTCTACGAAAACAAGGCCAATCAGATTGCAAAGCTCCGCGCCGAGCTGAACGAGTACGTCAGAGAACTGCACAAGGAACGCAGGTGCGGCAGGACGCTTTACGAACTGATCAACGAATACGAAGCCAACAAGGCCTTCCCTGACATTCCTGTCCCGGAATACAATGTCCTTGAAGCCATTGACCGCGAAAGGGCGGAGGAACAGTCGGTACTGCTCCAGCGTATCACAGCGGCGGCGAAGTCCGTCGGACACCCGAAGGATCATCCCCTGTCTGCCGTTAGAAGCGCCGCCTATTCACAGCAGCTCCGCATGACGCTGCCCGAAAAAATCGCGGCTTATAAAAATGCGCTGGAATCGCTGAAGCTTTCACTCGATAAATTCACCGCCGAAGTCGCCGTTCCTGCCGACACATTCGCAGAGATTACCAGAATCCAAACCGCCGCTGATGAATTAAAGCGATGGCTGCGTTTCCCCAGAGCATGGGCACAGGCTGAAAACCCGGCGTTCTTTACCGGTCAGGTGCAGGAAATGTGCCTGCATTATGCCCATGCCAATGAGCAGTCGTCCAAGCTTTTGCAGTACTGGCGGCCGGAATTCCTCAATCTCGACGGCATCAGCCTTCTCGGTGAATACCGCAACGCGGCAGCTAAATGGCTCATCCCACGAAAGCTGGGAATCAATGCCCTTTGCAAGAAACTGCTGCCTTATTCCATCGGCGCGATCAACAAGGGCCAGCTGGAGCAGCACCTTCTCGCCCTCATGAATTACCGCAGCGAGAATGACGCCGCCGCCGCGCTGTTCTCACAGTACGGCGAATCCCTGGGCGTTCTTTACAACGGGAACGCCACCGACTGGAACGCCGTCAGCATGTCCTGCGCAGAGGCAAAGGAAAGCGCACAAAAGCTGGACGAATCCTTCCGAAGTTCCGATTTCCGCTTGAAATACTGCGGCAGACCCGAACTCCGCGAGGAGATAGAAGGTGTTATCAACGCGATGCCCGCAGCACTTTCCGCAAAAACGGCGCTGGATGAAATCATTGACACTTCCGTGGAAGCGGACGGAGACTGGATTTCATCACAGCTCACCGTTTGCGACAATGTGACGGCACATTCCGATGAGCTGAAGGAGTGGATTACGTGGAACGCCATTTCGCAGGAGGCAGAAAACTGCGGCATGAAATGCGTCATTGACGCTTACCGGCAGGGAATATCCCACGAAGAAGCCTCCGGCGCTTTCAGAAAAATGATGTCCAAGACGCTGGCAATGGGAATAATTGACTCCGTTCCGGTGCTCAGCGGATTTTCCGGCGCGGTGTTCAATGAGAAAATCGAACAGTTCCGTCAGATGGACACCGACCTCACCAACCTCACCAAGAAGGAAATTTACTGCCGGCTGGCAGCGAAAGTCCCGAATTTCGCCAAGGAAGCGGCACAAAGCTCCGAGCTGGGCATACTGCAAAAGGCGATTCGCAGCGGCGGCAGAGGGCTGAGCATTCGCCGGCTCTTTGACCAGATACCCAACATGCTGCCCAGGCTGTGTCCCTGCATGCTCATGAGCCCGATCTCCGCGGCACAGTATCTCGCCCCCAATCGCGAGCCGTTTGACCTTGTGGTATTCGACGAAGCATCGCAGATCACGACTTCCAAGGCGGTCGGCGCGTTGGCAAGGGGAAAGAACGCTGTTATTGTCGGCGACCCGAAACAGATGCCGCCAACATCCTTCTTTGCCACCAACACGGTGGACGAGGACAACATTGACGATGAAGACCTCGAGAGCATTCTCGACGACTGCCTTGCCCTGAATATGCCGCAGACCCATCTTCTCTGGCACTACCGAAGCCGCCATGAAAGCCTGATTGCCTTCAGCAACCGTCATTTCTACGAGAATAAACTCTATACCTTCCCATCGGTCAACGACCGCGAAGCAAAGGTAAAGCTGGTGCATACAGACGGCTTCTTCGACCGGGGCAAGAGCCGGCAGAACCGTTCCGAAGCCGAGGCTGTGATCGCCGAACTGAAACGCCGCTGCCACGACAAAAAGGACAGCAAGCTGAGCGTCGGCGTCGTTACTTTCAACATCAATCAGCAGAATCTTATAGACGATCTGCTCATTGACGCCTGCAAGGAGGACACCTCGCTGGAAAGCTGGGCGAACAACGGCAAGGAACCGCTCTTCATCAAGAATCTGGAAAACGTACAGGGCGACGAGCGTGACGTCATTCTCTTCTCGATCGGCTACGGCCCCGACAAGGAGGGGCATGTTTCCATGAATTTCGGCCCGCTCAACCGCGACGGCGGCTGGCGCAGGCTGAATGTCGCCGTTTCCCGCGCAAGGTGCGAAATGATTGTCTTCTCAACGCTGGAACCGGAGCAGATCGACCTCAACCGAACCAACGCGGAAGGCGTCGCTGCACTGAAATCCTTCCTCGAATACGCTGCCGGAAGGGATCACTTCAACGACGAATTTGTTTCATCGGGTGCCAACGAAGACATCGAGGGAGTTAGCAAGGCGATCTGCACGGCACTGGCGGAAAACGGATACGAAACCCAGCGACACGTCGGGCATTCGCAGTACCGCATCGACATCGGCGTGATTGATCCGAACGATCCCGACCGTTATCTGCTGGGAATACTGCTGGACGGCTTCACCTACCGCGATTCCAAAACGGTGCGTGACAGAGAGCTTGCCCAGATCAGCGTGCTGAACAGTCTCGGCTGGCAAATCGCACGCGTCTGGTCGATGGATTGGTGGGACAACAGCCGCAAGGAACTGGCGCGGCTTCTCGATATCATCAATAAAGCCGCTGAACAGTCACAATCCGAAGCGGTACAGGCCGAGGAGGAACAAACGGAATCTACCGCCGACGCGGAACCGATGGATGTAAAAGCAGGCGAGGAGCCTGCTACGGAAGAAAAGGAAAATACGGAAGAGACAACCGAGCTTCCAGCGGAGGAGGAAATCGGGATCATTCCCGACGCTCCTGAGCCGATTGTCTCCGCGAACGTGATACCTTACACCGCCGCCGAGCTCAAATCTATCGCCCTGACAAATGACGACTTTGTGCAGCCGGCCTGCAAGAAGATGATCAAGGACGCCATCAGGGAAGTCATCGAACGCGAAGCGCCTGTCAGCGAAGCAAGGCTTACCCGCCGTGTGATCCAGAGCTTCGGCATTACCCGCAGTACAGCGAAAATTCAGACGCATCTGACGCAGATCATTGATTCCCTCGAACTGCAAAGCACCATTCAGTATGAGGACAGATTCATCTGGAGCAAGCAGCAGATTCCCGAAGAATATACCCTGATCCGAACCAACGGGGAAGGGGAGAGCAAGCGCGACGTCAGGGAAATCCCCCTGCAGGAGGCTGCCAATGCGGTGTGTCTTGTGCTTCATGAGCAGATCAGCATGTCACATGACGACCTTGTAAAGGAATCGGCAAAGCTGATGAATTTCACAAGGGTGACAGCCAATGTCAGCGCGGCATTCGACGCGGCCATTCAGTTTGCCGACGCAAAGGGCTTTTTGTCAATCGACGAAAACGGCAATCATAAGCTCTCCGAATCGGGCAGCGAATTCGCCGATCAATTCAACGCATAATGATTCATTCATATCCCATGCCAGAAAAGTCAATCTCTGACATGGGATATTTTGTGTGTTGACGATACGCCGGGGAATATGCTATCCTTGAATCACGGAATTTTTCAGATATCATTCCGTAAATTCTCATTTTTTTCAAGGAGGTCTTTATTTGAAAAAATCAAAGAAAAGATTGCTTTCGCTCGTAATGGTAGCCATGCTGGCACTTTCCGCCGCAGCAATGCCTGATACCCTTTCGGATTCATCCTTCACTGCGTATGCTTCCGCAAGCTATGCCACACCTCAGATCGAGGAATACGCAAGGCAGGTAGCGGGCATCGTCAACCGTGAGCGTGCTGCCAACGGCCTTACTCCGCTGAAATACTCCGACAAGCTCAGCGAGGCGGCACTTGTCAGGGCACAGGAAATACAGAGCGTATTTTCACATACCCGACCCAACGGGACCCGCTGTTTCACGGCGGTGACAGAAGCCGGAATCAATTACAGGTCAGTAGGGGAGAACATCGCTTACGGCCAGCGTACGCCGGAAGAAGTCATGAATTCATGGATGAATTCGTCGGGACACAGGGCCAATATCCTCGGCAGCTATGATTACATCGGCATAGGCGTCACCTACAAAAACGGTACCTATTACTGGTCACAGTTTTTTGCCGTATCGGACGGTTTAAGCGGTGAAGTCATTACCCTCGGCACATCCGCCACAACCAAGCCGACTTCCGCTGTAACTTCCGCCACAACCAAGCCGACTTCCGCTGTGACTTCTGCCACAACCAAGCCGACTTCCGCAGCAACCAAAACAAATGAAAACACAGACACGTCCTTCAACAACTGCAACCGCAGGATGAACCTTATAAGAAAGCTGCTGTCTTTATTTCAAAGCAAAGCAGGAAAATAATACAAGCCAATTTAGGTCGTGAATCAAAAAAATGGAAACCGTCCGGAATGAGTCATTTATGAAACTTGTTCCGGACGGTTTTACGGTTTTTTTGATTTACAAATTCATTATCAGAAGGAAACGAAAAAAAGCAATTTATTCGACAGGGGACTTGACAAAAGCGCCGGGGCAGTTTATTATATAATTATACTAAATGAATATTTAGTATAATTGAGGGGAGGATCAAATGACCCTTGCGAATGGATTATATGAACGAGTGTCCGACGGTTTTGCGGGAATACTTCGGCTAT
This sequence comes from uncultured Clostridia bacterium, assembly GCA_946186245.1. Taxonomy (GTDB): domain Bacteria; phylum Bacillota; class Clostridia; order Oscillospirales; family Acutalibacteraceae; genus RUG762. The sequence goes on from CAMHMN010000041.1 coordinate 7,244, forward strand.
ATGGAAACCATCAAAGGCAAATCAGAAAAAACGGTCGAAGGCTATTTCATTGACTTGCGTTCATTCTTCAGATACCTGAAGATGTCACGCGGAATTTCAAAAGATGATTTTGAAAAAATAACCATTGAGGATGTAACAATTGAATTGATTGAGTCGGTGAGCTTGACGGAAGTATTTGAATACATGAATTATCTTTCGTCAGTGCGTCATAACAACAACAATACTCGGTCACGCAAATGTTCTTCACTGCGTTCCTTCTACAAATATCTCTACACCGTCACAGGCAAAATCAAGACGAATCCCGTGGAAGAACTTGGCAATCCAAAGCTCCCGAAACGTCTGCCGAAGCATCTGGATCTGGAGCAAAGCATTGACCTTTTAGAGAGCGTTGACGGACCCAACAAAGAGCGTGACTACTGCATACTGACATTATTCCTCAACTGTGGCATGCGTCTTTCAGAGCTTGTAGGAATCAATTACAATGACATCCGTTCAGACAATACGCTTGTCATTACCGGCAAAGGCAACAAACAACGCATGGTTTACCTGAACGAAGCCTGCGTCAAGGCGATTGAAGCCTACCGTAAGGTACGACCGGTAGACGGCATCGTGTATACAGACCGCAACGCGTTATTCATCAGCCGAAACAAGCGTCGCCTCTCCCCCAAGACTGTTCAGTGGCTTGTGAAAAAATACTTGAAGGAAATCAACATGGACGAAGGGTATTCTGTTCACAAACTGAGACACACAGCCGCCACTCTGATGTACCAGCAAGGCGGTGTGGACACCCGCGTATTGAAGGACATATTAGGACATGAGAACTTAGGCACCACTGAAATCTATACCCATCTGTCCAACGCACAGGTAAAGTCCGCGATTGAGAGCAACCCTCTCGCCCACCTGCATTCCAAAAAAAAAGATTAAGAAATCCCATCGGCACTTCTTAATCTTTTTTTGAATCATTTCATTATGTGAAGATTAATGATATCGGTCATGCTTATAATCCGAAGTTGAAAATAGCAATCGCGTAAATTGCAATCACATACACGGTTGCAAGCCAGTCGAATACGCCTAGAATCTTCACAGCTTTGTTTTCCTTGGCAAGCCACCGACCGACAAAAAAGAATACAAATCCTAAAAATGCCAGCAAGAAAGTGATTGAAATAACATTCCTGATCAGCTCGGAGTCGTATTTGGATACAGTCAGAAGATAAGACAACACGGCTGAGACGATCGGAATTAATTCAACGATAATGGCAATGTTCTTTTTAGTCATATTAAAACCTCCTTTCTTTCATATTGTCAGCCTAATGAAAAACTCGAAAACAGCGTAAAACAGGGAGATTGGGCAATCTGAATCAAAGATTTTTCTCCAGTCGGGGCAAAAGTAATCTGTGATCAACACCTCATCTGGTGCGTCCTGCCCTGTTTTTTTCGCAGCACGTTGCAGCGAGGACCTCTCCCCTGCCTTTTACCTTACGAGCTTCGCTATGCTTTTTCTTTTTTTCTTTTGCATCCTCATTATTTGAGCCTTTCTCTTTTTTTAATTTAGCACTTTATCAGCTCCGGTGCAAGCCTTTTTTCTTTACACATTTTTTGAATGCAGATGAATCTGCTCACACCTCCATAAACGAAAGCTGTATCTGCCGGAGAAATCTCTCCGCAATAGGAGAAAAAGTCTGGTACCTTTTCCACACAAGGAACAGCTTTGTTTCAAGCCTCGGTGTGAGCGGACGGAACACAAGACCGCTCGCAGGAGATGTGTTGATCAGACGGTCAAATGTCAGCAGATACCCCAGATGCTCCTTCGCAAAAAGAGAAGCGTTGTAGGAGAGCCGGAAGGAGCCTTCCAGATGCAGCTGATCCATTTTATCCATCGCCCAGTGTGGAATGTCTTTCTCCCAGCTCTGTCCGGAACAGAACAATGGCAGCCCGATCAGGTCGTCCACGCTGACGGCTTTTTTCTTTGCCAGCGGATCATCGTGGGGCATGACAACGCCCCAGATATCTACTTCCGGAAAAACCAGCGATTTGTATTTTGCCGCGTCGGGTATCTCTGCTAATACAGCAAAATCCAGCAGTCCTTTGTCCAGTTTTTCCGCAACCTGCTCTGTATCCCCGCTGGTGATATGATATCGCAGGTCAGGGTACATCTTCTTGAATTCGTGTATCTCACGGGCGAGAAAGCTGATCTGATAGGATTCCGCCAAACCGAAATACAGATCGCCGCCTGTGATATCATCGAGCGACAAAAATTCCTTTTCAATCCTGTCCGCCATACCAACGAGATCTTCCGCGCGGTTGCGTAAGAGGGTTCCCTCTTCCGTCAGCCTGATGCTGAAGCTGTGTCGGGTGAACAGCTTTTTTCCAAGCTCGTCTTCAAGGGACTTCAAGGCTTTTGATAGCGTCGGCTGCGTGACATGAAGCGTTTCCGCCGCCTTTGTCATGTTTTCTTCCCTTGCCACTGCAAGAAAATATCGGAGTGTTCGTATTTCCATTCATCTATCTCGCTTTCAATTAAAATGATATTCTAAAAAGGAATAGTATGATATTCATTATAACCATTAGCAAAACAAAAATCAAGATGGTATAATAAAATCAGATAGAAATGAAAACAAATCATAACCATTAAGAAAGGCGGCATGGATCATGATGAAAACAGAAGAACTGAAACTGACAACCGAGTGGGATAAGGTATTTCCCAAAAGCGACAAGGTAAGCCACCGGAAGGCGACCTTCGTCAATCACTTTGGCATTACGCTTGCGGCGGATATGTATGTTCCCAAGAACGCGGAGGGGAAACTCCCGGCGATTGCCGTGAGCGGTCCCTTTGGAGCTTGCAAGGAGCAGTCCTCCGGTCTGTACGCGCAGACGATGGCGGAACGCGGATTTCTCACCATTGCCTTCGACCCGTCGTTTACGGGAGAATCCGGCGGTTTCCCCAGAGCCATGCATTCGCCCGACATCGACGTGGAGGATTTTCAGGCGGCGGTGGATTTTCTCTCCGTGCAGGAGAATGTCGATCCTGAACGCATCGGCATCATAGGCATTTGCGGCTGGGGCGGCATGGCATTGCAGACTGCCTGTATTGATACGAGAATCAAAGCGACAGTCACTTCGACCATGTATGATATGTCGCGCGTCGCGGGCAACGGTTATTTTGACAGCGAAGACAATGAGGAAGCACGCTACCGCGCACGGGTGGCAGTCAACGCCCAAAGAACAAAGGACTATCAGAGCGGAGAATACGCAAGAGCAGGCGGCGTCATCGACCCGCTGCCGGAGGACGCTCCCTATTTTGTCAAGGACTATTATGACTACTACAAGACGCCTCGCGGCTATCATCTGCGTTCCCTCAATTCCAATGACGGCTGGACGGTGAATACGGGAACATCACTCATGAATATGCGGCTGTTCACTTATTCCAAAGAAATCCGTTCCGCTGTTCTGATGATTCACGGCGAAAAGGCGCATTCCTGCTATATGAGCCGTGACGCTTACACGGATATGGTCAGGGACAGCCACTACGCGGATAACAAAGAACTGCTGATCATTCCCGAAGCGTCACACACCGACCTGTACGACGGCGGCGGCAAGGACGCTATTCCGTTTGATAAAATATCTGAATTTATGGAGGAACATCTGAAATAATGGCGATCAGTTCGGCAAAAATCTGGAATAAGTCACTCACGCTCATCTTCATTTATCTGTTTGCGCTGCTTGCGTTAAGTGCCTGCGAGTCAGAAACAACGACCGGAAATGAAGATACTACCCGATCACGAGTAATTATCAATTCTGAATCCAGTGATTCGGACCAAACGACTGCGGATGATAATAATATGAAACCTGAATTGACCATGAAAATCAACGGCGAAACCGTCACTGTTGAATGGGAAGACAACGAACCCGTTTCCGCCTTGAGAGAGCTTGCCGCGGAATCGCCTGTCACGATTCAGATGTCCCTATACGGGGGGGTTCGAGCAGGTCGGTTCCATCGGTCACAGTTTGCCGAGAAATGACGAGCGAATCACGACAGAGGCGGGAGATATTGTCCTTTACTCCGGCAATAAGCTTGTGGTATTCTACGGTTCCAATACGTGGGCGTATACAATGCTGGGACACATTACGGACAAAACGCCGTCTGAATTGACCGCTCTTCTGGGAAACGATAATGTGATCATCACGATTTGCATGGAATAACATAAATAATTGAATGATTCCATTAATTACGCAGATTCATTTTTCGCGTTGCTTTCTCAATACTTCGGCAGCCGCAGCCCAAATGCATTCTGAAGCCGACCTCTAAATCCAATAACGCAACAAAGGCATATTGACCTTGCTTCAGTCAATATGCCTTTGATATTTTTATTTCGGAGTGATTATTTCATTAAAACTGATTCGTACTTGGAAAACAATTCTTTCAGAAAACATCTCTCGTGTCATTTATTTTTCCGTCAACCGGATTCATCGCCTCTGAAGGAAAAATTACTTCTTGTCAGCGATAGCTGCCTGTGCGGCTGCCAGTCTTGCGATCGGCACGCGGAAAGGCGAGCAGGAAACGTAGTCCAGACCGATCTTGTGGCAGAACTCAACGGACGAAGGATCACCGCCGTGCTCGCCGCAGATACCGACATGGAGCTTCGGATTGACAGGCTTGCCCAGTTTGATAGCCATTTCCATGAGCTTGCCGACGCCGATCTGATCGAGCTTTGCGAACGGATCGTTCTCAAAGATCTTCACATCATAGTAAGCGCTCAGGAACTTGCCGGCATCGTCACGGGAGAAGCCGAAGGTCATCTGGGTAAGGTCGTTTGTGCCGAAGCAGAAGAAGTCTGCTTCCTTGGCGATATCATCAGCTGTAAGAGCAGCTCTGGGAATCTCGATCATGGTACCGACTTCGTACTTGAGATCAACGCCAGCAGCAGCGATCTCAGCGTCAGCGGTCTCAACGACGAACTTCTTGACGAACTTGAGCTCCTTGACTTCGCCAACCAGCGGAATCATGATTTCAGGCTCGACATTCCAGTCGGGATGCTTCTTCTGCACATTGATGGCAGCACGGATGACAGCCTTGGTCTGCATCTTTGCGATTTCAGGGTAGGTGACAGCCAGACGGCAGCCGCGGTGACCCATCATCGGGTTGAATTCATGCAGGGAAGCGATGATCGTCTTGATGTCCTCGACGGTCTTGCCCTGTGTCTTTGCGAGAGCTTCAATGTCAGCTTCCTCAGTGGGAACGAACTCATGGAGAGGCGGATCCAGGAAGCGGATGGTAACAGGATTGCCTTCGAGAGCCTCATAGAGAGCCTCAAAGTCACTCTGCTGCATGGGCAGGATCTTGGCAAGAGCTGCTTCTCTCTCTTCGAGAGTGCTGGAGCAGATCATCTCGCGGAATGCGTCGATTCTGCCATCGCCAAAGAACATATGCTCTGTACGGCAGAGACCAATGCCTTCTGCGCCGAGCTCACGAGCTTTCTTGGCGTCTGCGGGTGTATCAGCGTTGGTGCGGACCTTCAGGGTTCTGTACTTGTCAGCCCAAGCCATAACGCGGCCGAATTCGCCTGCGATCTGAGCGTCAACGGTGGGAATGATGCCATCATAGATGTTACCGGTGGAACCGTCGATGGAGATCGGGTCGCCTTCGTTGAATGTCTTGCCGGCGAGTGTGAACTTCTTGTTTTCCTCATCCATAGCAATCTCGGAGCAGCCGGAAACGCAGCAGGTACCCATACCACGGGCAACAACGGCTGCGTGGGAGGTCATACCACCGCGGACGGTGAGGATACCCTGAGAAGCCTTCATACCGGTGATGTCTTCAGGAGAAGTCTCGAGTCTGACGAGAACGACCTTCTCGCCTCTCTCTTTCCATGCAACAGCGTCTTCAGCAGTGAAGACAACCTTGCCGCATGCAGCGCCGGGGGAAGCACCGAGGCCCTTGCCGATAGGTGTGGCAGCCTTCAGCTCCTTCGCATCAAACTGCGGATGGAGAAGGGTGTCGAGGTTGCGGGGATCGATCATAGCAACGGCTTCCTGCTCGGTTCTCATACCCTCGTCAACGAGGTCGCAAGCGATCTTGAGAGCAGCCTGAGCGGTTCTCTTGCCGTTTCTGGTCTGGAGCATGTAGAGCTTGCCGTGCTCAACGGTGAACTCCATATCCTGCATATCTCTGTAATGATTTTCAAGGGTAGCGCAGACTTCCTTGAACTGCTTGAATGCCTCGGGGAACTTCTGCTCCATCTCGGTGATGTGCATAGGAGTGCGCACGCCGGCGACAACGTCTTCGCCCTGTGCGTTGGTGAGGAACTCACCGAACAGACCCTTAGCGCCTGTGGCAGGGTCACGGGTGAATGCAACACCGGTGCCGCAGTCGTCGCCCATGTTGCCGAATGCCATGGACTGAACGTTGACGGCAGTACCCCATGAATAAGGAATGTCGTTGTCACGGCGGTAGACGTTAGCTCTGGGGTTGTCCCAGGAACGGAAAACAGCCATGATAGCGCCCATGAGCTGCTCCTTGGGATCGGACGGGAAATCGGAGCCGATCTTGGACTTGTACTCAGCCTTGAACTGATTGGCAAGCTCCTTGAGATCTTCAGCGGTAAGCTCGACGTCCTGCTTGACGCCCTTCTTTTCCTTCATCTCGTCGATGAGCTGCTCAAAATACTTCTTGCCGACTTCCATAACGACGTCGGAATACATCTGGATAAATCTTCTGTAGCAGTCCCAAGCCCAACGGGGATTGCCGGACTGTTCAGCGATGGTCTCGACAACCTCTTCGTTAAGACCGAGGTTGAGGATTGTGTCCATCATACCGGGCATGGATGCTCTTGCGCCCGAACGAACCGAAACGAGAAGGGGATTTGTCTTATCGCCGAACTTTTTGCCGGTGATCTCTTCCATCTTGACGATGTACTCGTTGATCTGACCCATGATCTCGTCGTTGATCTTCTTGCCGTCCTCATAATACTGGGTGCAGGCTTCGGTGGTGATGGTGAAGCCCTGAGGAACAGGAAGACCGATGTTGGTCATTTCAGCCAGGTTAGCGCCCTTACCGCCGAGAAGCTCACGCATGTTGGCGTTGCCTTCACTGAAAAGATAAACCCATTTTCTCATTGGATAAAACCTCCTCGAAATCACTGAGGATTTCGTAAATTAGCTTTCGTACGCCCATTGCATTTTCAGCAAGGCAAAAAACGCAACTCGTACATTGCTTAGTATATGATAGCACATCCTTTCCACAAAATCCAGTACTTTTACAATTTTTTCAAATTTTTTTTGAAAAAATTATCATGGAAATCAGCCAGCAACAAAACCGGTTCATCTGGAGAGGGAATAGTTCTCGTCGCCTATTTCAGGATAGACAAGAACAGGATCGGTGCTGTTTATTTTTTCAGGATCCACAAAAAGACCTTTAAAAGCAATGTGCATTATGCCATCCTTGATAACAGTATTGTTTTTACCCAAAAGGAAGTAGGAATACCGGGAAGGAACAGTATATTCTCCTTTGTCGTCCCAACAGGCATCGACGACATACCAGATTTCATTCTCCATCTGAACATAATTCCAGGCGTGTCTTCGACTCTGCAAACCGTTCCAATATTGTTTGCACTTTTTTGTGTTTGTTTTGTGTAAACTGTAGAAGTAAGAATTTGAAATTAAAAAATACTAAAATTGACTTGAAAAAATAATATAAAAATGTAATAATAAGTAATATGTTTGTTACCTTTTGGTATTCGCAGAAAAACAGGTCAAGCTAAAAGTAAATATTATGAAGGAGCTGAATGTAAACATGTTTTCGGTTTCCAATCAGAATGTCGGAAATTTCTCCGAACCGATTCGTTCCGGAAGCGTCTGCGCCATTGTTCTCGCTGCGGGAGAAGGAAAGCGCATGAAATCCAAGAAACCCAAGGCAATGATGGAAGTTCTTTTCAAGCCAATGCTCGGCTGGGTAATCGACGCAGTCCGAGAAGCAGGCGTACATGACGTTTGCGTAGTGACAGGACATCTTGAGGAAATGATCAAGGAGTACCTTGCCAAGACATACACAGGCGAAAACGCGTGTTCGACCGTGACACAGACCGAACGCAAGGGTACCGGTCACGCCGTCATGATGGCCAAGGCATTTCTGGAAGCCCACAAGGGCGGAAGCGTGCTGGTTCTCAACGGAGACGCTCCCTTTATGGACTGCCGCAACATTTCCAACTCATTTTACTCTCATGAAGCCCGGAGCAACTGCGTGACCGTCATTTCGGCGATGCTGGACGATCCGACCGGCTACGGACGAATTCTCCGCGCAGCCGACGGCAGCCTGATGTCCATCGTCGAACACAAGGAAGCCACTATGGAACAGCTTGCCGTCAAAGAAGTCAATTCCGGCGCCTACTGGTTCAGCGTGGATGCGCTTCTTTCTGTACTCGACACGGATCACATCAAGCAAAGCAGCGTCACCGGAGAGTATTACCTTCCTGACGCGGTCAAGCTGCTGGGTGACGCGGCGAACGCCTTCACCGCCGACAATTCAAGCGTTGTCATGGGCGCCAACGATCCTGTGCAGCTCAATGAACTCAATCAGATCGCACGCACCTCCATTCTGAATGAAATGATTGCGGACGGCGTTTCACTCACCTGCACCGACGGAGTGATCATCGGTCCTGATGTGACAATCGGCGAGGGGACGGTTATTCTGCCCGGCACTATTCTGAAAGGGAAAGTTACGATCGGTTCCGACTGTACAATCGGTCCCAATACCCTGATCGAAAATTCTACCATTCACAACGGCGTGATTATCAACGCAAGTCAGGTAAAGCAGAGCGAGATTTTCGACCGTACTGACATCGGCCCCTTCTCTCAGATCAGACCCAACTGTAAAATTGGCCCGAAGGTACATATCGGCGATTTTGTGGAGGTCAAGAATTCCGTTCTGGGCGAAGGCACCAAGGTTGCGCATCTCACCTACGTCGGCGACAGCGATGTGGGCAAGCGGGTCAATTTCGGCTGCGGCTGCGTCACCGTCAATTACGACGGACAGCACAAGGCTCGTTGCGTGGTCGGCGACGACTGCTTCATCGGCTGCAACACCAATCTCGTGGCTCCTGTCAATATCGGCGCCGGCGCCTACACAGCGGCAGGCTCCACCATTACCCATGACATTCCGTCCGACGCTCTCGGCATTGCACGCGCCCGTCAGGTGGTAAAAGACGGCTGGGCAGCCGCTAAGCGCAGCGAAAAGAAATAATCATTCATCGCAGGCAATGAGGCTGCGGATGACCACTCGCCGCAAGCCGGTTACATAAAAACCATCTTTTTCAGGAGGAAGTAAAAATGATTCTCAGCAACAAAAGTCTCCACGGTACCGACATCAAGATCTTCTCTTGCAATTCCAACATGAAGCTCGCTCAGGATATCTGCGATATTCTCGAACAGCCCATGGGCAGAAGCGACGTTACGAAATTCAGCGATGGCGAGATCTCGGTTTCGCTCAAGGAATCCGTCCGCGGTAAGGACTGCTTTATCATTCAGTCCACCAGCGATCCCGTCAATGACAATCTGATGGAAATGCTGATCATGATCGACGCCCTCAAGAGAGCATCGGCCAGCAGAATCACCGCCGTTATCCCCTACATGGGCTACGCCCGTCAGGACAGAAAAGCAAAGGCAAGAGACCCGATCTCCGCAAAGCTCTGCGCCGATCTCATCACTACAGCAGGCGCTGACCGTGTGCTTACCATGGACCTCCATGCCGCTCAGATACAGGGCTTCTTCAACATTCCGGTTGACCACCTGCTCGGCGCACCCATTCTCGCCAAATACTTCAAGGAAAAGATGGGCGACAAAAACGACGAATACATGTGCGTTTCTCCCGACCTCGGTTCCGTTACCCGCGTGAGAAATTTCGCGCAGCGCCTTGACTGTCCGATCGCCATCATCGACAAACGCCGCCAGAAGGCAAACGTCAGCGAGGTCATGAACATTATCGGCGACGTCAGCGGCAAGAAGATTCTTCTCATCGACGACATGGTGGATACTGCCGGCACAATCTGCAACGCTGCCGAAGCGCTTATCAAGCACGGCGCCCTCGAGGTTTCTGCCTGCGCAACACATGCTGTACTCAGCGGTCCCGCTCTTCAGAGAATCGAAGCCAGCCCCATCAAAGAATTCATCTTCCTCGACACCATTCACCTCGGCAAGGAGAAAATGCTTGACAAATTCACTATTCTCAGCACCGCGCCGTATTTCGCGGACGCAATCCGCAGAGTCTACAGCGACGAGCCTATTTCCATTATCTTTGACTGATTTACCGTTACATCTCAGCAATACATAGCATCACTTCAGGCAGGGCAATCTCCATCCGGTGATTGTCCTGCCCTTTGGGGTTATGTGCTTTTTCGACGGATGGACGATATTCACAATTAACGGAGTGATTCACTAATATGTTCGGAATGAACAAACCCAAAACGATCGACTGGCTGGTGGTAGGCTTGGGAAACCCCGGCAAAAAATACCAGGGAACCCGCCACAACGCCGGATTCATGGCAGCAGACGCGCTGGCAAAGCGGATGAATATCTCAATCGACCGACTGAAATTCCATGCGCTGATTGGCGACGGAATGTGCGGCGAACAACGGATTCTGCTGGCAAAGCCGCAGACCTTCATGAACCTGTCTGGGCAGGCGGTTGACGAAATCATGCAGTTTTACAAGATTCCGCCAGAGCGTCTGCTGGTGATGTGCGACGACATTTCCCTTGACCCCGGCAAGCTGCGCATCCGGCGCAAAGGCTCCCACGGAGGACAGAACGGAATGCGCAATATCATTGACATGGTGGAAAGCAGCGATTTCTGCCGCATCAAGCTGGGCATCGGTGCCAAGCCTCACCCTGACTACAGCCTGGCCGACTGGGTGCTCAGCCATTTCACCGCCGGGGAAATGAAGGAAATGGAAACCTCCGCAACCAACGCCGCTGAAGCTGCCGAACTCATTGTAAACGGGAATATCGACAAGGCCATGAACCTGTTTAATTCCTGAATCTTAATGCACTAACACGATAACGGAGGAATTCCACTTAATGGATCATCTCTCATTTATCCCTTCGATTCTTGACTCACTGGAAGAATACAAATCGCTTGTCAACAGCATCAAGAATCACCGGCTTCCCGCCGCTGTGACGGGACTTGCCGGCATACACAAAAATCATTTCACCGCCGCGCTCAGCCGTTCGCTGGCTCGTAAAATCCTTTACATTGCCTCCGACGAAGCGGAAGCCGTGCGTATCTGCGACGATCTGTCCAAGATGGGACTGAAGGCTTATTTCTGCCCTGCACGCGACATCGAGCTTCGTCCGATGGAAGGACGTTCCCACGAGTACGAGCGCAGCAGGATCGAAACGCTCAGCCGCATCATCAAGGAAGAATTTGACGTGGCGGTTGTCTGCGCCGACGGCGCTTCACAGCTCACCATCCCGCCGGAGGAGCTTCAGGAAAGAATGCTCACCATTAAAGCGGGGGAAGATATTCCGGTCAATTCCTGCGTCGACGCCCTGGCGGCTGCCGGATACGAACGCTGTGACATGGTGGAGGGTACCGGACAGTTCTCGCTGCGCGGCGGCATCCTCGACTTCTTCCCGCCCGATTCCCCCAACCCTGTCCGTGCGGATTTTTGGGGCGACACGGTGGATTCCCTTCAGTACTTCGACATTGATTCCCAGCGCAGCATCGAGCCGGTGGAAGAAATCAACCTGCTGCCCGCCGCCGAACTGATCATCAACGACCGTCCTTCCCTTGCCGGCAAGCTGCGTTCCCTCGCTAAGTCGCTCAGGGGCAAGGCAGCAGCAGCCGCAAAGGAACGACTGCTGCGGGAAGCGGATGATCTGGAAGCCGGGGTAAGCTGCGGTTCTCCCGACCGCTACATCTCCATGCTGTGCAGCTATGAGGCGACCATTTTCGACTACATGCCCAAGAATTGTCTGATCATCGTCAGCGAACACATCGCCGTGCAGGAAAAAATGCGTAACAGCGAGGCCTTCCTCAACGAGGAAATCAAAAACCTGCTGACCGACGGCATTCTCTGCAGAGGAATGGACAAATTCGCTCTATCCTACGGCGAATTCATGGCAAAGCTTGGCAAAGCCGTCTACTTCGAGACATTTACCCGCGGCGGCTACGAATACGATCTTCAGGCGCTCATCAATGTCAATGCACGCCAGCACCCGGTCTGGAGCGGCAAGACCTCCGACCTGATCGAAGAACTCCGCGCCATGATCAGCGGCGGCAATTCCATTATCCTCCTCGGGGGGACGCCGCGTTCCTGCGAAGGACTGTACGAAGATCTTCAAAAAGCGGAAATTCCTGTACGCCTGGACAATTCCCCCAAGATGCCTCTTTTCACCGGCATTACCATCGCAGAAGGAGGACTTTCAGGCGGCTTTGAATATTTCTCCATCGGCACGGTGCTGATTTCGTGGGGCCGATATGTCAATCCCGCCGCTGAAAAGCAGAAGACCCGCAGGAACAAGAATTCCCTCGATCTGCAGAACCTCAACGAGCTGACGCTGGGCGATTACGTCGTACATTCCTCCTACGGTGTCGGTACCTTCGGGGGCATACAGAAAATCAAGTCGGACGGCATTACCAAGGACTTCATCAAGATCAATTACGCCAAGAGCGACGTGCTTTACGTGCCGATCACCCAGCTTGACATGGTAAGCAAATATGTCGGCGGCAAGGAAGGCTCGGTCGTTAAAATCAACCGTCTGGGTTCGGACGAATGGAAGAATCAGAAGCGACGTGTGCAGAAGCACGTTGCTGATATTGCCGACAAGCTGGTAAAGATTTACGCAGAACGAATGAAGGCAAAGGGCTACGAATTTGACCGTGATACCGAATGGCAGCGCGAATTCGAGGACAGGTTTGAATACCCCGAAACCTTCGACCAGCTCAAGGCCACCGATGAAATCAAAAAGGATATGGAACGTCCGGTGCCGATGGACAGACTGCTCTGCGGCGACGTCGGCTTCGGCAAGACCGAGGTTGCGCTGCGCGCTGCCTTCAAGTGCATGATCGAAGGCAGGCAGTGCGCCATTCTTGTGCCGACTACCATCCTTGCGTGGCAGCATTTTCAGACCGCCGCCAGCCGGTTTGACGCCTATCCCTTCCGGATAGAGCTGCTTTCCCGCTTCCGTTCCACCAGGCAGCAGGAGGAAATTCTGCGCAGGCTCAAGCGCGGCGACATTGACCTCATTATCGGCACCCACAAGCTGATTCAGAAGAACGTGGAATTCAGTGATCTCGGCCTTGCGATTATCGACGAGGAACAACGCTTCGGCGTTGCGCAGAAGGAAAAATTCAAGGAGAAATATCCGGCGGTGGATATTCTCACTCTTTCGGCCACCCCTATCCCCCGTACTCTCAATATGGCCATGAGCGGACTGAGAGATATTTCCTCCCTCGACGAACCGCCGCAGGACAGACATCCCGTACAGACCTACATTATTGACCACGATGAAGGCATGATTTCCGAGGCTATTCACAGAGAACTTCGCCGCGGAGGGCAGGTTTTTTACCTGCACAACAAGATCGAGGACATCGAACGCACGGCTGAGAAAGTGGCCAGAATGGCTCCGGAAGCACGCATTGTAGTGGGTCACGGGCAGATGCACGAGGATGCGCTGAGTGAGGTCTGGCGCAAGCTGCTCGACCACGAAGCGGATATCCTTGTCTGCACCACCATCATCGAAACCGGCGTGGACATTCCCAACTGCAATACGCTGATCATAGAAAACGCCTGCAATTTCGGACTGGCGCAACTTCATCAGATAAGGGGACGCGTCGGAAGAAGCTCCCGCAGGGCTTACGCCTATCTCACGGTACCGCCCTTCAAATCCCTGACCGAAACGGCAAGCAAACGACTGCAGGCGATTCGCGAATTTACCGAATTCGGCTCGGGAATCAAAATTGCCATGCGTGACCTTCAGATCCGCGGCGCGGGAAATCTGCTTGGAAGCGACCAGTCGGGACAGGTGGAAAGCGTCGGATACGATATGTATATGAAGCTGCTCAGCGCCGCTGTCCGCAGTGCAAAGGGCGAGGCACCCACTGCACAGGACGTGGAATGTCTGGTGGATATCCGCATAGAAGCTCATATTCCGGAGAGCTACATCGAATCCTCTCAGCTTCGGCTGGAGGTCTACCGCTTGATTGCGTCAGTGCGCAACGAGAACGACGCAATGGACGTGATCGACGAACTGATCGACCGCTTCGGGGAACCTCCCAAGGCTGTGCTCGGTCTGATAACCGTGTCACAGCTGCGCAGTGCGGCTGCGGAAGCCGGAATTTATGAAATCAGACAGTCAGACGAAAAATACCTGCTCTACAGCAAGAAGATTGACCTCGATGTATTTGCTAAACTTGCCGAAATGCTGCCTCGCCGTGTCACCATAGTAGATAAGGAACCTCCCTATATTGCCATCAAGGTCAATCACGAAAAAAGCGCCGCTGAAAATATGGAGGAGATTCTCAGCGCGCTGCAATAAAGCGATAAAATTATCCGACGGCTATTGACTTCTTGTCAGTTTTTCATTATAGTATTAGTTGAAATTATCGGAAAGTGAGCCTGATATCTTGAAACGATTAACCGTCAATAAACAATACGGAAAAATAACAGTGCTGCTGATTCTGCTGACTGCGTTGACTGTCACTGTTTTTCTGGCATCATGCAGCAAGACAGAGGACGAAAACATTATCCGTCCATCCACTGTTTCGGATTCACGTCTTGCAGCCACGCCGGTGGAAGTATCGCTCAGTGACAGTGAAATGGAAGTGGGCATTTGTACGATTCACGAGATAACCGCCGTCGGAGGCAGAAAAATCTCATGGACTTCTTCAGACGAGTCGGTTGCCACGGTTGACAATCAAGGCAGGATCACGGGAATCAAAGCCGGCGAATGCGATATCACTGCCGCCAATGAATTCGGAAAAACAGCGCAATGTCACATTCAGGTCAAGAAAAGCGTCTTTCTTACCATTGACGACGGACCGCTGGGCTGCTGCAGCAAGATACTCAATGTGCTGAAAACCAACGATGTGAAAGCGACCTTCTTTGTAGTAAAGACGCACGACATCGAAATGGTTAAAAGAATACACGACGAAGGCCATTGCATCGGTCTGCACACATACAGCCACGATTTTTCAAAATGCTACCGTTCCGACTACAGCTATTTCTCCGATCTGGAAAAGCTGAAAAGCCTCATATATGATTACACAGGCGAAACGCCCGACATTGTCCGTTTTCCCGGCGGCACAAGCAATACGATGATGAACCGACTCGGGATGAGAAGAATGGTTTCGGGGCTCGATGATCTGGGCTACAGAGTATTCGACTGGACAGCTTCTTCCGGTGATGCTACTGCGGAACGGATCAGTTATGACCGTGCCGCCTCCAATGTTCTCCGCAACTGCTATAAAGACGTCAACATCGTACTGATGCACGATTGGGAACCGGCGCCGAAATCCCTGCGGGTAATCATTTCTTATCTGAAAGAAAAAGGATTTACCTTTGACACGCTCGATCATTATGCCGAACATTCATTCAGAACAAAAACCAAATATGAAAAATCCAAAAACGGCGATACGGTCATCCCCTGCACTGCTGTCAGCCTGAATGAAAACCAGATAACCGTTTTGCCAGGAAAAAGCGTAACAATCAAAGCAACCATAGCACCCGCTACCACCACCGATTATCTCCGGTTTGTTTCAGACGACCCCTCCATCGCATCAGTCACCCTGGAAGGCGAGATTACGGGAAACAAAACCGGAACGACAAACATCAGAGCTATCGCCAGCAGCGGTGCGGAAGCTGTCTGTGCCGTAACGGTTGAATAATACATTCCAAATCTTTTCCTTAACAAAACACGCAGAGCCATTCTTTTGTGACTCTGCGTGTTTTGTTGAAAAATCAAAACCGCTGCTCACAGCCTTTTGCAAGGCAGTGAACAGCGGTTTGTCTGCGTTATTTGAAAAATTTCAAAAATATCAGCGATGAATCAAGCCGTAAAGCAATTACTTAACCTCGACGGTTGCGCCGACTTCCTTGAGCTTAGCCTCGATGGCTTCAGCCTCGTCCTTAGAAACAGCTTCCTTGAGGGGAGCGGGAGCGCCGTCAACCAGAGCCTTGGCTTCCTTCAGACCCAGACCGGTCAGCTCGCGGACAACCTTGATGACCTTGATCTTCTCTGCGCCGGCAGAAGCAAGAATTACGTCAAACTCGGTCTTCTCTTCAGCAGCAGGAGCAGCGCCGCCTGCGGGAGCAGCAACAGCAACAGCAGCAGCGGCAGAAACGCCGAATTCTTCCTCAATGGCCTTGACAAGCTCGGAGAGCTCAAGAACGGTCATGGCCTTAACTTCTTCGATAATGTTTGCAATTTTCTCAGACATGGTGTTTTACCTCCAAAAATGATAATTTGAAAAATAATGATGATGCAGCGTGAATAAAAACGATTACTCTGCTGCGGGAGCCTCGGCACCCTCGGACTGCTTGTCCGCGATTGCCTTGATGGCGATGGCAAGACCCTGGATGGTCGCATTGAGACCGAAAGCCAGCTGAGTGAGAAGGGTCTCTCTGGAAGGAGTCTTTGCAAGTCTCTTGACCTCGTCGACGGTCATCTTTTTGCCGTCAATGAAGCCAGCCTTGATCTCAAAGCCCTTCTTGTTGCCCTCTGCGTACTCGTTGAGAATCTTGGCGGCTGCGATGTAATCGCTGTCGCAGGTGGCGATGGCTGTGGTTCCGTTGAGAA
>CAMHMN010000042.1 GCA_946186245.1 uncultured Clostridia bacterium
ATAATCTCAATGTAAATAAAAGGGAAAGTTACAGATTCCCACCAGATGCAGCGGCGAAGGAAGTGTACCTGTTGACAGAGAAAGAACTGAAAAAGCTGAGCCGGCAGGAGCTTCTGGAGATTTTGCTTGCACAGAGCAAAAAGATCGACCGCCTGCAAAGACAGCTTCATGAAGCCAAAGAAGAGCTGAACAAAAAAGAACTGAATATTTCAGAGGCTGGTTCCATAGCCGAGGCTTCATTGGTTCTCAACAATATTTTTACGGATGCGCAGAATGCAGCCGACCAGTATCTTGACAACATCCGGCGCATGAACGCGCAGGCCGAAAAAGAGCTGGCCGCAGCCAAGGCAGCAAGAGAGCGTGCCGAAGCCGCTGAGGCCGAGAAATTCGCCGAGCCAGCCGAAGAAACCGGAACCGAGAATTTCGCTGATGTTGCGGAAGGAACCGGGGCGGAGGTATTCGCTGTAGTTCCGGGAGAAACCGGAACGGACGGTGAAATTCCTGCGTTTATCAAAGAAATGTCCGACAATGCGTCATCTGTGGAAGATGACAGGCAGGAGGACGAGTCCTCGACCGCGTCGTCCGAAGAACCCGTCGGACCGCAAGATGCCGATGAGCCGGCGTCGGAAGAAATTCCCGACGATCCGGAAGCGGCTGAGAAAGACAGACAGGCAGCCGCGGATTACCTTGAGGAAATCCGCCGGATGAAAGAGCAGACCGAAAGGGAATGCGCAGAAAAGAGAAGCCGAACCGACAAACAGATTCGCGTCAGTCTGATCCGCACCAAAAAAGCGGTTTATCAGATGATGAATCTCTATGCCGACGAAGTGATGAAGCGCATGAAGCATTTACAGGAATGGGACAGACAGATGGAGGCTTTGCATGAGAGAAAAATTGAAAAGCGGTCTTCAAAGTCTCAAAAATAAATTATCACAGGCGTGGCGCTCCTTCAGTGCCGGATTCGCCAAAGGCTGGAAGTCATTCAGCGCTTGGGCTTCAAGGAAATGGAAGTCATTCAGCGCCTGGGTTTCCAAGGGATGGAAGGCATTCTGCAAGACAAGATTCGCCATAGCGATCCGTAATGGTGCCGCAAAACTCTGGGATTCACGCCCGATCAGAGCGATTCGCACCAAAGCCGGCGCACTCAAGGGCATGTTGCCCAAGAAAGCGCCGCCGGTTCAATCGTCTGAGCCAAAAGCAGTTCGGACTGAAAAGAAATCCGCCGCACAAATGGTGGAGGACGGCGATCTTACAACCGAAGCGATTGAAAGTGAGCTTCGGCGGGAGAAATACAAGCACAGATACAGCGGGCTCCTTCGCAGTACAGTTTATACGCTGATCGTCATCGCAGCCGCCGCCGCACTGGTTGCAACGCTTTTGCTTCCGGTGCTTCAGATATACGGCAACTCGATGTCGCCGACTCTGAGAGAGGGCGATGTGGTAGTTACCATCAAGACCAATTCATATGACTACGGCGACATATGCAGCTTTTATTACTCAAACCGCATTCTCGTCAAGAGGGTAATAGGCAAGCCGATGGACCGCATCGACATCGACGATGACGGCAATGTGTATGTCAACGGAAAGTTGCTCGATGAGCCTTATGTAAAGGAAAAGGCGAAAGGCGTATGCGATATTGATTTTCCCTTTCGTGTTCCGGAGGGCAGTTATTTTATGATAGGCGACCACCGCGAAACATCAATTGATTCACGATCTTCAACCATCGGGTGTATCTCGCAGGATGAAATCGTAGGAAAGATTCTGTTCACGGTCTGGCCGATCAAGCACTTCGGAGTCACGAAGTAATATATATGATAAAGCGCAAAACTGCAAAAAATTTTTAAGGAAGGGAGGCAAAATAATGCTGAAAGAAGTTCAGACGTTAGTTGAAAGGATCAATGACACCCGCCGCAGGCACAAGACCTGGCAGCAGGTAGTTGCTGTTCTCGGATTCATAACCGTCTTTTGTACAACCTACGCACTTATTTTGCCGGCAATTACGCTGGAGTCTAGTCCTGATGCTATCTGCGGTGTAGAAGAACATACCCATACCTCAGATTGCTACGCAAGAAAAAGTGTCCTGATCTGTGAAAACACAGACCCGGATCACGTACACACAGACGATTGTTACAAGATGGAGTCAGTGCTTGTATGCGGTAAGAAAGAACATGCGCACACCAAGGCTTGCTTCCCCAAGGAAGAACCCAAAGAGGAAAAGGTAATCGAGCCTGAGGAGCCTACCACTCCCAGCAAGACTACCGAAGAAGTCAAGGATTCATCCGCGGCACAGACTTCCGAAACCGAGGCAAGCGAAACCAAGGCTTCCGAAACCGAGGCAAGCGAGACTCAGGCTTCCGAGACCGAGGCAAGCGAGACTCAGGCTTCCGAAACCGAGGCAAGCGAGACTCAGGCTTCCGAGACTGAGGAGACAACTACAACCGAAGAAACTCAGGCAACTGAGGAAACCGAGCCTTCTGAGATTGAAGAAGAGCTTGAGGAGTACGAGTCCAAGACCGTCATCCGCAGAGCGGGTCTTCTGAACCCCAAGATGACCAAGTCCGAGTCGGAAAGCCCGATGCAGCTCAAGAAGACTGTTTCCAGTGAGCCTAACGCCGATGGTTATTACACTATCACACTCGAAGCCTACGCAAAAGGATCAGGTTCCATTGAGATTCATACTTCCGTAGCACCGACTGACATTGTTCTTGTTCTCGACCAGTCAGGTTCGATGAATAATACTATGGGTGGCAGGCGAAAGTATGAGATTCTGCAAGAAGCCGTTGAAAAATTTATCGACCAGGTTATTAAAAGCGTTAAAGGTTCAGACGGAGAGCTGGGAACGGAAGATGACGTGGCTCACAGAATTGCCATGGTTGGTTTTTCAGACTCAAATTCGGATTACACCGGTGTCTTTTTGAAGAGTAACAACCACAAAATAAAGAAAAAGTCCAGCATGTCTGACAACGACTACAAAAATGCGTTTTACAATATGATAAATGAGTCGGATAGAACAAATATTTATACGGCTAAGAATAATATCGGAGTTCACACTTCGACCTATATTAACCTTGGTATGCAGATGGCAGAAAAAATTTTTGACAATAATGAGGATTCTACAAGAAATCGTCTTGTCGTTGTCTTTACCGACGGCGTACCGGGAAGTTCCCCGGGGGGCGGCTGGGTCGACAACCGTCGTGACGATCAACAGGATTCCGGTAAAAACGCTGAAGCGGCAATCGCAACGTCAAATCAACTAAAATCAAACTACAAAGCAACAGTATACTCTATAGGTATTTTTGCCGGTGCAGACGCCTCCCAAAATGGCACGATGTGGGATGACAGCACCTGGACTTTTACCGAAGCTTCGGCCGCTCCTTATGCTAACTACTTCATGCATCATCTGAGCAGCAACTACAATTCAAGCGGTTCACAGGTTGACACGCGTTACTATATGTCGGCTTCCAGCGCTTCCGCTTTGATTGAAGCGTTTGAAACCATCGCGACAGCGGTTCAGACCGGAGGCTCCCAGAACCCTGAGCTTAAGGAAAACACCACCGTTATTGACGCTGTTTCCGATTACTTTGAGTTCCCCGAGGGCGCGAACGCAAGCGATGTCAAGGTTTACACTGTTGACAGCAATGCGGTGAACGGAACCGAGCCTGTGTTTGATGAAAGCACCAAGAAACAGATCGCCGCGGGAGTCGCCTTCAATGACGGAAAGATGTCAGTCAAAGGCTTCGATTATTCCGCCAACTGGTGCGGCGCCATCAAGAAAGGCGATACCTATACCGCGCATCCTGGCAAGAAGATTGTCATTGAGGTTCCTGTCAAGCCGAAAGATGATTTCATCGGCGGCTATGACGTTCCTACCAACAAGGACAATTCCGGCGTTTACCTCAATGGCGAGCAGATCGGCACATTTGAGGTTCCCACTACTGATGTTGACTTCACAGGCGAGGCTTACGCAGCCGAGAAGACCGTTTACTATGGCACGGAGGTCAGCATGGATGATCTTTACTTCAGCAATGAAGGACTGACCAAAAAGCTCTGGGATAAGCTCACCGACTATGTAGATTTCATCAAAACCAACGGTCATAAGAGCGGAAACTATTATGTAATCGGCAATACCGAATACGAGATTGAGCTTCCTGACTTTACCGGCTCAGCATCCAATGCCGTTGTTCAGTCTACCGAGACTGAACCCCACACTGTCAAGATTCGTATGAGAAAGAAGAGTCCGGCAGGCGAGTGGAGCGGTTACAACGTCAGCGCGAAGATCAATGTTCTTGTTCCTGAACTCAAGTGGAAGGACAGCCGTGTTCTCAGCGGAGAGAGCTATTCCAACGAGCTCTGCCTGACACATCTGGTTGAAGGTCCCACATGGGTTCTCGATACCACAGGCGAAAAGCCGACCGGCGAAGTAGAAGGCACAGCTCCCGAGCTGAAGTACACCTTCACTGATACTGCCAACGCCGTTATCGGCAGCGATTATCAGGTAATAAATGAGACTCCGGTTAACGTCACTGTGGAAACAAAAGCCGGACTGAATCTCACGGATGTTACCAAATTCAAGTGGGATTCCTCCTGCGATGTTCACGGCAATGCCGACAACATTCCTGATCATAAGGGAAGCACCGGAGATCCCGAATTCTACATTCACGCATATCTCGGCGTTACCCTGCCCGCAACAGGCGGTTCGGGCAGCAAACTCTGGCTTGTAATCGGTCTGACTCTCATGTCCAGCCCGGTTATGATAGGATTGAGCATTAGGCGCAAACTGGCTCTTATCAATGTTTTTTAAGGGAACAGCATTGATAAAATGTTTCGCACAAATACTTGATTCATAAACAGATTCATTGGTAAAAGGAGAAATGTAAAAATGAAGAAGGCCAAGAAAGTTCTTTCTGTTGTGCTCGTAGCTATGATGGCTTTTGCACTTACCGCTGCGACAGCGTTTGCTGCTGCTCCTGAAAAGGGTACCATCACTGTTACCAACACCAAAAAGGGTCAGACTTATACCCTGTATAAGCTGTTTGACGCACAGATCACATTCAAAGATGATGGCACCCAGAGAGCTATCGCTTACACCCTGCCTGAAGGCAAGTCCCTCGAAGGCAACACCTGGTTTGAAGTTGACGCCCAAGAATTTGTTGTTGCAAAGGAAGGCGTTGAAGAGGACTGGGCAAAGGATGCAGACGCTATCGCATGGGCAAAGGAGTTCGGCACCAAGGTCGGCGACGGACAGACAGCCTCCGCTGATGACGAAGAAGTCAAGTTTGAAAATCTTGATTTTGGTTACTACTTTGTAGATTCTACCCTCGGCGCATTCATCTCTGTCACAAGCGATAATGCTGATGGTGAAGTCGTAGACAAGAACGAACTCCCCACCATCACCAAGGTTATCACCGCTGTTTCAGCAGGTACTGTTGATAGCGAAGGTAAAAACGCTATCGCTGAGATGGGCGCAACCGTTTCTTACAAAATTACCGTTGGCGCACAGCCCGGCGCAGAGAACTATGTTGTAACCGATACAATTCCCGCCGGTCTCACAGTCACCGAGGCTGATGTTACCGTTGACGGCGCGGATCCCAAGGTTGAGGGTCAGACCCTTACAATTACCTTCAAGAAGGAAACTCTTGACGCTATCACTAAAGCTACCGACCTTGTAATCACCTACAACGCTGTTGTCAATGACAAGGCTGTTATCGGTGAAGAGGGCAACGCAAACTCCGCTGTCCTGACATGGGGTCATGACAACGATAAGAACAAGAGCGAAGCTCAGGTTGCTACCGTTTACACCGCTCAGATTTCCATCAAGAAGGTTGAGAAGGAAGCAACCACAGAGCCTTCTACTGTAGAATCTACTTCTTCCGACACTGAAGCGAATGGTACTCCTCTTGCAGGCGCCGGCTTCGTGATCAAGATGGGCGACAAGTTCTATAAGTTTGCTGATGGCGTTGTTTCCTGGGTTGACAGCGAGGATGACGCAACTGAGAAGTTCTCCGGTGAAGACGGTGCTGTGGAAGCATTCGTTGGTCTGGCAGACGGCACTTACACTCTCGTTGAGAAGACTGTTCCCGCTGGATTCAGCAAGATGGCTGAGCAGACCGTCACAATTGCTTCCGATGATTATACAGACGCTAACCTCAAGCAGTCCGCCACCGTTGAGAACATGGCTGGTGTTTCCCTGCCTGAGACCGGTGCTCTCGGCACAACCATCTTCTACATTATCGGCGTTCTCTCTATCCTTGGTGCAGGTGTATTCATGGTCACCAACAAGAGAATTGCCAAGGAAGAATTCTAATCGGAATGATCCGCATATAAATTTCTGATTTTCACAAAATAAAACCAATGGGCGAGAGGGAAAGCAAGTTCCCGCTTTCCCCTCGCTCCTTAGGGTTTTGTTTATGCTGAAGCATAACATCAGGGAGATGCACATGAAAAAGGCGACAAATAAAATATTTACATTGATATTGCTTATCGTGTTTTTCATTGGTCTCTCCGTGCTGTTATATCCGGCGCTCAGTCAGTATTGGAACTCACGGATGCAATCAAAGGCCATACTCGACTACGACAAAAAGGTTGCCAATTTGTCGCAGGAAGATTATGATGCCGAATTTAAAAAGGCTAATAAGTACAATAAGAAGCTCAGAAAACTGCCTTACCCGCTGCGTGATTATAAGAAGATCCATGATGAGTATAATTCCGCAGTGAATATTGCAGGCAACGGGCTGATGGGCTACATTTCCATTGACAAGCTGCAACTGGAAATCCCCATTTACCACGGCGACAGCGATGTTGTGCTTAACTCTGCCTGCGGACATTTTGAAGGCACCAGCCTGCCGGTTGGCGGTGAAAGCACTCATTCTGTCCTCATGGCACACAGAGGATTGCCGCATGCCAAGCTGTTCACCAATCTTGACAAACTGCAGGTCGGTGATGTCTTTGTCATTAATATCTTGGGCGAGGAGCTTACTTATGAAGTGGTTCAGGTCAAGATAGTACTGCCGGACGATGTCAGCGATGTTCAGATTGTCAAGGGTGAAGATTACTGCACGCTTGTCACTTGCACGCCCTATGGTATCAATACTCACAGACTGCTGGTTCAAGGCACACGGATAGAAACGATAACGCATAGGGAATTGTACGTCACATCCGATGCTTATCTTGTTGACAGAATGATAGTGACTCCCATGGTAGCGCTTCCGATAATTCTTGTGCTTATTATGGTTGTTATTTTCAAGCCTGTCAAGAGAAAGTTTAAGGTACAAAATTTTGTTGATTTCGAGGAGGACGAACTGGAATGAAAAAGATATTTTCACTGGTAACGGTCTCAATGTTGACAATGGCAATGCTTTTCATGCTGCCTGTCAAGGCTTACGCGGCATCTACTGATCAGCCTGACGAGCTGTTTGATCTCAGCAAGAGCAACAGCCTTTCTGTTGTCTATCATGCTGACCAGG
The DNA here is from genome assembly GCA_946186245.1 of uncultured Clostridia bacterium. Taxonomy (GTDB): domain Bacteria; phylum Bacillota; class Clostridia; order Oscillospirales; family Acutalibacteraceae; genus RUG762. The sequence continues at coordinate 7,464 of CAMHMN010000042.1, forward strand.
ATGATGTTGACGGCACTGACATACAGCTTTACAAGGTTGCACAGTGGTCAGAGAGATACGATTACACGCTTACCGAGGCTTTTGCCGCATGTGGATTTAATCCCGAGAAGGTTGAGTCAAATGATGAATGGCAGACAATAGCCGACACACTTGACGCCTATGTGAAGGATCAATCACCTGAGGCTTCCAAGCAGACAAAGATTGCCGGCGGCAAGGCATCCTTTGAGGATCTTGAACCCGGTTTGTACTTCATCCCTCAGACAGTGGTACAGGAAGAAAACGGCTCCAGAACATTCACTCATGTTCTGGTGAATCTCCCTGACGTTGTGGACAGCGAATGGGTCTATGATGTGGAGACTGCTCCTAAGTCTGAGCTTTTTACTCCTACCTACAAGGATATTGATTACTTTATCAATGTGGTATGGGATGACGCAGGATACGAAAAGTATCGTCCCAACAGCGTTGTGGCTCACATTACACACTCCGGCGGACCTGAGGGAGATGGCACGGTCGTCGTAAGATCAACTGAAACCGATAATGCTCCCAAGCCCGCAGTTTACGGAATGGCAGCACTTAAAACATTTGTTTCTCTGCTGTCTGTCACCGAGGATGCTCCTGAAACTGACGATGCCGCACCTGATGAGGTACCTTCTGATGTGACCATTTCTTCCGATATGAATTGGCACTATGAATGGACCACTAAGGACGACGGCACAGAATGGAATGTCAACGGCAGCGAGGTTGAGCATTACACCCTGACTGTCAAGACCGTGGAACGCGGCTGGATTCTTGAATATCATGTTATTCCTGATCCGTCTCCTGTTCCGAAGACAGGCGAAGACTTCCCGCTGATTCCTGTGGTTCTGCTTTCAATTTCCGGTATTATCCTTGTTGTATTCGGCATTGTTTCGAGAAGAAAAGCACATGACTGATAAACGAAGATCTGACCCAAGAAAGATCCTGAACAGCCTGGCGATCGTGGTCGGCGTCCTGCTTATCGCAGGAGCAGTCGGGATAGTGATCGCCCAGGCTGATTTTAGTGTAAAACAATCCGCCGAGCATGTTGTCAGTGTGATGAATGATTTTATCCCGAAACGGGAAAGATCACTTCCCGAATCGCATTATGGCAATCATATGCCCAGTGCAGAGATCGGCGGAGAGAATTTTGTCGGCTTGCTTGAAATAGAGAAATACAGCAGGATTCTTCCCGTTGGCACCGAATGGAATCAAAAAGACACAGACCGGTTTCCTTTGGCTTATTCGGGAAGCATCTATGACCGTGACCTTCTCATCGGAGGAGCAAACCGGGAAGGACAGTTTGATTTTATTGATGCCATTGAAATCGGCACCGCAGTTAAATTCACTGATCTTTTCGGAAGGGTTTTCTGCTATGAGGTCACAATGGTGAATCATGCTGAAAGCCTTGACTCGATTCAATCAGGTGAGGATGACCTTACCTTGTTTGCAAAGTCAAAAAATACATCAAAATATGTCATCATCCGCTGCAGGCTCAGTAACATGTGACCTGCAGCTTTTTTTGTGTTTTAACAAAGCATACAAATTCAGGAAAAAAAACGTCCGAAATTTTGGTTTTGAATTCGAAGCGCAGACCTATTAATGGGACTGCGCTTCGCCTCCCCTGTGAAATCTGTTGCATATGGCATTGGATTATGTTATAATCATAACGGAGTAGGAAAGACGGCTCAATGATTCCGACTACGACGCACCACTGTTATACGGAACCCCGATGTTGCTCAAGCAGGACATTATCGGGGTTCCGTTATTTGAGAGGACGGACGTTCAGGTAAAATAGTGCGAATGGTCTTACAAAAAAAATAAAAATCTCGTCATAACTATTGAAATCTTTTGTATGACTGTGATATAATGAAAATAAATAGAGTACTGTCTGTGTCTGAAATTCATAATAAGGGGAGAGATTCATTTGTTAGCTAAATTTCTTAAAGCAAGTGTTTCCATTTGTCTTGCACTGGTATTGTCTGTATCTGTGATTGCATTTGGAAATTCTACGGCCTATACGGTGAAGGCAGCTTCCGTGAGCAAGGCGGCAGTTGATCCTACAGGGAAGGGAGACGGTTATTCGGCCGTTCTGTATGACAATACAAACGGATTGCCTACTTCCGAGGCGAATGCGATTACCGAAACGCCTGACGGTTTCATCTGGATCGGCAGCTACAGCGGTCTGTCACGCTACGATGGCAGATCCTTTGAACGTGTTGATTCCACCACAGGTATTTCCAGCGTGGTCAGCCTTTATGTAGACAGCAAGGAACGTCTCTGGATCGGCACCAACGACAACGGTGTAGCCGTGATGGAGAAGGGCAAATGCGTTATCTACAACCACAAATCGGGTCTGTCATCGTCCTCCGTCCGTGCCATTGTGGAGGATACCGACGGGACGATCTATATTGCTACAACGCAGGGTATTGCAAAGATCGACAACGAAAACAAGCTGGGTCAGTTTGACGATCCTAAGATCAACGGTGAGTATATCCGCTCGCTGGTGATGAGTGATGATGGCGTGATCTACGGCATCACCAACAGCAGTGACGTTTTCACTATGCAGGGCGGAAAGCTTACCGGCTTTTACGATTCCGCCTCAATCGGCCTTTCTGACATCCGTGCCATTCTCCCCGATCCTGCCAAAGCCGGATCGGTATATGTCGGTACCGCTCAGAGCACGGTTTACTGTCTTGACATGAGCGGTCAGCCCACGACGGTCAAAACCATTGATGTTTCGCCCTTGAATTACATCAATTCGATCAGCGCGGTGGGGGATCAGCTGTGGATCTGCGCTGATAACGGCATTTCTGTTGTATCGGGGGACAGTGCAACCCGACTTTCGCATCTTCCTGTCAGCAGTTCTGTTGAATGTGCCATGACCGACTATCAGGGCAATATCTGGGTTGCCTCCTCTAAGCAGGGTGTAATGAAGATCGTGCCCAACCAGTTTACCGATATTTTTGAAAAGTACGGTCTGCCTGAAACGGTGGTCAACGCAACCTGCATGTACAACGGCATGCTGTTTGTCGGCGGCAAGAGCAGCGGCCTTTCCGTCATAGGCGACAACGGCGTTCTTGAGAGCCTTTCACTTTCAGAGGCGGAGACGGCCTCCGGAAAATCTCTTGACGATGAAGATCTGATTGAAATGCTGGAAGGCAGCCGAATCAGATCCATTATCCGTGACAGTAAAAACCGTCTGTGGATATCCACATTCGGCGAAAACGGTTTGCTCAGATATGAGAATGACAAAGTTACAAAGTTCTCTCCTGACTACGGATTGCCTTCTGACCGCGTGAGAACGGTTATTGAATTGAAGGATGGGCGGATTGCGGTAGCATGTTCCGGCGGCGTCGCCATAATCGACGGCGATGAAGTGACGCAGGTTTTCAATGAAGACAACGGCATAGGCAATACCGAAATCCTCACGATTGCCGAGGGCCTGAACGGTGATATCATCGTAGGTACCGACGGCGGCGGAATTTATGTGATCAACAACGGAAGCGCGGTGCATGTCGGCCTTGACTCAGGGCTTTCCTCGGAGGTTGTCATGAGAATCAAGAAGGATTCCGCAAAGGATTTGTTCTGGATTGTCACCAGCAATTCCATCGGATTCCTTGACGACAGCTATCAGATCACCACCATAGAAAAATTCCCCTATTCCAACAACTTTGATCTTTATCAGAACAGCAAAGGCCAGCTCTGGATACTCAGCAGCAACGGGGTCTATGTCATTTCGTCCGAAGAAATGATGAAGAACGAGGAAATTATTCCTGTTCACTACGGAAGAGACAACGGCTTGTCCTGCATAGCGACAGCCAACGCCTACAGCGCACAGACTGATGACGGAGAGCTTTATATTGCCGGCACAACCGGCGTTGCCAAAGTGAATATCGAGAAGCCGTTTGAAAACACCGGCGAGGTCAAGATTTCCGTTCCCTGTGTAGAGGCGGATGGCAAGCAGATATTCTTTGACCAGTCGGGCAAGGTGACCATTCCGGCCTCCACAAAGAAGCTGACGATCTACTGCTACGCGTTCAACTATTCGCTTGTAAATCCCGCTGTAACCTACCGTCTCGATGGATTTGACAACAAGGAGACCACCGTCAAACGCAGCGAGTTGGTTCCGATCGACTATACCAACCTCAGCGGCGGAGATTACAAGTTCGTGATCAAGCTGGGCGATGCTGACAGCGACGCCCAGGAGCTGACCATGCGAATTGTAAAGGAAAAGGCGATGTATGAGCTGACATGGTTCAGACTTGCCTGTGTGGGTCTTGGCCTGCTTTTGCTGATGATCGTTGTAATGGCCTACAACCGCAGCAAGACCAAGAAATTCCTCAAAAAGGAAAAAGAACAGAAGCAGCTTATCCGCGAGATCGTAGAGGCCTTTGCGAAGGTCATTGATATGAAGGATAAGTATACCAACGGTCACTCCGCGCGAGTGGCGGAATATACGGTCATGCTTGCCAAGGAACTGGGATATGACGACGAGACGATAGATGAATTCTACAATATAGCACTTCTGCACGATATCGGCAAGGTCGGTATTCCGCCCGAGGTGCTCAACAAGCCCGGTAAGCTGACCGACGAAGAATTCAAGACCATCAAGTCGCACGCGGCACTCGGCTACGACACCCTGAAAGGCATCAGAATTATGCCGGAGCTTGCCATCGGTGCAGGTTCTCACCATGAGCGTCCCGACGGCAGAGGCTATCCTAAGGGACTCAAGGGCGACGAGATTCCCCGTGTGGCACAGATCATAGCGGTGGCGGATACATTTGACGCCATGTATTCCAACCGTCCCTATCGCAAGCGCATGAACTTCGAGAAGGCGGTTTCCATCATAAAGGAAGTTCGCGGCACCCAGCTTCAGAGCGATGTGGTCGATGCGTTTCTCCGTCTGGTAGACAAGGGCAAGTTCCGTGCGCCTGACGATTTTGGCGGCGGCACTACCGAGGATATCAACAATATCCACAAGAAGCAGAACGAAGAGCAAAAGAAGGACGCGGGCAAATAATTTCAACTTTGGTCTGATACAGCATATCGCATAAACAAAACGTCCGTTTCGGGTATCAATGCCTCGAAACGGGCGTTTTTGCCGCATGCGCCCGTAAGCCTGATTTAAAACATAAAACAAAAATGCCCGAAAAACCGTGTAAAAAGTTTGGTTATTCAGCCTATGTAATTTTCCGTCGGGAAATGCTATAATAAGATTGTTCAAAATGGATTTGTTATATGGGGAAATAGTCCTTAATTATTAAGTCGAGGTGATCAAAATCATGCTGAACATAGGCGATACGGTGGTTTTCGGAACGGAAGGAATATTCACTATCGAAGAAACGACGCAGAAGGTTATTTGCGGCAAAAAAACGGATTATTATGTCCTTAAATCGACAAACAAGGACAATTCAATCGTGTATCTGCCCATGAACAACCAGATGCTTCTGGAAAGGGCAAAGCCCCTGCTGACCAGGGAAGAGATCGGTCGGCTCATTGAGAATATCCCGAATTCGGAGGATTATTGGGTAGACGATCACAAGCAGCGTAAGGAAAAATTCAACAAGATTCTGCAAAGCGGCGACCGCCAGGACATTATGGCACTTGCGGGAACCATACACAATAAGCAGAAAGCACAGCTTGCCGTCCACAAGAAGCTCAATGCTTCTGACGAGCGTATTCTTCGCGAAGCCGAGCGCATTATCAGTCTGGAATTTGCACATGTGCTCAATATTGCTCCCGATGAGGTTAAGGATTACATAAATAACCGGATCAGTGTTTCGATGTAAAGAAACAAGCCGTTCCGCAGTCTTGGTGACTGCCGGAGCGGCTTGTTTTGTTGATGGACAGACGCTTCATTCAGCTCCGGAACGCCGGTCGGGCATATCGATCAGCAGGGTCATCAAGGTGGCTGCCGTCATGCTTCTGATCATGCTGTGCCAGAGCTGATCGGCGAGTATGTAGGAATTCACCCTGTCCGCAAAGCCGAAGCAGTCCAGGTACAGCCCTGCGCAGATGATTCCCGCTATGACGAAAACAGCCGTGACAAAGCAGAGATATTTTCTCGCATTTACCGAAATGTTCAGATAAAAGTCAGAAAAATTTTCATTTCTCATTGATTAATCCTCCCAAATGATTTATAATATTTTTTAAATGGTTTTTGACCTGCCTGTATGTTCATTCTATCATATGCCACTGCATTTGGGAATCCATCAAATTAAGGTAAATCAGGTCGAAAAAGGAGGCTGTACCGTATGGCAACGGTTGGAATATCCACTTCATGCTTTTACCCGATGGACACGGAAAAGGCTCTGAAAACCGCGCTGGATGCGGGAATAAGCCACTTCGAGGTGCATTTCAGCACCTTTTCCGAGATTACGGACGGTTATCTGAAGGAAATGCGAAAAATGCTGCGGCATTACGGAGCGAAGGTGCATTCCGTCCACCCGTTTTACAGTGCGTTGGAATCGGCCATGTTTTTTTCCGATTACAGCGAACGGCGGTTTGCCGACGGTCTGGAAATCTATAAACAGTTCTTTCACGCGGCGGAAAAGCTCGGGGCGGAATATCTTGTTTTTCACGGCGGCTCAACGATCGGCAAGTCCCGCGTAATGGTTTCCCAGGACGAATACATCGAGCGATACAACATGCTTTTTGAATGCGGACAGATATTCGGTGTATCGCTGCTGCATGAGAATGTCTACACCCATACTGCCCAGACGCCGGAATTCTGCCGGAAGCTGATAGATTATCTTGGAGAAAAGGCGCTGTTTACATTCGACAACAAGCAGGCTCACAGAGCGGGTTTTCAGTCCGTGGAATTCATACAGGCATTGAGCGGACACATCCGCAACGTGCATATAAGCGACTTTGACCGCGAACACGACTGTCTTCTTCCGGGAAAGGGGAACGAGGACTTCTCCGCCATGAGAAACGCGATGAGCGGCGACGACGGGACGGCATGCTGGAACATAGAGGTGTACGACGACGCCTTCGCCGACGCCGAGGAAATCGGGCTGTCGCTGCATTATCTCGAAATGAAGCTGAATGAGGCGGAAAAATCAAAATTAACAAACAATTAACCTCTGCTACACCAATTTACTATAGAAAGAGTGGATAATGAATTTGATAACAGTTCTTTGCATAGGAGACGTCATCGGCACCGTGGGAATGAAGTATCTTCACAGACATCTTCCAGCGCTGAAACGGCTCAAAAAGATCGACGCGGTCATCGTCAACGGCGAGAATTCCGCCGACACCAACGGCATTACCCCGGATTCCGCCGGTTACCTGCTCAACTGCGGTGTGGATCTGATTACCACCGGCAATCATTCCTTCCAGCGTAAGGAGAGCTATCCGATCTACGAGAGCCATCAAGTGCCTGTGATCCGTCCTGCCAATTATCCGGATAAGGCACCCGGCACCGGAAGTGCGGTGATTGATATCGGAAGGGCGCGAATCAGGGTCATTAATATGATGGGAACCGTCGGAATGACGCCCGTGCTGGACTGTCCGTTTGTCACATCGGACGCGCTGCTGGACGGGGCGGATGAAAAAATCATCATCATGGATATCCACGCCGAGGCGACCGCCGAAAAACGCGCGCTGGCGAGCTATCTGGACGGCAGGGTTAGCGCGGTGTTCGGCACGCATACCCATGTGCAGACTGCCGACGAACAGATATTGCCCGGCGGCACCGGCTTCATCACGGATGTCGGAATGACGGGGCCGATCAATTCCGTTATCGGCGTGGAAATAGAAGCCGCCATCGAAAAGATGAAAACAAAGATGCCCGTGCGGCTGAATTATGCGGACGGACGCTGTATGCTGAACGCGGTACTCTTTGTGATTGACGAAAAGAGCGGGAAGACGACCGCTGTGGAGAGAATCAATATTTCAGGTTGAATTGTATCGGAGGTGATAGGGTTGAACGTCGCGGTTATTTTCAGACGGTGCATGGCATTGCTTGCTGCTGCGGCCGTGCTATTTTCGTTTGCGGGATGCGATGATTCCGGTTACGACTGGAAGGCGGCGGACGAAAGGCGTTCGCAGCTCTATCATACATCCCTGGACACCGAGAACAAGGTTGACGTGAGCAAAATCACCGAAACCGATATGACCTTGCCCTATACGGCGGGAGACAATTTCAACCCCTACACCTGCGAGTCCACACTAACCAAGAATATATGCTATCTGCTCTATGACAGCATGATACAGATCAATCCGGATTTTGAGACGGAGTACATTATTGCCAAATCCATCAATGTCGATCACACCATCATCACGGTTCAGATCCGTTCCGGCATTGTTTTTTCCAACGGCGATCCCCTGACTGCCGATGACATCAGCTATTCCTATTTTCTTGCTTCCCGCAAGGAAAGCTGCTACTACGAACAGCTGAAGGATGTGACATCCTGTTCGGTAAGGGGCATGACGGTGACATTCATTATGAAAAATGAGCATGTCAATTCCTACAGGCTGCTGGATTTTCCCATCGTTCACTATGATCCAAAAGCGGATAAGAACATGCCGCATATAGGAAGCGGCAGATATAAATTTGCCACCCTCCAGGACGGGAAAACCATCGACAAGACCCTGCTCATCAAGAACAACAAGTGGTACAATCCGGATGGCGTTTCCATTGAAACCATTTCACTCAAAGAGCTTCCCACGGTGGAAAGCATTGTGCACAGCGTGGAAATCGGCACAGTTTCATATATGTACACCGATATGCGGGACGGTACCCCGAAGAACGTCAATGCCAATTTCCGCAAGGTGGATATCAATCACCTGCTCTATCTGGGAATCAATACCAATGACAGCGCACTGTCCGACGAGAATGTCCGTCACGCCATCAGCTATGCCATCAGCACCAATGAAGTTGCGGCGGCAGGCTTCGGAGGAATGGCGCTTGCCGCGACGGGACCTTTTACTCCCAACTGGAAGGAAGCGGCGAAATACCAGACGGGCAACGGGCGTTCCAGCGTCAGCCTGGCGCAGGATGCGCTCGATCAATCGGGATATGTCATTGTCAACAACGGCATAAGAGAAGATCAGAGCGGCAAGCAGCTCAGCTTCAATCTGTTGATCTGCCGCAGGAATGCGCGTCACATGGCGGCGGCGGAAAGCATCAAGAGCCAGCTCGCCAAGGTGGGCATCAACGTGGATATTACCGAGATTTCGGGCAACGGGCTCATCAACCGCGCGGCGGAAGGCAAATATCACCTTTATCTCGCGGAGTATTCCGTGCAGAACGATATGGACATCGGCGCGCTGTTTACTCCGGAGCAGGGGCTATACAACGGACCTCTCCCGTATGACTCGGTGCGGACCTACACCAATTACCGACTGGGTCTGGGGGATTTACAGGATTTCATTACTGCGTTTGACGGCGAACTGCCCTTCATACCGATTTGTTACCGCATGGGAATGGCGATTTATGCCCGTTCCATAGAGGGAGTCGGCAATATCTGCGAGGATCAGCTATTTTACGATATGCAGCATTGGAAGGTCACAAAAACCGGGCCTTCCTCCTGAGAAAACAATAAAATTAACAAAATATTTATTGTTTTATTCGAAAAATTGCCCTTATTGCATTGTAAAATGAATAAAAATGTGCTATAATTCTCTTGTTAAAAATCTTTTTTGTATTGATTCAACCAATACAAAAAGATGATATATAACTACTGTAAATCTTAATTTAGGGAGTGCTTGCTGTGATTAAAGGCAGTGTATTGCGCGACGCTATCATCTCCGGCGCAAATTTGATCGAAAATAAGAAGCGTTCAGTCGATGAGCTTAACATCTTCCCGGTTCCTGACGGAGACACCGGTACCAACATGTCCATGACCATGTCGGCCGCGCGCAAGGAGCTTCTGCAGATGAGCGACGACGAGCCTGCGGGCGTTGTTGCCGGCAAGGCTGCTTCCGCTCTGCTCAGAGGCGCCAGAGGCAATTCCGGCGTTATCACATCGCTTCTTTTCAGGGGCTTTTCCAAGGGCCTGAAGGGCGTTGTGGAGGCCAACGGCACCGACCTTGCAAACGCTCTCACACTGGGTGTGGAAGCGGCTTATAAGGCGGTCATGAAGCCTACAGAGGGCACCATCCTTACGGTCGGTCGTGTGGCGGCTGAAAGAGGCCGCGTGGCAGCCAGCTTCAACAATGACGCCAATTACGTCTGGGACGAAATCTGCAACGCTGCGGAGGACGCGCTTGAAACCACCCCTGAACTTCTGCCTGTTCTGAAGAGAGCCGGCGTTGTGGACGCGGGCGGTCAGGGCCTTTGCTATATCTTCCGCGGAATGCAGTCGGTTTTCCGTGACGGCATAATCGCTGCCAGTGAAGTAACCGATTCCGCTGCTTCTCAGGGAGATGTCGATTCCTTCAAGAGCACCGTTGCGCAGTTTGACGAGGTCATCAACTTCACCTACTGCACCGAGTTCATCGTGGAGAAGGAGAACGACAACGATCCCGCCAAGCTCAGAGCCTTTCTTGAATCCATCGGCGACTGCGTTGTGGTCGTTGATGACGAGGAGATTATCAAGGTTCACGTGCACACCAATCAGCCGGGCGACGCGATCACCAAGGGCCTTACCTACGGCAGCCTGATTTCCAATAAGATTGAGAATATGCGCAAGCAGCACGAGAATGCCGGCGCTGCCGCTCCCAAGAAATTTGAGAGAGTCGATCCCGTCGAGGGCGAAATCGGATTTGTGGCTGTCGCTGCTGGCGACGGTCTGGTATCGCTGTTCCACGACCTCGGCTGTGAGAATGTCGTATCCGGCGGTCAGACAATGAATCCCTCTACCGAGGATATTCTGGAAGCCGTACAGGCAACCGCCGCCGAGACGGTCTTTGTGCTTCCCAACAACAAGAATATCATCATGGCTGCCGAGCAGGCGATTCCGCTCGCGGACAGACGAGTGGTAGTTCTTCCCACCAGAACCATTCCGCAGGGTCTTACCGCCATGCTGGCTTTCGATCCCGACAGCAATATCGACGAGAATGCGGTGGATATGTACAAGGCCGCCGAGAAGGTCGGTACCGGTCAGGTCACTTATGCCGCCAGAAATTCCGAATTCAATGACAAGAAGATCAAGGAAGGCGAAATGCTGGGCCTGATCAACGGCAAGCTGACATTCACCGAGAAGAATCGCAGCAAGGCAATTGCCAAGCTCGCCAAGCAGATGGTCACAAAGGATTCTTCCTTCATCACGCTGATCTACGGCGAGGGTGTTACCGACGATGAGGCGGAGGAGACCCGCAAGTACATCGAAACCAAGATCGCCAAGAACGTCGAAGTGACGCTTGTCAACGGCGGTCAGCCTGTCTACTATTACATTCTCTCTGTGGAATAATAGGGTAACTCAATGAACGACAACAAGGATTTTGATTTGAAGCAAATTGAATCCAAGCCTCTTAAATTTTACAAGGGTGTCGGAGAAAAGCGTGCGCAGCTTTTTGAAAAGCTGGGCGTCGATTCCTCCGACGCCCTTTTGCGGTATTATCCGAGAGAATATGAGGATTGGAGCCAGTGCGTTTCCGTGGAAGAAGCCAAGGCGAATGCCGATCGGGGAGAGGTCTGCTGCATTCGGGCCACCATTTCATCGCAGGTCAGCTCTGTGAGGCTCAGAGGCAATCGGACGCTTTATTCGGCGAAGGCGGTTGATGAATGGGGCAAGGGATTCCGCGTCACGTTTTTCAATAATTCGTATATACCTAAGATGCTGGTGCAGGGCAGCCGCTATATTTTCAGGGGCAAGCTCTTTGTCGGTTCCAAAGGGGCAGAGATGACTTCGCCTATGTTCGATTCGGAAGACTGCGCGAGAATCGTGCCGGTTTACCGAGCTACCGAAGGACTTCCTTCACGACAGATAGCCAAGGTGGTGGAGCAGGTGCTTTCGGAACTGCCGGAAGATCTTGACGATCCGCTGCCCGAGGCTGTACGGGCGAAATACAAGCTGTGCCACATTCGATACGCGCTCACACAGATTCATTTCCCGGATGACAGCGAAACGCTGGCGACAGCCCGCGACAGGCTGGTCTTTGAGGAATTGCTGATACTACAGCTGGGACTTCTGCGTCTCAAAGGCCGCAGGCGAGGCGTGGCAGGGTTGAGGATCTCCGAGGATTTTTCAGAGGAATTCTGGAAAATGCTTCCCTTCCGGCCGACAAACGCACAGAAACGTGCCGCCGCCGAAGCGATAAGGGATATGTCAGCCGACGGACAGCCCATGTCACGGCTGCTGCAAGGCGATGTCGGTTCAGGCAAGACCGCGGTAGCTGCGGCAATATGCTATACCGCAGCAAAAAACGGGATTCAGTCGGCGCTCATGGCTCCCACTGAAATACTGGCGGAACAGCACTTCCGTTCCTTTGTCGGGCTGCTGGAGCCATGCGGCATTCGGGTCGGATTGCTGACCGGCTCGATGACTGCCGCGCAGAAACGCAATACCCGCGAGCTTGCCGCGCTGGGAATGATCGACGTGCTGATCGGAACCCATGCGTTGTTGTCCGATGGGGTGGAATTTGCCTCTCTGGGGCTTGTGATTACTGACGAGCAGCACCGATTCGGCGTCAATCAACGGGGCGCGCTTGCCGCCAAAGGAAATAACCCGCATGTGCTGGTCATGTCGGCAACGCCCATTCCGCGCACGTTGGCATTGATTATATACGGTGACCTTGACATCTCGGTGCTGAACGAAATGCCCAAGGGCAGAATTCCGATAAGCACCTATTTTGTGGACGGAGGCAAACGGGAAAGGGCGTACAATTTTGTCAAGAAGCATGTAGCTGACGGCTATCAGGGCTATGTGATCTGTCCGCTGGTGGAGGAAGGCGACAACAGCGGCGACATGAAGGCGGCGCAGAATTACGCCCAGAGCCTATCGGAAGGTTATCTCAAGGGCTGCCGGGTAGGGCTTCTTCACGGGAGAATGAAGGGCAATGAAAAGGACAGTGTGATGCAGGCTTTCGCTAAGGGAGAGCTTGACGTGCTGGTTTCTACCACGGTAGTGGAGGTCGGCGTGAATGTGCCGAACGCAGTGATTATGATTATCGAAAACGCCGAGCGCTTCGGGCTTTCCCAGCTTCACCAGCTGAGAGGACGTGTCGGACGCGGCAGCGTGCAGTCCTATTGCATTCTGATCAGCGACGCAAAGAACGATGCAGCGGTGTCACGGCTGAGAATTATGTGCAGCACGAACGACGGTTTTCTCATAGCCAACGAGGATCTGAAGCAGCGTGGACCCGGCGATTTCTTCGGCTCACGGCAGCACGGGCTTCCGGACATGAAGATAGCCGACATGATGACGGATATGCAGATATTCACCATGGCACAGGAAGCTGCAAAGGATCTTCTGTCTTCCGATCCTGATCTGGAAAAGCGGGATAACAGCGGCCTCCGTCAGGAAGTGACGCAGCTTTTTGACAGCGAAAGAGCAATGAATTGACAATGGCTTGACACCGGCAAAAAGTATTTTGTTGGATCTGAAAAAATATTTAAAAAAACACTTGACAAATGCTCGACGCTATAGTATAATGATATAGCGCTTGAGAAAAGTGCAGTCAATTTATCTCTTTGGACGTTTAGCTCAGCTGGTAGAGCACCTGCTTGACGTGCAGGTTGTCAGCGGTTCGATTCCGTTAACGTCCACCATACCATACGATAAGCGAACACTTCACCTATATCCACGGATATTTGGTGTTGGCGGTTCGCTTATTTTCTTGTTCCAAATAAATGAAAAAAATCCCCCTGACGGTTCACGATGGTGCAGTGTGAATCGTCAGGGGGATTAATCTTTGCGCAGAGCTTATATTTTAGCTCTGGTGGTATTATATCACGCCGAGGTGAATATTGTCAATGCTATTTTGAGAAAAATTTATAATTTTTCCGTTCTATTCCCTCGGAGCCTTTTATTTTCCGTTGTCAATCGACTTTTCCTTGCCCTTGATCTGCTCCAGCGCTTTGATGAGTCGATCCGGAATGGGAATGCCGCACCTCGCGCAGTTTTCCAGGATGGAGATTCCCTCGTTGGAAATCAGCACGCCGACGGCTATGCCTTGCAGCACGCCTCCGGCTCCCGTCGCGACGTCAACGCAATGGGCGACGGCCAGCACGAAGAAGTACATGGTCTTTTTGAGAAAACCGATGAAACCGGTCTTTGAGCTAAGTTCCTTGTGGATGTAGGCGGCAATCACGCCGCTGAAATAATCGATCACAATAAATGCCAGCAGCGTTTTCACCCAGATGTCAGGTGCTCCGAAGATGAAGGTTCCGATGCTGGCCAATCCCGCTCCGGCAATGCGGGCAAATCTGCCCCAGTCAATCGCCATTTCTACCCCACCGCCTTTTTGAGTGCTGCCCGCGTCTTCGGCCCCACAATGCCGTCCTGCGCGAGCTTCTGCTTCTTCTGGAATCGCAGCACCGCCGCCTTGGTCAGCGGCCCGAAGCTGCCGTCCACCTTCAGTTTCTCGCCGATTGTGGAAGAATTCAGATGCCACTGCACCCAGCGGACGCCGTTGCCGGAAGATCCTCTCCGCAATGCCTTCTCCGGCTCCGCGTAAGGGCATTTTGCTTTCGGCTTCGGCGCGGGAGCCGCTTCCGGTTTCGCCTTGCTTGCATAATCCGGCAGGCCATAACCCCTGATATATCTACCGTTGACGGTCACCGTGCGGAAGGCGACAGCGTCGTTCTTGTTTCCTTCAATCACCGAGATAATGCCGCCCGAAACTCCGGTCACAATGCCGACATGCTCCGGGCTGCCTTTGTTGTCGGAGGCGGCATAATCTGTGCCGTCCTGCCAATCATAAAAAATCACGTCGCCTGCCTTCGGAATGTAGGAATCCTTCTCCTGCCAGCGCCCCAGCTTCTTGTACAATGCAATCATGTAAGCGCAGCCGCATTCGATGGGCATGATATCCGTCAGCCCGCATTCAATGGCAATTGCCGAGACGAAGGTCGCGCACCACGCGGCGGAATAGGTCATCCGGTGATTCCGCGGCAAAGGGCTGAATGAATTGTAACGGTCGATGAATTGCCAGTGGCTGCCGTCGGATTCCTTGCAGCCGAGGTATTTCTTGGCGGTTGCAACCACCTTCTGTCTGATTTCATTTTCGGTCATGATAAAAAAATCACGCTCCTCTCTAAAGTAAATGTATCGATTTCCGTCAAGAAACCGACATTGCC
>CAMHMN010000043.1 GCA_946186245.1 uncultured Clostridia bacterium
GCCCGAAGCCGAATCCCAGCCGGAGCAGCCCGAAGCCGAATCCCAGCCGGAGCAGGATGAAGCCGAATCCCAGCCGGAGCAGCCCGAAGCCGAATCCCAGCCGGAGCAGCCCGAAGCCGAATCCCAGCCGGAGCAGGATGAAGCCGAATCCCAGCCGGAGCAGCCCGAAGCCGAATCCCAGCCGGAGCAGCCCGAAGCCGAATCCCAGCCGGAGCAGGATGAAGCCGAATCCCAGCCGGAGCAGCCCGAAGCCGAACCCCAGCCCGAGCAGCCCGAAGCCGAACCCCAGCCCGAGCAGGACGAAGCCGAACCCCAGCCCGAGCAGGACGAAGTTTCACCCGATCGGATCGAACACCTGGTCGAAGGTCTGCAGGAGGCGTTCGCGGATAACAGCGACGGCGAAGAACACAGCGTGTCGTCCTATGATCTGATGCAGCTGGCGGACGAGCTTTCCGAGGACGGATTCGATCAGACAGACGGTAATGAGGAACCGGGGCAAACTGACGGCGGCATGACGGATCTTAATCGGCTTGCCGAAGAAATCAGGATACAGAATGCCGAGGCGGAATCCTTTGAAGAGGAAGACGTCAAGATTTTTGTAAAGAATACGCCAGCGTCGGCGGATGCGAATTCCCAAGCCGCTGATCTGGGAAACACCTCCGTTTTTGAACTGAAAACGGATTTTGAAGCGGATGATATTCCGGAAGAAGATATCGGGCGCACCAATGTTTTTGAGCCTGTCGTCCCTCCGGTGTCATACAGCGATGATTACAATTCCGCACCCAAGCGCAGGAAAAAATACGGATTTTTCAAAGGATTGGCATTGATAGGAGGACTGCTTGCGGTCATTTTCGGACTGGCATGGCTTCTCAGCAGAGTGGCTTTGTCGGTAACGGGTGAAAATGACACTGTGTCCACGGAATCGTATGACTATCATACATCCAGCGTAGTGATCAATTCCTTTGAAGATGATGAACCGGCCACGGAATCCATCGTGATACCGGAATTTACAACTGACAAACTGAAAGTAGGCGACAGCGGAGATATGGTCCTGGCAGTGCAGAAAACACTGGCTTCGCTGGGTTATCTTTCGGCAGATAAGGTGACCGGCGAATATACCCGAGATACCCAAAAAGCGGTCAAGCAGTTCCAGAAGGCAAACTTTCTCGATGCCACAGGCGAAGTCAATAAGGAAACCTATGATCTGATTTTTGACACCAATGCGACTGCGCCTACCACCAAGACAACCGATTTGCCGACTACCACCGAAGCGAAGACGTCGGAGGTGCAGACATCTACAACCGCATCATCCACCACAACCACGATGACGACCACGGAAAAGAAAACCACATCGTCCGCCGCATCTGATGAAACCAAGCGGACAGAAGCGGTGTCTTCGCAGGAACAAGGCCAGGACGGGCAGAGCAGCGAAACGGATAAACCGGAAAGCACTGAAAGCTCCGCCCAATCTTCCGAAACCGGGAATCCGGAGTCGGTTAATTCTGAAAAGCCGGAAGGGATTTCCGGCAAGGCGACTAGAAGATAACAGAATAATATAAACATTACATGCGGGGGAAAAAAGCGAAATGATAAAGGTTACCATCAGAGGTCAGACAAAGTCATTTGAATCAGGAACGAAGGTTCGTGAGGTATTAAACAGTTTTGATTTACAGTGTATTCATTATGCCTGTGCTGTCGAGTTGGACGGAGAGATTGTCGGTATGGATGAAGAGATGAATTCTGACTGTGAATTGGTTCCGCTGACATTTGACGATTTGAACATGAGAAGTAACGAAAAGGATGAAATGACAGACACTTCTTCTGAGCCGTCGGTTTCTGACGACGAGCAGCGTTCGGAAGAAGAGGACGAGGAGGAAGCTCCCTGGAATTCCTTTGTTCCGTCTGAGCACGTTTCGGACGGAGAAACGTCTGACGGGATTGCCGCTGACGCTCTGGATTCCATCGGGAATCCCGAGGAGTCGGAACCGCTTGCGGAGTCGGAACCTGCCAATCCCCTTGCGTCTGACGTTTTTTCTGATGAAACCGGGGATGACATTTCCTGTGCCGAAGAGAAGGCGGTTGAGAACTCATCCTATGAGGAAACCTTTGAGATTAACGACGATTTTATTGATGAAGAAGGACCCGAAACAGACGGGGAATTCATTTCTGTAGTAAATCCTGACAGCGAAGAATTGACTCCTGAAGTGATGACGCCTGCGCCGGAGGACACGGATGAAGCGGCGGAACCTGACGAGGATGATGAGGATTCCGCTGACGATGCTTCTCCTGACAGCAGCACGAATGACATGCAGATGCATCTCGGAGTGCCCAAGATCGACGATCTTGTTTCCGAACTGCTGATAGATGCGGACTCGGACGACGGACGAGATGATGCGGAAGACGCAATCAGCGATTATTCGGTGGATGACGGGGATATGGACGCGTTTCTTGTGATGCATATTCTTCCGGAAGAGGCTCACAATCAGGCCAAACCTGTCGGAAGTGCCGGTATCGCCGGGGTTTCTTCCCGATCTGTCCCTTGGTGGAACCAGAATTATGATGTGGACGACAGCGCAATAGACGATTTTATGGATTATGACAATAGCACGGAGGCGGGAAAACCGGGTGAAAAGGCCTCGGCTGATCATCGCCGAAGGAGAAACCGCATTTCTCTTTTTGTCAAGGCTGCCATTTTCCTGCTGGTTCTGGTGGGAGTA
Source organism: uncultured Clostridia bacterium (assembly GCA_946186245.1). Taxonomy (GTDB): domain Bacteria; phylum Bacillota; class Clostridia; order Oscillospirales; family Acutalibacteraceae; genus RUG762. The sequence continues at coordinate 2,718 of CAMHMN010000043.1, forward strand.
GGCTGGATGGTCGGCCGGATTGCCATTCAGGCAGTCGGTTCTCCAAAAAAGATTCACAGGATCAACGGGCAACAAGCGGTTTCTGCATCCGACCTGTCATCCGGCGTGAACACGGAAAGCACAACGACCGACGCCGGCCTGACATATGACAAAAAGCTGCTTGCACCCGGCAAGAGCAATGAGCTGGTGGAAGCAGTGCAGGAACGTCTTTGCGAGCTGGGCTTTCTCAGAATGAGCCTTGTCGACGGCAGCTACAACCAAGCGACGGTCAAGGCGATTGATGCCTTCCGCAAGGCAAACGAAATAAATAAAACGGGCAATATGGATAAGGCTACTTTTGAAAAGCTGTTTGATCATAAGGCCAAGACCGCTACCACCACCGTTACAACTGCCGCCAAGGAGGAGATTACCCCTTCTACGACAGCATCTGACGCGGAAGTGGATCAGACGACAGCTTCCACAACGAAAAAAACAACCAAGAAGACCACCGCAAAAAAGAAGACTACCGCCAAAAAGAAGGCCGCCACTACAGCTAAAAAGACCACTAAGAGGACGACTGCCACAAAAAAGACCGTTAAAAAGACGACTAAAAAGCCCCCTGAGACCACTACTACAACAACGACCAAAACGACCACCACCACGAAGCCCACGTCTCCTCCGGTAAGCTCCAATGAAGAAATAGCTGTCGGTTGATTTTCTTTTGAAAAAAGTCTTGACAAATCGGTTTATTTGCGTTATGATGTTTTTATCAATTACAACATCGGAAATAGAAAAGAGATTAAAACGTCGAGGGAGAACAAACCTCATTGCTCCATGTCACAGAGATCTGCCCGGTTGCTGAGAGGGCAGACGGAGTTTTAAGGCATAAACCACTCCCGAGTCCGAAGCGAAAAAGCGGCACATTGTCAGTGCGGCGCAAGCTCCGGCGCATGGCTGCGTTAGGTGCCTTTGAGCGGAAGCGGTAAGATTTGCTACCATATTGCTTCAACACGGGTGGAACCGTGGGGCTTGTTTTCTGGATTGTCGCCTCACCCCGAATGTACTTCCATGTGCGTTCGGGGTGAGTTTTTATTTTTTCCGATGAATCAATTATCTTTATTTTTTTATGGAGGTATTATTATGATCAAGGTAACGCTTAAAGGAAACGTCAGAGAATTTGATGCCGGCGTATCGGTTGCCGACGTCGCAAAATCCATCGGCGCGGGACTTTACAAGTCCGCGTGTGCCGCCAAAGTGAACGGCAATGTGTGCGATCTTCGCACCCTTCTGAATGAAGACTGTGAGGTGGAGATACTCACATTTGACGACGTTGACGGCAAAAAGGCGTTCTGGCACACGACTTCGCACATCCTGGCACAGGCTGTCAAGCGCCTTTATCCCGCAGCCAAGCTGTCCATTGGTCCTTCCATCGACGCTGGATTCTATTATGACTTCGACGTGGAGAAGCCCTTCACAGCCGAAGACCTGGAAGCCATCGAGAAGGAAATGAAGGCTATCGTCAAGAGCGGCGTGGAGATTTCCCGCTTTGAGCTTGCTCCCGCCGAGGCTGTCAAGCTGCTCGAAGAAATGCAGGAGCCCTACAAGGTGGAGCTTTGCAACGAGCATGTGGACAAGGGCGAGAATATTTCCTTCTACAAGCAGGGTGAATTTACCGACCTCTGCGCCGGTCCTCACCTCATGAGCGTCGCTCCCGTCAAGGCGTTCAAGCTCACGAACTGCACAGGCGCCTACTGGCGCGGCGACAGCAAGAACAAGATGCTCTGCCGCGTTTACGGCGTGTCCTTCCCCAAGGCGGCACAGCTCGAGGAACACCTCGCGATGCTGGAAGAAGCCAAGAAGCGCGACCACAGAAAGCTGGGCAAGGAGCTTGAAATCTTCACTCTGATGGAGGAAGGTCCCGGATTCCCCTTCTTCCTGCCCAAGGGCATGATTGTAAAGAACGAACTGATCAATTACTGGCGTGAAATACACAGAGCGGCAGGCTATGACGAAATTCAGACGCCTATCATGCTGAACCGTCATCTGTGGGAAACAAGCGGCCACTGGTATCACTACAAGGAAAACATGTACACCACCGTGATCGACGATGAGGATTTCGCCATCAAGCCGATGAATTGTCCCGGCGGTATTCTGGTTTACAAGACCAAAATGCATTCCTATAGGGACTTGCCGCTCAGAATGGGCGAGCTTGGTCTTGTTCACAGGCATGAGCTGTCAGGCGCGTTGCACGGCCTCATGCGTGTGAGAAACTTCACACAGGACGACGCGCATATCTTTATGACGCGCGAACAGATCAAGGATGAGGTCAAGGGCGTTGTGCGGCTGATCGATAAGGTTTACCAGCAGTTCGGATTCATCTATCACATCGAGCTTTCCACCAAGCCGGAGGATTCCATGGGCAGCGAGGAGGATTGGGAAGTCGCGACAGAGGCGCTCCGTCAGTCCGTCACGGAACTGGGGTATGATTACAAGGTCAATGAGGGCGACGGTGCTTTCTACGGTCCCAAGCTCGACTTCCACCTGACCGACTGCATCGGCCGCACATGGCAGTGCGGTACCATTCAGCTTGACTTCCAGCTTCCTGAGAGATTTGAACTGGAATACGTCGGAGCGGACGGCAACAAGCATCGTCCTATCATGATTCACCGCGTTGTCTTCGGAAGTATCGAGAGATTCATCGGTATTCTGATAGAGCATTTTGCAGGCGCTTTCCCGGTATGGCTGGCTCCGGTGCAGGTCAAGCTCCTTCCCATTGCCGACCGGCATCTCGACTACATGTATGAGGTGAAGAAGGCTCTGGAGGCCAAGGGCATCCGCTGCGAGGTGGACGATCGGAATGAGAAGATCGGCTACAAGATCAGAGAAGCGCAGGTCAAGAAGATTCCCTACATGGTGATCGCCGGTGATAAGGACATCGAAAACGGCACGGTTGCCATTCGTTCCCGCAAGGACGGCGACGTAGGCGCCATGACGCCCGCTGAATTTGTCGACCTTATCGTGGAAAAGGTGAATTCAAAGGTAATCGACTGCTGATCGGCATGCTCCGGAATGGTGTTCCCGAATAGTGCCGGAATGCATAATCGGAAAGAATAATTGAATTTTGTCGAGTGAAATATGTTGACATCACTCATTGCTTGTGATATAATTTCAAGTGAAGAATGCCCACTTTGAATTATCGGGAGTGATTGTCAGTGGCTATGACGTCGGGAGAACTTTATCGAAGCGTTCGTATGTCATTCGGACATGAATTGTTTCTGACCGCCGGGAACCATTCAGAGGAAACCCCTGTACTGAGACTTATTGTGATCGGCGACAGAGCCTCAACGAATCGAATCCGAAAATTTGACGCCGTGGTCTTTCATGCGGCAAGCCGTAAAAGCTGCAGCATACTGGATGCCGCCGAAGCGATCAGCGCGAACGGCGCATGTGCTATGCTGGTTTCATCGGAAGAATACGGCGTTTACGAGCTGGAACAGCTCAGGGTTCTCTGCACGTCTCTTTCAATGCCGCTGGTTGAAATCGCATCAACCGATCATCTCCCCGCTCTGATCAATCTTATCAATGAAAAGTTGACGGATTTCTATGAGGATTCAATGGGAATTTCAGAGCTTCTTTTCGGCGTGGTCAGAATTCCCGAGTTTTACGGATGTTATGGCGAAATGCTTGCCCAACGCGGGTTTTATCAATATTCGGATTACTGCGCAGCGGTATGTCGCTTCGTCTGCAAAGACGGCAAAAACGGCTGCCGGCAGGATGTGCTCCATGCTTCCCGGTTCATCACGGCCGGGATAGCGATGAAGGGCTCAGCGATAGCTGTCCTTCCTATCGGATTTCATGTGGCGGCTGTATTTGCCGACATTGATACGGACAGCGCGGTCAATGCCCTGAAGCGAGGACTGGCTGCCATTCCCGACGATCTCTCCTCCGGTTATCACATTTATATCGGCGTCAGCGACGGAGCAAGGGGAATAGAATGTGTTTCCGACCTGCTCAGATTGGCCGACAAGACAGCCCTGATGCAGCAGGGCAGGGAGAATGAAGGCTGTCCGGTCAGTTATTCGGAGCAATATCTGAACAAGTTTATGGTGTCGCTGAAGGATCGCGATACCATAAATTGTCTGATCCATGATACCTTGCTGAAGCTGGCGGAATACGACAGAAAAAATGACACCGATTACATTCATTTTCTGAAGGTCTACTTCCGCAACAACTGCTCATTGCAGAATACGGCCAATGAAATATTCGTCCACAGAAATTCCGTCAATTACACGCTTCGCAAGATAGAGAGTATCATCGGGAGGAGCCTTTCGGATATCAATACCAAGGCGGAACTGGTTCTGGGGCTGGGCTTTCTGGAACTTTCGGGAGACGAACCGTTTGTCCGCACACAGTCGGTGTGTGATCATTGAACACCGGGAGGGTTGATGTGTGAAAATTACACTGCTTGATATGGATACGGCTTCCATAGACGGCGATATATCCCTGGATGGGCTGGCACAGCTCGGCGAACTTTGTGTTTTCGGCAAGACAGGCGGAGAGGACACCGTTGCGCTGATAGGCGATTCCGAAGCGGTGATCTGCAACAAGACCCGTATGACACGCGAAGTGATGGAAAGCTGCCCCGCATTGAAGTATATCGGCCTGATGGGCACAGGATTTGATCAGGTGGATATTGCGGCCGCCGAACAGCTGGGGATTACCGTCTGCAATGTGCCTGCCTATTCCTCCGACGCCGTTGCGCAGCACACCTTCGGACTCATACTGAATTATTTCAGCAGAATATCCGAATACACTGCCGACTGTGCTGCCGGCGGCTGGACGCGGAAGAAGTATTTTTCGGTATTCGGGCGAGAAACGCACGAGCTTGCCGGAAAGACGCTGGGGCTTGTGGGATGCGGCGGCATCGGCGGCAGGGTGGCGAAAATAGCCGACGCGTTCGGCATGAAGGTGTTGGTATTCAACCGCGATCCCGAACGCATCAAGGAGATCCCCTATGTCACACCCGTTCCGCTGGAGAGACTTCTCCGCGAATCGGATATCGTTTCGCTTCATTGTCCGCTGAATGAGTCCACCCGGGGATTGATCAATGCCCGCACGCTTTCCCTCATGAAGCCGACAGCGCTGCTGGTCAACACCTCGCGCGGCGGCGTCATCCATGAAGCCGACCTCGCGGACGCCCTCAATCACGGTCTGATTGCCGCGGCTGCGGTGGATGTGCTGACGGAGGAACCGATGTCGGAGCATACGCTGCTGTGTAACGCGAAAAATATCGTTTTTACGCCGCACATCGCGTGGGCCCCGGTAGAAACGCGCCAAAGGGTGTTTGCGATCGTAACCGAGAATCTCAAGGCGTATGCCGACGGCACCCCACAGAATACCGTACATCCCAATCAATGAATAATAATTGCGCCCGGAACGGCATATGAATTTGTCGTTTCGGGCGTTTTGCTATTTATTTCCAAAAAAATGAATATTTGCTGATAAAAAAACAAAAAAGTTATCAAAAAATACTTCATTTTTATGCAATTGTATGGTATAATTACAATAACTGTAGTTGGTGAAAAACTGTTTCTTTGTGAGAAATAAATCTAGAATGGAAAGGTCGTATAATATGGCAATTACTTTCACAGTGTCGCTTGCGAAAATAATCAAAGAGTTTTCGCTTGAAACGGTATATCTTGAAAAGAACCCGGAAGAAGTCATGATTTCATCCAATGAAGTCAACCGTCCCGGCGTGGAGCTTACCGGCTTCTTCAATTTCTATGACAACAGGCGCATTCTGGTCTTCGGCAACACCGAGATGGCCTATCTGGGCGGCTTTACGCCCGAGCAGAGAGCGAAGTGCCTCGATGATCTGATGTCGCGCGGCGCGCCTGCGCTCATTCTCTGCCGCAGCTTTGAGCCTTTTGATGAGATGCTCGAGTCGGCAAAGAAATACAACATGCCCATATTTGTCACGCCCGATCCGACGTCGCAGTTCATGTCCGATCTTATTGCGCTGCTCAATGTCGAACTTGCTCCGAGAGTGACGCGCCACGGCGTTCTGGTGGAAGTTTACGGCGAAGGCATTCTGCTGCTCGGCGACAGCGGCGTGGGCAAGAGCGAAACCGCCATCGAGCTGGTCAAGAGAGGTCACCGTCTGATTGCCGATGACGCAGTGGAAATCCGCAAGGTTTCCAACAAGACCCTTGTAGGTTCGGCTCCCGCCAATATCCGTCACTTCATCGAGCTGCGCGGTATTGGCATTATCAACGCCCGCCGCATATTCGGTATGGGCTCCGTCAAGATCACTGAGAAAATCGACCTTGTGATAGGTCTGGAAAACTGGGATCCTGAAAAGGTTTACGACCGCATGGGCATGGATAACGAATACACCGAGCTTCTCGGCAACAAGCTGCCGATGCTTACCATTCCGGTAAAGCCCGGCCGAAATCTGGCCATTATCATCGAGGTCGCGGCCATGAACAACCGTCAGAAGAAGATGGGCTACAACGCGGCGCAGGAGCTTCTGCATAATCTCGGCATGGACGTGGTTCCCACCACTCCGGAAGTCAAGGAAGAATGGGACAGCTTCAGCTGATTGGTGTATCCATCATTTACATTCAATTTTTTGGTGAACTAATGCATGAGTGTCCGCGATGCAGGACACTGTGTGTTAAATAATAAATTGTTGAGGTGTATTAATATGTACAATCTTGGTATTGATCTCGGCGGCATGAGTGTGAAGGTCGGCGTAGTGGACGAAAACAACGCGATTATCGGCAAGGCGGCCGTACCCACCAATTCTCCCAATCAGCCTCCCCGTCCTGCGGATGACATTATGGACGACATCGCGACAGCCTGCCGTCTGGCGGTCGAGAATGCCGGCGTGAGCTTCGACGAGGTTGCCAATATCGGACTTGGCTGCCCCGGCTCAGTCAATTCCAGCACAGGCATGCTTGAATTTTCCGGCAATCTCGGCATGAAGAATTACCCCGTTGCCGAAAAGCTGGAGGAACGCCTGAGCCGCAAGGTGTTCATTGAGAACGACGCAAACGCGGCTGCATTCGGCGAATCCATCGCGGGCGCCGCAAAGGGCGCGAAGAACGCGGTCTGTGTCACCCTGGGCACAGGCGTAGGCGGAGGAATCATCATAGACGGCAAAATATTCAGCGGTTCCAATTTTGCCGGCGGCGAGCTGGGACATATGGTGATCGTCGCGGACGGCAGACCCTGTACCTGCGGCAGAAACGGCTGCTGGGAAGCATATGCCTCTGCTTCTGCCCTTATTTATCAGACACAGCTCAAGATGCTTGACAACAAGACGTCTTCCATGTGGAATATCGTTGACGGCGATCTGAGAAACGTCAACGGCAAGACGGCATTTGACGCCTATCGCATGGGCGACAAGGCAGGCTGCGAAGTTGTGGACAGATATATCTTCTACATAGCCTGCGGCATTGCCAATGTCATCAACATCTTCCAGCCTGACATCATCTGCATCGGCGGCGGTGTGAGCAAGGAAGGCGATACCCTTCTTGCTCCTCTCATGAGCTATGTCAATAAAGAGCGTTTCGGCAAGAATCTTGCCAAGCAGACCGAGATCGTGGTTGCCAAACTGGGCAATGACGCCGGAATTATCGGCGCAGCCAATCTCTATCTGAACGCCGAATAATTTTTCGCATATTATTTTATTATCACACTTCTTATTAATCAATCCGGAGGAATTAAAATCTGATGGCCAATAATTACCTGCAATATAAGTCTGTGCTGGATGGCTTCGGTTGCGAAGTCAGAGCCGACGAACCAATGAAGAACCACACATCCTTCAAAATAGGCGGCAGCGCCGATCTCTTTGTCACGGTGAATGACAAGGATCAGCTTACCGCTGTGATAGGCTTTTGCAAAGAGAATGACATTCCGCTTTTTGTGCTGGGCAACGGCTCCAACCTGCTTGTGTCTGACAAAGGAATAAGGGGATTGGTTCTCAGACTTAGCGGTGAGTTCTGCGACATCGGATTTAGTGACGACGGTACACTGCACTGTGGCGCGGGTGCGCAGCTTTCCAAGCTGTGCGCCTTCGCGCTGGAGCATTCGCTCACGGGCCTGGAATTCGCATGGGGCATTCCCGGCTCGTGCGGCGGTGCGGCGTTCATGGACGCTGGCGCGTACGGCGGCGAGATGAGAAATGTCGTCGTGTCCTGTGAGCATTTCAATCTGAACACGGGCGAATGGGGCGTTTTTGCGGGAGATGAGCTGGATTTTGACTACCGTCACAGCGTTTATTCCGGCGGCGGATATGTCATTACCGCGCTCAATCTCAGGCTGGAAAAGGGGGATAAACAGGAAATACGGGCAAAAATGGACGATCTGATGGGTCGCCGCAAGGATAAGCAGCCTTTGGAATATCCCAGCGCGGGCAGCATATTCAAGCGTCCCGTAGGTTACTTCGCGGGAGGTCTTATCGAGCAGTGCGGACTCAAGGGCGCGCAGGTAGGCGGCGCGCAGGTCAGTCCGAAGCACGCGGGATTCATCGTGAATGTCGGCGGCGCCACCTGTGAGGACGTTTTAGGGTTAATTGAAAAGATTCAGAAAACCGTCAGGGAAGGCACAGGAGTAGAGCTGGAATGCGAGGTGCGCAAGACAGGGGAATGATTTCCGCCTGGGAAATGAACCGAACGACAGAAAAGAATAGTATGTTAAAAGAAAAGGATTATCCGTAAAGGCAAAGAAGCGGAGGTAAAACGGATGGAATTTTTAATAGTGACGGGACTTTCCGGCGCTGGAAAATCGCTGGTAGTGGACGCGCTGGAGGATATAGGATATTATTGTGTTGACAACATGCCTCCCGTGATGATACTGCGGTTTTATCGCATCTGTCTGAATTCACAGGAGGAATTTGACAAGGTCGCTGTGGTCACCGATATACGTGGAGGAGAGCCCTTCCGCACGCTGATCACCGATCTGGAAGTGCTGAAAGTAGAAAAGAAACCGTTTAAGGTGTTATATATCAATTGCAGCAAGCATGTGCTGCTCAACCGATACAAGGAAACACGCCGCAAACATCCTTTGATCGATGAATTTGAAGGCTCCGTCGAAATGGCCGTTGAGGAAGAAATCAAAATGCTCAAACCGGCATACAAGATGGCGGATTACCTGATTGACACCACCGAGCTGTCTCCCTCGCAGTTGAAGCAGCATGTCAAGGAAATGTTCGGCGGGAATGTTTCGGCGCAGATGGTGATCCGGGTGATGTCCTTCGGCTTCAAGTACGGCCCGAACAAGGAAGCCGATCTGGTTTTTGATGTACGCTGCTTCCCGAATCCCTATTATGTACCGGAACTAAAGCATCACACCGGTCTGGAAAACTGCGTCAGGGAATACGTAATGAATGACGATTCCACGATGGGCTTTTTGAGCAGGTTGTACGACATGATCGACTACCTGCTTCCACTCTACAAAAAGGAAGGAAAAAGCGAGCTGGTGATTGCGATGGGCTGCACCGGCGGCAAGCACCGTTCGGTGACCATTGCCGAAAATCTCGGCGGCTATCTCGCTTCCAAGGGCAATAAGGTGGTTATTTCACACAGGGATATCAATAAGTAACCTGAATTGGTGGTATTTAATGTCATATTCAACATTCGCAAAAACCGAATTGTGCCGGATAAGACCGGAAACCGACTGCTGCGCACTGGCGGAGGCTTACGGTCTTTTGCTCTATTCTCGGCTGCTCAGCGAGGGACACGATTCCTACGCCACAGAAACCAAGGGAATTGCAGATCTCATGGGGGAAACAATGGCTTCTGTCTGCGGCATATACGCCGACGTAATCACTCTTGCCAAGCCGGGCAGCAACGGCTGCAAATATATTGTGAAAATTCCCAATGACGAGCAGAAAAAGCTGATCTGTTCGAGATTTGCCGGGGCAGGCGGAGGTATTCTCGAAAAGGAATGCTGCATTGCGGCGTTTCTCAGGGGGATATTTATTGTATGCGGCACCGTCACCGAGCCGAGCAGCGATTATCATATGGAATTTCTGGCGGGAAGCGAGCGCCGGTGTGATATTCTCTCCGATACGCTGGCACGGGCCGGCATTCGCGGACACAAGCTGCAAAGGGGCGACCGCTGGCTGCTGTATATCAAGGGCGCGGACGATATTATCAACATCATGAAGAAAATGGGCTCGGTACATTCTGTCCAGAGCATCGAAACGACCAAAAATGTGCGTGATTTCCGCAACAACGCGAACCGTCTGGTCAACTGCGATCAGGCAAACATTGACCGCACGCTCTCGGCATCCCAGCAGCAATGCGCGGCGATCCGCAAGCTGATCGAAAAAAAGGGGTACGCGGGAATTCCTCCCGAACTGAGGGAAATAGCCCGTCTTCGGCTGGAAAATCCCGAAATGACCCTGCGTGATCTCAGCGAGAATCTGAGCGAACCCATCACCCGCAGCGGCGTCAATCACCGGCTCAAAAAGCTGATGGAACTGGCGGAGAATAAATAGGAAAAGAGGAAGCATATGATTCATTCTTTTAACATGAAAAACACGGACAAGCCATATCTTACGCAGTCGGAAAACGGAATAGAAGGCTTTGCCCCCATCGTTGCCGATAGCCGCGTCCAGCAGGGCGTGAGCAATATGTCGCCGTCGGAGCTGTTTGAAGCGGCGCTGGCCAGCTGCACCAATATGACAGTAAGCGGCGTGCTGCGCAAGCGAGGCATTCCCTATGACGATATTTTTGTCGATGTGAGCATGGAAACCGAGAATGGCAGGACGGTCATCAACCGTAAAGTCACGGTGATCTCCGACGCTCCTGAAGCCGATGTAAAAGCCGCCGTGGAGCGCGCCAAAAACTGCCATCTTTACAAGGTGCTCACCGGTGAGATAGAAGTAAAAGACGAATAAAACGCTTCGCTGTCTGAAGATTTAAGACTGAAAATTGAAAAATGAATCATAAAGGAACGCTTGGCGTTGGAAATAGATTCCAAGGCGCGATTGTGCCTTCCGGTATGATTCATTCTGAAGTTTTCAGTCTTCCTTTTTAAGTATTCCGACCGATACCCTGTATGAATGGAGGTAAGTCTTGATGTTTGCCCATCTTCATCTGCACAGTGAATACAGCCTTCTCGACGGCGCCTGTCGCATCAAAGAGCTTGTCGCCGCGGTGAAGGAAATGGGACAGGAGGCTGTCGCCATCACCGATCACGGCGCTATGTACGGTGCCGTGGATTTTTATAAGGAAGCCAAAAAGAATGGCATAAAGCCGATTATCGGCTGTGAAGTGTACGTCGCTCCCCGCAGCATGACCGACAAGGTTCACGGGGTGGACTCGGACTATTCCCACCTCGTTCTTCTCTGTGAGAATATGACGGGCTATCGCAATCTCATCAGGCTGGTGTCGCTTTCCTGGACAGAGGGCTTCTATGGCAAGCCGAGAATCGACCGCCGCATCCTATCGCGGCATTCGGAAGGGCTTATCGCGCTGTCGGCGTGTCTTGCGGGCGATATCCCGAAGCTCCTGCTCAGCGGCGATTATGCCTCGGCCTACCAACGTGCTCTGGAATACCGCGGGATGTTCGGGGAAGGAAATTTCTTCCTGGAACTGCAGAATCACGGCATAGAGGAACAGAAGGCGGTGAGCGCCGGACTGATCCGTCTGCACCATGAAACGGGAATTCCGCTTGTCGTGACCAACGACTGCCACTATATCAAAAAGAGCGATTCCCGCACCCATGAGATTCTGCTCTGCATACAGACCAAAAGCACGGTGGACGACCCCGGCGCGTTCCGATTCCCGACCGAGGAATTCTATCTCAAAAGCGAAGCCGAAATGCGTTCGCTTTTTCCGGAGTACCCCGAAGCGGCTGACAATACCGTGAAAATCGCCGACCGCTGCAACGTGGAATTTGAATTCGGTCACACCAAGCTGCCGCATTTTGAGGTGCCGGGAGGAATGGACCACGCGGTTTATCTCAAAAATATGTGCTATGACGGACTTCGGGCGAAGTATTCCGATCCTGACGACGAGCGGCTGCTTTCCCGGCTGGAATACGAGCTTTCGGTCGTGGACAAGATGGGGTACACCGACTATTATCTGATCGTAAACGACTTTGTGCAGTACGCCAAATCCCACGGCATTCCGGTTGGTCCGGGGAGAGGCTCCGGCGCGGGAAGCCTTGCGGCCTACTGTGTCGGCATCACCGATGTTGACCCCATGAAGTACGACCTTCTCTTTGAGCGTTTTCTGAATCCGGAACGTGTGAGCATGCCGGATTTCGACATTGATTTCTGCAACGAACGCCGGCAGGAGGTCATTGATTACGTCATCAGGAAGTACGGTGCCGAGAATGTCGCGCAGATCATCACCTTCGGTACCATGGCGGCAAAGGCTGCCGTCCGCGATGTAGGACGGGCGCTGGGAATGCCCTACAATGTCCCTGACCGCATCGCCAAGATGATTCCCAATGCCCTTCACATCACGCTGCGTCAGGCTTTGGAAGAATCGGAAGACCTGCGTGCGGCCTACGACAGCGACCCGCAGACCAAGGAACTGCTGGATATTTCCATGAGCCTGGAGGGAATGCCGCGTCACGCTTCGACCCACGCGGCGGGGGTGGTCATTACACGCCTGCCGGTGAGCGAATATGTACCGCTGGCGGTCAATGACGACGTTGCCGTGACGCAGTACACCATGACCACGCTGGAAGAACTCGGACTGCTCAAAATGGACTTTCTGGGTATTCGCAACCTGACGGTGATCAAGGACGCGGAAACCATGATCCGCCGCACACATCCCGATTTCAGCATGAAGAACATCCCCTATGACGACCCGGAGGTATTCCGTATGATGGCGGCAGGGGAAACGTCTGGCGTATTCCAGTTTGAATCGGCGGGAATGCGCAGCGTTCTGCAGCGCATGGAACCCAAAAGCGTGGAAGATCTCACCGCCGTGCTTTCGCTTTACCGTCCGGGGCCGATGGCTTCCATTCCCAAATACATCCAAAACAGCAAGCATCCTTCCGGAATCCAATACGACGACGAGCGGCTGAAACCTATCCTGTCGGTCACCTACGGCTGCATTGTCTATCAGGAGCAGGTCATGCAGATTTTCCGGGCGCTGGCGGGCTATTCGCTGGGTCGTGCCGATGTGGTGCGGCGTGCCATGAGCAAGAAGAAGCACGACGTCATGCAGCGGGAGCGGGAGGTCTTTGTCAACGGTCTGAAGGACGAGGACGGCAACGTCATCGTGGAAGGAGCTGTCGCGCGGGGCGTAAAACCGGAAGTTGCCGAAAAAATCTTCGGCGAAATGGAGTCCTTCGCCTCCTACGCCTTCAACAAGAGCCACGCCGTCTGCTACGCGGTGGTGGCCTATCAGACTGCCTATCTCAAATGCAAATTTCCGGGCGAATATATGTCGGCGCTGCTGACAAGCGTGCTGGACTGGCGGGGCAAGGTGTCCGAATATATTGCGGAATGCCGCAGAATCGGTATCCCCGTTCTTCCTCCCAGCATCAACGAGAGCGACCTCAATTTCACCTATACGCCTGCCGGAATACGCTTCGGGCTGCTTGCCATCAAGAATCTGGGCAAGGGAGCCATCATGCGGATTCTCAGGGAGCGTCAGGCGGGCGGAAGCTTTACCAAATTCTTTGAATTCTGCTCCCGCGCCTGCGGAACCGAAGTCAACCGCCGCGCCGTTGAAAGCCTGATCAAGAGCGGAGCACTCGACGGGTTGGCCGACAATCGCCGGCAGATGCTCATTTCGGTCGGCCGGGTGATGGATTATCTGGAAGAGGACAGGCGGCACAATATCGAGGGCCAGCTCAACCTCTTCGGCGGCGAGGAAGAAACGGGGGAGAGCATTGAACTCCCCAGGACAGAGGAATTTCCGCTCGGCGAGCTGCTTGCTATGGAGAAGGAAGTCACGGAACTGTATCTCAGCTCGCACCCATTGGAGGCGTATTCCGAACTGGCAGCCGCGATTCATGCCTCACCGATATTGAAGATCATCGCGGGGGCGGAAGACGAAACCGACACCCGCTATTCTGACGGCAGGCATGTGCGTCTGCTGGCGATGATTGACAAATTAAAACTCAAGCTCTCCAAAAACAACGAAAAAATGGCGTTTGCCGACATTGAGGACTCCGGCGGATCGCTGGAGATGATCGTTTTTCCCAAGATTCTGGCAGGCTACGCCGGCATCATCGCGGAGCACGTGCCCCTGATTATCGACGGCCGGATCAGTCTGCGCGAGGAGGAAGACCCCAAGATTATCTGCGAGAGAGTCTTCACGCCGGCGCAGGCAAACAATTTACCTCCGGTGGAAGGTGATTCCGGCGTACAGTCACGCGAATCCATCCGGAAGCCCGCACCGCAGCGCAGCGCCGTTCCAGCTGAACATGCTGCGCAAAAGGGCAATCCGATCCTTTTTCTTCGCGTGCCGTCGATGGATTCCAACGAATGGCATCGCGCACTGAAGGTGATCAAGGTTTTCGACGGCATATCGAGGGTATTTATCCGCTGTGCGGACACCGGAGAACTGGTGGAAGCGCCGGCGCAGTACCGCGTGATGATGAACGGGGTCATGCTGGATGAACTGACCCGGATCCTGGGTGAAGGCAATGTCGCCGTGCGGTATGAGAAAATTTTTATGTAAAACAGAAAAATCCTGAAAAAAAGCTGTTTTTTGGCAAAAAGTTGTTGCTAAATTCTGATATTATGCTATAATTGAAATGAGCGTAATGTCGGGAAAACATTGTTTTCCGGCAGCAAACGGATACATAATTAGATTTCAGGGAGGATATTATAATGAGCAATCCTAATTCAATCGCGGTTCTCACCAGCGGCGGCGACGCTCCGGGCATGAATGCTGCTGTCAGAGCGGTCGTCAGAACGGCTATCTTCAAGGGTATGGACGTTTACGGCGTTCAGAGAGGCTACAACGGCCTTATCACAGGCGAGATAGTCAAGATGGATCTGAGAAGCGTTTCCGATATTATCCACAGAGGCGGCACTGTGCTTTATACCGCCAGAAGCCCGAAATTCCGTACGCCCGAGGGTGTAGAGCAGGCTGCGGCACATTGCCGTGACTTGGGCATCAAAGGCGTTGTCGTCATCGGCGGCGACGGTTCCTACAGAGGTGCACGTGACCTGACCCATGCCGGAATTCCCTGTGTCGGTCTGCCGGGCACCATTGACAACGACATCAGCTCCACCGATTACACCATCGGTTTTGATACCGCTATGAATACCGCCATGCATATGGTGGATAATATCCGCGACACATCCCAATCCCACGACCGCTGCAGTGTTGTCGAGGTCATGGGCAGAAATGCGGGCTATCTTGCCCTTCATACGGGTATTGCATGCGGCGCGACCGCCATTCTTGTACCCGAAGTGCCGTTTGATCTGGAAAAGGACGTTGTCGCCAAGATTACCAGAACGCAGGCAACCGGCAAGAAGAATTTCATCATTGTCGTGGCTGAAGGCGTAGGCGGCACCGAGAACATCGCCCGCCATATCCAGGAACTGACCGGCATTGATACCAGAGCGACCATTCTCGGTCATGTGCAGCGAGGCGGCTCTCCCACAGTGCGCGACCGTGTGCTTGCCACTCAGATGGGCTATCATGCGGTGGAACTGCTTGAGCAGGGCATAGGCAACCGTGTTGTCGGCATCAAGGAAGACAAGGTTGTTGACTTCGACATCGACGAAGCTCTCGAAATGCACAAGCCCTTCGAGGATGAGCTTTTCAAGATTGCCGACGTTGTTTCCATCTAAGAATATTTTATTATAATAACGTAAAAGGCAAGATTTTCTGTTGCAATATAGGAAAGCTTGCCTTTTATCGGCTTTTTATATACGATTTTACGATGTATTAAAACAGCTTTTTATGTAAAGAAAGGAATTTGATTATGTCAAAAAAAGTTGCGATCATTATGGGCAGCGACAGTGATCTGCCTGTGGTCAAGCCCGCCATCACCACTCTCAAGGAATTCGGCGTGGCGTACGAAGTCCGGGTCATGTCGGCACACAGAACGCCCGACGCGGCAGCGGAATTCAGCAAGAACGCCAAGGCAAACGGCTTCGGCGTGATCATCGCGGCTGCCGGCAAGGCGGCGCATCTCGGCGGCGTCCTGGCGGCTCATACGGTGCTGCCGGTCATCGGCATACCGGTGAAATCCTCCACGCTGGACGGACTGGACGCGCTGCTTGCCACTGTGCAGATGCCCAGCGGTATTCCCGTTGCTGCCGTTGCAATTGACGGCGCTGCAAACGCGGCGCTGCTTGCCGTTCAGATGCTCGCCCTTTCCGACGAGGGTCTTTCCGAAAAATTCGCCGCTTACAAAAAGAGCATGGCGGAGGGCGTAGCCAAAAAGGACGCAGCGCTTCAGGAAAAACTGAAAGAGCTTTAAGTGGCTCATCCGGCAGGGGGTGAGTGGTTCAGAATGCTTCCTGCTGACGGCTTTAACAAGATTGGGAGGTTTTTACCGCTTGGAAATAAAAGATAATTTTGAAAATGAAACTTATGATAATTTAAGCGAAGAATGCGGTGTGTTCGGCATTTACTGCACCGATGAAAAAAAGGTGCTTGATCTGACCCATCTCGCACTCTACGCCATGCAGCACAGAGGACGCGTCGGCGCGGGAATGGCATTCTCCGACGGCAAAACCATTCGCTGCTACAAGGATCTGGGACTGGTGGCCGACGTCTTCACCGCGGACATGCTCAAAAGAATCAAGTCCGGCAAGATCGCCATTGCACATGTACGCAATTCCAGCAAGGCGGTTGTGGAACGCGTGGCGGCACAGCCGCTTGTCATGCGCTATATGGAAGGCGTCATGGCGTTGTCCAATAACGGTGCGCTTGTCAACGGTAACGACCTGCGCGAATATCTGGAACGCGACGGCGCGATGTTCCAGGCGGGAAGCGACGCGGAAACCATGGCGTACCTGATCGCCCGCAAGAGAGTGCTTTCCGGCTCGATTGAAAAGGCAGTGGCCGAGGCGATGGAGCAGGTGCAGGGTGCCTATTCCATGGCGATCATGAGTCGCAACAAGCTCATTGCCGTGCGTGACCCCAGAGGAATGCGTCCGCTGTCACTGGGACAGATCGGGGACAACTGCTGGGTTGTGGCAAGCGAAACCTGTGTATTCGACGGCATAGGCGCCGAATATGTGCGCGACGTGGAGCCGGGCGAGGTTGTAATGATCGACGACGACGGATTCCATTCCGACAGGACGCATTGCGGCAAGGAAAAGCGGGCGCTCTGCATTTATGAATACGTTTATTTTGCCCGTCCCGACTCGGTGATCAACGGCAAGAGCGTGCACGAAGTCCGCATGGAAATAGGCAAGCTGCTCGCCAAAGAACATCCTGTGGAAGGAGATATTGTGTGTGGTGTGCCGGATTCGGGCATTTCCGCCGCGATAGGCTATTCCCGCGAGAGCGGAATTCCCTACGGCACCGCGCTGATCAAGAACAAATATATCTCGCAGGCGCATATAGGCAAGGACGACGAGTCCTTCGGTATGGCCCTGAAAGTCAAACTGAATGTGCTGGAATCCATCATCAGGGGCAAACGCGTCATCCTGATAGACGATTCCATCATCAAGGGCATGACCGCCAAGTATATCATCGGACTGCTGCGCAAGGCTGGAGCCACGGAAGTGCATCTGCGCATTTCCTCGCCGCCGGTCTTCAACACCTGCTATTTCGGCACGACCATCAACGACCGCGGCTCGCTCATCACCAACAGCATGAAGGTGGAGGAAATCTGTGCGGCGGTGGGAGCCGATTCACTGGGATTCGTTTCGGTGGACGGCATTCATAATGTTGCCGGATTGGGCGAAATCGGCATCTGCGATGCCTGTTTTACCGGAAATTATCCCATGCAGGTGGACGAACGCGAGTATTTCAACAAGTACGATTTCAAAATAGGCGAACAGCCGAATGTATAATATAGGAGGATATTTATGAGTAATACAAAAAGCTACAGCAACAGCTACAAGGAAGCGGGCGTTGACGTAACCGCCGGCTACAGGTCGGTTGAGCTTATCAAGAAGCACGTCGCACGCACCAATATTCCCGGCGTTGTATCGAGCATTGGCGGTTTCGGCGGTCTGTTCGAGCCGGATTTTTCTGGCATGAAGACGCCGACGCTGGTTTCCGGCACTGACGGCGTCGGCACCAAGCTCAAAATTGCCTTCCTCATGGACAAGCACGATACTGTAGGCATCGACTGCGTTGCCATGTGCGCGAACGACGTCGCATGCAGCGGCGCGCAGCCCCTTTTCTTCCTGGATTATCTGGCTGTCGGCAAGAATATTCCTGAGAAGGTCGCGGATATTGTCGCCGGCGTTGCGGAAGGCTGCGTGCAGGCGGGCTGCGCACTCATCGGCGGCGAAACCGCTGAAATGCCCGGCTTCTATCCTCCCGAGGAATACGATCTCGCGGGCTTCTGCGTCGGTCTGGCCGACAAGGAGAAGATTGTCGACTGTGCCAACGTCAAGGTCGGCGATACCCTCATCGGTGTTGCCTCCACAGGCTTGCATTCCAACGGCTTCTCGCTGGTCCGCACCACGCTGAGAGTCAGCTCCCAGAATATCGGCAAGCATATCGACGAATTCGGCAAGACGCTCGGAGAAGAACTGCTGACGCCTACCCGCATTTACGTCAAATCCGTTCTCGCCCTCCAGAAGGCGGTCAACGTCCACGGCATTTCCAATATCACCGGCGGCGGCTTCTATGAGAATATTCCGCGTATGCTGCCCGACGGCATGATGGCAAAGGTGCAGAGAAGCGCGGTGAAGGTACTGCCGGTCTTCCATTACATCCAGAAGATGAGCGACGGCAGAATTGACGATCACGACATGTTCAACACCTTCAATATGGGCGTTGGTCTGGTGGTGGCCCTTGATCCTTCCGAAGCGGACAAGGCGATCGAAACACTCAAGGCAAACGGCGAGGAAGCCTACGTCATCGGCGAAGTCGTCAGCGGCACAGAGGGTGTTGAAATATGCTGAGCGTAAAGAATATAGCCGTGTTCGTGTCGGGCGGAGGAACCAACCTCCAGGCCCTGATTGACGCGCAGGAACGCGGCGAGATCAAAAACGGCCGCATTACATACGTTCTTGCCAGCAATGACAAGGCGTATGCCCTACAGCGTGCCGAGAAAGCCGGCATCGAGCATGAGGTCGTTTCCCGCAAGGCTTATGCTTCGAGTGAGGAATACGACGCGGCGATTCTCGCGGCGCTGGAAAACCGCAGCATTGACCTGATTGTGCTGGCCGGATTCCTCTCGATACTCGGCCCCACCGTCATCGAAAAATACCGCAACAGGATCATCAACATTCACCCATCCCTGATCCCGCTCTTCTGCGGCGACGGCTTCTATGGCAAGAAGGTGCACACCGCCGTTCTCGCCAGCGGCATGAAGGTGACCGGCGCGACCGCCCACTTCGTCAACGAAATCACCGACGGCGGCGCGAT